>CAYQKY010000078.1:0-34632 GCA_964418125.1 uncultured Phaeodactylibacter sp.
CTAAGCATCCCTAGTGCTAGCAATCCAGGGATGTTGTATTCCTCCGATGGAGGCCTGGGCTGGCAGCAGCAGCAAATAAATTTTCCGCCTTTTGATTATATGGGCAAGCTGGCCGTGTTAAATGACACAATTGGCTTTGGCCTATCGACGGTCACCGCCAAAGTCTACCGCTACCGCGCCCGCCCGCCCGCCTGCGGCCCGGCCCTGCTGTTGCCCGCCGACAGCTGCCTGGGCCTGCAGCCGGAGCTGCGCTGGAGCCGGGCTGAAGGTTGCTTCGAAGGCTATTACTTACAGGTGGGCGCCACGCCCGGCGGGCAGGAGGTGCTGCCGCGCACCGACGTGGGCCTGGATACTTTTTACCAGTTCACCCAGCCCCTGCCTCCCGGGGCACAGCTTCACGTCACCGTCACGCCCTACAATTACTCCCACGGGACGGCGGGGGGCTGCCCGAGCCGGGCCGTGGCCACCGTCGGCTGCCCCGTTATTATTTCGGTAGTGGACACCGGCTTCTGCAAAGGAGGCGCCCTGGCCTGGGGCGACAGCCTGTTCACCACCGCAGGGGCGCTGGAACTGCACTACATCACCTCCCAGGGCTGCGACAGCCTGGTAATTCTGAACATCAGCCAGTACGAAGACGCCACCACCGCCCTTGACACGGCAGCCTGCCCCGGGAAGGCCCTATTGTGGCAGGACAGCCTGCTGGCCGCTCCCGGCGAGTACCGGTTCCATTACTTCACCAGCCAGGGCTGCGACAGTACGGTGATCGTGAATTTCAGCCACTGGCCCGCCTATACCCGGCAAGTGGATACCTTCTTCTGCCAGGGAGAGCACTTCTACTGGGGGGACAGCTTGCTTTCCGGCCCTGGCCAGTACTTTTCCACTACCTCACCGGCCAGGGCTGCGACAGCACCGTGCAGCTCCTGCTCGCCGAGCAGGCAGACATTTATGTGGATACTACCGTCACCCTGCAGCCCGGCCAGCCCTACCAGGGCGCCGTGTACGAAGCAGACACCCTGCTCCTGCATTATTATCCGGCAGCCAACGGCTGCGACAGCATAGTGCGGGTGCAGCTCGACATCCTCAGCAATACCGCCGAAGCCGGGCAGCGGGCCTGGCGCTGTTACCCCAACCCCGCCCGAGGCGTGCTGTGGCTGGAGGGGCCGGCGCCCCTGCTTCGCGCCGTGCTTTTCAACCTGAACGGGGCCGCCCTGGCTGCCTGCCCGCATGCCGAAAGAGCTGAATACCAGGCCGGGGATGGAGGATACCGATACGCTCTGCAGTTGCCTGCCCTGCCGCCCGGCATCTACCTGCTGCGCCTGGAAGAACGGGAAAGGGTGTGGCTGGAAAAGCTTGTAATTTGGTAGAATGGCAGGAGGTAAAAGCAGTGGGCAAATGTATATGTTTGAAGGTAGGGGCCACACTACGACTCCTTTACACATACACACTTTTACACTTTGATCGGCGGATGCCCCTTCAAAAACCCCAGCACCTCCTCCGGCTCATCCGTTACAAAAAGCAGGTCGTAGTACTTTCTTCCCCAGGCCAGCTGTTTGAGCAGGGGGAAGATCAAAGTGTCTATTTCATACCGTTGCCGCCCCAGGAAGACCATCGGGCTGTAGTAGTTGAAGGTGCCGTAGTGGTTCTGGGTGGCGTCCATGAAGATCTCCTGGGTGGTGCCGGCGCTGCCGGGGGCGCAGACGATACCGTACAGGCTGATGGCCAGTAGGGTATCTTCCCGGATGCTGTTCGAGAAGTATTTGGCGATGTGAGAGGCGAAGAGGTTGCTGGGCTCGTGGCCGTAGAACCAGGTGGGAATGGCGAGGGTTTCGGCGCCGTCCGGGTACTTGTCCAGCACTTCCAGGGCCTGCCGGTGGTAGCCCTTGTCTTTGTAGTGGGGCGCTTTTTCCAGCATGCTGATGGCGTCGAGCAGGGCGGCTTCTTCTTTTCCCTTAAAGTAAGCCCCCAGGTTAGTGGCTTCCATGATGCCGGGGCCGCCGCCGGAGACGATGAAATAGCCGTTTTCCGCCAGCAGCTTGGCCGTTAGGGCCGTTTTTTTGTAGAAAAGGTCATCGCGGCGGGTGCTGTGGCCGCCCATGAAGCCAACGCAGGGGCGTTCGGTCATGCCATCGTGGTCAAAGGACAGCAGGTTGCGCAGGGCGTCGTCGATGGAGTGGTCGTGGATGCGTTGCCAGAGCGCCTCGTTGATGTTGGGGTTGAATTTGTTGGCGGAAAAATGGCGGTAGATCTGCAGGTCGGTGCTTTGATCTTCTTCTTCGTCGAACCCTTCCATCAGTTCCTGCCAGGTATAGAGGCCGCGGCGGAAGGGGTTGTAGGGCAGGGTAGGGGGGGCAGTGTAAATATAGGCCCCCTGTTTTCGCAGGAGGATCTCTTCATCCAGGCTCAGCTTGCAGCCCAGGAAGGTCGTGTTCTCGATCTCGAACTTCATCCAGTCGACCTGTTTGCCGATAAAGTCAAGGGCCTGCAGGGTGCAGTTTTTCAGAGAAGCGCCGTTGCGGCTGAATTGTTCGAAGGTTTTGATCTCGGTGATGACGGTTTCCCGGCCCTGTACAGTACTCATAGCGTTTCGGTTATGGCCAGCAGGGCCCGGTGGATGTCGAGCACCTGCCGGATCAGAAAGTGTTCCCCGTCGTTATAAATGACGAAGTCGGAGCGTTTTACCTTTTCCTCTTCGGGCATTTGCTTTTTCATGCGGGCGCGCACCTCCTCGGCGCTGACACCGTCGCGCTCCATGACCCGCTGAATGCGTAGTTTTTCGGGAGCGGACACGGTGATCAGCTTATCCAGCTGTTTATAGCTGCCGCTCTCGAACAGGAGGGCGGCCTCCTTCAAGGTGTAAGGCACGTTTTCCTGCGCATGGTGCCAGCGCTCGGCATCTTCGGCGACGGCAGGATGCACCAGCGCGTTGAGCTGCTTCAGTTTTTCGTCATTGCTGAATACCTGTTGTGCAATGAAGGGGCGGTTGAGGGCGCCGTCCCGGAGATAAGATTTCGGGCCAAACATGGCCTTGATGCCCGCCACCAGCCGGGGGTCGCTGACCATCAGCTGTTTAGCTTTTCCATCGGCATAATACACCGGTATGCCCAGGGTTTCAAAAACCTTGCAGACGGTGGTTTTGCCGCTTCCTATCCCACCGGTGATGCCTACCTTTAACAGCGGCCTGTTGTCGATGCTCATAGTTTGGGTATGCAGTGAAACAGTCAAGATCCAATACAGGAAAATTATTCGTTTCGAAAGTTCCGAACTTTCTCCTATCTTGGATCAGAACAAATTTAAACGTATTGTCCAGAATTCTACATCCTGATACTGATCAAAAAAAAAGTTCTCCCTTTGAGATTGCAAGAATTTGCTTGTTTTCAGCCTCTACCAGGCTTCCAAGCTGCGCAATTTTTTACAATCATCGAACTTTTTTTTTGATGGTTAAGAGTATCCTTTTTCTGCTGTGTTTTTGTCAGCTGCCCCTGTCAGGACAAGACGTGCATTTTTCTCAATTTTTTAATGCTCCCCTGTCTCTCAACCCTGCCCTGGCCGGCGCTTTTGACGAAGACCAGCGGTTCGGCGCTATTTACCGCAACCAATGGGGCAGCGTGCCGGTTCCTTACGAGACGCTCTTCGGCACTTACGAACAGAAAGTTTTCCAGCCGTGGCTGGGTGACAACTGGCTGGGCCTGGGCGGCGCTTTCACCTACGACCAGGCGGGCGACGCGTCCCTGAGCTGGCTTCAACTGGCCCTTCATGGCGCCTTCAACTGGAAAGCGGCCGATGAGCATGTACTCTCCGCCGGCCTCCAGCTGCGCTTCGGCCAGCGCGCCCTGGAACCGGGCCAGTTCAATTTTGCCGACCAGTTCACCGATAATTTTTTCGATCCCGGGGCGCCTACTGCCGAGTCATTCGCTTCCACCGCCTCCGGATATTTCAGCCTGGGCGCCGGCCTCAACTGGTTCTACCAGCCGGAAGATACTCGCACCCGCGCCTGGGCGGGGCTGGGCGCCACCCACCTGAACCAGCCGTCCCTTTCATTTCTTGGCGATGGAAATGTGGAAGTGCCCCCGCTTTTCAACGTTCACGCATCAGGAATACTGGAAATGGCGGAGCAATGGGACCTGGCCGTCAACCTCCTGGGCCAGCGGCAGGGTACTTACCAGGAGATCATCGGTATGGCGGGCGGGCGGTACCACCTCAGCCGGGAAAAGGGCAGGGAGCTGGCGTTGCAGCTGTCCGCCGGTTACCGCCTGAGTGACGCGGTGGTGGCCTACCTGGGCGTATTCTTTAAAAACTGGCGCTTCGGGTTGAGCTATGATGTCAACGCCTCGCCCTTTATCGCCGCTACCAACCGGAACGGCGGGCCGGAGTTTTCGGTGCAGTATGTCATCAGCCACGTCAAACCGCCGAAGGAATTTAAAGCATGCCCAATATTTTGAGTTTTTGATCCGGGCATTACAAACTCACTCTGCAGGAGGGCTTAACGATGAGTTTGTAATGCCCGGATGGCTGAACTTATCAGTGAGAATATGATCAGAACACTACTTTGCTTTCCAATATGCTTATTGCTGGCAGCTCTGCTCACCCCAGCCATTAGCCAGTCTTTCAAGGCTTACGTGAAAGCGGCCGAAGAGGCCATGGATAAGAAGGACTACAACGCCGCTCTGCAGCATTACGGCGCCGCTCTGGAGTTCCAGCCGAACAACACCGGCATTCAGTATCAGTATGCGGAAATAGCGCGCCGGTTCTACGCCTTTGAGCTGGCCGAAGAATACTATGGCAAGGTGGTGGAGAGCAAAGATGCCGGCCGTTTCCCGCTGGCCACTTACCGGCTGGGCGAGGTGAAAAAGAGCCTGGGGAAGTACGATGAGGCCAAAGCCTATTTTCAGGCCTACCTGGCCGGAGCGGGGGTAACGGAGCCCTATGCTGCACAAGCCCGGGAAGAGGTGAAAACCTGCGATTGGGCCAGGGAAACGGCCCGGGAACCGGAGCGCATAAAAATCGAGAACCTGGGAAGAAAGGTGAATACCGATTATTCGGAATTCGCACCCTATTACAAGGGCGATACGCTGCTGTACTCTTCCTTTCGTTATGAAAAAGAGCAGGATGACTATCGGCCACAGCGGATGATCACCAAGGTGCTTTATCAGCGGGGCAGCGGCCGGGGGCGTCCTCTGCGGCGGGGTTTTAACGATGACAACCTGCACACCGCACATACCGCCTACAGCCTCGACGGCAGCCGTATCTACTTTACCCGCTGTGATTACGTCAACGCCACCGAGATACGCTGCGCCATTTATTACTACAATAAAGACAAACGCGGCAGATGGAGCTCCCGGGCAGTAAAGCTGCCGGAGACGGTCAACAAACCGAACCACACTTCCACCCAACCCGGCATCGGATACGATTCCGTCCTTCAGGCGGAAGTGCTCTTTTTTGCTTCCGATCAGCCCGGCGGGCAGGGTGGGCTCAACCTGTGGTGGGTAAAAGTGGAGGAGGGCGAAAATGCTTTTGGGACCCCCGCCCTCCTGGAGGGGTTGAATACGGAATTCGATGATATCACTCCTTTTTTCCACACCCCTTCTCAAACCCTCTACTTCAGCTCAGACGGTCATCCAGGCCTGGGTGGGTTCGACGTCTTCCATTCCCGCCACAGGCAGGCCTGGGAATCGCCCAAAAACCTGGGCGCCCCGGTAAATTCCAGTTATAACGACATCTATTACTTCCTGAATGGAGATGGCGCCACGGGGTACCTCTCTTCAAATCGCCCCGGCTCTTTCTACCTGGATGACGCCAATAAGGCCTGTTGCAATGACATTTACTATTTCGAGCCTATTCCGGAGGAGCCCGTTCCTTCCGCTGATACGCCTTCTGTCGCCACATTGCCTTCCCCGGAACCGGAAATGCCGGTTTTGGAACCGGACATCCCCACCCGCCTGGAGGATTTCCTGCCTCTGGCCCTTTATTTCGACAATGACGAGCCGGACCGCCGCACTCGCCGCACCAGCACCAGGAAAACGTATGGCGAAACCTACGAGGATTACTATGCCCGCCGCGACGATTATCTCCAAACCTTTGCCGAACCGCTCGAAGGAGAGCGAAAAGAAGAAGCAACCTACGCCGTTGAGGAATTCTTCGAGGAAGAGGCCCGGAAGGGCTATGATTTTCTGCTTCGCTTTTCCGAGATCCTCCTGCAGCGGTTGCAGTCCGGCGAGCAGGTGGAGATCTTCCTCAAAGGCTACACCAGCCCCCGCGCTAAAAGCGATTACAACCTGGCCCTCAGTAAGCGCCGCATCAGCAGCGTGCGCAATCATTTCCAAACCTATAAGGATGGGGTTTTCCGGCCCTTTCTGGAAAACGGTAAGCTCATCATCTCCGAGCGCCCCTTCGGAGAGGCCGAAGCTGCCGCCACCGTCAGCGACGCCCTCGATGACCTGCGTAATTCTATCTACCACCCTGACGCTGCCAGAGAACGGCGGGTAGAGATCGTAGAGATCAAACGGCAGTAGTCTCACTTTGATAGATCAAACACAGGATCTTTTACCATCTTCAACAAACACTGCCGGGTTCACTGATCTAACGCCTGGCTGAGAACCCGGCAGGTTGAGCATGTCCTGATCCCATAAATCCTTTTAATCCTGCTATTCTGTCGCCCTGTTACTCCTCCGGCATCAACACCACCTGAATAAAATTATCCTCCCGGAAATAACGCTGGGCAGCATTTTGAATATCCTCTGCCGTTAACGCTTCAATGTAAGGCTCATACCGTTCCAGCAGTATTCCTTCCAGCCCGATGCCATATTGCAGGCGCGTGCTCATCTGCCCCAGCCAGTACCGGTTCTCCTTTAATCCTTTGATGCGGTTCTGGCGTTGGGTTTCCTGTACCTTTTGCAGTACCTCATCATCCACTCCGTGGCGTTGCAGGCTGTCGATGACTGCTTTGGCGGTAGCAATAAGTTCTTGGGTGCGCTCCGGCTCCGTATTAAAGGAAAGCGTAATGCGATAACGGGGATCGGGATAAGGAAGGGCGATGCCATTGACATTTACCCCGTAAACACCTCCTTTATCCTCGCGCATGGCCTCCCGCAGGCGGATGCGGAGAGCAGCTACCATAGAGTAAAAATGGTGTCGTTGCAGGCTTTCATATTCAAAAGGGCCGTGGTAGTTCATCTCTACCAGCGCTTTGGGCGCCTGCCCCCGGACGACGGTGGTATCGATATGCCCTTCGGCCAGGCCGGCGCCGACGTCTTTCCAGGACTCCTGCCTGCCACCTGCAGGCAGGTTGCCCAGATAGGTTGCCAGAAGGGGAGCCAGTTCTTCCGGGCCGAAATTGCCGACAAAAATGAAGGTGAAATCTCCGGCGTCGGCGAAACGGTCGCGGTAGGTGCGCATCACTTCGTCCAGGTTTATTTTTTTGAGGCTTTCCAGGCCCGTGATCTGCCGGCGGGGGTGCCCCTGATATTTGACCTGGTTTTTGATGTCGGCATAGTAATAGTAAGGATTGGCCATCATGTTTTCGAAGATAGAGGCCTGACGGGACAGGTAAGACAGGAAGGCGGCGGAGTCCCGGCGTGGTTCCGTAAAATAGAGGTAAACCAGTTGGAGCATGGTTTCCAGGCTCTCGGCGTCGCTTCTTCCGCTTATTCCCTCAAACAATTCGTTGATGTAAGGGCCGGCGCTTACGGTTTTGCCGGCGAGCTTTTTTTGCAGAACCGGCAGAGAAAAACTGTCCAGGCCGCTTTGGTCGACGATGGCTGCTGCACTGGAGGCGCTGTAATAGGTGTCGAGGCCGTAGACGGAATGTCCGCCCGGGCTGAATGCCGACATGAGGATCTCGTCATTCTGAAAGTCGGTGGGTTTAAGGTATATTTCTACACCGTTGGACAACCTGATCACCGTGATCCCCAGGCTGTCCAACTGCCTTATTTCGCTGATGGGCCGGGGTTGCAGGGACTTGCTGAAGAGGGGGGCGTCGCTTACCTCATCCACATAGGGTTCCAGCGCCAGGGTATCGAAATATTCCAGCAGGGCCAGCATCTCGCCTTCGTCGGGTAGGGGCACTTCTTCGTTCTCCGGCCCGGTGACGATCACTACGCGGTTGCTGTCGGAAAGCCATTGGCGGGGCAGGGGGTTGATGTCTTCCAGGGTAATGGTTGGCAACAGCTCACGGTATAATTGCAGGCGCTGTTCCGGCCCCGGTATGGGGTTCTGGTCCAGAAAGTGGTATATATATCGGCTGGCCAGGCTGCCGGACTGTGTTTTCTCACGTTCTTTATAATCATTCTCTGCATTTTGCAGCAGGTCTGCCTTATGCCGGGCCAGTTCGGTTGGCGTGAACCCGTGCTGCGCTGCCCGGTAAGTCTCCCTGAGGACTGCGCTGATCCCTTCAACGGCTCCTCCTTCTTTCACAAAAGCGTAGAGCGTATAGGCGCCCAGGTTTCCTACATCGCTTCCATAGCCGGAATAGGCAAAGGTAAACGGAGGGTCAGGCTGCATCTGTACTTCCACCATCCGGGCGTTCAGCATCCGGTTGTAAAGGTTATGGGCCAGTTCACGGCGGTAATCCTCCACCGTTCTAACCGGCTTTTCCCGGTGCTTGTATATGACGCGTACGGTTGTGAAAGCGGCCTCCCTGTCCGTAGCGATTACAGAAAGGGTTTCGGCATGCCCCGGGACTTCGTAGTCCCTGCGGGGCCGGGCCGGTTCTGGGTTCTGCAAAGTGGAAAACCGGCTGATCACCTCTTTCTCCATCCACTCCACGTCGAAATCACCGACGGCGATGAAGGCCATCAGTTCCGGCCGGTACCAATCTTCATAAAACCGCCGTATGGTTTCGTAATCGGCGCTTTCTATGATCCCGGGCTCGCCGATAGGCATACGCTGGGCATAGCGGGAGCCTTTGTACAAAACGGGGAAGTACTGCTGTTGAAGCCGTTGGTCGGGGCTCAGCCGGGTGCGCCATTCTGCGACAACCACGCCGCGTTCTTTGTCCACCTCCTCGGGCTCGAAACTGATGGCGCCCGCCCAGTCTTCCATAATGAGGAGCCCTTTCTCCAGCAGGGGCAGGCTGTCGGTACGGGCCTGCAGCATGTAGACGGCCTCTTCGAAACTGGTGTAGGCGTTGAGGTCGGCTCCAAAGCGGGTTCCCGTTTTTTCCAGGTAGTTGACCAGTTCGTTCTTTTCGAAGTGCCTGGTACCGTTGAAGGCCATGTGTTCTACAAAATGAGCCAGGCCCAGTTGATCTTCGTCCTCCTGCAGGGAGCCGGCGTGAACGGCCAGGCGCAGTTCCGCCCGGTTTTCCGGCTTTTGATTATGCTGTATATAATAGTGCATTCCGTTGGGCAACATGCCCATTCTGACGCTGGTGTCCACCGGGATCGGCTCGGAAGGCTGGGTAAAAATCAGAAGAGGGAGGAAAAGGACGAACAGGCTGAGTAGGTTTCTCATTGCAGTTGCTTGAGTTTGTTTGAAAACGCCTGGGTTCAGTTGCTGGTATATCCCGGCGAAAAAAAACGCGGATGAAGCGGAGAGGCGAGGCATGCCCGGGTTCGTTGGCCGGTTGCCTGGCCTGTGCCGATCCTTCTTTATCCGCTTTATCCGCGTTCCGGCCAAAACACTACGCCGGTAAAGTGCCTTTAAGTAGGCGGGCAATAATTAATTAAGTATAAAACCGGGCTCAAGTCCGAGCGCAATAGAAAATTGCACCCCGACAGCCCGGCCTCGGGCGCCAATGGGCATGTCTTCGCATAAAGCTACGGCAGCCGGAGAAAGACATGCAAGTTGTGCCGCATCGAGGCACAGCCTCTCGCGAACGATACTTTATTTAATATTGTCCGGCCACTTACCTCCTTCGGCGGCGGCTTTTGCGCTTTGCGGCGCCACCAGAAGCGTTGCCGCCCATTCCCATGCCGGGCATTTTACTCATCTTATGCATCATCTTGCGCATCTGGTCGAATTGCTTGAGGAAGGCGTTGACCTCATGAATGCTGTGGCCACAGCCTCCGGCGATCCGTTGTTTACGGCTCATGTTCATGAGTTCGGGGTTGGCGCGTTCCTGCGGGGTCATGGAGAAGATGATGGCTTCCACCTTGTTGAAGGCGCTGTTGTCGATGTCCAGGTTTTTCGTCATTTTACTCATCCCCGGGATCATGTTCATCAGGTGCTTGATGTCACCCATTTTGCGGATCTGGCCGATCTGCTCGAGAAAGTCGTTGAAGTCAAATTTGTTTTTCTTGATCTTCTTTTCCAGTTTCTTGGCCTGCTCTTCGTCGAACTGGCGTTCCGCCATTTCCACGAAGGAGATGATGTCGCCCATGCCGAGGATACGGCTGGCCATGCGGTCGGGGTGAAAGACATCCAGGGTGTTCATCTTTTCCCCCATACTGACAAACTTGATGGGTTTGCCTACCTGGTACTTGATCGACAGGGCGGCGCCGCCGCGTGTATCACCGTCCAGTTTGGTCAGTACGACCCCATCGTAGTCGATACGTTCGTTGAAGGCCTCGGCGGTATTGACGGCGTCTTGCCCGGTCATCGAGTCTACGACAAAGAGCGTTTCGTTGGGCTGTATCGCTTCCTTGATGTTGGCGATCTCCGTCATCATTTCCTCGTCGATAGAGAGGCGGCCGGCAGTGTCCACGATCACGACATCGTGGTTGTGGGCCTGGGCGTGAGCAATACCCTTGAGGGCGATCTCCACCGGGTTTTTATTTTCAGGCTCTTTATATACCGGCACTTTCACCTGCTCACCGATCACGGAAAGCTGGTCGATGGCCGCGGGCCGGTAAACGTCGCAGGCTACCAGCAGGGGGCTTTTCTTGCGTTCGTTTTTGAGGTGGTAAGCCAGCTTTCCGGAGAAAGTGGTTTTTCCGGAACCCTGCAAGCCGGCGACGAGTACAACGGAGGGTTTGCCCTTGAGGTTGATATCAGCAGCGGTGCCTCCCATCAGTTCCACCAGTTCGTCGTTGACGATCTTGATCATGAGTTGGCCGGGCTTGACCGATTTGAGCACGTTCTCCTGCCCCAGGGCTTTCTCCTTTACTTTATCGGTAAATTCCTTGGCAATCTTGTAGTTGACATCCGCGGCTACCAGCGCACGGCGAATCTCTTTCACAGATTGAGCAATGTTGATATCAGTGAGCTTGCTTTCTCCCTTCAGCGTCTTGAATGCACCTTCAAGCCTTTCGCTTAAGCTATCGAACATAGTAATTGTGGTTTATGCGCTTCAAAATTCCTGCAAAAATAATAAAAGTAAGCAGTGAATTCAATTATACTGGCGAACGGCTGATTTTGTTCTTTACAAAAACCGAAGATCGCCGTTTTTTCTGCTTTCTTGCCGGAAACTACACTTACATAAATGAATGAACGGAGTGAAAGTTTGATGCAGTGGCAAAAGATACCTCCTTATTTTTTTTGGTATGAGGAAATATTGGAAAACGTTTTGTTGTGATTACTGATTTAATCCTTAATTTTATACGGAAACTGCCGGTTGGCATTATTGTTTATACGCCCGGCAGTATTTCAGTTTTGCCAATTGTTCACCAAAACAAAACGAAATATGTCCCTACCCTTAAGACTATTGATCGCTTTTGTGGTGTGGTTGCTCTATTTTCTGCTCACTTATAACGGGTGCAGAGATGAGCTCTGTTTTGCCTGTGGAGATCAGGGCGAAGCCACCACCGGAGCGGTGAGCCCGTCACCGGATTCAGCCGTGGCGGCCATCCCGAGGTATCCGGTTTATTTTAAATGGTCGGATCCCAAAGCTTACACCAATGAAAATTTCGACAGCCTCCGGCAGGTGGTCCTGGCAGGCATGAAAGACAACAACATCCTGGAAATCACGGGCATGTACTTTGAAGGCGAGCCCAAACCAGCGGGGTTCGACAACCTGGGCTTTGCCCGGGCAGAACAGATCCGCGCCCTGTTCGGTGACGCCCTGCCCGACGGCCGGGTGAGGATCCGCGCACGGACAATGGATGATGCGGAAGGCATGCGGGAGAACCCCTTCTCCGCCTCGGCATTTGACTGGATTGAACCAGAAGAAAAGGTTGCTGAGACCGTGGAAGAGCTCGACGACCGGATCATCATGCGTTTCCCATTCGGATCAACGGAAAAAGAATACGACCCCAAAGTGGATGAATACCTGGAAAAACTGGCCGAACGGGTAAAAGAGACCGGGGAAAAGGTAACCCTTACCGGCCATACGGACAATGTGGGAGAGGATGAGGCCAACCAGCGCCTCGGTATGGAGCGCGCCCAGGCCATCAAACGCATCCTGGTTCGCCGTGGGGCCGCTCCCGATCAGGTGGAAACCATCTCCAAAGGGGAGTCTCAGCCCGTAGCATCCAATGATACGGATGAAGGGCGGCATGAGAACCGCCGCGTGGAGGTTCGCCTGATCAAAAAACAATAATCCATTGCAAAACAAAAAACTGACCAAGACATGAATACAGATAACACCTTATTGCTGGCCGCTTTGGAACCCTGTTGGCTGTGGTGGCTTATCCTCTCGCTTCTGGCCTTCCTGCTGGGCTTTCTGCTCGGCGCCCTCTTATTCAGCAACCGTAAGCGCCTGAGGGAACTGGAAGAGGAGAATGCCCGCCTGAAAACCAACCTGACCACTATGGAGAAGGACTTCATGAGCCTGAAATACCAGCATGAAGAAACCACCAAGGAAATGGAAGAACTCAAGCGGAAGCTACGCATTTGCGAGGCGGATAAATCGGTGATCCAGGGCAAGTTCGACCGGCTGAAAGCAGAGCATGAGGCAGCGCAGGGCGGAGCGGAAGAAGCAGGGCAGGAGAAGGCTCAGGAAGAAGATAAGCCTAAGGCCAGGAACCTGGGTGGTATGGTTTTCGCCACCCCACTGGGCAAAGTCAAGCAGGACGACCTGAAGCTCGTCGAGGGTATTGGCCCCAAGATCGAAGGCCTGCTCAACGCCGCCGGCATTCACACCTGGGCGGAACTTGCCGCCGCTCCCGTAGACCGGCTCAAAAAAGTCCTGGAAGATGCCGGCGAACGCTATCGCCTGGCCGTTCCCGACACCTGGCCCCGGCAGGCAAAGCTGGCCAGTGAAGGTAAATGGGATGAACTGAAGGAACTGCAGGACCGGCTCAAGGGAGGAAAGGAATAGGGGAGAAGTGGTTGATTGAGTTCCCCTTCGGCAAGCTCAGAGTAAGCTCCTGCCACAACCATACTGTAAGGAGCCGCTTTTTCCTGCAGGGAAAGCGGCTCCTCCCCGAACAGAAGCTCCAGGCCGGCTGTTTGGCTGCACAAAGCTGTTATCATGAAAAAAACGATAGGATTATTGTTGTTCGCCATAACTCTTTGGGCTTGCCGGTCCTCTTCGCCGGAAAACACTTCCGGACAGGAGGAAGAGGCGGAAACTACGGAAATCAATCCCCCTGCCAAAGGCTTCAATGCCGGCGCTTCCGATGAACGCGCCATTTCCATTGCCGATTCGGTGATGATAGCCATGGGCGGCCGCAGGGCCTGGGATAATACCCGTTTTCTGCAGTGGACTTTCTTTGGGCGCCGAACTTTGCTGTGGGATAAATTTACAGGCGACGTTCGCATTGAGATCCCCGCCGATAGTACGATCTATATCGTCAACATCTACAACCTTTCCGGGAAAGCACTGGAGAAAGGCCAGGTTGTGGAAAACCCCGATACGCTTAAGGCCCGTATGGACAGTGCAAAAAGTATCTGGATCAACGACTCCTACTGGCTGGTGATGCCTTTCAAGCTAAAAGACTCCGGAGTTACGCTCAAATACCTGGGCCGGGATACTACCCAGGCCCGGGAGGCTGCTTATAAACTTCAGCTCACTTTTGAGGAAGTCGGGGACACACCGGAAAACAAATACCATGTTTATGTAGATACCGACAGCTACCTCGTCCGCCAGTGGGCCTACTTTTCAAAAGCCAGTGATGAAGAGCCGGCCTTTATCAGTCCCTGGGATGATTATAGCCGATACGGGAAGATCATGCTCAGCAGCAGCCGGGGAGAACGCGGGATGAGTAATATCAAAGTGTCGGAAAAAGCGCCGGAAGAGGCATTTTCTTCGCTGGAATTTATGTTGAGTGAGGAGAGTTAGATTCCGGAAAATGGAAAAATCTTAATCGGGCAAAGCTTTACAGCCGTTGGAAATTAGCCTATCTTGGGCCCCGATTTCCTGTAAACTGTAAACTGACAAGCGATGCCTTCGATTTCCAAACGGGGCGAAAATGTGCCCATGTCGCCATTCCGAAAACTGATTCCCTTTGCAGACAAAGCGAAGGAAGCAGGCAAGCATGTTTACCACCTGAATATCGGCCAGCCGGATATCGAGACTCCGGCTTATGCCCTTCAGCAGGTCCGCGCCACCAATATGAAGGTTCTGGAGTACAGCCCCGCTACGGGCCTGGCGTCTTACCGGAAAAAGCTGACGGCCTACTACCGCAAATTTGGCATCGAGGTCAGTGCAGATGAAATTATCGTCACTACCGGCGCCTCGGAGGCTATTCAATTCGCCTTCCTGGCTTGCCTCGACCACAAAGATGAAGTGATCGTCCCGGAGCCGTTTTATGCCAATTACAACGGTTTCGCACAGATCGCCGACGTGCGCATCCGGCCGGTAACCTGCCATATCGAAGATGGTTTCAACCTGCCCGATACAGCCGCTTTCGAGAAAAAGATCACCACCGATACGAAAGGCATCTTCATTACCAACCCCAATAACCCTACCGGTTGCTTTTATTCCCGGGAATCGCTCGAAGGCCTGGCGGAACTGTGTCGTAACTACGGCCTTTTCCTCTTCGTCGACGAAGTATACCGGGAGTTCTGCTACGACGGCAATGAATTCTTTTCCGCTCTGAACATCAGAGGCGTTGAAGATCACGTCATTATGCTGGACTCCATCTCCAAGCGCTACAGCGCCTGCGGAGCCCGGGTTGGTTCCCTGGTCACCCGCAACAAGGCTGTTCTGGATGCAGCCACCCGTTATGCCAAACTGCGGCTCAGCCCTCCCGGCCTGGGGCAGATCCTGGCAGAGGCGACGCTCGATATGGAAGAAAACTATATGGAGGAAGTTAAAGCGGAGTATACCCGTCGCCGGGACGTGGCCTATGACCGGCTTAGCCGGATGGATGGGGTGGTTAGTTATTGCCCCGGCGGTGCTTTTTACTGCTTTGCCAGGTTCCCGATCGACAGTGCGGAGCGCTTCTGCCGGTGGATGCTGGAGGAGTTCGACCTGAATGGAGCCACAGTTATGCTATCACCGGGCGAGGGGTTCTATGCTTCCCCGGGGCATGGGGTAGACGAAGTCAGGATCGCTTATGTACTCAACTCAGAAGCTCTCCAAAAGGCTATGGATTGTCTGGAAGCCGGGCTGAAAGCCTATTCTGGGCGGGTAGATAGTGCGGAGCGCGTCTCAATAAAAGCCACATCCCGGTAAAGCTCCCCTTCGTCGAAGCCTGAACAATTATCATCTATTCGGATTACGGTATCAACTTACAAAATTGTACCTTTGCGGTGCTTTGCAAAGAAAGTGGGGTTTTTTTTCATCTTTTTTCTTTGCAAGGTATTGATTTACAATAAAATAGGGATAGAAACGCAGGAGGGGGAGTGCTTCTCCTCCGGCTGTTATTTCAGCCTGTTTCCTTTTTCCTAAAGCTGAATTGATGGATAGAAATACAATAATTGGCTTAACGCTCATTTTTATTTTGTTGCTCGTCTGGCAACAAATGATGCAACCGACAGAAGAAGAGATCCAGGAGCAACAACGCCGGCAGGATTCGATAGAAACGGTCCAGCAATTGCAGGAAAACCTCCAGAAGGTGGAAAAGGATACCGCCACTCAACTCGAGGTGGTTGAAACAGAAGACGATTCTCTCGCAGTCTTGCGCCGGCAGTCGGCTTTCGGGCCCTTTTCCGGGGCAGCATCGGGCGAGGCGCAGGAGGTGGCGCTCGAAAATGAGCTTTTCAAAGTATCCTTCACCAGCCAGGGAGGGCGGATCAAGGAAGTACTGCTGAAAAAACACTATAAAGTGGTGGAAGGAGAAGACGGTAAGGAGAAGAAAGTGCCCCTTTCCCTGCTTGAAGACGAGAAAAATAAGTTCGAATATTTCTTCCCCATCGCCAACCTGCCCACCGGTGGCGTCAATACCGGCAGCCTTTATTTTGATGTGGTAAAAGCCGATGACAGGTCCGTAATTTTCCGGGCCACTGCCGATAACGGTGGATACTTCGAACAGGAATACCGCATCGCCGATGACACTTACAATATCGATTACGACCTCCGTTTCGAAAACCTCAATACGCTGATCCGTCAGGATGCCGATGAACTGAAGCTCAACTGGGTCAACTACCTGAGTAAGCTGGAAAAGAATACGCTGTACGAGCGGCGCTATTCCACCGTGTACTTCAAGCCGGTTGAAGAAGACCCGGACTATTGTTCCTGTACTTCCGATGATGTCGAAGAGGTACAGAACCAACGGGTGAAGTGGGTTTCCAACGCCAACCAGTTCTTCAACAGCTCCCTGATCGCGGAACAAGCCTTCAATTCGGCGGTCCTGGAAACCAAGATGCTGCCCGAAGAGGCCAAAGACCTGAAACTGCTGGTCTCCGAGATCAGCCTGCCGTATAACCACAACCAGAGCGAATCTTTTTCGATGGACCTCTTCGTCGGGCCGAACGAGTTTGAGCGCCTTGCCAGTTATGACAACAGCCTTCAGGACATCATTCCCTTCGGATGGAGCATTTTCGGCACGATCAACCGCTGGGTGATCCGCCCGTTGTTCAACTTCCTGTCCACATTTATTGGAAGTAAGGGAATAGTCATCCTTTTCCTGACCCTCATCGTTAAGCTCTTGCTTTATCCGCTGACGTACCGCATGCTGTACTCTCAGTCCAAAATGGGCGCGCTGAAACCCCGGCTGGAGGGCATGAAGGACAAATTCAAGGACGACCCCCAACAGCAGCAGATGGAAACCATGAAGCTGTACCGGGAATTCGGGGTTAACCCTCTGGGGGGCTGCATGCCCATGGTCCTGCAAATGCCGATCTGGTTCGCGCTGTATCGCTTCTTTCCGGCTTCCATCGAGTTCCGGCAGGCCGGCTTCCTCTGGGCCGATGACCTGTCATCTTACGATGTGTTTTTCAACCTGCCCTTTGAGCTCCCCTTCAATATGGGGGCGCATATCAGCTTGTTCACCCTGCTCTGGGCAGTCACCACCCTGATCTACACCTACTACAATACCCGGCATATGGATATGTCGGCCAACCCGGCCATGAAGTATATGCAGTACATCATGCCGATCATGTTCCTCGGTTTCTTCAACACCTTTGCTTCCGGGCTGACGTGCTACCTGCTCTTCAGTAACCTCTTCAATATTGCACAGACAATTGTGACCAAGAATTACATCATCGACAACGAAAAGATAGAAAGGGAGCTGGAAGAGTACCGGAAGAAACCCAAGAAAAAGGGAGGATTTCAGCAAAGGCTGGAAGCAGCGCTGAAAGAGCAACAGCGCATACAAGAACAAAAAGAAACACAAGAGCGGAAAAAACGCAAGCGATAATACTCTGGAATGAAAGGAGTTATCCTACTTCAACTGCTTTTGGTGGCCCTCCTGATGGCGGATTGCAGCCGCAAGCCCGCTGCCAGGCAGGAAGACAAGCGGTCCGTTGACATTGATCCTATAGCAGTAGATACTATTCCGGGCGGGCCAGAGCAACCCGCCGCCGAAGGTGCCCTGCTGCTGCCTAAGACAGAACCTCACCTTTTTGCCAGCCTGAAGCATACGCCCTGCTACGGCCGTTGCCCGGTATATGAAATACAGTATTACTCTAACGGACAGGCTTTGTACAAAGGAGAAAAAAACGTGCCCCGGCAGGGTATCTATCTGGGCACTGTATCGGACGGCGCCATTAAGCAGATAATGAAGAAAGCCCGGGATATCAATTTCTTCAGCCTGAGTGGCGCCTACCCCGAAAAGGGCAAGCCAATCGCCGACCTGCCTCAAACTATTATCTACCTCAATGATGGCCGACAGGAGAAAACCATTGTGAACAACCACCTCGCTCCGGTTGGCCTCATCACTTTTGAGCGTTTCCTCGATGAACTGGCGGAAGAAATCCAGTGGCAACCCAAGGTAGAGTGATGGAGAATGAGTGAATGAATTTACCGGACAACCAGTTTTCACCTTCAGCCGTATATTATTTGAAAAGGATGGCCTTAAACCCTTCGGGAACCTCAGCCTTTAACTGTCCTCCCTCCTGTTCAAAGCTGGCCTCCTGCCCGTCAACCCGGCAACTTTTTGCCTTGAACGGAAGGCCGAATACGGTGAGTTGGAAAGCGCCATAGGTATTCCGGTAACCTCCTTCCTGTTCCTGCCCTATGGAAAAATTGTTATTATCAACTTTAACGGTAAACTTGCGGAGTTTGAATTGTTCTTTCTGGTAGCCGTAACCTTCGCCGGCATCTTCGTACAATTCACTGCTTCCCTCGCCATAGTAAACGCGGAGCGCAACAGAATCGAACTGCTTTTCCCCGACGTATTGCTGCACGGGATAATTGGGGATTACGGATCCCGCACGGGCTAAAACAGGGATCCGGCCTGGCAGAGCCTGGAACGTTGCCAGTTGTTTGCCTTCGTACAGAATTCCGCTCCAGTAGCCGTACCATCTGCCTTTGGGAAGGTATGCCCGGATGGATTTGACGCCGGGGCCCAGTACAGGGGCTACAAGGAGGCTGTCTCCGAATAAGAACTCATCTTCCCGTTCGATGGCGGCCGGGTCATCCTGGCTGTAGAGGAACAGGCTGCGGATGGCAGGGACACCGCTCCGGGTATTTTGGTAGAAAGCGGTATAGATGTATGGCAGCAATTCATACCGAAGTTCAATCGCTTCTTTAGCCAGGGCTGTATTTTCCTCACCGAATGACCAGGGTTCCTGGTCCATGCGGTTTTCCTGTTCTGCCGCCTGAACCATCTCGGCTTCCGCTTCGGCGGCGCCGTCAATATTGTTGCCCATGGAATGCACGCGGAAAAGAGGATGGAAAACCGCCAGCTGCAACCAGCGGATGAACAGTTCACCATCGGGCTGCTTATTGAAGCCTCCGATGTCGGTACCGACGAAAGAAAAACCGGAAGCACTGAGGCGCTGGCACTGCAGGTTGGCCAGGCGCAGATGTTCCCAGGTGGCGGCATTGTCGCCGGTCCATACCGAAGCGAAGCGCTGGCCTCCGCTGAAGGTTGCCCGGGTAAGTACGAACGGCCGTTTATCCGGCCTGAGCCGTTTAAGGCCCTCGTACGTAGCTCTCGACATCTGCTGCCCGTAGATATTGTGTGCTTTGCGGTGGTCGCAGGGAATGCCTTCGTAATGGTGGAGGACGTTATCCGGGCAGGTCGCGTTATCTATCTTAAAAACGGCAGGCTCGTTCATGTCGTTCCAGAAGCCGCTGACGCCGTCTTCCTGGTACAGGCCCTGGTACAGCCTTCCCCACCATTCGCGAACGCCGGGGTGAGTGAAGTCCGGAAATACGCAATCCGGTGGCCAGACCGGCGCCCGCATGAGTTCTCCGGTAGACCGGTAGACAAAGGCATTCCTTTCCATTCCTTCCCGGTAAACATGGTAATTGGGGTCAACCCGTATGCCTGGGTCTATCATGGCCACCGTCTGAAATCCCTGATCCCGGAGCTTGCTGATCATTTCAGGAGGGTTGGGAAAATGCTCTTTATTCCAGGTGAAACAGCGATAGCCGTCCATGTAGTCGATGTCCAGGTAAATGGCGTCGCAGGGGATCTGCCTGTCCCGGAATTCCTTCGCCAATTCCATGACCCTGCTTTCCGGATAGTAGCTCCAGCGGCATTGGTGGAACCCCAGCGCCCAAAGCGGAGGTAGTTCCGGGCGGCCGGTCAGCCAGGCGTACCGGGAGGCTACCTCCATCAGGCCGGGGCCGTACAGGAAATAGTAATCCATTTCTCCTCCCTCGGCCCAGAAACTGGCGGCGCCATTCTTTTGGCTGTCAAAATCGAAGTGGGACCGGAAGCTGTTGTTGAGAAAGATGCCGTAGCCCATTCCCTGATGAAGCCCATAGTAGAAAGGGATGCTTCGGTACAGAGGGTCCTGGCCCTTTTTAAAGGAGAAAGAATCGGTATTCCAGTTTTCCAGCTTGTGGCCCCTGAGGTTGGCGGAGCAGGTTTTGTCTCCCAACCCGAAGTAGGCTTCGCCAACCGGCGATTTTTTGGTAACCTTCACCTGGCCAGTGCCTCTGAGAATGGTCCGGCGGCAGTAGTAAGGCTCGGCATCTTCACAGATCAGTTGCCGGCTGTTTGCATCATACAGGCTGATTCGCAGGTTCTCTTTGTCTATCCTGCAGAGTACCGTATTGGTATGTATAAAAAAATGGGTATCATCTCCTCCGATGGTTACCCGGGGAATGGATTGGCGCGCCGCAGGGTCGATGGCATAGGAAAATCCGTTCCCGAAATGCCCTTCCGGAGCATAGCGGAAACGAAAAACGTTTTCTGAAACCACTTCTATTTTCAGTGCCGAACCGTTTTCCGATTCATAAACAAAGATATCGTCCTTTTCCTGGTACTGGGCGACGGCCTTGTCGGGCCGGTACTCGTAGTAAACATCGGCATAGCGTTCTCCGGTGACGGTTTTGTCCTCCCTCACCATCACGGGAGAGGGGCTTTTTATGGGTTTTTCTGCCATAAGCGTTTAAAGTTGATTTCCTGTTTTTACGTTGTGAATTTGGCCTTGATTTTATCAGGGGGAGACAGCCTTGCCTGCCTGGGCGGAGTATTCGAACTCAGAAACCCACCGGACCTCTTCCCGGACGTTGGCCTTTTCTTCTTTCAGCCTGCTGTCCGTCCATTGCAGATAAGACTGAAAATCCTGCATCACCGTCTCCAGGACGGCTTCGATGCCGGGGAGGCCGAAATACAGCCTGCCGGAACGCCGGTTGAAAAAGTCCATAGGGTGGAGGGCCAGCTCGTGGTGGATGCTGTACCATGCCTCCGCTCTGGCCAGAGCCACTTCCGGGCTGTCGTTTAACGCCTGAAATCTCTCCAGGACCTCCTCCGTTTGTTTGCCGTAGTTAGACACCAGATAGTCGGCATAATAGCTGTTTAGGCCCAGCCCGCTGAGGCGTTTTTCTACCGTTTTCCGGTAGGCGTTGACTTCGCCCGAATTCCGGAAAGGGCCGCCGCTTAAAGGGATCTTTATCGTTTGGCTGTCCCGGAAGCTTTTGCCGTGGCTGTCCCGGAATTTTTTGTTGATCAGGTTAGTGATCCGTTCCGCCATTTTGCGGTAACCGGTGAGTTTGCCTCCGGCGATGGAGATCAGCCCCGATTCAGATTCGAAAATTTCATCTTTCCGGGACATTTCAGAGGCAGATTTGCCTTCTTCATAGATAAGGGGGCGCAACCCGGCCCAGCTGGATTCGACGTCAGCGGTGGTAAGGCCGGCCCCGGGAAACATGTGGTTGGTGGCCTCCAGCAGGTAGTCCACATCTTCCTGGTTGATGGGGATCCGGTCAGGGTCTCCATCGTAAGGGGTGTCCGTGGTGCCGATATAAGTGGTTCTCTGCCGCGGTATGGCAAACATCATCCGGCCATCCGGCACATCGAAATACAGAGAGTGCCTGATGGGAAAGCGTTCGTGTGGAACGACGATGTGCACGCCTTTAGTCAGAAACAGGCGCTTTCCTTTCAACGAATCGTCTTTTTTGCGCAGCTTGTCTACCCAGGGGCCGGCAGCGCTTACTACATAACTGGACTTTACTTCAAACTCTTCTCCGGTTTCTTTGTCCTCGCAGCGGACACCAATTACTTTCCCTCCTTCGCCGTACAACAGGCCATTTACCTTTGCGTAATTGATACAATCCGCTCCGTATTTAACTGCGGTTTTAATGATCTCGATCGTCAGGCGGGCATCATCAGTCCGGTATTCGGCATAATATCCGCTGCCTTTGAGAACGTCCCTTCGCCCTTCGAGCAGGGGCTCTTTTTCCAGCGTTTGCTTCTTATCCAGCATCTTCCGTTTGTCCTCTCCCTTGACACCGGCCAGAAAGTCGTAAACGAACAGCCCGATGGAGGTGCTCAACGGGCCGAAAGTCCCTCCCTTGATGAGCGGAAGAAGCATCTTCTCGGCAACCACCAGATGGGGGGCAAGATTATGGACGATGGCGCGCTCGCGGCCCACTTCCCGTACCAGCCCGATCTCGAATTGTTTGAGGTAGCGAAGGCCCCCGTGGATCAGTTTGGTGGATTTGCTACTCGTCCCAGAAGCAAAATCATCCTTTTCGAACAGTGCGACCTTCATTCCGCGGGATGCGGCATCGAGGGCAATTCCGGCTCCGGTAATTCCGCCGCCGACCACGATCAGGCCGTAAGGCTCATTTTGTAATTTTTGAATGATTCCTTTTCGGTTGGTAGAGGATAAAGAGCTCATTTAGGCGAAGTTTGTTTTTGAGTAAAATTCCGCTATTTTTCAGCAGGTAAAATATAAGCACTTTGTGTTGATTTTACAATAAGCCGGCAGGTAACTTCAATAATAATAAACCTAAAGGCGCAAAATTGTTTGCAATGGCAGGTATGCACCATAAAAAAATTGACATTCTCGCGGCCGGGGAACTGCTCATTGATTTTATCTCAACCGATTTTGCCGAAAACCTGGATGAGGTACAGAGTTTTAGACGGATACAGGGAGGTAGCCCCGCGAACATGTGTATGAATATGGCCCGCCTGGGTAAAAAGGCCAAACTGCTGGCCAGCCTGGGCAATGATGATATGGGGCATTATCTGCTCAAATACGTACAAAGCGTTGGAGTGGATTGCCGCAGTGTACGCTCTGTTGATTCGCCCACGACACTTATCCTGGTGACCCGCTCCCGCAATATTTCCAATTTTGAAGCATATCGGGGAGCTGATTGTGAGATCGTCGACGAGCAGTTCCCCACTGGCATATTTGATGACATTACTCTTTTCCATACCACCTGTTTTGCGCTCAGCCGGGAGCCTGCCCAGAGCAGCATAATGCGCGCCGCCCGCCTGGCAGCCCAGAAAGGGCGCCAGTTGAGTATTGACGCCAATTACGCACGGAAGATCTGGAAGAGCCAGGAAGAGGCACAGCAACTGGTAGCGCAGTACTGCAGCTATGGCGCCCTGGTGAAGGTAAGTGAAGTGGACTGGGAGCGGCTTTACAATTCAAAGTTGGAAGATCCGGAAGCAGCAGCGGATCATTTCCTTGGGCTAGGTGCTTCCGAGGCCTGTATTACAATGGGAGGTGAAGGCTGCTTTGTGGCAAATGCCGATGAGCGCCTTTTTCTGCCGGCCAGGAAAGTGGAGGTGAAAGATACAACCGGCGCCGGCGATGCTTTCTGGTCAGGCTACCTGACTGCCTGGCTCGATGGAGAGCCGCTGGCCAACCGGGCTAAGGCCGGGCGGCGCATGGCCGAACTGAAGCTGGGCCATTTCGGGCCGTTGCCCAACCGGGTGCCAAAAGAAGAAGTATACAAAGATTTCTAGGGCATCAATCACTCATTCCTTTATCAATCAGCCCCAGGTTTCTCGCCCGTTTTTCCCAGTTCTGGCGCGCCAGGGATTGCATATCTTCAATATTGTCCTGTTCGTCGACGATTTCCAGGCCGAGGAGGGTTTCGATCACGTCTTCCATGGTGATGATGCCGGCCATGCCTCCGAATTCATCGACAACCAGGGCGATGTGTTCCCGCTTTTCGATCAGGCGGTTGAACAGGTCGGGGAGGGCCATTTGCTCGTTGACGATCATAATGTCCCGCATGATCTCTTTGAGGGGGCGGTTGCCGTTGCTGTGGATCATGTTGCTCAGTATTTCGTCCTTGAGCACAAATCCGTTAATGTGATCCTTGGTGTTTTGATATACGGGAATGCGGGAAAACTGCAGTTGCTGGTTAGCCTGGTAGAAATTGGCGATTGCCTGTTCCTGGTCGGCAGCTTTGACGACGGTTCTGGGCGTCATGATGTCCTTTGCCCGGATGGTGTTCAACCGCATGAGGTTTTGAATGATCTTGGATTCATTGCGTTTGAAGATGCCTTCCTTTTCCCCTATTTCTGCCATGGCGGTAAAATCGGCCCGGCTCAGGACACTTCTGGATTTGTCCTTTTTCATTTTTTTGGTAATGAACTGGCTCAGCCAGACCAGAGGAAGAAGGGCGTAAATAAGGAGGTTGATGGCGTTGGCGGTGAACCCGGATAGCTGTTCCCAGTAGTTGGCGCCAAGCGTTTTGGGAATGATCTCTGAAAGGATGAGAATAGCCAGGGTCATCGCCGCGCCGATGAAGGCCTCAACCGAAAAAGGCATTTCCAGGCCGGCAATGACCAGGTTACTGTCCCCGTACAGGCGGCCGGCTTGTGCGCCCACCCCAATAGCGCCCAGAGTATGGGCTATAGTATTCAGGGTCAGAATAGCGGAGAGTGGCCGGTCTATGTCATCTTTAAATTGCTTCAGCAGCCTGCCAGAGCGGGTACCCTGCTTGTTTTGGATCTCGACAAATGAAGGAGTCACGCTCAACAAAACTGCTTCCCATACCGAACAAAGGAAAGAGAAGCCTATGGAGAGCGTGAAATAAACGATCAATAAGCCCATTCCTTAATTCAAATAGATCTTTTGATAGGGGATGATCACCTCATTTGCCCCCAGGTTGTTGATTGCTCTAAGCCGTTCGACTGACATTCCGTACATGCGGGCGATCTGAAAGAGGGTATCCCCTTCTTTGACAACATAGAAACTACGGTCTTTGGACGAAGTTGCCCGTGGGGCCGTAGTGCTGTATTCCTGTACGGTGCTTCCGGCTGCCAGTGGCGACCGGCTGGAGATACTTCCTGAGATAAGGCCTGTACCTCTGGGGGCCGTATTGGCAGAGCCCCCGCCATTGCCGGCGTCTTCTATTCTGCTGCTGGTGATACTGTAAAAATCGCCTTCGGGGCTATATTCACGGCTTCGGGAGGTCGTAGTATTAGGTGCCGCCTGCATGGATGGCGCTGTTGTGGCGCCTGTCGGAGGCGGAGTATTGGTTCGGTCCAGGAACAGAGGCGTATTGAGGTATTCGTATTCTTGTCCTGAGTTAGGGCGGTTCGGAGAGAATTGATCTTCATAAAACCGCTCTTCGGAACTGCTGCTTTTTTCCGTTGTTCTCCGGTTGATATTTCGGCCTGCTTCCTGTTGGGAAAAGCCGGGTTGGTAGTACCGGGTGGATATCGGCGGCTGGCCGGCATCGAAACTTCGGGGCGTATATTCCGGCTCCACGGGTGCGGGCGCGGCCTCATATGCGGGGGCAGGCTGCCCGGGAGGGCATTCGCAGTCAGAAGTTTTCAGGGCCATACCGATCATGGCCACGTCGTTTTTCCCGAGGTTGTTGAATTCCCGAAAACGCTGTTCGGTATAACCGTATCGCATGGCAATGGAAGCAATCGTTTCTCCGCGCTTTACATAGTGATAATTGGCTTCCTGCCCTCCTCCTGCTCCTCTGGCGTACAGGGTAGTCGCCTGAGCTGCCGCCTGTGGGGCGGGAGTGGGAGCCGAAGTCGTTTTTTCGTATCCAAGAGGGCCGCCCAAAGCCTGAACCTGTCCTTCACGGGGAGCAGTTCGTTCTGCCACCGGTGGCGAGACCCGCAGTTTTTCCCCTGCGTAAATGGTGTTGGAATTACCTTTGCTGTTCCAGGCTTTGAGTTGTTCAACGGAAACGTTGTATTTTTTGGAAAGGCTGTATAAAGTTTCCCCTTTCTTTACCTCATGCAATTCAGCCGCATTCGGAACTGGGGAAGCCGGAGGCAGGGTTGCGGCAGAAGTCGCTCCTCCCCGGGCGGTAGTACTTTCCACCCTCTGCCCGGCCGCCGGAAATTCGCCTGTGGGCTGAACAGGCTGGGCGGCGGCTACAGGCTCTTCCTCTTCCGGCGAATCGATGCCCTGGCACAGTTGCCGCAGGTAGCGGCTCAGTTTTTTGCCGTTCACTTTCTGGAGGCGCAGCACATTGCGCATTGCGTCGGCTACATTAATGCCGCTGCGCTCTTCCACGATGCCAACCTCCGGTATCAGTTCAATATTGGTATGGGGGTTGCCGGCAAATTCTGCTTTTTGACGGAAGAGCAAGGTTCCGGAACATTCATTTTCCAGCATACCTTCGAAATAAACCTCCGTATTGGGGTTTTTGTACGCGATATTTTCTCCGATGGTACCCATCCGGGTATCAAACTGAAAGCGGTATTTCGGAGAATCATAAAGAAGGAAATCATCTGCCCGGATGTAACGGGCGGCAAACGCTACCGGAGAAACATAATACTGGTTGTTTCCCCTCTTGACGACCATGAACACCTTGTCGATATTGCTGTTGATGGCATTGACCAGTTTTTCATCAAACATGGCGTTGTTGCACCGGATCACCTGGGCAGGCTGGAAGTCCTGGGAAGGTGCTGTAGTCTCATTTCCAACTTCCAATACGACCTTTACCCCAGGGCTGGTATTGACGTGGTATACGATATACTCACTCTGGTCATTGCCATTGAGCGCGACGTATTCCAGGCGGTCCATGCAGGCCGGGTCGTAAAGGATATAAAGGCTTGCTGTGTTGGCGACGGCACCGATAAGAAGCGTGAAAAATAGTGCCAGAACGATTTTTTTCATGGTGGATCAATTTATTAGCGTGCCTGATATAAAGTTCAAAACTTGCCAGAACAAGCTTTAAATCCATGTAAGGTAAATGAAATCAGTAATTTATGCAAGTTTGACAACATCTGTATGTCGTTGAACTGGGGGCGCTGCACATATTCGTAGAACGGATAATACAATAAAAAGATTGCATTTCGGGCTACCTACTGGAGAGATGGCCGGTTGTTCTTGACCCACCCCATCTGGACAGCGTATAAAACCAGCTCGGAAGCCGTGTTGAGCTCGAGCTTTTTCATTATGTTCTTCCGGTGAGTATAAACCGTATGGGGGCTGAGGTTGAGCTTGCCGGCAATTTCTTTGGCGATCAGCCCCTGAGCGATCAGCTGGACGATCTCGACTTCACGGGGGGAGAGGGGAGTGGCGTTACAGGCGTCTTCTTCATTCTTGGAGAAACTCTTTTCCAGGATAAAGTCCAGGACTTTGGAGCAGAAAAACTTCTCTCCTTTGGCTGTCGCTTTAATGGCGTCGAGGATCTCTCCTTCTTCGCAGGCCTTGGTCAGAAAGCTGTTCACGCCCAGTTCCAGAATGCTGTATATGTTCTCTTTATTGTTGTCCGCGCTGATGATGAGGATGTTGGACAGAGGAGCTAATCGTTTGATACTCTGTACGGTAGATTGGCTGAAACTGCCCGGCTGGTTGTAGTCCAGAATGACGACTTGTGGAGAAATGGCCTTTATTCTTTCGAGAAGCTGTGATTCTTTTGTGGCTTCTCCAACTATCCTGAATTGCTCCTTTCCCCGAAGCAGGTGTTTAAGCCCTAATCGGGTAAGGTACTGGGAATCAGCAAGAATGATCGAGATTGGCCGCATGGGTTCGATTGAAGTGGTTGCTTCGCGAAAATAAGGATACAGGATGATTTCAACAAATTAATTTAGTCTTAGTTCAGATAAGCCATCCCGTGCTTCTTCAATCCCGGTATTGATAATCATAAGTGGAAGGTGAATTTTCCGGATAATATTCCGGTGATTCGGTTCCCTGCCGGAACTGCACCCGGATGTTGTACCGGTTGTTCAGGCCTTTGACGGCAGGGGTGAACATGGTGTTCATCAATTCAATGGCATTGGCCCTGGCCTTATCCATGATGTCGCTGGCCAGGGCTTCCCGGCGGAATTCTGCCCGCAGGGCATTGAAGTTCTTATTGAGGTCCACGCTCTGTACTTCCCGCAGCCAGCCGATATCGAGCTTGTCGATCTTTGGATAGACTTCGTGAGACAGGATGGTGGGTTCCGGAAGGGTAATGGTGACAATGCCCTGTTTGGCGTTCAGGCTGATGTCGAAATATTCATTCAGCCGGAAACCGACCTTGAGAATACTAATGGCCGAGACCTCTATATCCGAGGACGAAACGGCAAAGCCCAGCACCCTGGTTTGCAGCTGCTTGTTCAGTCCCTTTTTATCCCTTACTTCCATGGTGGCCAGTTCGGCAATAGCCTTTTCCACCTTTTCCTGCAGCAGACCCCGCGAGCGGCTGAAATCTTCAATAGCGGCCCGTTCCTCCAGGCGCTTCATCATGGGGTTGAGGGCTTCCTGCATGGCCACTCCGCAGGGGGTGTCCACGCTCTGCCCTTTTGCGAAAATGCTGCCTCCTTTGGTGGGCACCAGGGTGGTGATGATCTGAGTGACGAAAAAACAGGTGTATTTGGAGGCCACTTCCCGAAGCACATCAATGGCATTGGAGCCCTCGTTATCGTACCAGGTCTGATACAGCTGGGAGGTTGTGTCCTTCAATGCCACGAAGTCGTGGTAGTAGAGGTTGCGCAGGTAAGGGTGGTGTTTTTCGTATTCATCCTGCAGCCTGGCCTTGTCTTCGGGGTTGAGGTTCATGCGGTTGGCCACATGGTAGAGTATGGACATGTTGATGTCGTATACCAGGTCGTTAAATTCCCGCCGGTAGCGCTGGGGGTTGGAAAGAATGGCCAGAGCGTCGTCCTCATTGATGCTGATCTGAAAGTCGGAAGGGACGTAATTGATCTGCAACTCCTTGGGGACATTGGAATAGCCCGGAGGCGAAATGAACTTCTTGTACAAAATAATGCCGATCAGGCTGAGGGCGACGATCAGTAAAAAGGCCCGCAGCGTATTTCTCGATCCCGATGAACTGGGAGAATCTCTTCTTGCCATATATTTATTGTTATGGGTCTTTTTTCAAATTTTAGCTTATACCTGCCATCTATATTTGACGGATAAACCCGCAAAAAGGTTCTGTTTGGAGCAAATTCTTGTGAAATGAGCCTTCAAATAAAATAAATGGCGGGCCACAAAATCTCAAAAGCACAGAATACTGCAAAAAAGCCTTCGTGTGGATTTTGTGTCTTTTTGCTTTCGTGGCATTTTTAACCGGCCTGGCCCCAAGTCAGGCGGCGCGGACGCGGGCCGAACAACGAACAGCGAACACCGAATGGCGAACACTGGCTAGAAATGCGCCTCATAATACTCCACCACTTTCTCATCGGTAATGATATCCTGCATACGGATGGGCTGCCTGAGTACCACGCCCTCCAGGCTCCGGCAGCGGCTGAGGGCCACGTAAGCCTGTCCGTGCTCGAAGGCGCCGCGGCCCAGGTCGATGATGGCCTTGTCGAAGGTCTTGCCCTGGGATTTGTGGATGGTGATGGCCCAGGCCAGCTTCACGGGGAACTGCCGAAAGGTGCCGATCGTCTCCGTCTCGATCTTGTCGGCCTCCGTTGGGCTGGGCTTGTAGCGCAGGATCTCCCAGTCCATCTTACCTACTTCGATACGGCGGGGCTGGCCGTCTTCCTCTTCAGTGGTGACGGTGATCGTTTCATCGGCCATATCGGCCACCTTGCCGATAGTGCCGTTGACGAACTGCTTGTCCGGGTCGTTCTTGAGAAACATGACCTGGGCCCCAAGCTTGAGCCGCAGGGCGGGCTCGGTAGGGTAGAGCCTGGGGTTGAAATCCCCGGTGATGTCGGCCAGGTATATTCTCTCGGGCAGGGGGATCTGTCCTAATTCTTTATTGTTAATGGCGTCTACGGTGGCATTGCGGGCGGAGAGCGTAATGTAGAAATCCTCCGGCTCGAATTGCGGCAGGCAGCGGCCGTTGAGGTCTTCCAGGTCGTCGTAGTCGATGCGGTTGAGGCGTACGGCTTCCAGCAGGCGGAGGAAGTGGCGGTTCTCCTGCCGGTAGACCTTGCGCAGTTCCATCTTTTCCATCTCAAAACCCTCCTGCATGACGCGGGCGGAGAAGAAGTAAGGCGATTCATACTCCGATTGAAAGCGCATGGCCTCCACGTCGCTGGCCACCACCGGCGGCAACTGGAACAGGTCGCCGAAGAACACCACCTGCAGCCCGCCGAAAGGCAGGGGCACGTCCCGGTTGATGCGCAGGAACCAGTCGATGTTGTCCAGCAGGTCGGCCCGCACCATAGACACCTCGTCGATGACCAGCACTTCCATGTTCTGGTACAACCGCCGGTTGCGCCGCTTTTTGATGTCGGAAAGGGCCAGCGGCCGGGGCGGGAAGCCGAAGAAAGAGTGGATGGTCTGCCCATTCACATTGAGGGCGGCAATGCCGGTAGGGGCAAGAACTACTGTTTTCTTTCGTGTTGTATTGCGAAAGAGCTGCAGCAGGGTGGACTTGCCCGTGCCCGCCCGACCGGTGATGAACAGGTTGCGCCCTTGCTTTTCGATGCGGTCGAGCGCGTATTTGAAGTCTGGGCTGAGTTCCAGCGGTTTTTTGTCGATCGCCATGGGGTGGTGTGTAATTTAGCCCTGAAATTACGGAAATTGATTTGCAGAAAAAAAGACAGATCTTCCAGATCTTCGAAATATGGAAGATCTTGTAGTTGATAGCGCATGCTTTCAATCCATTGGCGGATTATTGTGACGCCGAAATAGTGGGCGCTACAGAGGAAGCCAGGATAGAAGCGGAGGTTTTCCCCAACCCCGCTACCGATATACTCCATCTTCGGTATCTCAACCCGCAGGCCGGAAGAGCCGTTCTAATTATACAGAATCCTGCCGGACAGCCTCTTTACCGGGAAGAGGTGAAACGTTCTTCCGGCCTTCAGCAACACCAGATAGATGTATCGGGCTGGCCTCCTGGGGTGTACTTCCTGCGTCTGCAGGCGTGGGGGCGGCAGGTGGTGAGGCGGTTCGTGAAAACAGGATGACAGCCCGCCTGTAGGCCGGCAGGGATTGAGTGGATTAACAGGATGGCGGCCTGCCTGGTGGAAATGGGCAAGATCAACCCAACGAAAAGCCTGGTTTTATCGTCTGTTTATAAATCCAATGATATGAAACCGGCAACCATTTCACTCTGGATTCTGCCGGCGTTGAGGTAGAACGATATATGACCCTGTTGACTCCCGAAGATGACTTCATGTCTTTCCGGATTTTGGCAATCCCCTGAAAACACTTAAATTGGAAAACAAAATCATCAACAACCATACTATGGCGGGCTCGACCGGTATAACGAAAGCATTACCCGATGAAGAGGGGCTGGAGATCAGCCTCTCCGAACCACTGAACCAGGAAGAATTTGTACAGTTCTGCCGGAACAACCCCGATTTCATCATCGAAGTCCGCTCCCAGCCCGATTCCCAGCCCCGCCTCAAACGAAAAATGAAAGACATCTGGATGGCCAACGGCGTACAACTTGCCTGGCTGATCGACCCGAAGGAACAAAAAACCTACATCTACCGTGCCGACGGCAGTGAGGAAATTATCGCCGGGTTTGATCAGCAACTCAATGGTGAAGCAGTGCTGCCGGGTTTTATCCTGGATCTGAGCCTTCTCGTAGGTTAGGCTGAGGCCAGGCTCCAAATCAGGTTTCAGCATACTTTAACATTCTAACCTGATGCGCATGGGGTGCGGGGGCTATCCACCCTCCTTCGAGGGGGCTGAGGGGGGCTTTACCGCCTTCACCAACGCCACATACACCGCGAAGTGGTCGCTGTATCCGCCCAGGTAGGCGCCGCCGCCGAAGGTGCGGAACGGATAGCCCGCATACTGCCCGCTCGATTGCAGCAGGTAGGGCTCGTTGTGGATGAACACCTTATAATATTTATACCCTTCCGCCCTTTTACTAACAAAGCCGTAGCTGAGCAGGATCTGGTCGAACAGGCTCCAGGCGTCGCGGTAGGCCAGGGTGCCGATGCCTTTTTTGAACAGGTTGTACATGGGGTTGTACAGGCCGCCTCTCCGGACGGATTCTTTTTCCCGCTGGGCGTTGAGGATCTTTTTTACGCTGGGGCTGATGGGGTCGTCGTTGAGGTCGCCCATGATGATGACCTTGGCGTAGGGGTCTTCCTTCATGAGGGAGTCGGCGGCGGCCTTGCAGATCATGGCGGCGGCGTTGCGGAAGGGCTGGCTGGCGGCCTCCCCGCCGCTGCGGCTCGGCCAGTGGTTGACCATGATGTGCATCGGCTCGCCGTCGTACAGGCCGGAGACGAGAAATACGTCGCGGGTGTAGTCCCGCTCGCCGCTGTCGCGGTATATGATGAGGGGCATGGCTTTTGTGCCCAGCACTTCGAAGTACTTGGGGTTGTACAGGAGCGCCACGTCAATGCCGCGTTCGTCGGGCGAGTCGTGGTGCACGATCTGATAATTCCTGTCCCGGATCAGCGGTTGTTTGACGAAATCCTCCAGCACCTTCCGGTTTTCCACCTCCGAAACGCCGAGGATGGATACCCCGTCGGGCGTTACATCCGTCCCCAGCTCAGAGACAACCCTGGACAGGTTGTGGAGCTTCTCCAGATATTTCTCCGTATTCCACAGGTTGCTCCCCGCAGGGGTGAACTCCGTGTCCCGCACATCGGGCGCGTCGAGCGTATCGAACAGGTTCTCGAAGTTGTAGAAGCCGATAATGCCCACCTTGTATTGTTGCTGGGCAATCGCCGGGAAGGCAGGAATGAAAAACAGAATGATGATGAAAATTCTGGAAAGCATAGTATGTCTGGATTTTTTGATATAGTTTCGGACCCCACTCCGACAGTACGCGCAACATCGCTGATTAACTCGGGTTTTTGTGGGCTACATTGCAGCCAACCGCCAATTGCTGATCGCCAACCGCCGTTCCTTCAACGCCTACCTCCTCTTCCGCCGTACGGCAATGATATTAACTTTCGGTTAATTTTTTCAAAAGTAAGGCTCGACAATTGTGCATTTCTTCTAATTTTGCACTCACTATTCAGTAGGATTTGGTTAATTTGTTGATTAGATCATTTTGTTGCTTTAAACAGCAAGGCCCACAATCAACCTGATCAACTCAATCAACCTGATCAACTATCTGCCAGCCCAAAACCGCCCTTCAACCTTCGGTATTTCAGAAATTAAAATAATTATGCATTTGAAAAGCACATTTCTTACCCTCTCGGCCCTTTTTCTGACGCTTTCCATCCACGCCAAAACGGTTAACGTCCGTGGGATAGTCCACGATGGGGAAACTCGTTTGCCGGTGGAAGGAGTAGTCGTCAGCCTGGACGAATCCAGGGCCTCTACGGTGACCGACGAGAAAGGGGCCTTCCTGTTCTTCGGTGTAGAAGAAGGAGAGCACACCTTCACTATCGAAGCGGACGGCTATGTCAACCAGTCTATCACCGCTGAGGTGAAAAGCGATGGCGAGCAGGATTTCAACCTGGGCATCATCGAACTGGCGCCGCAACAACAGGAATCCGGCATCGTGAACAAGGAAGATTTCATTCCAACCATTACCTTGTCGGACGAAGACCTTGAGCAGGAGTCGGACAACCAGAATATTTCCGGCGTGCTCTCCGCCTCCCGCGATGTCTTCGTTTCCACCGCCGCCTTCACCTTCGGCTCGGCCCGCTTCCGCCTTCGGGGCTACGACTCGGAAGAGGCAGCCGTGTACATCAACGGCATCCCTTTTAACGAACTGGAGAACGGCCGCGTATTCTGGAGCGCCTGGGGCGGCCTCAACGACGTGGTCCGGAGCCGGGACACCGAGGTGGGCCTCAATCCGGTGCCGTATACCTTCGGCGGCCTGGGGGGCGCTACGGCCATTGACCTGCGGGCTTCGACCCAGCGCCGGCAGGTGCGCGTCACTTATTCGCTTTCCAATCGCGGATACCGCAACCGCGCTATGGCCACCCTCTCCACCGGGATGATGGACAACGGCTGGGCGGTCTCTTTCTCCGGCTCCCACCGTTGGGCCGATGAGGGGTATCAGCCGGGAACGTTCTACGATTCCTGGGCTTACTTCCTGTCCGTCGACCGGAAGCTGGGCGATAACCACCTGTTAAACCTCAATGTCTTCGGCTCCCCGACCAAACGGGGCAGGGCAGGGGCCAGCACCCAGGAGCTCTACGACCTGGCGGGTAGCAATTACTACAACCCGTATTGGGGGTATCAGAACGGCGAGGTGCGCAATTCCCGCGTCTCTGATATTCACCAGCCGGTGGTGATCCTGCGGCACGACTGGACGATCAACCCCAAAGCCACGCTCACTACCGCCGCTTCCTATCAGTTTGGCCGTATCGGGAGCTCTGCCCTCAACTGGTTCGATGCTCCGGACCCCCGCCCGGACTACTACCGCAAATTGCCCAGCTTCTTCCGCCTGGAAGGGCAGGAAGAAGCTGCTTCTATTGTCGAGAACAGCTTGCTGGCCAATCCCGATGAGCTCCAGGTCCAGTGGGGAGAGCTCTATAACGCCAACCGGAACAGCCTGCTCGACCAGAAATTCGCCTACCTGCTGGATGGCCAGGAATACAGCGGTAAATGGTCGCAGTATATGGTGGAAGACCGCCGCTACGATACCCGGGAGCTGAACTTCTACTCCAATTACCAGCACGCGATCACTACCCAGTTCACCCTGAGTGGCGGCATCGCTTACCAGTCTCAAACCATCGAGACCTTTAAAACGGTAGAAGACCTGCTCGGGGGCGACTTTTTCGTGAATGTGGACCCCTTCGCTGTTCGGGATTTCTCAGATGATTTCGACATACAGCAGAACGACCT
>CAYQKY010000079.1:0-18231 GCA_964418125.1 uncultured Phaeodactylibacter sp.
TTAGGACGCAGGATTTTCATTCCTGAAACACGGGTTCGATTCCCGTACGGGCTACAAAGGTGAAGCGTTTCGCGCTTCACCTTTTTTTGTTTTCGGACGGGCTACTTTTAAGTGGTCCCTAATAAAAGGAGTATTTTGTCTCTACGCCTCCGCATGAGGAACACATTTGTAAACAACCTCATCTGGAGCGTTCTCCGCTCAGGATTATTGTAACCCCCTCCCGACAATCACCTTTTCCTGCGGCAACAAGTTGCTAAAAAATACCATACACCGAATCCAGGAACCATACCGCTTAATAGAGATGGCCGGCCTGGCTATTGCAAATACCGGTCAGTACGTACAATTTTGTTCCCGATACCAGGCTGCTGTCGACACCGCTCGCTGACAGTCCGCCCGGACGATTCATTCACCCGATACGTTTTTTAAACCCGAAATGCAAATGAAAAAGATCAGGTATTTCCTGCTGAGTTTGCTGTTGGCCGCCGGCTTTTCCTGCCAAAAAGAAAAGGCGCCCGCCGGCGACGAACACTACAAGGGGCTCTCCGGCCAGGTCGTCATCGACTGGAACCGCCTCGCCTACGAATCGACGATAGACCTTATGCACCCCCTGTTTACCGCCCGGGCCAATACGATGATGCACCTGGCTATGCACGATGCGCTGAACGCCGTGAACCCGCAATTCACCACCTACGCCTTCAAGGGCAGGGATGCCGGCGCCGACCCGGTCGCCGCCCTGTCGGGCGCCGCCTATCTGATTCTCAAGACATCCTATCCGGACAAAGAGGCGCAGTACAAGGCATTTTACGATCAAGCACTGGCTACAGTCCCCAACGGGGAGGCTAAAACGAGGGGTATCAATCTCGGCTTCGCCTCGGCGGAGGCCATCCTGGCCTTGCGGAAGAATGACGACGCCTTCGGCGATCCAGTTAGCACCGTTGAGCCGTCGGAGGCGCCCGGTGTGTATCAAGTCGTGCCGCCGCTCGACTACCTGTACGGCGCCGGCTGGGAAATGATGCCGCCTTTCGGCCTGACGGCTGCCAACCAGTTCCGCTCCCCGGCGCCGCCAGCGCTGGGAAGCGAGCAATACGCGGAAGGTTTTGCCGAAGTAAAGGCAATCGGCAAGGCTGGCAGTGTTGAACGGACACAGGAGCAAAGTGATATTGCCAAATTCTGGTACGAGTTGTCGGAACTGGGCTGGAACCGCATCGGCCGCATTGCGGCGGCTGAACGGGATCTTCCCCTCTGGGAAACCGCCCGCCTCTTCGCCCTGCTCAACGTTGGGCTGATCGATGCCTATCTGGCGGGCTGGGACAGCAAATTCCACTACAATTTCTGGAGGCCGCACACGGCAATCCGGCGGGCGGCAAACGACGGGAACGGCCAGACTGTTCCGGATGAAAACTGGCAGTCGGCCGAACCGACGCCTCCCGTGCACGACTACCCCTCCACGCACAGCGCGCTGGGCAACGCAGGGGCTACCGTCCTGACAGCGCTGCTGGGAGAAAATTTTGCCTTCACCACTGTCTCCGCCTCGCTGGGAGAGGAAAAGCTTAGCCGCTCTTTCCCTGGCTTTATGGCCGCCGCCGACGAGAACGCCGCTTCGCGGGTATACGGCGGGCTGCACTTCCGCTTCTCCTGCGATGCCGGCCAGCAACTGGGCGGCCAGGTGGGACGCTGGGCGCTGGATAATATCTTGAAGCCGGTGGAGCTGAAGTAAGTGTTTCCCATTACCATATAAATGTTAGACCTGGCAAGTTTTCGAAACTTGCCAGGTCTTGGTTCTTTCGTTTTTGGCGTGCCAATCTTCTAGTAAACTGACAACAGAATAGTATATTTGGCAAAAACCCGTACCAACATCCACACCTTTGTCATAGTTGACGCCTGCTTCTCTGGCGCCTTGTTCTATACTTTCAAATCGACCACCTCCGGCTCTGAAGCCAAGCGCTCCCGCTGGGGGCTGGCTGCCAGCCCCCAGCGGGAGCGGGCGCTGAACGGCGCCCCGGGTGAGAACACCCCGTTCGCCACTACGCTGCTCCATCAATTGAAAGGCAGCCAGGACGACCTGTCCCTACAGGAGTTGGCGGCCGCCGTCATCCGGCGGGTGGAACGGGCGACGGAGAGGCGACAGACGCCGGTATTCAAGCCGTTGAATGTGAAGGGGGATGATGAGGGGCAGTATGTCTTCCACTTGAAAGCCAACGAGGTGGCTGACTGGAAAGCCTGCCCGCCAGGCAGCCGGGCCTGTGTAAAGCGACCGGCTTAGCGGCTTCCGGAAACGGGAGTGCAGCCGTAGCCTGCCGGTAGCGGGGATGTTCTGGCAGGCCTGGGTTTTGATCCATCCCCTGAATCCTCCCGAAACGAGTTCGGGACAGGCTCCGCCGGCGGGGGAAAACGTTTACTCATAGCTGCTATGGGGTTCTTTTGAGGCATCAATCCTTCCCCTAAGCAGGGGAGAAGCCATATAAACCAGGAAATCAACTCTTATCGGAGTGTTCATCTCCCTCACTGGCGGGGGCCGGATATTAAGCCATACCCTTCCAAATTTAAGGCCAGGCAACCCTCGTGCCGGGCGGCCAACAGGCACCTACTCCAGATACCGGATCACATACTCCAAACTCTGCCGGTGGAACTTCGCGCTGAAGCCCTCGAACTGCAGGCGCACCTCCGGGTTGACGCGTTTGGTGAGCGCTTTGGTGTCAAAATCCGCCGCCGGGTGCTGGCCGATAAAATCCGGGAAACACTGCCGGATGACGAACTCTGCGTGCTCGTACCCCTCCGGATAGGGGCTGCCCGCCTTGGGCGCCGGCAACTCCACACACCAGATGCGGCGCCCCCGGTAGTGAATGGGCTCCTTCAGTTTAAATGCCGCAATGGGCCGGCCGCCGATCTCCTTTTCCGAGAGCAATTCCCCCAGCCCGGAAAGCTGCGCTTTGAGTGATTCGTACCGCTCCCGGCTTTCCACCCGGTAGCAGAGGTGGTCCAGTTCATAGTTCGAGGCATCGATGTTCTTTTCTTTCAGCGCGGCAAATAAGCGCTCTAAAAAAGCAGTGGGATCACCGAGTATATCATGGATAGGATGCATAGCACAAGTGTTTTGATGAATGTAAAGGTAGGGTTCGCTGTTCGCAGTTCGGTGCTTGGCAGTGGACGGGCGCCATGTTGATAGTCAGAGTGTTGCGGATTACCTTGAGCCATTCTCCCTTCCGATTTCCGCCCCGTCTTCGCTGCGCTCTTCCGGGCAAGCTTCCGCTTTCCGACTTCCCCTCACCTCCTCTCCAGCCAATACCCCACCCGCATCAGCCCCACCATCGACAGGGCGTCGGCGATCTCCCCGCGGAGCACCATTTCCAGGGCCTCCCGGAAGGGCAGCTTTCGCACCTGCAGGTCTTCGGTATGCTCCGGCGCGGCCTGCCCGAACGACAGCCCCTGCGCCAGGAAGGCCATCCCGGCCTCGTCGGTAACCGAATTGGAAGTGTGCAGGCCCAGCACCTTCGTCCACTTTTCGGCGCGGATGCCCGTTTCTTCCAGCAACTCCCTTTTGGCGCTTTCCAGGGGGCTCTCTTCTCCGATCGGGCAGCCTCCTTCCGGGATCTCCCAGCTGTATTGCCCGAGGGTGTAGCGGTACTGGCCCACCAGCCAGGTGTTCCCTTCCTCGTCCAGGGGGACAATGCCGATGGCCAGGTTCTTGAAATGCACCAGGCCGTAGATGCCGTCCGTCCCGGTAGGGGTAATTACCTGGCGGTGCGTGACCTGTATCCAGGGGTTGTCGTACACCACATCATTGGAGAGCGTCTTCCAGGGGTTCTTCATCGCCGTTTTTCTACAAAGAAAAGGCATCTGTCCGAAAAGTGGGGCAGAGGAACGGGAAAATGGAGTTATTTCGCTATTTTCAATTTTAAATGAAAACCACCAATGAAAAACCACCTCAAGTTATTCGTCAGCTCTTTGTTCCTTTTGTTGCTGTCCGTTACCATTCACGGCCAGAATATGGAGGCGGCATTCGATAACCTGCTCAATGAGTTGTTCCCTTCGGATGGGCCGGGAGGGGCGGCCCTGGTTGCCCGGAACGGCGAGGTGCTTTATCATAAAGCATTCGGAAAAGCCAACCTCGAGCTGGACGTCGATATGAAACCGGAGCACATTTTCCGGATCGGCTCCATCACCAAGCAGTTCACGGCATGCGCCATCCTGAAGCTGGCAGAAGAGGGCAAATTGTCCCTGCAGGATGACATCACTACGTTCATCGAAGATTACCCCACGCATGGGCATACCATCACGGTGGAGCATTTGCTGGCCCATACTTCGGGCATCAGGAGTTATACCGGCCTTGACAAGTGGACGTCGGAAACCAGAAAACAGGACTTCACTCCGGAGGAGATGGTCGATTATTTCAAGAACGAACCCATGGACTTCGCTTTTCCTCGAAGACGGGAAGCTTTTCTCTATGAGGAGCGGCGGATCAAAGCAGCAGATCCTTCCCTATGCAAAGGATAAGTTCTTCTTTGAAGACGGCATGGCAACAATGGAATTCCAGAGAGGCCCCGATAGCAACATCGTTTCTGTGATTTCCAAAGGAACCGGCATGTCCATTTCCTGGGTGAAGACGGATAAAGAAATTACCCGGATGGTGTCCATAGAATTACCGGCGAAAATGCTGGATAAATACGTCGGGGAATACCAATTGGCGCCGGAATTCATTCTCTCTGTTTTCCGGGAAGGAGGCCAGATGTATGCCAGAGCCACCGGCCAGGACAAAATAGATATATTCCCCTTCGAAGCGCATAAGTTCTTCGCCAAAGTGATCGACGCGAAACTCGTTTTCAACCTCGACGAGACGGGAAAGGTAACCAGCCTGACCTTGTTGCAGAACGGAGAACACCAGGCGGAAAAAATTGAATAAACCCTGTATATGACACCTTCACTTGACCACCGGTTAAAGAAGATCGACCAGTGCCTGCAAAGCCTGCTGGATGAGCTGTCCTCTTACGACAATGAAGCGCTCAACCGAAAGCCTGCCGACGGCGGCTGGTCGGCCCTCCAGGTCATGCACCACCTCATTCTGGCCGAGGAGGGCTCCCTGAAGTACGTGAAGAAAAAGCTGAGCTTCAACCCCCAACTGGAGCCCGCCGGCATTTCCAGCGCCTGGCGCGCCTTCCTGCTGAATTTTTACTTTACCCTGCCCTTTAAGTTCAAAGCGCCTCCCGGAGTAGGAGACGATGTATTGCCGGGGCGGTCTGACTTTAAAGAAGTGTCAGAGCGCTGGCTGGCAAGCCGGAAGGCCTTGCGCGAATACCTGGAAAGCCTGCCCGAGGATATGTTCCGGAAATCCATCTACCGGCACCCCTTCGCCGGGCGGATGAGCCTGGAGGGTATGGTGAAATTTTTCGACGGCCACTTCGAACGCCACCGGAAGCAGATCGAGCGGGTGGTGGCGGAGGTGAGGGGAAGTGGTTGATTTGGTTGATTTGGTTGATTAAGTTGATTGGTGTGATTAAGTTGGGTTACCCAATCAACCGGTCGAGCCCCCCTGAACCCAATCACACCAATCAACGAATTAACGAATCAACCAAGCCACTAAAACAACACCCCCGCAATAGCCGCTGTCAGGAAGCAGGCCACCGTGCCGCCGATCAGCGCTTTGATGCCGAACTCGGTCAGGGTCTTTCGCTGCCCCGGAGCGATCGCCCCGATGCCGCCGATCTGAATGCCGATGGAGGCGAAATTGGCGAAGCCGCAAAGGGCATAAGTTGAGATGAGTAATGACTTAAAGGACATTTGATCTTCCATACCCTGGAGGGCGGCATAGGCAAAGAATTCGTTGAGGGTAGTTTTCAACCCCAGGAGTTGGCCGACCAGGAGCACATCATTGGAGTGGACGCCCAGCAACCAGGCTATGGGGGCGAACAGGATACCCAGCACGTATTCCATATTGAAACCTTCAAAACGCCCGTCTGTCTGTTGTACCACATATTCATTGAGGCCCGACCAACTGCCGACGCCATTGATCAGAATGTAATTGAGCATGGCAATAAAGGCGGTGAAAACCAGCAGCATGGCTCCGACGTTTACGGCCAGCCGCAAGCCGTCGGTGGTACCCCGGGAGATGGCGTCCAGCAGGTTGCTGCCCACATCCTGCCGGGGGATCTCCAACTTCTGGTGCTCCATGTCTATTTCCCTGGTTTCCGGGAACAGCATTTTCGAGGCTACAATGGCCGCCGGAGCGGAAATAATGGAGGCCGTGAGGAGGTGGGTGGCAAACAGTTGCTTGGCTTCCGGGTCTGAGCCGCCCAGGAAGCCTACGTAAGCGGCGAACACACCACCGGCGATGGTGGCCATGCCGCCGGTCATCAGGCAGAGGATCTCCGATTTGGACATGTCTTCCAGGTAGGGCTTAACGACGAGCGGCGCCTCCGTCTGCCCGATGAAGACATTGGCGGCGGCAGCCAGGCTTTCCGCTCCGGTGAGCTTCATGCTGCGGGTCATCACCCAGGCAAAGCCCTTGATGATGACCTGCAGGATACCCAGGTAGTACAGTACGGAAGAAAGGGCCGAGAAAAAAATGATGGTCGGCAATACCTTGAAGGCAAAGATGTAGCCTACCGTCACTATGTCTCCGGCGCCGTCGCTTACCTGGACCACTTCCGGCCATTGTCCCAGGACGAAGTTGGCGCCGGCTTCGGTAAAGTCCAGGACTATCACGAAAAAGCTGGCGATGAAGTCAAATATTTTTTTCACAAGGGGAACCTTCAGAATGGCTATTGCCAGCACCACCTGCATGCTGATCCCTATTCCAATGACCCTCCATTTGATCGCTTTTCGGTCGGCACTCAGCAGGTAGCAGGCGGCTAACAGCACAAATACGCCCAAAGCGCCACGTAGTAGCCCGATGAGAAACTCCATGGTTGATTTCGTTTTTGGGGCGGGGTTGCCTCAGCCGTATACCGCGCCCGGTTAAGTGAACGTCCAAAAGTAATAAAGTTTTGCTGCTTTGAATACCGAAGTTATGAATTCGCGAACTCCGGATCAAAATGCTACCTTTGTGAAAACCAGCACCGCGGTATTTATGAAACCACTGATTATTGGGATCACAGGAGGGAGTGGTTCCGGAAAGACCACCTTCATCAAACGGCTTCGTAAACAGTTTTCCACCACCGAACTCTGTATCGTTTCTCAGGATGACTACTACCGCCCACGAGAAGAACAGGCTACCGATGAACTGGGGGTTCGCAATTTCGACCTTCCCCGGTCCATCGACAAAAAAGCTTTTGCCGAAGACATCAGCCGCCTGATCGCCGGAGAGACGGTGCACCGTCAGGAATATACCTTCAATAATGCTGCCGCAATGCCGAAGATGCTCACCTTTCAACCGGCGCCGGCCATCATTGTCGAAGGCATTTTCGTCTTTCATTTTAAAAGGATCCGCAGATTGTTAGACATCAAGGTATTCCTGCACGCCAAGGAAAACCTCAAGGTGATCCGCCGCATCAAACGGGATCAGGTTGAACGCAATTATCCCCTGGAGGATGTCCTTTACCGGTATGAACACCACGTCCTGCCGACCTTTGAACGATACATCAAGCCTTATATGGACGAAGCGGACCTGATAGTCAACAACAATCAGCAGTTTGACTGGGGGCTGGAGATCCTGACGGGGTATCTGCGCCATTACCTCGAAAGCAACAATAAAAGCCAGGCGGAGCATTGGCCTTCCCAAAACAGCTCGGAAAACTTATGAGCCGTTATTGTTTTTCTGCATTCCTGCTGTTGGCAGCCCTTCTCCCGGCCGGGCTCCTTGCTCAGTTCAACGCTGGGGCGTGGTTGGCGGATGCACAGGGGGGCTATAGCTATTCCCGCCTCGGAGAAAATGAACAGCGGCTCTATGAGTATGCCCTTACGGGAACGTTCCATTTTTTCCCTGCCTCCCGCCTGGCGATGGGAGCCGGATTTACCACTGCTTATCTTTCTCTTGGCAATAACTTTTTTCAGGCCTACAACCTTAGCTTTACCATCGAACCACAAGTACGGTATTATCTGATAAATTCCGGCGCCCCCTTATTTCTCCAGGCAGGATATTCCTGGCAGCAGACCGAACTGGGGCGCCCATCGAACAGCGATGAAAAGCAGACAGCCAAAGGCAGCGGGGCATCTGCAGGAGTTGGGGGCAACCTTTTTCTGGCGCCAACCGTAAGCCTCGAGGGGCTGGCAGGCTTTCAATACCGAAAGCGGGAGAACGTTGTCAATCCTATGGAGCCCTCGTTTCAGCGGGGCTTTTATGCCCTTACCAGCCTTCGTATCCTGCTGGAAGGGGATAGGAGGCCTGCCTGGTGGGGCCCGGGAGAGGAGCCCGTACAGGCTTCCGGCTGGATTTTGGGGGGCAGCCTGGAAGGGGGGCTGAATTTTGGGCAGCCCAATACCTTCAGCTTTTCGTTAAAGGGGGGGGTATTTCCCGCCCGGCGTTTTGCCCTCGGCCTGGCGCTTGAGTTGGAAAGGGCGCCCAATGAACAGGCCGAAGCACCCGGCTTAAATTCAGGTTTTGAACCCTTCCTCCGCTATTACCTGCCACTGAGCAACAGCATGCTGGCCTTTCCCACTGCCGGCTTCAGGTGGGGGCGCAGTGAAGAGCTCAACAGCTTCAACCTGGAAGCGTTCCGGTTCCGGACCTGGCAACTGGGCATGGGCCTTGACTTTTTTCTGTCGGAATCTTCCGCTCTGGAGCTGATCCTGAACCTCTCTGGCAGGGAAGTAAGCCCCAATAACGCCGTACCTGTCCGCAATTTTGACGTCTCCTTCTCCTTGTCCGCCGGGTTGATGACGTTCTGGTATTAAAAAAGCAGAATGCCAGGACTGAAACCTCAGCCTGGCATCCGGTTTGTTTTATGTGTTTAGGGTATCTTTGCCCCTGTTAATTCACTTTGACGATCTTCACAGCTTCTCCGGGCCGCCCGTCAACCTGCAGCTTCACCCAGTAGATACCGGCAGCGAGCCCCTGGCCGAGCTGCACCTGGCCCTGCTGGCCCCTGACCTCCAGGCGTTGTACTTCCTGTCCGAAAGCGTTGAAAACGTGGAGGGAGGCGTTGCCGGGTACTACTGTAAGGGCATAGGACAATGTAGCGGACCGGCCGAAAGGGTTGGGGTATACTTCAATGTTACCCCCGGTCAATGGCTCATCCAGTCCGGTAAGGGGTTCTCCGTCCTCAACCAGGATCTGGTCTACTGCGGCTTCGACCCAGTTGCCGTTGGCCGCGTCGTCTTTTGTCTCGAAAATGAGCCGCACCTCATCGGTCAGCGTTATGAAGTCGACGAGCCTGATCTCATTGATGGGCCTCCAGAAGCTCATCGAATTGGTTACGTTCAGGAGCTCCGCTTCATTGATCCCATTGGAAACCCGGACAGAGAAGTAGTCGTTTGGTTCGCCAAAAGGGCCGCCGTTGAAGAACCAGTACCGCCCGGTGAGGATGGGGTTGTCGTAACCAGAGAGGTCCATAGGGGGAGAGGTGAGGATCACCCTTCCTTCATCCACATCGAAATTGCCGGGCTGGCCGCCGCCGATACCGGTGGTATAACATTCTTCGCCAATGTCGTTGGGATAGTCGCCATCGGGGCTTACCAGCGCCCCCTGGTTAGTGGTGGGAATGGGTGTTCCCAGTTCCCAGAACCCGGCAGTGGCGCCTTCGTCATCAGTTGTCCAGCCGTAATCGAAGAGGAAATCATCCTGATATCCGGATTCAAGTTCGATGGAAAGGCTGGTATTGCCGGTCAGTTCCACATCCTCGATTTGGCCATATTTATACCCCCAGGCTCCGGCGTAGACGGTGTAGGTGTCTTCGGCAACGTCGAGGAAGGAGAAATTGCCGTTGTTATCCGCTGTAGTTTGGTAGGAAAGGATGTTGCCAACAGCACGGATCAATGCCCCCGGGACAGGTTGTCCGTCTGTATTTCGCACGGCCTGGCCGGCGAGGGTGAAAGTGCCTAGGGGCGCCAGTTCCACCTCCAGTTCAACCAGTACGCCGTTCTCCAGCTCCACCTCGATGGTTTTCTCCCGGTAGCCCGGCTTGGAGAACGTCACATTGAAGGCGCCGCTCAGGGCCTGGCCGGTCTCGAATTTACCGAAGGCGTCGGTTTCCCCCAGGTTGGGTTGTTCGGAGTCGATAATCACTTCTACGCCGCTGAGGAAATCTCCGGTCAAAGAGTCCGTAACCGTTCCTTCCAGCCAGCAGGCGCGCACGAAGGTGGGCCGGAGGACAAAAAGGCCGTTGCTCTGGTCGGATACCAGTACCGTCTGGGAGGGGAAAAATGGATAAAGGCCCCAGGCCCCGTTGAACCCGCCGTTTCCTCCCAGGAATGTGTCGAAGTTGCCGACCTCTATAAGGTTAGTCGGGCGGGAGGCATCGACCACTCTGCCGCCGTCGGTATAATAGGAGATCAGCAGATAGTTATTCCAGACATGGACGTTGTGCGGGATCACCCCTTCCCCCAGGGTGCCGATCGGCCGGTACAGGTCCAGTCGCTCGATATTGCTGAGGTCGGTGATGTCATAAGCAGCCACGGGGGCGTCTCCTCGTTCATCGGTAGTGAAAGCTACCGTTTCTTCATCGTTCACCCAGATGTTGTGGGTAAAGCTGAAGGGGGTCTGCTGGGTGGCCAGCAACTGGATATTGCTTTTATCGGAAACGTCATAGATGGCCATGTTGCCGGCGTAGATCTCCGAGGAGTACATCCTGTTGCTTTGGGCATAAACGTCGTGTGCGTAGATGGGAGGGCCCGCGCCGACAAATTCCGGTTCGCCGGTTTGGGTATCCACGTTGAGGATAAGCATACCGCCGGCATTGAGGTTACAGCCGGCCAGGTAACAATAACCAAATTCGTCGATGTAGAGGTTGTGGCAGGAAGACAGCGTGCCCAGGTTGGGAAGGTTGGGCGTCCAGTCGTAATAAGATACATCATCCGGGAGGCCCGACATATCGATCACCAGCAGGCCGTTGCTGGTCTCATTGGTAACATAGGCAAAATTTCCCCAGGCCTTGATGTCTCTCCAGGTAGAACTCGGCCCTGGGATAAAGGCGACTTCCTGAGCATTTTCAGGGTCTTCAAGGCTTACGATGGAAACGCCGTTGCGCAGGCCTACAATGCCGTACTCGGCGCCGGTTTCTTCATCATACCACCCCCAAACGTCATTGAGGCCCTGGCTGTAGTTGACCTGCGAAAGTAACTCCATATTGAGTTGTGCCTTTCCATACTGGCAGAAGGTAGTGAAAAGGAAAAGAATAAAAGTTTTTTTCATAACGGGATGAATCTGTTTAACAGGTAAGTGAGTAATTGCTGTTCTCAGGAAAGTCTTTTCGGGGGCACAAATATAAAATCTTTTATCGCCAATAAGTTGTCCTATTTTCTTGGCACCACGGCAATTGTTATCCTGCTGACACATATAAGCCGCCCGGCCCCGTCTTTGATCTCGATATTCCAGACGTGGAGGCGGCGGCCAATACGCACCGGGCTTACCTTTCCTTTTACCATTCCTTTGGTGGCCGGCCGGAGGTGGTTGGCATTGACCTCCACCCCAACTACCGTTTCTTTATTCATGTCCTCCACACAGAGTACGGAAGCTACGCTGCCGAGCGTCTCTGCCAGGACGCAGGATGCCCCGCCGTGCAATAACCCCATGGGCTGTACCGTCCGGTGGTCAACCGGCATACAGGCTTCCAGAAAATCTTCACCGAAACCGGTGAATTCTATGCCCAGGTGCTCAACCATTGTCTTTCTGCCGGTTTGGTTGAGTGTGTCAAGGGTAAATTGCTGCTTCCAGGCCATTGATGTGCGATTTTGAAAGTTAGCAGGGCCAAAGGTGGTTCTCCTTCTTATTATATTGCTTTTTCCACCGGGTTTATTACCTTCGAACCCATGAAGATCTATCACAACCCCCGATGCCGGAAAAGTAGGGAAACACTGGCTATACTGGAAGATAATGGCCAAAAGCCGGAAATTGTTCTGTATCTGGAAGATCCTCCTTCCCGGGAGGTCCTGAAAGAGGTTCTTCGTATGCTGGACATGAAAGCCTCTGAGCTCGTCCGCAAAGGGGAGCAGGCCTATAAAGAAAATTTTAAAGGCAAAAAACTGACGGAAGAGGAATGGCTCGATGCCCTGGTAAAGTATCCCAGGCTGATCGAGCGGCCTATTGTCGTGAAGGGTAAAAAAGCCATTATCGGCAGGCCGCCGGAAAATGTTTTGGAGTTGCTTTAAATAAGTGGATACCTTCATTTTGAATATTGCCCAATGCGCCTGGAGCGGCAGTCCTCCCCGCCTGGCGGAACGCCGGCAAACGCCTGCCTGTGGACGTGCGGACTATTCTACGGTGAATTCCCCCCCTCCAATGGTTTTCAAAACCGCAATGGTATTTTTCATTTTGGTTTTCATCGTACTGGCATGCGCCACAGAAGACCCCAACCAGGGCGCCCGCCTGGATGATAAGCTCTTCGAGAGCATCCGGCAGGGAAATGTGGAGCGGGCCGACTCCTGCCTGCGCGCGGGCGCCCGCCTGGAAGCCAGAAATACGGAAGGCGCAACGCCTTTGATCGTCGCGGCCAATGCCGGCAGTATCCCCATTGCCACCCGGCTTCTGGAAGCTGGGGCCGATGTACAGGCCCGGCGGGAGGGTTATTACGGCAGTACCGCCCTTATGGAAGTGGCCGCCGTTGGTGATACCGTTATGGCCCACCTCCTGCTGGAGCATGGCGCTGATGTCCACCGCCGGGACACCTTTGGCGACCCGGCAATCAACTGGGCTGCTTATTATGGCAATATTGGCATTACCCGGCTGTTGCTGGAACGCGGCGCCCGATGGGACGTCGCCAGCCGCCACGGAACGGCGCTGGATATTGCTGCCAAACAATGGAACCTGCCCCTGTTGGAATTCTTTATCAGCCGGGGAGCAGGGCAGCCCATCGGGGATGAGGGCGCCCGCCGGTTCCTGGAAGCGGTTCGGGCCGGAAGCCTGGATGGCGCCAGGCGATACCTCGAAGGTGGAGGGCGCCCCGGCCGTATAGATGAGTTGGGCACTCCCGCTTTGGTTTGGGCAGCTGCCCGGGGGCACGAAGAACTGGTGCATTTATTGCTGCAATACGGAGCAGAGCCGGATGCTGCCAACCGCACAGGGCAAACTGCCCTGGCCGCCGCCGCCCGGTTCGGGCACGAAGAGATCGTGCGCCTTCTGCTGGCCGCCGGCGCCGGCCCCGATGCAGCAGGAAGGCAGTATCAGATCACGCCCCTCATCAGCGCAGCTATGGGAGGGCGCCCCGGATGCGCCCGTATCCTGCTGGATGCCGGCGCCAACCCGGATAAAACTGATGCCATAGATGGGTTTACCCCTCTGATGTATGCAATCACCTACAATCATCCGAAAATGGTGGAGTTGCTCATTGAGTACAGGGCCAATCCTTACATCAAATCGAAAGATGGTACCGGGATCTATGAATTGATCAGCTTCTCGGCCAACCCCGAGATCGCCAGAATGATCGAGGACTATGTCCTTAAAAGGCAGTGAGAATAAAAAGCTACATTACTCATGTCCGGCAAACCGATCCACATACAGGTTTTTGAGCACCAGGAAATCCGGGTAGGGGAGGAGGTTCAAGGCGCCCTGTTCTCTGAAAAGTGGTTTCAGGCGCTCGCCCGGCAGGCTGGACTGGGAGAAGGAAAGTTTTTCACCGTACTGCACAACGGTATCCGTTTTTCTCATTACGTGGGGGTCCTCCAGGCCGGTGAACTCACTGTCGAGATACTGCCGAAGGCGAGCCGCCCGGAAGAACAGGATCATAAAGCCTGGCAGCAGGCTCTTCTTGATATGCTCCGGGAGTGCCGCCTGATCAAGGTGGAAAACCTGCCGGCTGCCAGCCTGAGCCTCCGCCCTTATTCCATACTGAGCCTTTACATTACTATTTTTCTGGAGGAAACGGAGATCCTGCTTCGGCAGGGCTTGTCCCGCGAGTATTCCCGGCACAGGGGCAACCTGCCGGTTTTGAAGGGGCGCCTGCTCTTTCACAGGCAGGTTCAGAAAAACCTTACCCACGCGGAGCATTTTTATACGGACCACGAACAATACGGGTACGAAAACCTCTGCAACCGCATCATCAGCAGCGCTTTGCAGGCGCTCCGCCACTTCCCGCTTGAACCGGAGCAGGAGGCCCGGTTTCAGCAGCTGTTGCGCCATTTTCCCGCCCTGCCTCCGGTACAGCCCGGGCAGATAGAATGGGAGGAATTGTCTTTCAGCCGAAAATCCGAGCGCTACCGCCGGGCGGTGGAGGTAGCCTTTTTGCTCCTTCGCCATTACCGGCCCGATATCCGTGCCGGCCGCCACCCACTGATCGCTATCCTTTTTGATATGAACCTTTTGTTCGAGGAGTACGTCTACCGGCAACTGGCCAAACTCGGCCTGACGATATACCGCCAGGTGAGCCGCCCCTTCTGGGAGCGGCGCTACATCCGGCCGGATATTGTACTGGAATATGAAGGCCGGCGGTATATCCTGGACACCAAGTGGAAGGCCCTGCGCCGGGCCAGCCCCAATATGGAAGACTTGCGGCAGATGTACGTCTATGCCCAGTACTTCGGGGCCCCGCACGGGGTGTTGATATATCCTCAGGCATATGGGGTGAAGGACCTTGCGCCAGTTCCCTTCTCGAAGGCCCTGGCCGGCGGCCAGGCGGTGGATTGCCGGGCCCTGTTTGTGGATATTATCCGGGAAGGAAGGCTCAATCGTTCTCTGGGGGCGGATATCCTGGCAAAGCTCCGGAGCAGTTGATACTAAATACCCCGATCAACTAATCAATACAATCAACCGCCTTATGGCAAAGCCTGGGAAAAGTCAACCAATCAACCAGCCCCTCTATTCCCCCACCAACTCCTTTACCGGCTTGAACAATTTGCTGTAAACCCCCGAAGAATCACTGGAAAAATAGGCATCCGGGTTGTAATTGGAGCGGATGATGAAGGGCTTCTCCCGGGTGGTGTCCTGGTAGACGGTCACCAGGAAAGGCTCTTCAATATTGTTTCCGGAGATGGTGAGCTGCTGCTGCGGGTAGCGGCCTGTTGAAAGCTCATCAAAGTCGTCGGCAAAGGTGGAACCGGGCAGGTTGCGTAAAACATTGAGGTAGTTCTCAACTTTCATGGAATCCAGCTGAAGGCCGTCGGTGGCCCAGCCCTCCGGCGTTTTCTGGAACTGAATGGTGGTATCTTCCAGCCGGTATTCGAAACTCGTGATCTCCATCTCGCGCTTCATACGGATGATGTCCTTATTCCGGTAGCTTTCGAAGCCCTGCCCCATGCTGATGACCGGCATGCCATCCACGGCGTAGATCTCGTTTTCGCCGCTCAGGCGGACGAAGGAGGTGATGACCGGTTGCTGTTGCTGCTGGAATTGCATTGGCTGCTGAGGTGGAGGCGCCTGTTGAAAGTCGAACTTTCCGATGATAAAATCTTCCAGCAGGTTGCCGCCTTTATCGTATACCTGTATGCGGGTGCCGGAAGTATCGGCTACCTGATACTCGGCCCATTTGTCTTTGCTCTTGGCGGCAATGTGTTTGGTCTTTATGAGGGCGAGGTTGCCCAGTAGCGACTGTACGGCATTTTGCGATGCCTTGACGCTCAGGGCGTCACGGGTGGCGATCCACCGGCCGCTTTCTTTCCGGAGGGTGAAGGAGGCTTCTTCCCCCCGGGGGTCTATGGTGATGGAGTTTACCGTTGCCGTATCCACCTTGATCAGTTCGGCCTTGAAGGTCGTTTCTTTATTTCCGGACAAAAGCCTGGACAACCCGTAAATGGCGAGCAGGGCTACCAGGATAATGAGCAGTACCTTGTTGTTCATGATATCCGCTGTTTTGCATTTTTTAAACTTGCTGAGCCTTTGGTTGACTGAACTGTCAGCTGGTCAATCGCAACCCTCCAACCCTCCAACAATCCAGTTCACACATACCGTTCCTGCATGCGCTTCAGGCGCCGGGTTTTCTGCTGTTGTAAACGAATAAACCCATAGATCAGCACCAGGAGGATCGGCAGGCCGAAGTTCAGGTATTTAAGGAATGTGCGTTTGCCGCTGGCTTCATCGCTTAGGTATTCCTGGTCGATGGGGCGGGAGGCTACTCCCTTGGTGCGCAGCTCGATAAGGCCCGTATCATCGGAAAGCCAGTCGATGCTGTTGACCATGAGGCTTACGTTATCCCCTCCCGGGCGCCCCTGGCCCGCTATGGGAAAATCGCCGTCGCCGAACACCACGATGCGCGAATAGGCATTGCCCGCCAGGTTGCCTTCCAGCACCCCTCCGGCTGTCAGGTTGCTCATCGGGAAATCCGCATCCGACCACTGCTTGTTGATATCGAAGAAAACCGGCGGGTTGGTGATGCCCGATTTTACAGAAGTCTGGGCGATGGGCGTGAAGCGGGCGGTGGAATCCCCTACAAAGCGCACCGGGCTGGCGAAGCTAAGGATAACCTGCTCCAGCCCCCGGGTGATGGGATGTTCCGGGAAATTGCTGATGATGGGCAGGTAGGGAAACTGCATGGCCGTATTAAAGGTGAACATGCCCTGCTGCTGCCGAACCTGTACCGAACCGCACTGGGCATCGATGATGAAGCTTGGGGATACCTCAACGCCTTTTTCCCGGAGCCAGTCTTCCAGCCCGGTATGGAGAGCCATGCCCTGAGCGTTCTGAAGGTTGCCTTCCACTGTGTTCAGGGCGATAAAGAGTTGCCCGCCCCGGCTGAGGTAATCGTCCAGCTTGGCCAGGTGATCCGGAGGAATAGTGTCCGAAGGAGCTACAATGGCTATTGCCCGGAACCGGTCCGGAATACTGGCCTCATTGGCCAGGTCCACATTTTCTACGCTGTACAATACACTGAGGGACTGCACCGCCTGGGCCAGTTCAGACATCGGAGGCTCGCCGTGGCCCTGGGCAAGCCCCACCGATGGTTTGTCTTTGACCGCCAGTTTTTTGATGCTGGTGGAAAGTTCATACTCGATCGGCGCTCCTGGTTGAATGAAAGGAATGGTTTCCTGCTGGCCGCCCATCTGGATCACCGCTCCGAGGAAGGCCTGCTGCTGCTGAGCCTGGTCTTTTTCCCGCATGGTGATCATCACGGGCTGAATACCGGCCTGGGCAGCCTCCTGCTTCTTCTCCTCCGTATCCGGGTTGATGAACTGGTAGTCGACATAGCCTTTGGACAGGTTGGCGTACTCTACCAGCATTTCCTGGAAGTCCCGGCGCGCCTTTTCGATATTGGGCGGCATGTTTTCGGAAAAATAGGCCTTCACCGTTACGGGCTCCTCGAGGTTGCGCAGGATGTCCTTGGTGGCCTGGCTCAGCGTATACTGGTTGTTCTCGGTGAGGTCCAGCCGGAAGAACACCTGTTGAGAGATCAGGTTTGCCACGATGATGATGGCCGTGATGAGTAGTATGGATATCAGTGTCTTGCTTTTCATGGTGTGCTTAGCTTCTTTTGGAAATGATGAGTTCGGACAGGCCAAGCCCCAGCACGATGATGGAGGCAAAATAGACCAGGTCTTTGGAATCGATCACTCCCCGCTGTATGGACTGGAAGTGATACTGCAGGCTGAGGTTTCGGAAGAATGTTCCCAAGCCTCCCTGGGTGTTGGATGCCATCACTTCGAAGAGGATGTGAAAGAAAACCCCGATCAGGATGGCCAGCAGGAAGGCAACGATCTGGTTGCTGGTAACACTGCTGGCAAACAGCCCGATGCTGATATAAGCCGCACTCATCAGGAGCAGGCCCAGGTACCCGGAAAGCGTTGCCCCGTGGTCGATGTCGCCCAGTTGGGCCACCGTGATGTAATATGGGATCGTAAAGGCCAGGGCGATACAGACCATAAGCAGGCAGGCCAGGAATTTCCCGACGATGAGCTCCCGGTCGGATACATTCTTGGTGAGCAGGAGCTCGATGGTCCCCGCTTTGCGCTCTTCGGCGATCTGCCGCATGGTCAGTGCGGGTACGAAAAAGAACAGCGTCCAGTAAGCTATGCTGAAAAATACCTGCAGGTCGGCCTGCCGGCGGAAAAAGATATCTCCCTGCCCGATGAGTTCCAGCGGGTCCCAGGTAAACAGGCCGCTGAGCCCCAGAAAAGCGATTAGGATGACATAGGCGATCAGGGAGTCGAAAAATGAACTTAATTCTTTTTTGGTAATGACCCAGATTGGATTCATAGCCTTCTTATTTTTAGGGAACGAAG
>CAYQKY010000079.1:18331-34429 GCA_964418125.1 uncultured Phaeodactylibacter sp.
TCATTCCTTCAATCATTTTAATGTCAGGTCCCGAAAGATATCCTCCAGCCGGGTTTCGAATGGGATCATCTCATAGAGCACCCATTTCTGGCGGACGCAGAGTTCGAAGACCGCCTGGTTGGACAGCTGTTCGGGCTGGCTTTGCAGCTCGAAGCGCTGGTTTTCGGCGTCGAGGATATCCACTGCGGCAATAGTTGGAAGTTGCTGCAGCTTTTCGAAAATGGCGTTGGGTTCCCCGCCCCGGATACGCACCTGCAGCACCTGTTGCCCCTGGGCTTGTTTACGGAGCGTTTCGGCGGTGCCGTCGGCAACGATCTTGCCCCGGTTGATGATGAGGATGCGGTCGCAGGTCGCTTCCACTTCCGGCAGGATATGGGTACTGAGGATCACGGTCTTCTCCTTGCCCAGTTTGCGGATCAGCTCCCGGATCTCTACGATCTGGTTGGGGTCCAGGCCGGTAGTAGGCTCGTCGAGAATGAGGATATCCGGGTCGTGGATCATGGCCTGGGCCAGGCCCACCCGCTGGCGATACCCCTTGGAAAGTTCGCGGATGCGTTTGTGCTTTTCTACGTCGAGGCCACAGACGCGCACCATTTCCCGGATGCGGGCCGGCACCTGAGATTGGGGTACTTTTTGCAGGGCGGCGCAAAATTCCAGATAGTCGATAACCGGCATATCGGTGTAAAGGGGGTTGTGTTCCGGAAGGTATCCGATATGCTTTTTGGTATCTCCGTCCTGTACGGATTTGCCGCCGATCAACACCTCGCCGCTATCCATCTCGATATAGCTGGTGATCATCTTCATGGTCGTGGTCTTTCCTGCGCCGTTGGGCCCCAGGAAGCCAAGGATTTCACCCGTTTTCACTTCGAAGGAGATGTTGTCAACAGCTTTCTGGAATCCGTAGCTTTTGCTGAGGTTTTCTATTTTAATATCCATAGTAGGGTTTTGACTTTGGCTATTAAAAACCGGCCAATGTTTTTGTTATCGCGGCTGACAAAGAGTAGTTTTCTTTCCGGGCGCAAATTTAAAATTTTTTACCTGAATTTTGAATAATAGCATTTTTGATTGCCTGACAAATCCAGTAATTTTGTGGGCCCCGAGAAATGCCGCTCTTCCACAGGCGGCCATTTGTTAATCAAAAAAATCCCGGACAGATGATGAGAATTTTGTTCTTGGCAGCAAGCCTGGCCCTTTTGGCGGCATGCAACAACAGCAACGCCGGCGGTGCATCCGAGCAATTTGACAGCTCTGGCTACACGACGGAAGATATTCCCGGCACTCCGTATCAGCGCGTTTTCATACTCAGGGCCGATAATACACTGCAGGAAGAAGGCCTGGTCCGCGGTGGTGTTAAGGATGGTACCTGGGTCATTTATCACGACGGCGGGGAATTTCCCGCGAAGGTTATTTCCTATGCAAGCGGCATGTACAACGGCCCTTACATGGAATTCAACGAGCGTGGGCAACTGGCCCTAAGAGCCACCTATAAGAACAATATCCTGGACGGCCCCTGGGGAAAATACCGCTTCGGCAGGCCGGAAGCGGAAGCTCATTATAAGAATGGTAAATTTCACGGCACCTACAAAGAATACGACAGCTCGACGGGCAAACTGCTCAAGGAGATCAATTACAAGGATGGAGTGCAACATGGTATGTTGCGCTTTTTCAATGACGCCGGAGAAGTGACCCTGGAGTACGAATACCGTAACGGAGAGAAGGTGAGCGGCGGAATTGTGGAAGGACAGGCCGGCGAGAGCACGGAATAGGAGGTGCCTGCATAAGGCAAAAATCAAATATGAGTCCTCCTGAATTTTGAATTGGAACGCGGATGGACACAGATCTTGTCCAGGGGATCCGTAAAGATCTGCGGTTTTTTACGCTTACATCTGTGAAACCCGCCTGATCGGCGTTAATTCACGTTCCATTCCATGTCGCACCAAAAATTCGGGATGACTCATGTTTGATCTTACCTGTCTGGGTTTCGAGCCTGTTGGCCGCAATATCCGGTTAGCGTTTAAAAGCCTTTTTCGCCAGCCTGTCCTCTTTATGCGGGATCATTCGCGCTTCTTCTTCCAGTTCACGCAGGATCGCCATGCGGTCTTTGGGTACATTCTTCTTTTCTCCCAGCAGGGCTTCCATGGGCATGCGCTTGGCATTATCTACCCAGAAATTGAAGCCCAGGATCTCTCTTATTCCACTCATGCTATGTTTTTTGTTTGTCAGGATCAAGATCCTCCGAATAATCCGCAATAACAACTTTTAGGGCTTCCTTAGTGTCTGATTTCACGAATTCGGACACCTATGCCCTGGCCATCCTGATGTACTCCTTAGGTGTCCGTCCGGTAATTTCCCGAAATACTTTGTAAAAGGTAGACTTATTCTTGAAGCCGCATTGCAGGGCTATTCCAAACAAGGTCAGGTTCTGGAATTCTTCACCGGTGAGTTTGGATTTGACTTCATTCACCCGAAAGGTATTGATGAAGTGCTGAAAATTACACCCTGCGTGGTGGTTCACGACCTGGGACAGGTATTTCGTATTGGTGTGCAAATGGTCGGCAACATCCTTGAGCGTGAGGTTGGGGTCGAGGTACAGTTTTTCCTTTTCCATGAGTGATTTCACCCGGAAAAAGAGTTTGACCTCCTCAACGCCCTTCAGGCTGCTGGAACTGTATTTCTCCTCCAACTGCAGGAAAGGAATGTTCTCCGTTTCTTTGACCACATTTCCATCCACTTCGAAGGCGATAAAGTTGGTCAGTTGCTGTTCGCGGTTGAACACGGGGTGGATCACCAGTTTGCACAAATAGGATTCTCCATTCTTCCGGTAGTTGGTGACCTCTTCCTGCAGAGGGACTTCGTGCTCCAGGCCGCGCCGTATCCGTTTGATGGCATCCTGTTCCGATTCAGGGCCCTGAAGCAGGCTCGGCTTTCTTCCGATCACTTCGGTAAGTGTATAACCGGTTATTTCCGTGAAATCTTCATTAACCCACAATATTCTCCGCTGAGCGTCGGTGAGTATTACTGCTATATTTGGAATCATGAATTGATCTTGATAATGAGTTTGTTTAACGATTCGGGGAATATTGCTGTAAAAGGTTAAACAAAGTTAATTGATTGATTATCATTAAGAAATATACGCTCAATTGATCGGTTTGCCAAAAGAAAACATGCTTTTTAGAAGAATGTTTTTTCCTTCCTCCGTTTTTACGGATGTTTTGTTTAAGGCTAAATCGGCCAAAGCTTTTGCTCCTGTTCAGCCGGAAAGCAGAAATTGGTATATTTGAGCAGACATTCGGAAACCACTTTAACTACGGCCTTTGATGAGCAGCCAGATTGAGGACACCATTACCACACTATGGAAGCAACAGGAATGGAGTATTTTTCGAAACGCTCTGCCCTTCCATCCCCGGCGCATTGATATAACCCGCCTGGAGGAAGGTTTCGCCTATTCTCTGATCGAGAACCTGCTTCAGGGGCGGGCTTTCGAAGAGGTTACGGAGCCTCCTTTTCCCATTGCCCAGGAACTTCAGTCCATTTATTTTGAAGCCCGCGCCTCGGAACGAGTAAGAGGGAACCAGCCTTTCTCCGTGGGATTCCCTCTGTTCCTGGCCAGGGATGAAGAGGGTGAAACCATTGCCGCTCCTCTGTTCATCTGGCAATTGAGCATAGCGCCGAGCCCCAGCCATACCGGGCGATGGCCCATTTCCAGAATGCCCTTTCAGAAGTTGTCATTTAATCGTTTCCTGACGGATTACTGGGATCAAACGGCCGGTACGGAACTCACTGCCAGGTTCGAATCCGCTTTGTCTTCGGGTAGGATGGATGCGGGGCTCTTGTCCAGGTTGTGCAATGAGGCCAGTGAAGTACTGGAGCTGGACAACCCCAGCCAGAGCATTGCTGTTTCCGAGCTCCCTCCTGTTGAAGAACTGAGCAGGCTGTTGCAACGCCCACGTATACACTGGTCGGGCGTATTGGGCTTGTTCCCTCCTCACCATCACCTGTTCATCCGGCCGGAAACCCATGAGAAAAAGAAAACCGGGACTACACCGGCACATACACAGGGGGCGCTGGCCCTTGACCCATTCCAGGCGACGGCGGCATTCACCGTACTCCAACAAGAAGCGACACTGGTTACCGGCCTTGAAGGTACGGGGAGGACCCATCTTGCCATCCATCTTCTTTCGAATGCTCTTGCCAACGGGCACCGTTGCCTGGTCGTTTCCTCCCGTCTGCCGGCCCTAAGGGCCGTACAGCAGCGCCTCGAATACCTGGGGCTGGGAAGGTTGTCCTTCCTGTTGAGGGATACGGTACAGGACCTTCCACTGTTTGCGGAGATCATCCGGGCTTCGGCTAGTGCCAAGGAACCGGAGGCCAGCTATTCTGATGATGACTACCGCCTGCTCGTGGCGCGGGCAGAACGCCTGAAAAGAAAGCTGGACGACAGCTACCTTGCCACCCGGGCTTTTGTTTTCGGGCCCTATAACTGGACAGAAACGGTCGGGCTTTACCTCAAAAGCATCCGTAAGGAGGGAAAGGAGGCGCTGGCCACCCAACTGAACGCACAGGATTACCAGTTTACTTATGAAGAATATCAACAGCTCAGCCAGGCGATCGCTTCCTGCCGCCAACTGCTCGGAGAAGCCGATGTGTTTCGAAGCCCCCTGAATAAACTCCACCATGGCATTTTCCTGCGAATGAGCAAAGAGGAGGCCCTGCTTTTCATAGAAGAAAAGGTGGAAGAATTGCTTTCCAGGGCCTTCAACCTGAGGCAATGGTACATCAACCGGGTCAATACGTATTCTGAATTGCTCTCCGCTCATTACGAACAGTATTATCAGGATTATGCCCGGCGCCTGGCCCTGCTCAGCGACCAGGTTGCCGAGGCTTATGGGCGTTTCGGAGAGGCTTTTGAATCAGCGGGAATGGGCGGGCTGAAACTGAAGGGTGTCTTTTCGGGGAGCGCCCGGGATATTCTGGAAGCCCGCCAGGCGATAGCTGCCGAATACAGGAAGCTGCAGGCTGACTTCGAGGACAATGCCTATTTCGAATACGCCTTCCTGCCAGCCAATGAAGGAAAGAACGTCTCCGAAGTTAAAGCTTCATTGAAAGGCTTTGGCGAGGCGCTGGCGCGCTGGCGTTCCGCCCTCAGAGATACCGTTCAGGAAGAGATACACCGCCTGAGCCATAAAACGGCCCATCCCCGGCTGGGCTTCAGTGCCCAACTGCTCGAGTTGGAGGAAGCCCTGGGCCGGCTTTTGGAACAGGTTAACGAAAGCGGCCTTTACCAGCTCCCGGCAAGCCATAAGTCGCTGACCATTCCCAAGCGGCAGCGTTTCCTGGATGAGCTGATCGAACAACTGGAAATTACCCGGCGGGCACTGCCGGGCTTCCATGCCTTTTACGACTGGCAGAACAACTGGCTGCAGCTCAGGGAAAATGCCCGGCGGCTGGTCAAGGCACTGATCAAAGGGCGCCCCGGAGACTGGCAAAGTGCTTTCGAGAGCTGGTTTCTGGATAACTGCCTGAGCCAGGCCTACCGGGCTGTTTTGCCACCCGGCCCGGAGAACCTTCGCGAATTGGCGGAAACCCTCGAACGCCTGAAGCCGCTCCTGTTGCCTCATACTTTGTTGTTATGGCACCGCCGTAAGGGAGAAAGCCTCCGCCAACTGCGCCGCCAGGGACGTGCCGCTTACCAGCTGGTCGGAAGCAAGCAGCAGGAGCAGGATCCCGTAGCCATCCTGGAACAGGTCCGGAAAGGCGCAGAAGCTTTTTCCTCCCTGATGCCTGCTCTGCTGGCAACCCCTCAGGTAGCCGGAGCGTGTTTTGCCGGCGCCGGGTTTCGTTTCGATTATGTGATCGTGGAGGATTCTTCTTTCCTCCACCCCCTGGAAATAAGAATGTTGAAGAGCCTGGGCCGCCGGTCTGTCTTTCTGGGAAATGCTTTACCGGAAGGGCATGCCTTCGTTCCTGCCGCTTACGAATATTTGAGTAAAAATGGAGCCGCTTCGGTTCAATTGTACCAATGCCACCATCACTTTCCCGGGACGCTGGTTCAGTATCAGCCGGAAGGCGAGCCCCTTCCCTTCCACCTGGAGGGGGGGGGCGCCTTCCAGTTCGAACAAATGGACGGGAGGTACGATGAGCAGGCCGAAGCCAATGAAGAAGAAGCCCTCCATATCATCGGGTTGCTTAACAAGATCGAAAAGACGCCGCAGCGAACCTATCCTTCGGTAGGTATTGCCTGCCTGGCCAAAGGGCAGAGGGATATGCTCACCTCTTATCTGTTGCGCATAAAACAAAAGCGCTCCACCGGCGTTGAGGCCATTCAACAGCTGGAACGCAACGGCTTGTCGGTCCTCCATCTCAGCGAATTATCCGGCCAGCGCTTTGATATCCTTATCGTTTCAGGCTCCTATGGGGCCGTTGACCTCAGGGGCGCCATGACGGGGCATATTCACCGGCTTCGGGAAGATAAGGCCCTGGAAAATTTGTTCGCCCTCATGAGCACTGCCGGGAAGATGGTTCATATCGTCAACTCCATTCCTGTATCCGTATTGGAGGAACTGGCCGCCCATCCGGAAAAACGGGAAACTTTTCTGTTGGCTACTTACTTCTTATACCTTAAAGCTGCTGCTGAACAGGACCGGCAAACGGCCGCCGACATTGTCGAAAGCCTACCCGAATGGCTTCACTTCCGTTCTCCCTTCCGGCAACCGCTGACATTTCTGGAGGAGGTAGGCCGGCGCCTGCAGCCCTACCTGGGGCCGGGGCGGATCCAGCTCGGCAACAACCTCGCTCCTTTGAAGATACTACCTTCTGCCCCGGGCCAACTGCCCCTCTTTGTTGCCCCTGACGGCTTTCTGGCCCAGGCTCCGGCAACGGATTACCAGTGGGAATATGCACAGGTGAACAGCCTCGAAGAACTGGGCTACCGGCCTGTGCCGGCCTGGTCGGCAGAATGGTGGCGCAACCCCGGCCTGGAAGCGAAAAGAGCAGCCAGCCTGATCATCCGCCGGGAAATGCAGGCTGGCGATGAAGAGGAATAAGAACCCTAATATTGTGGCATGACCGTAGAAGAACTTCAGCAGGACCCGGCATATGAGCATTGGGTATCCCTTTCTCATGACGAGATCCTGCCCTTCGTGCAGGAAGAGTTTGGCCGGCAAGGCTGGCTGACCAGGTTCTACCTGTTGCTCAACCTCGCCCTGCTTCTGGCTATGATCCTGCTGGGTATCTGGCAGGTAAGCCGCGGGCTGCTCGGCGCAGGGACAGTGATCCTCAACAGTATCCTGGGTTTTGTCCTTACCCTAACTTTGCTCGTCCCTGTACACGAGGGTATTCACGGCCTGGCCTACAAGCTGGCCGGAGCGCCCAGAGTACAATATGGGAGTGACATCAGAAAGTTTATCTTTTACGCCATGGCCGACCGCTTCGTAGTGGGTTTTTCACAATTTGCCATCGTTGCCCTGGCGCCATTTCTCGTGATCAATTTTTTTACAATTCTCGCCGTTTTTTATGTTTCTCTTAACTATCAATGGTTCCTTCTCGGCGTTTTATTAATGCATACAGGAGCCTGCGCCGGAGATTTCGCTATGTTGAGTTTTTTCCTCAGGCATCGCGAAAAGGGCCTGCTCACCTATGATGATGTGAGCCGGCACATATCCCATTTCTACCGGGAGAGGCCTGGGGAAGGAGCGCAGGATAATGGGGAAGAACAGGAGGAGTGAAACAGTTGAAACAGCGATATTTCGCCGGATTTTCGCCATGGAGTGGAACAAAATGAACTCCGGTCCGGTAAAATAATAGTGAGGATTCACTTTAAGCCCAGTTTCCTGGCTGAACCGGAATGGCATTGCTCTTTTTTCTTCTCCCACACTCCCGGACCCTGGTTTGGCCCGGGAGCCGTTATTCGGCCGAACACCCATTGCACTTTAAACAGAAACCGGCATGTTGCTTTTTGCTTTATGCCCAAAAACAGCATTACCATGCGTGGCCTGGCCATTGCCTGTTTATTGATACTATTGGTGATAGCTTGTCTTCCGGAACGGCGGGAGCCGCAGCCTGAATTGCCGGGCCTGGCGCCTTATTTACAGGAAGAAACGGCCGGAATAGAAGCTGTTATCCGGAAAATGAGCCTGGAACAGAAGCTCGGGCAACTGATCATTGTCGCCAGAGAGGGCCAGCCGGAGCCCCAACTCCATGAGTGGGTGAAAAATGGCAGGGTAGGGGGCGTGGCCCTGCGCAGCCTGACGATTAGCCACTATCTCAGCCTGCAGGATAGCCTGCGCCGGGAAGCTCCCTTTCCGCTTCTGTTTACGCCCTTAGGCGGTTCTCTTTTGAACAATGAGTTTTCTGATGCCATTGCCCTTCCGGTGATGGATGCTATCCAGGCATTGCCTTCCGACAGTATGAAGCAACAGCTGCGGCAGGCCTTTCTGCGGCAGGCTGCATCCCTCGGAGTCAACCTGGTTCCTGCGCCTTACCTCAGCCCCTGGGATCAGCTCCATCCTATTCCCGAAAGCAACCTCAATCAATACGCACTGGATATTAACTGGCTCAACGAGCACCGCATGCTCAGCATTGCGGATGGCTTTGCTGCCGCCCGGTTGCTACAACCCGCCCGCGACAGCCTCCTGGATAGCCTTGTGCTCGGGTTTGAGCATCTGGCCAGGGCCGGCATTTCCGGTTTCTGGATACATCCTTCTATTTACGAAATTCCCGGGCTGGCTCCCGATGTCGTCAGCCGATTTTTCCGGGGGCGCCTGCAGTTCGATGGGCTGCTCCTTGCCCGGTTACAGGCCGATAATCAACTGGATGAAATACTCGATTCCGGCGTAGATCTTATCGCTACTTACAATGATCCGGGCTTTGTGATGAAGTACCTGCTGGCGGCGTACCGTTCGGGGGAACTGCCTGAACAGGAACTACATGCCAAACTGAGGCGTATTCTGCTGGCGAAACAATGGATGGGATACCCGGGCAGAGGGCATGAAGACGGGCCGGCATTCACCGGGCCGCCTTCTTCGCCCCGGACGCTGCCCGCCTCGATGTTTGCCGGCGTCGAAGAGGGCGAAGGCGCCTTTTCCAACCCGGAAGAGCGGCTCGCCCGATACTTCAAGGACAAGCGATGGGTGTACTGGCAGCGCCGCCTGCAGGAAGAATCCATTATCGTGGCCTCCAATCCGGACAGCCTGTTGCCTTTCCGGCAGCTCGCCCGGCGCAATTTCAAAGCCTTTCACCTGGGAACATGGAACGTTTTCGCCTTCGACGAAACTTTCAATAAATATGCAGCGCTGGAAAGTTGGAAAGGCGATTCCTGGAGGGAGCTATCCCGCCAATTACACCAGCTGCAAAAGTCGGATGATGTGGTGGTTGTGCTGCACAATTATCCGCTGGATAGCACGAAGGCGGCAGCCCTCCTGTCTGTTGCCCGCCGGTTGCCCGTCACTCTGGTGAATTTTAACCGCCTGGAAAACCTGGCCCTTCTGGATTCCACTTTGGTGGTTGTCCATTCTTTTGAAGAGAGTAAAAACATGCAGGAACTGGCAGCCCAGGCCCTGTTTGGCGGGATACCGACGCAGGGAAAGCTTCCCTACACCCTCAACCGTTTTTTTGTGAAAGGGCAGGGCAAGGAACTGCCAAAGGCCAGGTTGCGTTTTGGGTTGCCCGAACAGGCGGGTATTGCCCCTGAAAAGCTGGTCAATATCGATGCCATTGTAGGGAGCGCTATTGACGATGGCGTGTTTCCTGGCTGCCAGGCCATCGTTGTCAAAGACGGTACGGTGGTCTATGACAAGGCAATCGGCTACCATACCTATGAAAAAAACAGGCCGGTCAAAAATACGGACCTTTATGATGTGGCTTCTGTCACCAAGGCGGCGGCCACGACGCTGGTGGCAATGAAGCTATACGAAGAAGGGGCCGTCAGCCTCAACAGCCGGCTGCGGTATCAGATGTCCCTGCCCCGAAGTTCCCGCCTGCGCAACCTAACGGTAAAAAAGCTGATGACTCACCAATCGGGGCTGCAGTCCCACATGCCGGTTATTCCCTATTTGTTGTACAGGGATATGGAAAATGCGGATTGCAGCCGTTATTTCTGCAACCATGTTTCGGATACTTTTTCCATACAGGTGGCGGATGCCTTTTATTTCGATAGAAGATACCGGGACAAGATCCTGAATGATGTCCACCGGTTGCGGCCCCGGTATCGTTATCGCTACAGTGATGTCAACTTCGTCCTGCTTCAGCTGTTGCTGGAAGAAAAAGGCGGCCGCCCGCTCGACACTCTGGCTGGCCTTGATTTTTTTGAGCCGCTTGGCTTGCAGCGCACCTGCTTCCGGCCTTTGTTGCGGTGGGACAGCAGTGAGATCGTTCCTACTCAGTATGACCACCGCTGGCGCCATCAGTTGGTCCACGGCTACGTGCACGATGAAACAGCAGCCCTTCTCGGTGGGGTGGCGGGCAATGCCGGCCTGTTCTCTACAGCCGAAGGCCTGGCCGTAGTTTTCCAGATGTTGCTCAATGGCGGTACTTACGGAGGCGAACGGTTTCTCGCTCCGGAAACCATCGAGTATTTCACCAGCGCCCGCCATGGAAACCACCGCGGGCTGGGCTTCGACAAACCGCATAAAAAAACGATCGGGAAGGAGCTTTTTCCGGAGCAGGTGAGCGAAGCTACTTTTGGCCATACCGGCTTCACCGGCGCCTGCGCCTGGGCAGACCCGGAGGCAGGGCTCACTTACATCTTCCTTTCCAACCGCATCTATCCGGATGCCGACAACCACAAGATCTTCAAAAAGCGCGTGCGGGAGCGCATCCATCAGGTGATCTATAACGCGCTGGATACTTATACGCCGGAAATGCCGGAGATATGAATGAGGGAATGAAGGAATGATTAATGGCTGTGCCCCTTCATTCCCTCATTCCCTCATTCATTTCAACAGCCCTTCCAGCAGCCAGTCGGCGAGAAGCTGGCGGTTGTTTTCGATGATGATCCGTTGCTGGTCGTAAGTATTGCGGATGTTGGCCAGTTCGATGTACACGGCGTTGGCCTTGGTTTCCCGAAGCATATGAAGGTCGCGGGCGGTTACGGTGCCGTGGTATTCCCGGGATTTCTGGTATTGTTTGTACTTGTGCCTGAGCGCGCGCAGGAGGTCGAATGCTATACTGCGGCTGGCCGGGCTGCTGGAATGGTGGTAGAAAAAGACGTCCGTTCTTTCCCCTTTACTCCGGGAATCGACATGGATGATGATGGCAACCTGTTCGGTAACGCCGGCCAGGCGGTTGCGCTCGTATAATTCATTAATGATATCGGAGCGCTGGAAGAGGCGGGGCTTCTGCTGGCGGACCATTTTTACCCCTCCCCATAGGACTTCATCATAATCGCAATCCAGGAATTTTCCTTCCCTGATGCCGTCGTCGTCGTCGCGGGTGATCATGTAGGCCGTTGCGCCATGGGCGATCAGGTTCCGGCACAGGCGCAGGGCCACGTCGTAGGCGTATTCATCTTCGCATAAGGTGTAATTGCCGCGCCGGCCCATTGCTCCGGGGTCGGGGCCTCCGTGGCCGCCGACAATGTAGAAGACCTTGCCGCGGAGTTTGTTGCTTATCAGAGGCGTGTAGGCGTATTTGGGGCCGAAAATGGGAAATTTCCGGTTTCCGGCGGTAGTGGAAGTGGAGGGGCGTTCTTCTTCCGGGGAATTTTCCACCGGGCTGGGAATGTCGAGGTCGGGGTTGGGGCAGTTGAGTTCGTGGTAAGGAACCCAAAGGGTGCGGTCTTTTTTGAAGGACTCGGGCCGCATTTGCCTTTCGTGCATCATCTCGTTGTATTCCTGTATCCGAACCGCAGTATTCCAGTCGTTGATGCCAATGCTCGACCGGATGGTCTTACCGTTAAAAGTGTATATCAGGATGGGCAGCTGGTACTTTCTGCCTACGATCAGATGTGAATTTTTTTTCAGGTTGTTCAGGCGGTAGAACTCATCGAAATTGCAGGAGTGTTTATCCAGCGCATACCGCCGGAGCAAAGAGTATATGCCATCGCCCGGCATGGCTTCTACCAGGTGGTAATCCGGTTCGGCGTTTGCCGGCAGGGTGGCGGACAGTGTAGTTATCAGGGTGAGTAAGAAAATAATTCGCTGCATTGTCGTTCAGGCACAGTTTTGGGGTGAAAACCACGATCGGCTTTTCAGGAAATTTGGCGAAAAGATAGGCAAATTGAGGGAATTTGACAATGGGTAAGGGGGGCATGGGGGGGCGATAGGTGGGCAAAGGTATTTTGCCTGTCTGCAGACAAGGAAAGGGGCTTGCTTCTATCCGGTTGCCAAACTATTTGTAAATTCAGCACGCGCCCGATAAACGGCTTTGATTTACTGGCAATTTAATCTACAGCTAAAAGCATTATTGCATGAGAACCCTTTTTTCCACTTTCCTGGCGCTGGGCATGGCCTTTACGCTTTCCGCCCAGATCCCTGCCAATACGATCGGCGCCAACCCCCTTTCACTCAAATGGAGCCAGGTCAATACCGATCGGGTACAGGTCGTCTTTCCTCAGGGTATCGAACCGGCGGGGCAGCGGGTGGCCAATATGATGCATTACCTTTGGGATAACAATACCCAATCCATTGGAGAAAGCCGGCAGAAGATAACGATCCTGCTGCAGAACCAGACGATCATCCCCAATGGCTTTGTCACCGTAGGCCCTTTCCGGTCAGAATTTTATATGACCTCCCCCCAGTTCAATTATACCACCGACTGGCTGGACGGGCTTGCCATTCACGAATACCGGCATGTGCAGCAGTTTGGAAATTCGAAAAGAGGATTGACCAGGATGGTGAAGTCCATCTTCGGCTCCTGGGCATGGGGCGGTATGTTCGGGTTGGCTCTCCCGCGCTGGTACTTTGAAGGAGACGCCACCGTCATGGAGACAGCCCTCACCGCTTCGGGCAGGGGGCGCCTGCCTGCCTTTAAAATGGAATACCGCTCCCTGCTTATGAATGATATCCGGTATTCTTATGAAAAAGCAGCCGCCGGCTCCCTGAAGGATTTCGTTCCCGACTGGTATAATCTCGGCTATTATATGACGGCTTACGCCCGAAAGGAATTCGGAAGGGACGTATGGGCGGATGTGGTTGCCGACGCCACCCGATACCGGGGGCTCTTTTATCCCTTTAATAAAGGCCTGAAGAGGAGGACAGGGCTGAGCACAAAGGAACTGTACCGCAAAACCATGGAGGATCTGGAAGGCCGCTGGAAAGAAGAAGAGAAAAAAGAGGATCTCCCCTCCGGAAAGCAGGCCAATACCATAGGCAAGAAAAATGTCACGCACTATACCAATCCGCAATACCTCGATGAACAGACGCTTGTGGTTGGCAAAAGCGGTTTCGACCGCATTCCGGTTTACATCAAACTCGGGCCTGGCGTTCAGGAGGAAAAGCTCACCGAACCGGGCATCATACTTGAACCTCTGAATACTACTTTATCACAGGCAGCGGGCCGGATATGCTGGGCGGAGATCGGTTACAGCCCGCGCTGGCATTATCAGAACTTCTCCATCATCCGTACTTATAACCTCCGAACGGGAGAAAAGAAAAAGCTGACTTCCCGCACCAAATACTTCGCTCCGGCCCTGTCGGCCGACGCCCAGAGGATCGTGGCTGTCGAAGCCACCGAAAACCTGCAGTACAGCCTCGTCATTCTGGATGCTGAAACCGGGGAACTCATTCGTAAACTACCCAATCCGGGCAATCAATTTTACGCTTTCCCTTGCTGGACGGAAGACGGCGGGCATATCATAGCCGTTGCGCAAAAGGAAGAAAAACACCAACTCCAGGTGATCGATCCGGAAACCGGGGCGGTGGAATCCCTCACCCCGCCTTCTCCGCATCAGTTGAGCCAGCCCTGCGCCAAGGGGGAGTACATCTATTTCTCCGCCGGCTTCACCGCTGTCAATAACATTTTTGCCGTAAACCGGAATGACAAAACCATCTATCAGCTGACCGCTTCACCCGTTGGGGCTTTTCAGCCCGCCGTTTCTCCCGGCGGCCGGAAACTGGCATACAGTGAATTTCACCCCCGGGGGTATAACATTCTCGAAGTGGCGCTGGATCAGGCCCTTTGGGAGCCTTTCGACGTCAGGGCCGCCGGTAGCCCGGGTACTGTCCGGTACTTTGAAGCAATGGCAGAACAGGAGGGCGGCAGCATCGTGGATAAGGTGGGGAATGAGAAGTTTCTGGTAAAAAAATTCAACAAGTGGAGCGGGATCGTCAACCCCCACAGCTGGCTGCCTTTTATCGACCACCCCAACTACGGCGCCAGCATTCTTTCCGACAATAAATTCGGAACGCTTTCCATGGAAGCTAATTCGTTGTATAACGTCAATGAAAACGAATGGACATTTTCTGCCGGCGCCACCTATGCGGAGCTTTATCCCTATATCAATCTGAACTATCTGTATTCCAATCGTTCAGCGGTTTTTTACAATTTTTCGCCGGGGAATGACACCACTGTCTATTCTAATGCTTATGTTGAAGAGTGGCGGGAAAACCGCCTTTCCACCGGCCTGGCCATTCCGCTGAACCTTACGAAAGGCAACTTTTTCAACCGCCTTATCCTGCGGGCGGACTATCAGAATATCGGGTTGAACACAGACGGCAATTTCGATAACCCGGAAAATCGCCGGGATACGCTTCGGATCGGGGAGGGTAGGCTGGACGAACTTGGGTTCCTGTTCCAGGAACCCCTGCAGAATACTAACCTCAACGCCATGGACCTGCGCTTCATCTTTCGGAGTTTTCGCCGGCAGGCCCTGCAGCACCTCAACCCCCGCCTGGGCCTCAACCTCGATTTGCGGTACCGAAGCACTTTTGGCGTTGAAACCTATCAATCCGATGTCTTCCTGGGCCGGGCCGACTTCTTCCTGCCCGGGCTGGGCCGCAACCACAGCTTTGTAGTGAATACCATGTATCAACGCCAGGATGTGCTCGATAACTACCGGTTCCCTAATGTCTTTGTCTATCCACGGGGGATAAATACTTTATTCGGTGACGAAGTATCCAAGCTGGGGTTCAATTACCAACTGCCCCTTTTCTACCCCGACCGGGCCCTGGGCGGGCTGGCCTTTCTCAAGCGGGTAAAGGCCAACGTTTTCTACGACCGCGCCTGGTTGGCCGCCGACATACCTTTTGACAACACCTGGATACAGCAATCCACCGGCCTGGAACTGACTTTTGATGTGCGATTCCTGCGTTTGCTGGAAGTTGACTTCGGCCTGCGGTACAGCTACGTTCTGGAGGATGAGCTCAGTCCGGGCAGAAACCGCCACCAGTTTGACTTTTTATTGTTGAGCATTACCGAGTGAACCCATTGAATTTCCCTATTTTCGCGGCATGGAAATATTCAGAGAGATCGGCCACCTTTTAAGGAAGGACATCCGGCTGGAACTACGCACCAGCTACGCCATAAGCGGCATCCTGCTGTATGTCTTTTCCACCATTTTTATCGTATACATGGCCTTTCAGAAGATACAACCCGATGTGTGGAACGCCCTGTTCTGGATCATCATCCTGTTCGCTTCGGTCAGCGCCATCGTGAAGAGTTTTGTTCAGGAGAGCAGCGCCCGGCAGTTGTACTATTACAGCCTGGCCAATCCGGTCTCCATCCTGCTGTCCAAGATCATTTACAACATCCTCCTGTTGCTGGGCCTGAGCCTGCTGACCTGGCTGGGTTTCAGCTTTGTGGCCGGCAGCCCGGTGCGGGATACGGGGCAGTTCTTCCTGGCTTTGCTGCTGGGTAGCGTGGGCTTTTCCATCACCTTCACTTTCATCGCTGCCATCTCCGCCAAGGCGGACAACAACGCTACCCTGATGGCCATCCTGAGCTTCCCCCTCATCATCCCCATCCTGCTGACACTCATCAAGCTCTCGGCCAACGCCCTGCGCCTCATGCAGGATACCGCGGTACAGAACGATATCCTCATCCTGCTGGCCATCGACCTGATGCTGCTGGGGGTGGGCCTGGCGCTCTTCCCTTTTTTGTGGCGGGATTAGTACTACTTTGTTACTTTTAAAAAGCCGCGCCTGCCTGCCCGCTAGGCAAGACGCC
>CAYQKY010000080.1:0-34185 GCA_964418125.1 uncultured Phaeodactylibacter sp.
GGGCCAGATCGTCGAATCCGATGTGCTGCTGGCCTCCGCTTCTGATGCCATCATCATTGGCTTCCAGGTGCGGCCCTCTCTCAGCGCCCGTAAACTGGCGGAGCGCGAAGGTGTGCAGATCAAGCTCTACTCCATCATTTACGAGGCCATCGACGAAGTGCGCGCCGCTATCGAAGGGATGCTGGAGCCGACCAAGGAAGAAAAGATCGTCGGCCAGCTTGAAGTGCGTGAAGTCTATAAGATCAGCAGGGTGGGAACTGTTGCCGGTTGCTATGTGCAGGAAGGCAGGCTCACCCGAAACACCAATATCCGCCTGATCCGGAATGGCATCGTCGTCTATCCGGCAAAAGAAGGGCAGGTAGCGGAGATCGCCTCCCTCAAACGCTTTAAGGAAGACGTAAGGGAGGTCAAAGCCGGCCTGGAATGCGGCATTTCCATCAAGAACTTCAACGACATTAAAGTCGGTGATGTGATCGAAGGCTACGAAATCATCGAGATCAAACAGACGCTGGATTGATGTTGGTTAGGTTGATTCGTTGATTCTGTCAGGAAGCCACTACCAAAGGGCTACCTCAATCAACCAATCAACCAATCAACCAATCAACCAATCAACCAATCGCCAGGTCGCTATACGACACTTCCACCAGATCCTCCTCTTTTATCTTGAACAGGTTGAGGTAATACTGGCATTGCTGCCTCAATCTCTCCTCCCCGATGCTCCCGTCCCGGTCTATAGCTTCTATTTCAACAAAAGGGCCGAGATGTTCGACTTCGTCGATGTGGAACTTCACATTCTCTATAAAATAGATCTGCCTCCTCTTGGAGACTACGGCGAGAATGCCCAGGGCGGCGGTGAGCACTTCTTTCAGGTCGGAACGCGGCTGGGTTTTATAGAGGGAAATGTCGGACCGTTTAGGCCCCGCCTGGTCATTTCGGAAATAGTGGATCAGGGCGTTTTCGATATTGCCCTCCCGTAGTTTGAGCCGGCCGTTGGGTACGTTGAAGTAAGTGTCGGTTTGATGGTCGGTGCCGATAAATTCGGCCTGTTGCTTGTCAAGCAGGTCGCGGATTTCTTCCGGATGGCTGCACCTAGCTTTTATTTCTATATTGATCCGTTGCATTAGCTGGGTTTTCTTTTGGCAAAACGCAATGCCAAAAATACGAATAGCCCGATTAACAGTACATATACCCACGCGGGAAATGTTGGCCCGCTGACCTCGATCGGCGCCATATCGCCGCTCAGGATAAAGGCAGCCCAGAAAAAGGGGTGGGCTTGCGCGCCCCCCGGCCGGGAAATGAATTCCAGCTTGGCGGCCCGCAGGGCTTCATCCTTGGGTTTTCCTGCCTTCAGCTCTTCATAGAAAAGCCGCATCAGCGCTGCTGACTCGCGGTCGCTTACCCGCCAGAGCGTAGTGGCCAGGCTCCGGGCGCCGGCATAGGAGAATCCCCGGGCGAGGCTGATCACCCCTTCACCCCGGCGCAGTTCGCCAATTCCTGATTCGCAGGCGCTCAGCACGACCATATCGGCCGGGAGGCGCATGGAATACAGGTCTTTGGCATATAACAATTCATTTTGCAGGGTATCCGGGATCTCGGTGAAGGCCAGATAAGAATACTCTCCTTCTTCATCATTGGCTTTGGCATGGGTTGCCAGGTGAATGATGCCGTAATGAGGTGCGTCTGCCAGGAAACGTTCCCGGGTAGCATCTTTACCTTTGTAGATACGGGTGCGCAGCAGTTTCTTGATGTACTGGACTTCCTTGACGTTGCTCGTCAGCCGGCCCAGGTTGCGGCGCCGGGATGCCAGAGAATTATCCTGGCCGGGTGGGTCCTGAAAGGAAGGGGCGAATGCCAGGACCCATTTCCGGGGTGCTTCGAAGCCCGCCTCTTTCATCTCCTGAAGCAGCTGTGCCGAATGGGCGTAACTGACCTGATGGCTCCGGATGAAGTAGGGATAGGATGCCAGGGATCGGGCTTCTGCAGGAATGGGCTCCTTCAGTAAGGCTTCGAAAGGTATATACTCCAGGATACCGTCGGGAATGATGATGAGGTGTTCGGGTAGCAAGTGGGCCACCGGTTGGATCAGGCACTGGTAAAGCCGGAAGGCATGGCCGGCATATTGCCCCGCCAGAGAATCCTCCTGTGATTGGCTCCACCCGTAGATGCTCTCGCGGAATGCCTCCACGGCCTCAGCCAGCCCTTCTTCCACAGGGTGCTTTATCAGCGTGGCCTCTTCAGTGCTGATAATAAACAGGAAAATATTTTCTTCGCCCAGGAAATACTGCAGCAGGGCCTGCCCGGGCGACAGCAATCCATCCTGTATCTGCCCGGGCGTCAGCGGAGCTGCTGTGTACCTGAACCGGTGCGCCTTCGGGTACTGTTGCCGAATACTGTCCAGTATTCGGTGGTGTTTCTGTTTAAGCCGGAAGATCTCATTGTTCAGCTCGTGGATGGCCTGTTGTTCTTCCTGCCGTTGTTTCAACTCGTAACGGCGATTTTCTTTTTCTATAATAGCCTTATTCAGGCGCCTTTCAGCCTCAAGCATGCCTTCCGGGATGCCGAGCGCCAGGCTGGCGCCGGCTAGCTGCATGGCTTCCTTCAGGAGCAGCGCCTTGCTGCGTTCGGCATAACCAAAGGCCTGCTCGAGGTACTGCAGGCTGCCCGTCTCCTGGTATAAATGGTATTTGCTGTTGATCGCCGCCTCAAAAACGTAGTAGAACCGGTCCAGTAAATACTGCTTCGAACCCGATTCTTCAAAGGTGCTGTTGATGTATTCTATCAACTCGATACAGAGGCCAAACCATCGATCCGCCTCGTATAACTGCTTCTGCCCCCAGCCGGCTTCGTATGCCTTCTGATGGTTCTTGGCCTTGAAGTAGAGGGTGATTAGGAGGTGGGTTCGTTTGGGAATTAGAAGGTTTTCAAAGGGATGTTTTCGATTACTATTGAAATTCAATTTTTCAATAGATTTATCAAGGAAATAACTGGCTTTATCGAATAACTTTAGATTAGTATAACAGGCTCCAATTTTTGAGTACCTATTGGAAATGTATATTGTTCTTTGGCGACTGTCTATTTTTTTCAAAATTTCTAAAGACTCTTCAAAGTATCGTATTGCATTGTAATAATCTTTTAAATAATAGTAGCTATTCCCTAGTAAGTCAATTTTTAAAGCAACATCCTCTGAAAGATATCCATACTCTTCAATACAATTGGAAATACTAGATTTGAAGTTCATGATAGCATTCTCATAGTCGTCAAAATAGTTAAATGTTCTTCCTAACCCTTCATATACATTTATCAAATTTTCTCTTCTTTCCAATTCTGGTAGTTTCGGGATTAGTTTAAAAGCTATATTGAAATGCTCGATGGCTTTTTCTTTTTTGAAAAGATATCTGTAACACTTTCCAATTCCGATATGGGCTTTGATCCTTTCTTCAATGTAATTTGCTGTAGAGTCTTTTTCAATGATTACCAATTCTTGATTAAAATACTCCAAGGCTCTCAAGTAATCGCTTATCAACCTATAATGATTTGCTAAAGAATTATATAGAGAAACTAATTTACTTGTTTCAATTTCTTCCGATGTACTGTCGGAAATCGCTATTGCTTTTTTGAAATAAACTATTGCCGAATCAATTTCATTTAATTCGGAATGAATTTCACCGATTAACCTAAATACTTCAAAATGTTCTAAGTTTTTTTTCTCTTCATCTATGGTGGATACTTTTCTAAGTAATGACAGAGATTTATTATAATTTTTTTCTTCATATAAGGCTTTCGCTGAATTTAATTGGGCTTGAACTGCTTCTTCCCGGTTAACTTTAGAAGAGTCTTGAGGTTGGCTTAGAAAATCTAGGGGAAAAGTAGAAACTGTGTGTTTATAAAGAAGGTTATCTGGTGAGTCTGTCGTTTCTTGAATATGACTAGTTAACAGGTTATTTGATAAAAATGTAGGGAACAGTAGGATAACAAAAAAGTGGGGAGAATAAGCACTCATTTTTTTGCCATAAAAATTAAATATTTTTTTTTAAACAATATACCTATTTTACAAACTAAATTTTGTGGTATTGGTCCGTGCGACAATTATCATGATCGAATTGCTGCTTTTATGGAGCTCAATCCCTTTCTCTTTTTCTTACTATTTCCGCTATTCGATTTATCAGTAGGAAAAACCAAGTAAATGAACAAAATTAAATTACGTATAACTTTTTCTGCCAACCACCAAATTGGAGAATGGCTCCCCCTCCTTCGGAAGGGGTTGGGGAGGCTTGCTCCTGGTAGGAGAGCCTCCATCGCCTTCAGCACCTCCTCCGAAGGGAGGGGAATTTCTTCGATATGATGGGGCGAAGAGAAGTTTATCCGGGCTCAAGTCCGAGCGCAATGGAAAATTGCGCCCCGACAGCCTGGTCTCGGGCGCCAATTTACCATTGGCGCGCGAGTTAATCCAAGTGTAATCTAAATATGTCCGACTACTTATTTATTAGAATTCATCGGTTCTCTTTAAAAGAAAAACCTCTCTTAAGTAAGTACTTAAGAGAGGTTAACCATTAATTAACCAAGAGAAGAAATCGATTATTTCTTCTCTTCCGTTTCGTCAGAATCTTCTTTACTGTCCTCCTCTTCTCCTGGTTCTCCCTGCAACTGCTCCTTCAACTCCGAGAAAGCAGCCAGGTCCCCGAGGGTAGACTTTTCGACCGAGGCCTGCGTCTTTTTGACGGCGCGGCTGGTGCGCTTGCGCTCTTCCTGTTTTTCCTTGCGGACCTCCTGTTCGGCTTCGCGTTCTATATCTTCGCGGTAGCGGAGGTGGGAAACGAGGATGCGTTTGTCGTCGCGGTTGAACTCGATCACCTTGACGGTAAGCACTTCTTCTACTTCGGCCAGTTGGCCGTCTTCCTTACGGATGTGCTTGATCGGAGCGAAGGCTTCCAGGCCGTAGGGCAGCTGTACGATAGCGCCCCGGTCATCGCGGCGGATGATGGTCGCCTCGTGGTAGGAACCGACGGGGAATACATTTTCAAAGGTATCCCAGGGGTTCTCCTCCAGTTGCTTGTGGCCGAGGGAGAGCTTGCGGTTTTCCTTGTCGATCTCGAGGATAACGATCTCGATCGTATCACCAACCTTGGTGAATTCCGAGGGGTGAGAGAATCGCTTCGTCCAGGACAGGTCGGAGATGTGGATCATGCCGCCGATGCCTTCCTGCAGTTCGACAAATACGCCGTAGGGAGTGAGGTTCTTGACCTCACCCTTGTGGCGGCTGCCTTCGGGGAAGCGCTCTTCGATGTCGCTCCAGGGATCTTTGGACAATTGCTTGATGGAGAGGGACATCTTGCGGTCTTCGCGGTCGATGGTCACCACCTTGGCCTCGTACTCCTGGCCCAGCTTGAAGAACTCGCGGGCATTGATCGGCTGGTTGCTCCAGCTCACCTCGGAGACGTGGATCAGGCCTTCGACGCCGGGCTGTATCTCCAGGAAGGCGCCATAATCTTCGATATTGACGATCTTTCCTTTGACGACGGAGCCCTCCTTGATCTCTTCGCTGAGCACTTCCCACGGATGGGGTTGCAGTTGCTTCAGGCCGAGAGAGATCCGCTTCTTGTTCTCGTCGAAGTCGAGCACCACCACGTTGATCTTCTGGTTGAGGGACAGCACTTCGCTCGGATGGCTGATGCGGCCCCAGGAGATGTCGGTTATGTAAAGCAGGCCGTCTACGCCGCCCAGGTCGAGGAAGGCGCCGAAGTCGGTGATGTTCTTGACCAGGCCTTCGAGTACCTGCCCTTTTTCGAGGCTGGCGATGATGGCTTCGCGCTGCTCGGCCAGGTCGCTCTCGATGAGGGCCTTGTGCGATACCACCGCATTCTTGATCTGCTCGTTGATCTTGACCACCTTGAATTCCATGGTCTTGCCAACGTAAGAATCGTAATCGATGATCGGCTTGATGTCGATCTGAGAACCGGGTAGGAAGGTTTCCAGCCCGCCGCAGTCGACGATAAGGCCGCCTTTGGTCTTGCTTATTACCGTACCTTTAATGACGGTGCCGTTCTCGAAGGAGTCAACGATGTTTTCCCAGGCGCGCAACAGCTTCGCCTTGCGGCGGGAAAGCACCAGCTGGCCCCGGGCGTCTTCCTGTTGCTCAACGTAAACTTCCACTTCGTCTCCAACCGCCAGGTCGGGGTTTTCGCGGAACTCGGAAAGCGATACCAGGCCATCCGACTTGAAGTTGATGTCCAGAACGACGTCTCCATCGTGGATGGACGTCACGGTGCCTTTGACGATCTCATTTTCGAAAACAGTAGTCAGCGTGGACTCGTACTGCTCGGTGTACTTCTCGATCTCATCTTTACTGTAAGAGGTGCCCAGGCCGGACTTGTTGCCGACGGACCAGTCGAAATCGTCATGCGCCGTTTCGGCAATGACAGCTTCTTCTTCCGGCAGGTCGATTTCTTCCTCCTCTTCCTCCTCTTCCTCTTCGTCGGAATCGTCCTCGTCTTCTTCTTTTGCTACCACTTCTTCCTCTTCCTCCTCTTCGGTTTCGGCCTCCGCAACGGGAGCGGCAACCTCTTCTTCTTCTTCCGTTTCGGTAGCAGCCGGAGCTTCTTCCTCGGCTTTTTCCTCTTTGGTTTCAGCGGCGGGAGCTTCCTCCTCTACAGCTTCTTCTTTGGTTTCTTCGGCAGCAGGCTTTGTCTCCTCTGCCTCAGCAGCAGGCTCTACCTGTTGCTCTTCGGGCGTTTCCTGCCCTTCCTTTTCAAGGTCTTTGTTGTCATCCAGCATTGAAAGAATGCTTTTTTGGTTAACGAATATTTTTTAGCGGGGCAAAGGTACATGAATTATACTGCAATAGGAAATATAATCCAGAAAAAGGACTGAATATTAGAAGGTTAAAGGGGTTGAACTGAATTTTCGTATTTTAGCGCGAATTACTGACCAAAACGAAGAGCAATATGAGTGATCAACGCCCCTGGCTGAAACAATATCCCCACGGCGTTCCCGCCAATATTAACCCCGACGCTTATGCCACGCTGGTGGAACTGTTTGAGGAAACCTTCGACAAGTATCGGAAAAAGCCCGCCTTTTCCTGTATGGGCAAAGAGATCACGTTCGACGAGGTGGACAAGCAGTCCAGAAACTTCGGCGCCTACCTGCACTCCCGCGGATTGGAACCCGGCGACAAGATCGCCATCATGATGCCCAACCTGCTGCAGTACCCCATCGTGCTGTTCGGCGCCCTGCGGGCCGGGCTGGTCGTCGTCAATACCAACCCTTTGTACACGCCCCGGGAGATGCGGCACCAGTTTTCCGACTCGGGCGCCAAAGCCATTGTCATCGCCGAGAACTTCGCCGCCAACCTGGAACAGATCCTTCCCGACACCAATATTAAGACGGTGATCACCACCAGCATCGGCGAAATGCTTGGGTTCCCGAAAAAACAGATCGTCAATTTCGTGGTGCGCAGCATCCGGAAGATGGTGCCCAAATACAACATCCCCAATACGGTGTCCTTTACCGAAGCGGTGAAACAGGGCAAGCGTTTTTCCCTCAAGGAACACAGGGGCTCCGCCGATGACGTCATCCTGCTGCAGTACACCGGAGGCACCACCGGCGTCTCCAAGGGCGCCATGCTGACCAACCGCAACCTGGTGGCCAATATGCTGCAGATCCGCGCCTGGATGATGCCCTTCCTGAAGGAAGGAGAGGAGGTCGCCCTCTGCCCCTTGCCCCTGTACCACATCTTCGCCTTCACCGTCAACTGCCTGGCCCTGATGAGCATCGGCACGCTGGCCGTGCTGGTCACCAATGCCCGAGACCTCGGCTCAGTTATCAAGGCGATGAAGGACTACCAGATCACACTTATGACCGGAGTGAACACCTTATTTAACGCCCTTGTCCACCATAAAGACTTCAGCTCGGTAGACTTCAGCAACCTGAAGGTGACGGTCGGCGGCGGCATGGCCGTGCAGCGCCCCGTGGCGGAGCAGTGGCAGAAACTGACCGGCTGCCCCCTCTCCGAAGGTTACGGCATGACGGAATCCTCGCCCGTAGTGACGGTCAACCCGCTCGATAATACCGGCCGCCTCGGTACTATCGGCCTGCCCATCCCTTCCACCGATGTGCGCATCGCCGACGACCACGGCAACATCCTGGGGCCCAACCAGGCCGGCGAGCTGCAGGTCAAAGGCCCGCAGGTGATGAAGGGCTATTACAACCGGCCGGATGAAACGGCTAAAACCGTCGTAGACGGCTGGCTTAAGACCGGCGACGTGGCCATTGCCACCGAAGACGGCTTCTTCCAGATCGTCGACCGCCAGAAGGATATGATCCTGGTCTCGGGCTTCAACGTGTACCCCAATGAGATCGAGGAGTACGTCGCTTCCCATTCCAAAGTGCTGGAGTGCGCCGCCATCGGCATCCCCGACGAAAAGTCCGGAGAGGTGGTCAAACTGTTCGTGGTGAAAAAAGAGAAGAGCCTCACAGATAAGGAAATCATCGCCTTCTGCCGCGAAGGCCTGACCAACTATAAAGTACCCAAACAGGTGGAATTCCGCGACGACTTGCCTAAGACGAACGTGGGTAAGATCCTGAGGCGCAAGCTGCGGGAGGAGGAAATGGCCAAGCGGTAATTCGTTGATTCGGGACCCGTTATTCGTCAGCCCCGAATAACGAACCCCGAACCCCGAATCCCGAACCCCGAATCCCGAATAACGAATAACGAATCCCGAATAACGAATAACGAATAACGAAAATGCCTTCCAAAAAAATAGACGCCTCCAACGCCCCCAAGCCCGTCGGCCTGTACCCCCACGCCCGCCGGGTGGGCAACCTGCTGTTCCTCTCCGGAATCGGCCCCCGCGATCCGGAGACGGACGGCGTGCCCGGCCTGAAGCAGAGCCCCTCGGGCAACTACACCGAGTTTGACTTCGAAGCGCAGTGCCACTCCGTTTTCCGGAACGTGCGCCGCGTGCTGGAAGCCAGCGGCGCCCGCTGGCAAAACCTGGTGGACGTGACCGTCTTTCTGACCGATATGCAGCGCGACTTCCACACCTACAACCGCATCTATGCAGAGTACTTCAGGGACAACCAGCCCTGCCGGACGACGGTGGGGATTGACGCGCTGCCGACGCCGATTGCGATAGAGCTTAAATGTATTGCTGTTATAGAGGATTAATTCAACCGCATCGGCGCCACCATCCTGAACTGCGGTATGCCCACCTGAAATTCTTTCCCGTCCACATCCCGGCGCATGAGGTAAGCGCCGTGCATGCGGCCGATGCCGGTGGTGAGATCGCACCAGGAGGCATATTCGTGCTTCTGGCCGGGGGCGAGCACCGGTTGCTGCCCGATGACCCCTTCCCCTTCCACTTCGCGGATGGATCCGTTGGAGTCCCAGATAAACCAGTGGCGGCGCAGGAGCTGCACCGTATCTGTACCGAGGTTCTCTATAGTAATATGGTAGGCAAAGATGTAACGGTTGAGTGCCGGGCGAGAGTAGGCGGCCTGGTAGGAGGGCGTTACGCTGACCTTTATGCCTTCGGTGATGAGGGTTTCCATTACATTATGAATTCTTTTACGATCTTCTCTGCTTTTTCCAAAGCCTCGTCCAATACATCATTAACCAGCGCCACGTCGAATTTGTTCTCATAGCTCATCTCCTCGGCGGCGCGGGCCATTCTTTTTTTCAGAGTGGCTTCATCCTCAGTGCGGCGGGCCTGAAGCCGTTTTTCCAGGGCTTCCATGGAGGGTGGTTTGACGAAGATGGCCAGTGCTTCCCGGGGGTAGGCTTTTTTGATGCTCATGGCGCCTTTCACGTCTATGTCGAAGATGATGTGCTTGCCTTCTTTCCAGAGGCGTTCCACTTCGCTTTTGAGGGTGCCGTAGAATAGGCCTTCGTATACCTCCTCCCATTCCACGAAAGCATCCTGGCGGATGAGCTCCTGGAACTGTTCCCGGCTGATGAAGTAGTAATCGCGGCCTTCTTTTTCGTGGGGCCGCCGTGTACGGGTGGTGGCGGAGATGGAAAATGCCAGCTGGCTGAATGTATCGAGGAGGTGGTGTACGATGGTCGTTTTGCCGGCCCCGGAGGGCGCGGCGAACAACAATAACTTGCTCATACCGAATTCGCTACTTGTTCTTTGATCTTCTCCAGTTCGTCCTTCATGCCGACGACGAGGCGCTGGATCTCTGAGGAATAGGCCTTGGCGCCCATGGTGTTGATCTCGCGCCCCATTTCCTGGCTGATGAAGCTGAGTTTGCGGCCTTTGGAGGCTTTCTTCTTATTGAGTTCTTCGAGATAATATTTGCAGTGTTGTTCGAGGCGGACCTTTTCTTCGGTGATATCGATCTTTTCCAGGTAGAAGAGGATCTCCTGTTCGAAGCGGTTCTCGTCGATCTTGTCCTTGCCGAGGTATTCTTCCAGGTTCTGGTGCATGCGCTGCCGCATGCGGGTGACGCGTTCCTCTTCGTGGGGGTTGAGCTGGCCGAGGAATTCGAGGATGTTGTTGACGCGCAGGCGCATGTCTTCTTCCATGGCGCTCCCTTCGGCCAGTCGGAACTTTTCGAAGCTGTCGATGGCGGCATTGAGGGCATCCATGAGGGCGGCCCATTCCTCATCGGAGATGGTGCCGGCGGCAGAGGCAACCACGTTGGGCAGGCGCAGGATGGCCTGCAGCATATCTCCGGATGGGATGTTGAGTTCGGCCGACAGGCGGGCGAGCACCCGGTGGTACTTGCGGAAAAGGGCTTCATTGAGCCCGTACTCGTCGTCTCCCTGAAGGGAGGTCACGTCAATGGTGAGGTCGATCTTGCCGCGCTCCACCCGTTCGGCGATGATGCGGCGAAGGTCCGATTCCTTCTCGCGGTAATTTTGGGGCAGTTTAATGCGGAGGTCGGTGTACTTACTGTTGAGCGAGCGGACCTCCACATTGATGGTCTTGTCGCCGTAAGCGTGAGACACCCTACCGTAGCCTGTCATTGAAAGCAGCATATATATTATTTTGGCGTCCCGCAAAGATATACCGCTTTAGGGAAAGTTGGAGTTTTTTGGCCACAACTTTAGGAAGCTTTCTGCGTAAGCTAATGCTGTAATTGCCTGATAGTTAGACAAAAAATATTGAAATAAACTAAACTTTTATTTTCGATTAAAAAATAAAATTCCGAAATTTGCCACTCGTTTTTCAGAGCGAAAATTCTCTATAACTTACTATAAACCAATAACTAACGATGAGAAAAGCTGATTTGGTTGCAGCAATTTCAGAAAAGACAGGTGTGCCAAAAGTAGATGTGCTGGTAACATTGGAGACCTTTTTCAAGGAAGTCAAAGGCTCTCTGGCTGATGGAGAAAATGTTTACATCCGCGGCTTCGGCTCTTTCGTCATCAAGAAGCGAGCAAAGAAAATTGGCCGTCACATCAAGAAAAATATCGCCATAGAGATCCCTGAGCATTATATACCGGCCTTCAAGCCGGCCAAGGTTTTTGTCGAGCAGGTCAAGGATAATGTAGATGCGCTGCCCGGCGAAGAGGATGATGACGAATAGGAGAGGAGCCTGAACGGGCGCTTCAGGAGAGCGCGCGGCACGAAGGGGCGGCAGGCCAACCTGTTTTGATCGTTATGTGTTAAAGATCTTCAGGGGGCTCCGTTAATTCGCTCTCAGGCCGTGGCAGCCTGGCGCTTCAAAATCAAGAATCCGGCACTAATGACAAAACTACAATGGGCCGTCGTCGCTTCCGCTATAGGGATGTTTTTCCTGATCTACTTCGGATGTGAGACCAAGCCTGAAGACATTAAAGCACTCGAAAAGTCGAGGGCACTGGCGGCTGAAAGTACAGATATCAATACCCTGCTTCAGGAGGCCAAGGCTTCTCTGGGCACTCTTCCCTCCAACTCCATACTGGCATTGGAAACCGAACTTGAAGGCGCCGTGGGCGATTCCGCCCGGGCGGAAGTTTTCAAGAGCCTGGCATCGAAGTGGTATGAGTCTGGATATCCTTCCATTTCCGGATATTACGCTCAGGAAGTGGCCGAATTGCTGGGGACGGAAGAGAGCTGGTCTATTGCCGGCACTACCTACACCATCTGCTTACAGCAAAGCCAGGAACAAAAAGTAAGGGATTTTTGTACGGGAAGGGCCGTCCAGGCTTTTGAGAATGCCATCTCCATCAATCCGGAGAACACCGCGCATCAGGTAAACCTGGCGCTGGCATACACTTCCAATCCTCCGCAGGACAACCCCATGAAGGGTATCCTCATGCTGAGGGATTTAAACCAAAAGGACCCTGACAACGTTCTCGTTTTGAATACTTTGGCCAGGCTGGCAATTCAAACCGGGCAATTCCCCAGAGCCATCGAGCGCCTGGAGCGCGCCCTCGAACTGGAGCCTGGCAATCCCAATACCATCTGTCTCCTGGCGGAAGCCTACGAAGGCAATGGCGAGGCTGCAAACGCTCAGGCATTTGCAGAAAAGTGCCGCCTGCAGAGATAGAACCATTTGTTTTGATCATTATTCATTAATTTTTAAAAGGTTTAGCATATGCCGTGTGGTAAAAAGAGAAAAAGACATAAGATCGCGACTCACAAACGCAAAAAGCGCTTGCGCAAGAATCGCCATAAGAAGAAGAACAGATAAATGAATTGTGGTATCGGGTGTTGAGGATCCCGCCGGCAGCCACACAGATACTGTTGTGTACATAATGCCCGTTTCAGCGAATCCTTTCGACACTTGGCCTGAAAAGAAATTTGCGCTGCGTAGTATGGGGTTTCGTAAACCCCATACACGCAATGCAGCAGCCCGTAAAAGATAATGTAGAAAAGCAGGGCAAGCCCTATGATTTCCCCGGAAGCCGAAAGCAAAGAAAATTCGAATACCCCAGGTTTTTATACAGCAAGAAACAAACTTTTTACAAGGCTTCGCCTGCTTGATTCTTACCTCTTGGCCAAAGGCCCTGAAGTTCGGGTGAAAATATAGCCCAACAGTTCTTTTTCCAGCTGCAGCCGCTTTCCTCAATGCCCGACATCCACTCTTTTCAGTTGCTTTTGCTGTACCGGCAATAGCATGCCCTGCAATGGCAGAGCCTGTATCCGGCAAGCAGAGCAGCGTAAAACTTTATCCCCGTGGAAAAAGAACTGATTATTAATTCCACCCCCACGGAAGTTGAGATTGCACTGCTGGAAGATTCTAAACTCGTTGAGCTACACCATCAGAAGACGAACAACAACTTTACGGTAGGGGACATTTTCCTGGGCAGGATCAAGCGATTGATGCCCGGTTTGAATGCTGCTTTTGTTGATATCGGCCATAAAAAAGACGCTTTTCTGCACTATACCGACCTGGGGCCCAAGCTGCGTTCGCTGCTCAAGTTTACCAACAGCGCCATGTCCGGAGGGATCAATACCCATACGCTGGATAACTTCAAGATCGAGCCGGACATTATCAAGACCGGCAAGATCGACCAGGTGCTCAATAAAAAACAGCCCATCCTGGTGCAGGTGCTCAAAGAGCCCATTTCCACCAAAGGGCCACGCCTGAGCTGCGAGCTTACGCTGCCGGGCCGCTATCTGGTACTCACGCCTTTCTCCAATATCGTTGCCGTATCTAAAAAGATCGCCAACGCCGAGGAACGGAAACGCCTGCAGTTGCTGGTGGAGAGCATCCGCCCCAAGAATTTCGGGGTCATCGTACGGACGGCTGCCGAGGGCAAAAAGGTGGCGGACCTCCATGAAGAGCTTTCCCTCATCATGCGCAAATGGGAGGACATCTTCCGGCAGATGCACAAGGCCAAGCCTCCGATCAAATTGCTGAGCGAACTGGACAAGACCTCCAGTATCCTGCGTGACATCCTCAGCGATTCCTTCAACCGCATCGTTGTCAACGACAAGCAGCTGTATCAGAACATCCGGGGGTACCTGGAGTCCATCGCTCCGGAACAGGTGAAGATCGTTACGCTTCACCGGTCCAACCGCTCGGTGTTCGACGCCTTTGGCGTTACCAAACAGATCAAGTCTTCCTTTGGTAAGACGGCCACCATGCCCAGCGGCGCCTACCTCGTTATCGAACATACCGAGGCCATGCACGTCATCGACGTCAACAGCGGGCATAAGATGTCCAGCCAGAACCAGGAGGAGGCCGTCATGCGGGTCAACCTGGAAGCGGCCGAGGAGATCGCCCGCCAGCTCCGGCTGCGGGATATCGGGGGCATCATCATCATCGATTTTATCGATATGAAGAAGGCCGACCAGAAGCGGGAACTGCTTAAGGCGATGCGACACTTTATGAAGAAAGACCGCGCTCAGCATACCATATTACCGCTGAGCAAGTTCGGACTGATGCAGATCACCCGGCAGCGGGTGCGCCCGGAAGTGAAGATCAATACAGCAGAGGTGTGCCCCACCTGCAACGGCACCGGCAAGATCAACGCCTCCATCCTCATCGCCGACGAGATCGAGCGCGACCTGAACTTCATCGTGCAGTCAAGGCCCAAGTCCAAGGTCAAGCTCCTGGTGCACCCCTTCATCGAAGCCTACTTGAAAAAAGGATGGCCCAGCCACCAGATGAAGTGGTATATGAGTTTCTACAAGTGGGTCCGCATCCATTCCAATACGGACTACCACCTCACGAAGTACAGGTTCTTCGATGAGAATGATGATGAGATCCGGCTGAACTGAAGCCCGGGTGGGGGCGAGTTACTGGTTGGTCATTGGGGTTACTGGTTGTCGGGCTGCTTCGGCGTCCAATAACCAGTAACCATTAACCGGCAACTCTTCCGTAGTGCTCATCGGGCAGCCGCACGTCCAGGACTTACATCCCGATAAGGCCATACACAATAACAAGGCCACTCCTATTTCCGTCCATTTCTTCATAGATTGAGGAGATTTTTTTCGAAGGTACTAAATAAGGCCCATGGCTACAAAGCCCCGCATACTCGTCGCCCCGCTCGACTGGGGGCTGGGGCACGCTGCCCGCTGCGTTCCCGTCATCGCGGAGGTCATCCGGCAGGGGGGCGAGCCGGTGCTGGCATCGGCGGGGCGGGCCCACGCCTACCTGAAAGCGGAATTCCCGGAGCTGAAGCGGATCGAGTTGCCGGCGTACGACATCCGCTATTATAGTGGGAACATGCACTGGAATATGGCCCGGCAGGCGCCCAAACTCCTTCGGGCCGCCTGGTGGGAACACCGGCAGCTGCAGCGCCTCATCCGGCAAAGGAAGATCGATGCGGTGATCTCGGACAACCGCTTCGGCTGCTTTTCATCCCTTGTCCCCTGCGTCTTCATTACTCATCAGCTCAATATTCAGGTTCCCTACCCTCCGCTGCGCTGGCTGGCCAATTGCCTGAACCGTTGGTTCATCCGCAGGTATGATGAATGCTGGATACCGGACAGGCCGGGGGCGGGGAGCCTGGCGGGTGAGCTTTCCCGGCCACAACACCGGGTAGAGGGTAGAATTGGTACTGGCATTAGGCCGTTTTTTCGAGGTAATAGGCCACCTGAAGGTAGCCTGTCCGAATGCTACATCGGCCTGCTCTCCCGGCTCCGGGCCGTTGAAGAGGAAAAGGAGTACGACATCCTGGCCCTTCTCTCCGGCCCCGAGCCGCAACGCAGCCGCCTGGAAGCGATGCTGATCCGGCAGTTGAAAGAACTATCTTATAAGGTATTGCTGGTGCAGGGCAGGACGGAGCGGGAAGGACGCTGTCAGCCGGCTGCTCATATCGAGGTTGTTTCTTACCTCAAGGCCGCCGAACTGCAATCGGCTATCAATCGTTCTACCATCGTCATCTGCCGCTCCGGCTACAGCACTTTGATGGACCTGGCGGCCACGGGCAAGAAGGCCCTGCTGATCCCTACTCCCGGACAGACGGAGCAGGAGTATCTGGCGCGGAGGATGCAGGAGGTGGGTTATTGCCCTTTCCGGCAGCAAAGCGGCCTGAACCTGGGACGGGGCATCCGGGAGGCTTTGGAGTTCCCGGGCTTTCCGGGAGGGCGGGAAATGGGGGAAGGGGTGGCGGCGGCGGTCAAAGGCTTGCTGGCGCGTATTGGCTGTAAAGTAAAAGGCGCCATCAAAAACTAATTTGCGAAAAAGACAGGCGGCCAATATGAAATTGTTCAAAACCATCGAAGATTATGCCGGGGGAATCGGCGGGGGGACTTATAACAATGCAGAAATTTCTTATTTCCGTTGGGTAAACCAGGGTTCCGTGAGCGGTTTCATAAATTCGGCGGCTATTGTTTCTACGTAGTGGAGTGAAAGTCAATTCCTCACTCCTGCTTCAGCAGATTCAGCAAATACTCCCCATACCCGCTCTTGAGGTACTTATGCGCCTGCCGCTCCAGCTGTTCCGCATCGATGAAGCCCATCTCATAGGCCACCTCCTCGATGCAGCCGATCTTGAGGCCCTGCCGGTCTTCGATCACTTCGATGAACTGCCCGGCCTGCATGAGCGATTTGTGCGTGCCGGTATCGAGCCAGGCCACGCCCCGGCCCAGGACGGCCACCTTGAGGCGGCCCGCCGCCAGATAGTGCTTGTTGACGTCGGTGATCTCGTACTCCCCGCGGGCGCTGGGCTGGAGATTTTTGGCGATGCCCACCACCTCGTTATCGTAGAAGTACAGGCCGGGGACGGCGTAGTGCGACTTGGGCTTGGCCGGCTTTTCCTCGATGGACAGGGCGTTGAAGTCATCGTCGAATTCGACCACCCCGTAGCGTTCGGGGTCGGCCACCCAGTAGGCGAAGACGATGCCGCCTTGCGGGTTGATGCACTCCTGAAGCATCTCATTCAGGCCGGCGCCGTAGAAGATGTTATCGCCCAGGATGAGGGCGGCGGGGTCGCCGCCGATGAAGCGCTCGCCCAGTACGAAGGCCTGCGCCAACCCTTTGGGCTCGGCCTGGGCGGTGTAGGAAAAGTCGCAGCCTATCTGGCTGCCGTCGCCCAGCAGTTTTCTGAAGTTGGGCAGGTCATGAGGGGTAGAGATGATCAGGATGTCGCGTATGCCCGCCGCCAGGAGGGTCGACAGCGGGTAATAGATCATCGGTTTGTCGTAGACCGGCATCAGTTGTTTGCTGACTGCCAGGGTAAGGGGGTATAAGCGCGTGCCGAGGCCTCCGGCGAGGATGATTCCTTTCATGAGTGGTTGATTCGTTGCCCTTCGACAAGCTCAGGGTGAAATTGGTTGATCGGTTGATTAAGTTGATTGGGAAGGCCATGACTCAATCAACCTAATAAACTACCCGGCTATCCGTCTTAAGTTGAACGGCTTCGTACACCGTACACGCCCGAAGGCTGCCATTGGCCCGTATACCGTAAATACCCCCCGAACTTTCTGCCCGGCCTTGGAATGGTAGCCAACTACCCTACCCGCGAGGCAATATCCTGAAAGATACGGCGGATGCGCAGGACCAGTTCCACCGGCTTGAAGGGTTTGGTGACGAAATCGTCGGCGCCCTTCTGCATGGCCTCCAGGATGAGGGCTTCGTTCTCGAGGGGTGCGATGATGACGATGGGCACGCTCAGCTCCATATCGTTTCGCACCAGGCTGATCAGCTCCATGCCGGAGATCTTGGGCACGTCGATATCGGTCACGATGAGGTCGGGCCTTTCTTTCTGAATGAGCTCTCCGGCTTCCTTGCCGTCGACGGCAAGGAATAATTCATAGCCTTGTTTCTGCAGGCGGAATTTCAGCGCAGTTAGCAGGATCTCTTCGTCTTCGCAGATGAGGATTTTTTTCAGGTTTGCCATAGGCTGTGTTCGGATATACCTCTCAAATGGACTAAAGATATATTTCTTTGAGAAATTTTGTGGTATTAAGCTGCGGTAAAGTCAAAAACAGGGTGGTATATCACAGGATTGGCAAGGTAAGGTAGCCGTTATCCTTCCCCCAGCTCCTGGCGCAGTTCTCTTATCGCCCGGGGCAGGATCTTTTCGATCTGCAACAGCAGAGGGCGCGCGGTAAACATATCTTTACCCCGCCGGAGGTGTTGTTCCAGTTCCCGGTTGGCGCTGGCCAGTTGTTCGTTGCCTACGAAAGGGAAGGTGGTTTTCAGGTGGTGGCAGAGCCATTGCATTTCGGCCTGGTTTTGGTTTTCCCATAAGGCTCTCATCCTCGGGCCGGCATTTTCCAGGTCGGCTATCAGCATGTGAAGTAGTTCCCGGCGGGTTTCATCATTTCCGTCCGCCATTTTGTCCAGGTAGTCCAGCTGAATGTATTGGTAAGGCATAGCCGGTTCAGGTGGTATGGGCCAGGTAATATTCGATCTTCCGGAAAAGTTGCTCCGGTTCGAAAGGTTTGAGGACGAAGTCATTCAGGCCGTACTCCCGGAAGGACTCGTCCTGGGAAATATGGGCGTGGGCCGTCATAGCCAGAATAGGTACGGCCGACACCGGCGGAGGCAGGTTTTCCCGGATGTACCGGGTGGTGGAATAGCCGTCGCGCACGGGCATCTGAAGGTCCATCAGGATGATGTCGACCGGTTGTTGCCGGAGTATTTCGATGGCTTCTTCTCCGTTTTCGGCCAGGAGTACCTTAATATTTCTCCATTTTTTCTCCAGCGTTTTGCGGGCTACCGCCTGGTTGAGCTTATGGTCTTCGACCAACAGGAGGCGGAAACCGGCTTCTGCTGGCAGAAAGATGGCTGCATCCTCGCCGGTGTCTCTTTGGAGGTGGCCGGGCTGTTCTCCTTTCTCCAGCCAGAGGTTGAACGAAAAACAGGATCCTCTGCCGGGTGTGCTTCTGACTTCCATCACTCCTCCCTGGGCTTCGATGAGGCTCTTGGCGATGGGCAAGCCCAGGCCGGTACCTTCATACAGGCGGCCGGGGTGGGGTATGCGGGAAAAGGCTTCGAAGATTCCTTCCAGTTCCTGCCCCTCGATCCCTATTCCGGAATCTTCCACTTTGAATTGAAGGTGTACCTCTTTTTCCCGGCTTTCCAGCATGTTGACGGCGATCTGCACATAGCCGCGGTCAGTAAACTTCAGGGCGTTGCCTACCAGGTTGTAGAGTATCTGTTTCAGGCGGAGCGCATCGGCGTTCAATACATCCGGTATGCCGTCTTCCAGGGAGAGGGAGAAGGCCAGGTTTTTCTCTGCCGCCTTGTGTTTCAGGACCTCTACGACGTTGTTCAAAAGGGCGGAAAGCTGGAAATCTTTGTTTTCGACCCTTACCTTCCCATTCTGGATGGAAGCGACCTGGAGGATATCATTGATGATGCCGAGCAGGACTTCCGACGATTGCTTGATTGAATTGACATATCCGGCCTGTTCTTCGTCGAGAGAGGTCTGGGCCAGCAGATTGCTCAGCCCGAGGATGGCATTCATGGGGGTTCGCATCTCGTGGCTGACGCCGGCGATAAACTGCTCGCGGACTTTGGCCATATGCTGGGCCAGGTCTCTGGCTTTCCGCAACTCTTCGGCCTGTTTGCGCTCGGTAATATCCTGAATGATACCGTTGAACAGGTAGGCGCCGGAGCAGAGCTTTTTGGCCGTGCAGACGGCGGCAAGGTCCCGCATTTCTCCATCCACCCTTTTTATCCGGATATCCTTTTGTACTTTTCCGGCCTTTCGGGCTTCGTCCTGAAGGCTGAGCAATATGAAAAAGGGGCAGTCCTGCTTCATGAGGTCTTCACATGTGAAAACGTGGTGGACAGAAAGGCCGAAGATGCGGTAGGTTTCTTCCGAAGCAGAGAAATAGTGGTCCTGGGGGCTGCACTCCCAGTTGCCGATGCGGGCAATACGCTGCGTTTCTTCGAGTCGCCTCAGGATGTTATTCCGGGTGATCGAGTAGCGCAGGGCCTTGACGAGCTGGCCGTCGTCGAAGTACCCTTTTACCAGGAAGTCCTGAGCGCCGGAGCGCACGGCCTGTACGCCAAGGCTTTTATCATCCTGGCCGGTAAGGACAATCACGTTGAGGTTGGGGAACCGCTGAATGAGCCGCCCCAGGGTGTCGAACCCCTGGCTGTCGGGCAGGCTGAGATCCAGCAGGACCGCCGCTACTTCCATTGCCCCGTGCCGGTTCAGATAGCCAATGCCTTCCGCCAGCGTCTCATAGTGAGCGATGGTGCAATTCAGTTGCCCGCTATCGGTGAGCATGAGCTCAACCAGCTGGGCATAGTTATGGTCATCTTCTATAAGGAGAATGTTATGAGGGGGTTCTAACCTGGAATGGGGCTCGATCATGAAGCCTGCATTTGGGTGTTACACTTTAGATGCTATGACCTGGGAATAAAAATGAAATTGGCGCCCAGCTCGCTCAGTACGAAAAGGCAGAGATGCTCCCGTGGGTCTTTGTATACCTTCCGGAAATTGTCGACCCGGCTCATCTCGATGACATTCTTCGTGGCCAGCTCCTCCAGGGTAGAGGCATGAATAGACCATTTCGGCCCTTCCGGCTTTTTGGCCAGCAGAGGAATGCCTATATCCACCTGGTGCTGGTGTACAACAAAAATAGGATAATTTGAAATATCCTGGTCCAGGATGGAATCCGCTGCTTTCCCCATCAGCGCGGTGTACGGCTTCAGCTCTTCTTCTAACTGGTGGTATTTTGAACGGTCTGAATGATCACTCATGAAACGCAGCTTTACTTCAATCGGCGCCAAGATAATTGTCTTTCGGGAGAAATGCACCCTTTGAGCATGGTTATGGAGGCAAATGGGGGCGTTGTTGAATTGTTTTTATGGTTATATTGTCCTATTGTTAGATTGCTGTTCTTCGGGGGGGCTGCCCGCAAGGCGCCTTCAACCCTATAGCAATGCAGCCATTTCAATTCTATATCTACCCTTTTCCCCCTCCCTTCAATTCCAGCAGCGCCACATTCTCAATATGATGGGTATGCGGGAACATATCCACGGGCCGGGCCTTGAGCACCCGGTATTTTGAGCTGAGCAGCTGCAGGTCGCGCGCCTGGGTCGCCGGGTTGCAGCTTACATAGACGATGCGCGGCGATTCCAGTTCGAGCAGCATGTTCACCACTTTGGGGTGCATGCCGGCGCGCGGCGGGTCGGTGACCAGCAGGTCCGGGCGGCCATGGCGGGCGGCGAATTCCGGGGTCAGGATGTCCTTTACGTCGCCGGCGTAAAAGCGGGCGTTGGTGATACCGTTGAGGGCGGCGTTGGCGCGGGCATCCTCAATGGCTTCCGGTATCTCTTCTATTCCCACTACCTGCCGGCAGTTGACAGCCATGTACAGGGCGATGCTGCCGATGCCGGTATACAGGTCATAAACGTTCTCGGTACCTGTCAACCCGGCAAATTCCAGGGCTACATCGTACAGTGCTTTTCCCTGAAAGGTGTTGGTCTGGAAAAACGATTTCGGCCCTACTTTGAAACGCACAGGGCCCAACTGCTCTTCCACATATCCCTTGCCGGCATAGGTTGCCATATCCAGGTCGTAAAAGAAATCGTTCACCTTGGTGTTGATACAGTAGCATAGGGTAGTGATCTGCGGGAAGGCTTCCAGGACGGCGTCCATAAAAGGCCGGATGAGCGCCTGGTCGTTCCGGTGGAAGCTGAACAACACGAGGATCTCTCCCAGGGTAGTAATACGGAACATTACCTGCCGCAACAGGCCCTCGTGCTCGCGGGCGTCGTGGAAGGAGAGCCCCTGTTCGATGGCGATGCGGCGGATGCCGTTGCGCAGCTCGTTGGAAGGCTCTTCCTGAAGCCAGCAGTGGGTAATATCCACCACTTTATCGAAGGCGCCGGCGCGGTGGAAACCCAACACGTCCTCCTCGTTGGAAATCCCGCTATCGATCTCTTCCCGCGTCAGCCAGCGCTTATTGGAAAAGGAAAATTCGAGTTTGTTGCGGTAATAACGGGTGCGTTCAGCGGAGATGATGGGCAGAAACTCCTCTACCTCCACCTTGCCGATGCGCCTCAGGGCGTCTTCCACCACCTTTTGTTTGTGGCGCGCCTGGGCTTCGTAGGCAAGGTGTTGCCACTGGCATCCCCCGCACACATCGTAATGACGGCAGAACGGCTCCACCCGGTCCTCTGAATAATGGTGAAAATGCTGAGGGATTCCCATCAGGAAGCCTTTCTTCTTCCGCAGGGCCAGCACGTCGGCCACGTCGCCGGGCGCCGTATTCTCGGCAAAAATAACCTGTCCGTCTTCGCTGCGCCCCACGCTGCGCCCCTTATCGGCTATGCCGGTAAAGGTGACGTTGGGTATCAGCTTCGGTTTCCTCCTTCTTCCCATGTGTTTTTTTTGATAATAACATTTCCCCCCGGAGGCTCCTGCCGGGGGAAATGTTATTTTTTCTGAGGATGCAAAAGTACAAACGCTGCTCAGACTGTACAAATTTCCCGGATAGCCCCCATTGGTTCCTTCATTCACTCCCCGTCTTCGCTATGCTCAGCCGGGTAAAATTCACTCAATCACTCATTCCTTCTTTCTGTCAAACCTCTGTTAATCCTCTCTGATTAGTTCTCTCCTCACCCCATTTTCCTTATCTTTTGCTCCATTTTTTCACTAAACGCAAGCCTGATGATAAAACAACCCTCCCGGATGGGGCTGAGTTTCCTCGCCCTTTTCCTGTTTTTCCAAAGTATGTTTGCCCAGGAGCACAAGTTGCCGGAGGGCATCACCCAACTGGCCTCTGTTGAAGGCATTACCGAGTATCTGCTGGAGGATAACGGCCTCCGCATCCTGCTGTTTCCCGATAATTCCAAGCCGACCATTACCGTCAATGTGACCTACCTCGTGGGCTCCCGCCACGAAGCCTACGGGGAGACGGGTATGGCGCACCTGCTGGAGCACCTGGTCTTCAAGGGGACTCCCAACCACCCCGACATCCCACAGGAGCTCACCGAACACGGCGCCCGCCCCAACGGAACGACCTGGTACGACCGCACCAACTACTTCGAGACCTTCAGCGCTACCGAAGAGAACCTGCGCTGGGCGCTCGATATGGAAGCCGACCGCATGGTCAACTCCTTTATCGCCGCCGAAGACCTGGAGAGTGAAATGACCGTCGTGCGCAACGAGTTCGAGCGCGGGGAGAACAGCCCCAGCCGCGTGCTCATGGAGCGTGTCCTGTCGACAGCTTACCTCTGGCACAACTACGGTAAGTCTACCATCGGCGCCCGCGCCGACCTGGAGAACGTGCCCATCGAGCGCCTGCAGGCCTTTTACCGCAAATATTACCAGCCGGATAACGCCTATCTGGTGATCGCCGGCAAGGTCGACCCCGAACCGGCGCTGGCCATGATCAAAGAGTATTTTGGCCGGATCCCGCGCCCGGAGCGGGAACTCTTTCCCACCTACACCCGCGAGCCGGTACAGGATGGAGAGCGTTTCGCCGAACTACGGCGTGTTGGCGACGTGCAGGTGGTGAGCTGCGCCTACCACATCTGCCCGGGCAGCCATCCGGACTATCCCGCAGTCGATGTCCTGATGGAACTGCTCACTAGTGAGCCGGGCGGCCGCCTGTACAAAGCGCTGGTGGAATCCGGAAAGGCCAGCTCTCAGTATGGTTGGGCGGCCGGCCTGGCAGAGCCCGGCTTCGCCTATTTCTCGGCCGATGTGCTCAAAGAAAAGAGCCTGGCGGAAGCGGAAGCGGCTATGATGTCTACCATTGACGGCCTGAAGGAGAACCTGCCTACAGCAGAGGAGGTAGAGCGCGCCAAAAAACGCCTGCTGAAAAATTTCAACCTCTTTTTCCGCAACAGCGACCGCGTCGGCCTGGCCATGAGCGGGTACATCGCTCAGGGAGACTGGCGGCTGGGCTTTCTCTACCGCGACCGCCTGGAGCAGGTGACGCCCGAACAGGTGCAGGCCGTGGCCAAGCGCTATTTCAAGCCCAGCAACCGCACCGTCGGCCGCTTCCTGCCCACCGATGAACCTGACCGGGTAGAAGTCCCTGACGTACCCGATATCGAGGCCATGGTGAAGGATTACAAAGGCAAGGAGGCCATCGCCGAAGGGGAGGCCTTTGACCCTTCTTATGAGAATATCGAGAACCGCACTACCCGAGGAGAGCTGGAGCAAACGCTGGAATATGCCCTCCTGCCCAAAGAAACCCGGGGCGACGCCGTGGTGGCGCGCATGTCTCTCCGCTTTGGTAATGAAGACAACCTCCAGGGGAAACAAATGGCGGCCCGCTTTGCCGGCATGATGCTCGACAAGGGCACTGAAACTATGAGCCGGCAGGAACTGGAAGATAAACTGGATGAGCTCAAGGCCCGCGTCCGCATCGGCGGCGGCGCTACCGGCGCCTATGTCCTTATCGAAACAGAACGGGATCTGCTGCCCGATGTGATCGACCTGGTAGGAGAGATGCTTCAGAAGTCCACCTTCCCCGAAGAAGAGTTCGAAAAGCTGCGCTCGGAAGAACTGGCTTCCATCGAAGAGAATCGGTCTGAGCCCATGTCCGTGGCCTCTAATAAAATGGGGCGGCTTATGGACGTTTACGATAAGGAAGACCCGCGCTATAATATGACTTTCGACGAGGAGGTTGCCGCCATTAAGAACCTGAAGCTGGAAGAGGTGAAGGCCTTCTATGACGAATTTTACGGCGCGACGGACGCCACTGTAGCCATTGTAGGCGACTTCGACAGCGAAGAGGCCAAGGCCGCTCTCAACCGCAACTTCGAGAGCTGGACGAGCCCCGGCCCCTACGAGCGCCTGCCGGACGAGTTCAGGGAGCCGGCGCCCGCCAACGTGGAACTGGAGACGCCCGACAAGGCCAACGCCACCTTTCTGGCCGGCCAGAAAATACCGATGAGCGTCGACCACCCGGATTACCCGGCCATGATGCTGGGCAACTTCATGCTGGGCGGCGGCTTCCTCAATTCCCGCCTGGCCGTCCGCATCCGCCAGAAGGAAGGCCTGAGCTACGGCGTAGGCTCCTTCTTCTACGCCGACCCCCGCGATGAAACGGGAACCTGGCAGATGTACGCCATCTACGCCCCCGAGAACGCCGAAGCGCTGGAAAAGGCTTTCCGCGAAGAGATCGAAAAAGTCGTCACCGACGGTTTCACCGCCGAGGAAGTGGAGGCTGCCAAAAGCGGCTGGATACAAAGCCAGCAGGTGCGCCGTGCCCAGGACAACTCCCTGGCGTCCACCCTCAACAGCTACCTCGACCTGGATAAGACCATGGAATGGGATGCTGCCCTGGAAGCCAGAATCCAGGAGCTCACCCCCGGGCAGATCAATACCGCCATTGCCAAATATCTGGACCTGGACAAAATGGTCATCGTCAAGGCCGGAGATTTTGCTAAGGTGAGAGCGGCGAAGCCCTAGAACCTGTTTGGAGGCCGCTTTTGGAGATAAAAAGGGGCGTTTTTTAGCCCAAAGGGGGGCCTCCAAACAAGCTTAGGGGGAATTGGAAAGCCGGAAGGCTTTTCGGTGCCGCAAACGCAAGGCATCGAAAAACCTTCCGGCTTCCCTCAAAGCGTCAGCAAAAAGCCGATGGTGAAGTTGGCGTCCCAGTCGAAGACAAACTGCCGGCAACCGGTGACATCGGCGATGGCGTTATAGATGTTGATGCCCGCTTTTTCCTTGGCGCCTTCCACCTCATAGGCGCCCGGCGCTTTCAGCACGGTGTAGCGCTCTTCGCCCTGCCGCACTTCTTTTGCCAGTTGGTAGGGCACCCCTCCGATGATAAAGCAGGTCTGGGTTTTGGACGAAGGCACCTTTGCAGCTTTGCTCCTCACATCAAGGTATACTTCACTTGGATCTGTGTTGTCCACATAATACTTTGCTCCGTAAGTTTCCAGGCCGGTGGCCTTATTGCCATCTATCCAGGAGATCTTGGTATTTCCGGATCCGATATCCACGACAAAGGCTTTATCCCGGTAACCATCGGGCAGGGCTGCCTGAAGGGCCAGCCGGGCTTCCTTTTCGGGAGTAACGGTATTGACCACATAGCCAAGGGATTCTATCCCGTCGATGATCTTCTGAGTAGTTTCCACTTTTGCCGCCCCTGAGCTCACCACGAAGTGAATGTCCCTGCCACTGACGCCATAGTCCAGCATGTCGGCAATGTACTGTTTCAGGCCCTGGGTGATGTCCTTTCCCGAGGCCAGCCCGTCGTAGACTAGGCTGTTGCCCCACTCGGCCTTTTTGAGGCTCCAGTTTTTGTTATCGCCGATCTCAACGATAAAGGAGTTGAAGCCGGCGGCTCCCAGTTCGACTACTCCTTTAAGGATTCCGTTCTGAGGCGCGGGGGGCGTGTACGTAAAATCCTGCGGTTCAAAATCGGCAGGTGACTGATCATTTTTGGGACTTTCCTCCTTTTGTTCGGTAGTGTCAGGATCATTTCCCGTAATATCATCGATCGCGCCCGAATCAGTCAGCATCCGGTAGCCGAAGAACAGGCCGGCGGCGGCGACGATCACGATAAGTAATTTCGCAAATGGTGTTAATCGAGTTCTCATGGAGGTAATGGTTTTTGTTTTTTGAAGGGGAAGATACGAAAGAGTTCCTGCAAATGCCTTTTCTTTGGAGGAGATCAAATCTGATACAATGGCCAATATACAATCACTTTTTTCCTTAGACGGCAAAGTGGCCGTCGTTACCGGCGGCTCCGGCGTACTGGGCGGCGCCATGGCAGAGGGCCTGGCGGCCGCAGGGGCAAGGATAGGTATCCTGGGCCGGACGGCCACAAAAGTCAAACGCCAGGTGGAAGCCATCCGGGGCGGCGGCGGAGAGGCCCTGGCCCTGCTGGCAGATGTCCTGGACCAACAGCAACTGGAAGACGCCAGGGCAAAAGTACTCCGAGAATGGGGCCGCATAGACATCCTGCTCAACGTGGCCGGCGGCAACCTGCCCGGCGCCATCATCGGCCCGGAACAGGATTTTTTCGGCCTGTCCATGCAGGACTTCAGCCGGGTGGTCGACCTCAACCTCCATGGGACGGTGCTTCCCACCTACGTCTTTGCGAAGCCCATGGCAGAACAGCGGCAAGGCGTTATTCTCAACATATCCTCACTGACCGCCCAGCAGCCCTTCACCCGGGTGGTGGGTTACGGGGCGGCAAAGGCAGCCATTGACAACTTCACCAAATGGATGGCCGTGGAAATGGCCGCCAAATTCGGCGAGGGCATCCGGGTGAACGCCATCGCCCCCGGCGTTTTTATCGGGGAACAGAACCGCCGCCTGCTGCTCAACGAAGACGACAGCCTCACCAGCCGCGGCCAAACCATCATCAGCCATACGCCCATGAAGCGCTTTGGAGAACCGGAGGAACTCATCGGCGCCGCCGTCTGGCTGTGCAGCGCCGCCGCCGCCTTTGTGACCGGGGTCATTGTGCCGGTGGACGGTGGGTTTAGTGCGTTCTCGGGGGTGTAGGGGAAGGGTTGAGGGAATGAAGGCCCGCCTTCGCCAAGGCTACGGACGGGTAAAAATGAGGGAATGAGTGGGGGCACTTGATTATATTTGGCGGTCAGGAAAAGAATTGCTTTATGAACAAAGTCGTTTTGATCACCGGTGCATCCTCCGGGCTGGGCAAGGCCCTGGCGGAACAGCTGGCCGGGAAAGGATATCGGGTATACGGCGCCAGCCGGACGCCCCGGAACAGCGGGTTGCCCTACCAGATGGTAGCCATGGACGTTCAGGATGAGGACAGCGTCCGTAGGGCTATCGCTTCCATTGCAGAACAGGAAGGCCGACTCGATGCCGTTATCAACAATGCTGGCATCGGTATCGCCGGGCCTTTGGAGCAGCTCAGTATGGCCAATATCGAAAGTGTGCTGGATACCAACGTAAAAGGCGCCGTACGGGTCATGCAGGCTGCACTGCCTCACCTCCGGCAGTCTAAGGGGAGGGTTATCAATATAAGTTCTATCGGCGCCCTCTTCGGGTTGCCTTACCGGGGAATCTACTGCGCCAGCAAAGCAGCCGTAGATCTTATCACCGAAGCCCTGCGCATGGAGCTGGCCGCCCACGGGGTACAGGCCTGCAGCATCCATGCCGGCGATATTAAGACCAATATCAATGCCAACCGGATCAAGGACTATAACCCGCAGGATACTACCTACCGCGAAAGTTTCGAACGGGTATATGCCGATATCGATAAGGATGTCGATAAAGGCCTGCCGGCGGAGGAAGTGGCCCGGCAGGTTATCCGGGCTCTGGAAGCCCCCCGCCTGCGCCGCTATTACACAGTTGGGAAACCACTGCAAAAATTATCCATACTCGCCAAGCGGCTGCTGCCGGCCGCCTTGTTCGAGAAGATCATCCGCGGGTATTCGGGGATGGACTGAATAAGAGTATGTTTGGCATAATACAAAATGGAACGCGGATCGGCGATGATAAGACGGATACTGCGGATTGAGGGCTATAAAGTTGGCTGATCTTCGCGGATAGTGTCCTCTTCGTGGCCGGAAAGCGATCCGAAAGCAACACTGAAAATCGCGTTAACACATTAACCTGATGCGCATGGGGCAGGCTTCTCCCCCCTAAAGTCAACATCACACCCCTTCTTTCCCTTTTATTAATGGAAACAAACAATATAAGAATATGAAAAACCTGATCTTTTTTCTGGCCATTGGCGGCAGTTTACTGCTTACATCCTGCGGCGCCGGCCCCGGCGCGGAGGAACCACTCGACCGGGACCACCTCTCTGAGCTGATACAGGCGCTGAACGGGACCCTTCAGGAACAGAAGGACCAGGAACGGACCGACACAGCTACCGCCCGCGACCTGGCCGACAGGGCCGAAGAGTTTGCCCAACGCTTCCCCCAGGATACTCTGGCGCCCAAATTCCTCTTCCAGGCGGCCACCGCTTCCCGCGGCATAGGGGATTTCAACAAAGCTGTGGAGCTATGGGGAACAGTAGCTACAGAATATGAAGGAAACAGGAAAGCTCCGGAGGCTCTGTTTTTGCAAGCGTTTACCCTGGATGAAAACCTGAGGGACACCAGCCGCGCCCGCCAGCAATATGAAGCTTTTCTGGGCCAACACCCCAAACATCCGCTGGCCAACGACGCCCGGGTACTGCTGGAAGCCATCAGGACGGGAAAATCAGCGGATGACCTGGTGAAAGAGTTCAAGCAACGACAACAACAAGAATGAAACGGCCTATTGCCGTTTTGTTGGCGGAACTGTCCGCCGGGAATTGCAATGAGCCGTTTTAATAGCTTATATTTACATCCGCAAAAACATAAGCTGTTATGAAATTGAGGTTATTCATTGCATTGATGGTATTGATTGTGGGCCAGGGCTTCGGCCAGGGCATAGAATTTTTTCACGGCAGCTGGGAAGAGGCGCTGGAGGAAGCGAAAAAGCAGGAGAAAGTCATCTTCATCGATGCCTACGCTACCTGGTGCGGCCCCTGCAAACGCATGGCGCGGGAAGTCTTCCCCGACGAAAAGGTCGGCGAGTTCTTCAACCGGCACTTCATCAACATGAAGCTGGACATGGAAAAGGGCGAAGGCCTGACTTTCCGCAAAACCTATCCGGTATCGGCCTTTCCCACCCTCTACTTCATAAACGGTGACGGCGAGGTTGTCGACAAGGTGCGCGGAGCTCAGGATGTGGACGGCTTTCTCAGGCTGGGAGAAAAGGTACTCAGCCTGGCCGACAACAGCGACGAATATGCCGCCGAATACGATAAGGGCAACCGCGACCCCGAGCTGGTCTATAAATACGTAAGGGCACTGAATAAGGCGGGAAAATCCAGCCTTAAAATAGCCAACGAATATCTCGACAATCAGCAGAGCCTCACCAGCGATTTCAACCTGCGCTTCATCCTGGAATCAGCCGTCGAGGCCGACTCTAAGATCTTCTCCATGCTGACGGAAAACCGGGAAGCCATCGAACGGCTCGCCGGAGCAGAAGCGGTTCAGGATCAGATCTACAGCGCCTGCCAGGCAACGGCCCGCAAGGCTATTGAATTCCGGCACGAGGCGCTGCTCGATGAGGCGATAGATAAAATGAATAAGCACTATCCGGAAAAAGCGGAAGCTTTTGAGCTGTCTTCCCGGATGGATTTTTACCGCAATACCGGGGATGTCAAAAACTACCTCAAAGCCTGTAAGAAATATGCTAAAAAAGTGGCCGGCGACAACCCGGACGAGCTGAACAAACTTTCCAGCGAGATCGCCGAGCAGTTCAGCCGGGACGAAGGCGCCATGAAACAGGCCGAAGAACTGGCCCGGGAAGCCGCCGAAAAAGGCCAGCAGTACCAGTACTACCTGAATTACGCCCACATCCTGGCGCTGAACGGCGAGCAGGAAGATGCCCGGGAAGCCGCCGGCAAAGCCCTGGAACTGGCTCGCAGCGAAAGCCCGGGAGCCGTAATGATGGTAGAACGCTTCATCCAGCAGAACGGGTTATAGAGTAGTCAGTTCGGCTGGCCTGTTACACAATTTTTCCGGCAGGGCGATCGTATTAACTGCACCAATCTGCCCGGGCACATTGGCATTATTAACCTAAAAGCTATCGTTTTATGCGATTAATATTGTTTTTGATCACCGCAATGGTGTTTAACATGGCCCTGCCTGCTCAGGAAGGTATCGAGTTCTCCCAGGAAAACTGGAAAGATATACTTGCCAAGGCCAAGGCGGAAGACAAACTGATCTTCATGGACGCCTACACCACCTGGTGCGGCCCCTGCAAGATGATGTCCAGAAACGTGTTCACCGATCCCACCGTAGGAAAATTCTATAACGAGAACTTCGTCAATGCCAAAATAGACATGGAAGACGGCGAAGGGATCGAACTGGCGGAGCTATACGAAGTACGGGCCTATCCCTCCCTGCTGTTTATCGATGGGGAAGGCCAACTGCAGCACCGGGCTGTGGGCTATCACGACGCCGAACAGTTTGTCAGCCTGGGAGAAGCCGCCCTCGACCCGGCCCGCCGCCTGTCCACTATGGCCGACAGGTTTGCCAAGGGGGACCGCGACCCGGAATTCCTCCACAATTATGCAATGGCCGCGATGAACTCCATGTCTCCTAACTTTGAGGAGGTCGTGGAGGCTTATCTGGAAAGCAAGGACGACTGGACAGATGAAGAGACCATGCTGCTCATCTTCGAAACGGTGGAAAGCGCTGACTCCAAGCTGTTTGATTTCGTCGTAGAACACCAGGATTTCTACAAGGAACGGTACGGGGAAAGGAATGTACTTACTCACCTCCAGCGGATGATCATCAACTCTCTGGAACCGGAAGCCACTCCGGAAGAGACACTGGCCAAGGTAGACGCCAACTTCCGGAAAGTATTCCCGGAAGACGCTGCCATGATGTCCGCCAACTTCCGGATGAATTACTACCAGATGCTGGGCGATATGGACAAATTCGCCGAAACGGCCGTCAGCTACTACGAAGAATACGGCTCTGAAAGCGCGATGGAGCTCAACAACGCAGCCTGGGCGTTCTTCGAAAATGTGGACGACAAAAAGATGCTGGAAAAGGCCGTCAAATGGGCCGAAAAATCGGTGGAAATGGAAGACGCCTACTACAATAACGACACCCTGGCCTCCCTGTACTACAAGATCGGTAACAAGAAGAAAGCCAGAAAGGCAGCCGAGCACGCCATTGAACTGGCCAAGGCAAACGGCGAAGACTACACAGCAACCCAGGAGTTGCTGGACAAAATCAAGAAGATGTAGGAATCGAAAAGTGTGTAAAGGTGTAAACGGCCGGCAGCCCAGGCTCTTTTACACCTTTACACATGTCCACTTTTACACATTACTTGCTCCCCTCAAAACTCATACCTCAAAAACACCGTCACATTCCTCCCCGGTTCGTAGATCAACCCCTGCTCGGGCATATTCCGGTATCCCCGGTTGAGGTGCTCGAAGTAATTCCGGTCAAAAATATTGAGCACAGCGGCGCCCACGGAAAGGCCCCGGAAGGGCTCCACATGCCCCTGCACGTCAAAGACGCTGAAGCCCGGCGTCCTCGATTCGTCAAATGAGGCGGCTACCCGTTCCTGGTCGGCTACGAAACGCCCCTTGACGTTTAGGGAGTAGCGTTCGCGCTCATACTTCAGGCCGGTAGCGGCGCTGAACGGGGGAATTTCCGGCAGCGGTTCATCCCAGTCCAGGTTGCGGGCATGGGTGTAGGCGGCGGTGGCGTACCACTGCAGGTTTTTCAACAACTGCACATTCGTTTCCAGTTCAAACCCCGTCTGGGTGGCGGCGTCGATATTCGTGAACCGCCGGGAGAAGCGGGGTTGCTCCATGGGCATGTATTTGCGGGGCAGGGTGGAATCGACGGCCGCCGTAATGAAATCTGTGATGTAAGAGTAAAAAGCGGACATCTTGATGCCGAAGCGTTCCGATTGGCGGCTCAGGCTCCATTCCACCTGGTGGTTGGCCTCCGGCCTCAGGTTGGGGTTACCGACATACTCATAGGCGTCGGCGCCCAGGGTGAAGTGGTTGATGAACCGCTCTTCCATGCCGGCGGTGCGGGTGCCCCGGCCCAGGGCCAGTTGGGTGCTCCAGTGTTCATCCAGGCGGTAATCGGCAGAGAGGTTGCCGCTGAGGTTCCACTCCGTTTCTTTACCCAGCGACGGATACAATTCGGCAAAGTCCGGAGCGGGGTTCAGAACTTCCGCTTCCACCCGGTCCAGCCTGGCGCCTGCCGTCAGGGTGAGCCTGTCCGTGAGGAAGTGTCGGGATTCGGCGAAAAGGCCGATATCATTGAGGCGGGCGTCCTGCCAGATGAGGTCTTCGAAGCGCATGGGCATTTCCAGCGGCTCGCCCGTCATCATATTACGTTTTACGAGGCGGATGCGGCTGCCGTCCCGGGAAAGGCCTCGGAAATCCAGCCCGGTATAGAGCTGCGAGCGGGCGCCGGGCTGCCAGGAAAGTTCGAGCTTTCCCCCCGTCGTCACCGCATCGACGGTAGCCACTGCGTCTGTCATCATGAAGTTGGGCCGCAGCTCGTTGCTCATGATGTGGTCTACGGTGGAGACAAAAGCTTTAAAAGTAACGGAATAGAGCGCCGGGCTGATGTTCTTTGCCACGTAATCCAAAGACAGTACGCTGCTGTTGTCCTCCCGCGTATCCATGGGCAGGCCTACGTGCAGGATGTCGCGGCCAAACGACTGCCGCCAGCCCAGCTGCAGGCGGTGATCTTTGAGCGGGCGGAGGCCCAGCTTGGCGGCATAGTCGTATGATTTGAAGGCCGTTGGTATTTCCAGCCCGTCGCCATTCTGGTAATTGCCGAAGTCGCGGGCGCCGCCGTTAACCGTCAGGTCGTAGCCTTTGCCGGCGGCATTGAGCGTCAGCCGCGCCAGCCTGGAATCGCCGTTGGTTTCATAGCCGCTCTCTACGGCGCCGCCAATGGCGAAGGCGCCGGCGGGTTCCGGCTGCTGGGTGATGATATTGATCACACCGCCCATGGTTTGGCCGTAGCGCACGCTGAAGGGGCCTTTGATCAGCTCGATGCGTTCTACCTCCTCCGGCGCTACGTGGGTGGTGATGGGGTCCATTCGGTTGGGGCAGGCGTGCATTACCTGCACCCCGCCGTCGTACTGCACGTTGAGCTGTTCGTTGCGGAAGGACCGGAAAACCGGATCCATGGCGTAGCCTCCTCTTTTTACCAGGCCGAAACCGGGGGTATCTTTAAAGAGGTCGCCCACATCCTTGGGGTGGCTGACATGGCGGGCAAAACCCAGTATGACATCCGACTGGGCGGCATTATCCACTTTGCTGCCCTGCACGAGGATGTTCTCGATGAGAATGGGCATGCCCTGCAGTTCCAGCACCAGGTTATCTGCCGGCTTTTCCGCTGTGTACTTCAGGGATTCATAGCCTATGTGCTGTGCGATTATGGTGTAGGACGCCTGCCGGGGGACTTCGATCTCAAAACGCCCCTGCTCATCGGCATAGGCGCCGGAGGTAAGGCCTTCGATGGAAAGGGAGGCATAGCTCAATGGTTTTTGCGTCTCTGCGTCGACTATTCTGCCGGACAGGGCGGCCTGCCCGATGGCCAGGAATGGAAAGGCAATGGCCAGAATAAAAGAAAATATATTTTTCATGATGGAAAGATTCTGTTGAATGATGGAATGGTTCCGGAGGGCTGGGCCAGCGAAGTGGATAAGTGGCCGGACATATTTAATTTGCAATTGGATTAACTCGCGCGCCAATGGGACACGAGCGAAGCGACTTAAGCCAGGGCACGGTGGGAAACCGCACCCTGGCGTGGCTCCCCAGGTGGTGAATTCCCTGCACCTCCTGGGTTATATTCAAATTAAATACGTCCGACTACTTAAGTAGTCGGACATATTTAGATTACAGAAAATTTTTTGTATATTCTTCG
>CAYQKY010000081.1:0-34104 GCA_964418125.1 uncultured Phaeodactylibacter sp.
AGGCGAAAACGAGAAAATTTTGTTCTGAACAAGGCAAAAAACATAGGCATACCTGCCTGCCCGCCGTACAAGACTTTGGCAGGCGGGGAAGGTATGGCGTCCCGCTTTTTAAGGAAAAAGCGGGATTAACACAGTTCAGGATAAAATTTGCCGTTTGGAGGCCATTGATTGAATTTTGAACAAACTCTAACCTGGCACAACTGGCACAAACGGCACTTCCATGCCTAAATCCCTGACAAACAATTTTTTAATTCAGGCCTACTCGTGCCACTAAAATGCCAGTCGTGCCACTAATACTAAGTGAAAGTATTGTGGTTGGCACGAATGGCATGAGGGCTGGCACAAATACAACCTTTTAACCCATTATCTCACAATACTTTATGGAGTTTGTGCCGTAAATGCCACTTGTGCCATCTTTAAAATGTCAAAGTTATGCGTACCTACCGATACACACTGGCACCATACCAAGGCAGGCGTACCCGCCACACCTGCCCCGCCTGCCATAAACCCCACGAATTCACCCGTTATGTGGATACAGAAACCGGACAGCCCCTGGCTCCCGAAGTGGGCAAGTGCAACCGGGAAAACAAATGCGGCTATCACCTCCCTCCCGCTGAATATTTCCGGAACCATCCGGAAGCCAGGCAGGACGAAAACGATTGGAGATCTTCCGAAGCCTACAAAACCCAATACACGCCTCCTGCAGAGCGGCCTATCGATTATATCCCTAAAAAATACCTGGAGCGCACCCGGCAAAGCCTGGGAAGAAACAACTTCATCCGGTTCCTGAAAAAGCTCTTCGGTGAAGCCAAAGCCATCCAGCTTGCTGAGCTGTACCAGCTGGGCACCTCAAAGCATTGGCGCAATGCCGGAGGCCTCTCCGTAGTGTTCTGGCAGATCGACCGCCATGGAAACATCCGGCAGGCCAAAGTTATGGCCTACGACCCGGATACCGGCCGGCGGCTGAAGTCGCCAGGTTCTGCTGAAGTCTGGCGCAATGGGAGGTACAGGCCACAATCCGGAAAACCAGGCGCTTATTTCGCCGGTAAAGCCCTCCTGAAGAACCGGAACGCCAATTTACAGCAATGCCTCTTCGGAGAGCACCTTCTGCCTCTCTATCCGGATGCTCCCGTCGCCCTGGTGGAAAGCGAAAAGACCGCCGTGATCATGGCAGGCATCCAACCTTCCGTCATCTGGCTGTCCACCGGCGGCAGCCACGGCGCCCGGTGGACAGCGCCGGAAGTGTACCAGGCACTGGAAGGCCGGCGCGTCATCCTTTTTCCGGACCTGGATAAAACCGAGGAATGGGCAGAGAAGGGAAAGATACTGGGTGCCGTATGTCAGGTAACCGTATCCCGATTGCTGGAAGAAAAAGCTCCGGCAGATGACCGAAGGGAAGGCTATGATATTACGGACTATTTCATTAAAAACATGCTCTGCCCCGAAGCAGACAAAACGAAAGAAGCTTCTGCAATGGATGTCCCGGCCAAGGCTGCAAGAGCGGAAAGTACTTCCCTTCGCTACACCAGTGAAAAAGAAGGCCCGGAAAATGATGAAGCAGACGCTCCTACGTACTCTGAAGATACTGTTTTACCGCCTGGCTGGCAATATGAGATCCTCTCTAATGGAGAGCAAATAATCGTAGACGCCGACGGCTTGCCCGCCGTCTGGAACTACAGGCCCCAAAACGGCAGAGAGGCTCTGGCTGTCTTTGTTGCCACCAATACTGACGTTCTTTGTCTTACAAAAGTGTTCGATCTTTGCTTTGAGGAATTCTTCTGCGAATAGCCCTGTCTCCTTTCTTGAAAAATTCGCCGAAAAACAGGCCGGTTCCTTAAATGGGCAAGGAGGAAATTTGGCGATTTTTTTGTCTGTGCCAGCCATTGAGGGAGAAATTTCGGCGAAAAATTCCTCATACCACCTTTGGCGCCATTGTTGTTTTTGATTGGCGGCTCTTTAAAATGGCTCACTTTGTCTTTACAGAGGCAGCAACAGACAGTGGAGACAACCAAGCTCAGGACAAAAGAGAAGTAGCTGAGAAAATTCGGGGAAAAATAGACGATTGCCTCTAAACAGCCAAAGCAAAAATTCGGCGAATTTTTGTCTGTACCAGCCCAAAGAGGTAAAAATTCGGGGAAAAATTCCTCGTTCCACCTTCCGCGCTATTGCAGTTTTTGTCTGGCGGCTTCCAAGACGATTTACTTTATCTTTACAGAGGCCGCAAAGGAAGATAAAGAGGCCCAAGCCACTGGACATTAAAGAAGTAATAGAGATAATTCGGCGAATTTGACGAGGTACTTTGCAAAGGACCTCTATAAACCAAAGACACGCAAAGCAAGCCAAACAAATGCATTGAAAAATTCGCCGAAAAATAAAGTCCCGCTTACTCCATGTATTTTGGCGGAAAAAGCCGGTTTTTCCGGGAAAAGCCTCAATCTGTGATAAACTATATCCTATCGAGGAAAAAAATCGACGAATTATACTTTGATAGCCTAATAAATACTAGTCGGTTAAAAAGGAAGCACCTGGCTTTTCTCCCCAACCCCCGAAATATCCAGCGTATGGACCGCCCGCGTCATCGCCACGTAGATCAGCGCCAGCTCCCGCTGATTGTGCTCTTTTTGAACGGATGGATTCCACTGATCATAGCCATGGGGCAGAAAAGGCAGGGTACGCTGGTTGACGTCCATCAGGAAAACGGATTTGAACTCCAGGCCTTTCATGTTGTGGAAGGTGGAGAGGCGGACGCCATCCTGTTTGTTGCCGGTACCGGAATCGGTAGTAATGTCGTAATAGGGGATCTTCTCCTGGTGGAGGCGTGAGAGGACGTCTTTGACGGCATTTCGGGTACGGGCCGCTACGCAGATATCGGAAAAGTCAAAAGGTGATTGGCTGTCCGGGTCAGTATAGGCGCGAATGCGCTGGACGATGTGATCCAGTTCCTGTCCCTTTTCGCGGAAAACCTGATACTCCGGAAACATACCGTGACGCAGGGAAACGTAGCCGTTTTTGCGTTCTTCCTCCCCGTCGAAATCATCAAAAGCGATATTGCGGAGGGTGGAAATGGCGGTGCGTTTGATCTCTTCGGTGGTCCGGTAGTTGATCTTCAGGCGGCGGCTGCGGCGGCCGCGAACGTTGATGCCGGCTTTGGAGAAGTTAATGTTCCGGCTGTAAACCTTTTGGAGGGGGTCGCCCACCAGGAAGAGGTCGTTGGGGCCTTCCGGGACGAGCACGCGCAGGAGGCGCAGCTCCACATTGGAGAAATCCTGGATCTCATCGGCAATGACATGGCCATAGGGCTTATCTTCCTGCTGCCGGTAGTGATCGTACAGCAGGTTGCACACTTCTCCGCTATTGACGTAGTTCTGTTCTTTTTTCAGCTGCTCGAACTTTTGCACCAGGCGCCAGATCTCCATCTTGTCTTTCCGGGAAATGCGCCGGACACGGCCGGTGCGGGGGACTTTGTAGTACTCCCTGTCTGTTTTGATATTGTTGAACAGAATGACGTCTTTATATTCGGCATCAAGGAATTCGCTGTCGTACTCTGACAACTCAAATTCGAGGGCTTCCTCCCATAATTCCTCGCTTTTTTTTGCGTTTTGGAAATCCAGTATCCGTACATCAGGGGCCACCAGCCCCAGATCTTTGGCTTTTTCCACGCAAAAAGCATCGATGTTGTTCAGGTGAACGATCCGGGGGTCGATCTTCATACCGGGAAATTCTTTGGCCAGGTTGCGGGTGAGGCTCCTTGTGTAGGTGGTGAAAAGGATCGGCTTACCATTGCGGCGGTAATCGTGTTCTGAGAGCCGTTTAGCCCGGTGGAGGGCAGCCACCGTCTTGCCGGTGCCGGCGCCGCCGGTAACCTTGGTAGCTCCATTGAAATTTCCTTCCACCAGTTTGCGCTGGGACGGATGGAGGAACACCTTCCATTTCTGCAGGCCTCCCTGCAGGATCTCGTTGAGCGTCTCATCATCTGTCAGTTCGAAGAAACTACGTTGGTTATTGGCGCTGAGCGTTTGTGCTTCGATGCCGGTGGAGGCGACCTTACCTTCCTCAATGTCGATGATGATGTCCCGGATATCCATGCCATCGAAGAGGTAGAAGAGGTTTTCAAAGGCCTCTACCGGGAGATAAGACTCCATCTTTTCGAGCCCCTGCAGGCTGTCCAGTTTTCGGACAGCAGGGATCAATATTTCCGGTACGCCGATGCGGAGCAGTTGTTCATCGTCAAATCCGGAAAGGAAGGTGCCGCCGGCGGACTTGGGTTCTACCTCTGTTTCCGGCTGAACAGGCTGCTCAGCTACAACTTCCGGCGCCGTAAATACCTGATAGGACTGGGTATTGGCGTTCCATTCGAAAAGCTTATTCTCCGCCCAGGCCATGGCCTCATCGTGGTTGTCGATCCAGAGGAGATGGTACATATCTCCGGAATCCGGCACACGAATGATGGCGCGGTACTTCTGGCTTATCCGGGCCGTTCTCAGGTTGGGGTCCCGGAAGGTGGAGATGGGCTCCAGGTGAATGGATGCCGATTTCGAGTCTTCCCGGAACTTCTTAATGAAGTCCGGCACTTTCTTCTGGATCGTCTTGGGGAGGTTGATGATGGCGTCCCAGCATTTATCGTAAATGATCAGCTTCATGGCCTGAAATTTGGTTGATGTCGAATGCTTCCGGTTCTACTATAGTGTAATCGTGGGCTTCAAATGTCATAGCGTCCTCCTCAGAGAGCGGCCCAAGGGCAATTTTGGCGTGGGCAAAACCCAGAACGGCTTCAGCCACCACAACTTTGTCCTTATCGGTGAGCACGTAGGAGCCATCCATTGAGAAGTCAATGTGATGATCAATGAGTGCTTCAACGATGGGGTGGTATTCCTCATCATAGTAATTGAGGATCTCTTCCAGATCGTGCGAACCCTCAACCGCCGCCGGCTGATCCGGAATAAGGGCTTTATCTTCCTCGGGTACTCCCTCTTCCACTTTTACTCTGAACGGATCCAGTTGCACCAGGTTAAATACTTTCCAGAAGGTATCCCAGTCCGCTTTGGGAAAGCCCTCTCCCTGATGACGGATCAGGACGCCGCCGCCCAGGGCCAGATCACTCATCTTTACAAACAGGCGAAAGCTGAACTGGCCGGATTCCGCCGGGACGGGCGCGAAGAGGAAGTTATTTCCTTTCGGGTCCCGGTGTTGAGGATACTCATCGAGCGGCGTGCCCGTCTGCAGGTAATCCTGCAGATGCTCCTCGTTCAGGCTGACTGCTCCGAATGTTTCCTGTAAACTGAGGAGATAGCTGTGGAAATGGTTTTTCCAGGACGCCCTGCTCAGGTGCCCGTTTTCCAACAACCAAAGCAGGCGGGAGAAATTGTTCTTTGCCTCAAACCACTTTCCATCCACGATTTTCAATGCCGGCAATTTCCGGATGGTTTTCCTGGTTTGCGTATTTTTCACAACCACTTTTCCAAGCTGGTCCGACACTTTTTCCTCAAAGTGGTTGATATCGTCCCAGGTAAGGGTCCAGCTCATCAATCCCGGAGCCTGGCTGATCGCCACCCGTTTATCGACATCCAATGGGAAGCGCGGGTGTTCCTGGCTGGCGTGATATTGAAAGCCATCGAGGTAAACGGCCACACAAGGCATACCTTCCAGCTCTTCCGGCGGCATTTCCCGGCCGTCCACGAGGGCTCTTTCACAACGAATGAGGAAGTCGGCGACCGTCACAAAACGAACACCCTGCACAGGCCCGAGCCGGTACTGCGGCTGAAGGGAGTAATGAAATTCATTGCCGTTTCTCACCATTTTCAGCCGGTAGCCGATGAGTCCATCGCGGTTGATCTCCTCGAAAGACCACCCCTCTTCTCTTTCAGCCAGGTTCCGTACTGCCCGGACAAACCGTTCCTCCAGTTCCGACTCCTCGATCTGCCCGGTATTGGTGACATTGCCCAGCCCATGAGGCAGGCTTTCCATATTTTCCGCGGCCTGCAGGATCTTCTTGAACAACTGCTCCGCCTTTTTCCGGCTCAGTTCCTCCTGTTCAAACTGATTACTGTAGCTGTAGATACAGCGGTAACAGCCGTCCTTCCCCTGGTGCTGGCACTGGCAGTTGCGGATGGCTGCGTAGGCCAGTTTCAAAACCTCCCTGAATTCCTCCGGGTTGAAGAGCTTTTCCAGGTAGCCCGTGCCCCCCGGGATCACATCAAAAAGCACCAGATAACGGTCCATTTTGAGGGTTTGGAAGTTGTATTCGGCATAATGGCTAAGCATCAGATGCTGAGGATTACCTTTATAATATTTGCGCAGCCCCAGCTCAATGCCGGCCTTAAACATGCTCACCGCACTTTCCGATTCAAATTCCTGCACCGGCAGGAGTATCTTCAGCGCCTCGGTTTTCATTTCCCGGTATAGAAACAGTTCTTCGAACACTTCATCCGGCTTACCCTGATAGGTTTTATCCCGGTTTTTACAGTATGCAAAGTGATAATCGCGCACTTCTTTCTGCACCCAGCGGCCGTTATTCTGTTTGTAGGTTTGAGAAGAAGAGCGCCCGCAGGATTTACAGGTAATGTAACCCGTACTGGCCACCTCCCGGTTTTTGATGGTGGTAATGCGGTTTTTGTCCATAAATTCAGAGGCGATTCCCGCATTGACATCGAATATATCCACTTCGCGGACATATTCGATGCCGAAAGGCACTTTTCGGAAAGCATAAGCTCCGAGGGAAGCCTTTGGATTAAATCGAAAATGCCGGGAACGGATGGCAAATTCGCTCTGCCGTTCTTCGCTGCTGTCGTCCAGTTTGGCATCCGATTCCTCATTAAAGGATTTGACGCCCTGCAGGCGGAGGAATTGATGGCGGTTGGCAACCGAACCGAAAGATTCGTGTCCGCATTTCGGACACGGGCCTTTGCCAGCCCTTACCTCGTCCTCGATGTGGTCACACTGGGCGCAATAGCGAAACAGTTGGGCTTCCTCCTTCCAGTTCAAAACATTCAGGCCTATGATCTTCAGCTTATAACCCTGGGTATAGAAATGGTTATCCGGAACCAGTTCTTTGATGGCCTGAGAGGCCGGGCGAACCAGCTCGATATCTTTTGCCGGCGGTGGGTCGTCGCTACCCTCCGAGGCCCGGCCCCGCACGCGGGCATTCAGGGTGACGCCCGTTTCCGGAAAGGCATAGTTGGGCAGGATGCCTATGTTAGTCATGTGTTCCAGGACCTGCCGCTTTTCGATGGCCTTCATGGTGCCCAGCAGGTTTCGGCCTTCTTTTTCCAGCTCCTTGCGGCCTTCATCATTTTTGTCCAGCCCCTTTTCCTGAATGTATTCCTTGATCTCTCGTCTTTTCTCCCGAAGTTGGTTGTACTCCAGTTTTAATCCCCGAAAGGCTCGTTGTGGCAACTGATAGAACTGTTCATTTTGCAAGAGCTCCCGCAGATACTGAAATGCCGACGCCCCCACTTCACCTTCATACATAGAATGGAACCGTTCCAACAGCGATTGCTCATTGGTCTTGATATAACTGATCAGCCGGTTGAGGAAGAACTGGGGATCATCAAAGTTGGCCGTTGCCGGTTTGAGATTGCGTACAAGCGGAGGAATGGCGTTGCGCTGGGGATCTTCCAGCGTCCAGGAATCGATGCAATACGCAAAGAAGTGCCGGCGGAGAATATCCCGGGCATCAAGGTAACAACCGGGAGTATTGACCTCGCCGTCCATCATATCCAGCGGCTCTTCATAGTAGTACAGGTCGTGCGGCTTATTGGCGGCAAAGTTGAAAATGACTGCCGAGCCGGACTTACGCCCCGCCCGTCCGACGCGCTGTAAAAAATTAGCGGGTAGGGGGGGCACGCTATTGTTCATTGTCACGTTGAGGTCGCCGATGTCGATGCCCATTTCCAGGGTAGAAGTGGCCACCAGGGCATTCAGGGAGTTGAAACGAGGGCGCTGCTTAAAATCCTGCTCCTTGTTTTCCCGGTCGCGACGCTCCAGCAGGCCGGTGTGGTCAGCAGCATAAACACGGGGGGCTCGGCGGCGGTTATATACCTGCTGATAATAATTTTCAGCCTGCTTGTTCTCCACTTCCCGGTAGTTTCCCAGGCAGGTGTACTGCAGGCATTTCGCCCCTTCCATAGCTGTACCACCGGACTTACTGGCCGTCAATCGGTGGCCGCATATATCACATGCCAGAGTACTTACTTCGTGGTGAATATAGATCTCGGCAGGCTCCAGGCAGAAATTACGCATCTTCCCGGCCGATTCTTCATGGAGTATCCCAATTTCCGGAGTAGCCAGTACTTTCAGCAGTTCGGTGAAAAACTCATTGGCCACATCCCGGTATGGGGTAAGCAGGAATGACTTCTTCAGGTAAACGTAGTACCAGTTATCCTGCTGTGTGCGGGTACTGTCAAGGACGCCCCGGCTATCCGAAAGGTCGGTTATCAGTTTAGGCAGGCGGGACCTGGGGCCGAAGCGGCGGTTCATGAAGTGCCGCCTGTCGTTCATCCAATTGAGGTCCCAAAGTTTTAGGTCCCGGGTGCGGAACTTGGAGAGATAGGGATGATCGATCCCTCCCCGGATACGCAGGCGATGCAGCAGGCCGTTCAGAAAAAGCAGGAATTCTTCCTTTTTGAAGGCGCCCATCAGGTTGTCGTTCATCCATGGCAGCAATGCCTCAAAAGCCCGTTCCAGTTTGTTTTCGTCAAAATGAACGGCCGAAGCCCCCGTTTTCTCCAGGGTGCGGCCGATGACTGCGTTATAGCCGAATTCCGAAGCGATTTCCCAGCGGATGCGCTCGTCGAATTCCCTGACAAAGTTTTCACGGTAGGAACCATTTTTCTGCCGGTAGGCCGGAAGCCTGACCTCTCCGGCCCGGTTGGAAGGGAAGAACTTATAGAGGTAAGCTTCCAATGGGTGTTCACCCCTTTCATCCGCGTTTTCCTTCCAGTACCGAATGAACGCTTCCTGCAAGGTTGGAAGAGCTATCGGTTCATCAAACTGGTTGATCACCTTTTGCAGGGCTGTCCGGAGGGCGAAGCGGTAATTCCGGGCCTCGATGAAGCCGGCCTGGTGGGCGGCGTCCTGCACCCCATTAGTGAACGCGAGGAGTTTGCGGCCCTTTTCCCCTTGCTCATCCAGGTCGGTGGCCAGCACCTGGCTGGTGGTGATGGAAGCCAAAGTGGACACCCGCATACCGATGATGTTGAGCGTGTTTCTGGTGTTGCATTCCGGGCAAAAATGCTGGCTGTGGTTGTTCTTCACCTTGCGCAGGGCGATGACAGGTACGCGTTCCGGCCCCTCCTTATCGTGCAAGCCCAGAGAATACTGGTTGACAAAAGTCAGGAGTTGTTCGGTTGGAGTATATTCCTCCACCGGCTTATGGCCGTCCGTTGCCGTATTGACAAAAAAGATATTCTTGTGGTTAGAGAAGTATTTTGAGTAAACGTCGTTGACCTCGTCTTCAAACTGATTCCTGTTATCGTGCTTGACCGCCAGCCAGCCTGAGGCGCCGCATTCCCGGCAGAAATAGGCCGGTAGAGCCTTACCTTCCGTGGTAATTGCCTGCTTGTCCCGCCAGATGAATTCCGGTTCAGGGGAGAACCTGCGCAGGACGCCGCTCAGTTCCCGCACCCATAACTGTACCTGCAGGTAGAGAAAAGGAAGTTCAAGGTATCCGTCACCGGCTGGCGTCCGGGTTTTGGCCTCCGCGATCAAAGACAGGATGGAGCTGATCACCGATTCTTTGGGATTGAAGGCATGCTCGGCATCCCATTCCGGCAGCTTGCGGAATTCCTCGTTGGCCCGGTTGAGTTTGCGGATGAGTTCTGAGACCGTTAAAAGCCTTTGACTGCATATTTCCACAATATCCCATACCAGGCGGATGGACCTTAGCTCATCGCTCAGCTTCCAGCGCTCGATCCGGGGGTCGATCTGCCAGAGATCCAACTGGCGTTCCAGGTAGGCCTGAAAACCCTCTCCCGCTTTCAGGCGGCTGAACTGCAGCTTATAACCGGACGGCAGCCGGTTGAACAGATCCAATTTGTCTTTTTCGAAAAACGCCTCTGTCGCCACCCGTTTTTCCGTAATGATGGCCTCCTCTGTAAAAGCCTCTCCGAATATCTTTCCGGCATAATCCGCCAGCAGGCGGGGCGCATCCGCTCCCGAACCGATGGTAGCGGAGGTGCCTACCGGGCAAAGCTGCCCGGGCTCCAGGTTGAGCTTCAGTTTGAGGCGCCGGATCAGGTTGGCCACGTCCGTACCCTGGGCGCCGTCGTAAGTGTGGAGTTCATCCAGCACCAGGAAGCGCAGCAGCGCCGGGTCTTCCAGATTGTGTTTCCATAGGCCGTGGAAATTGTGGCGCATCAGGGCATAATCCAGCATTTTAAAGTTGGTGAGCAAGATATCCGGCGGTGCGTCGAGAATGGACACCCGGTTCTCGATGATGTGCTCCCGGGCCATATCTTTAGGATACTTGCGGCCGTCGCGCCCCAGACCGATAAACAGGCCGGCGGTCAGCTTCCCTCTGAGGCGAGGGTCATCGTAGATGGCCTTTGCCAGGCGATTAGCCTGGTCGGAGGCCAGGGCGTTCATCGGGTAGAGGATGATGCACTTGATGCCTGGGCGCCCCTCCTGCCGGTGGCAGTAATCCAGAATAGGATAGAGGAAAGATTCCGTCTTTCCGGAACCGGTGCCGGTGGTGAGGAGGGTCGGTTGCGGAGCTTTCCCCACCAAGGTGCTCAACCGGCGGAACGCTTCCATCTGATGGTTGAAGGGCGAAAAGGGGGGCTTGACCTCCAGAGGAATATCGCTCGCTATATCGCTTTTCTCAAAGGGCAGCTTCAGCGAAAGATAAGGACCTTTGAACAGGCCATTCTCTTCGTCTTCGATGAAACGGAGAAATGCCTCTCCCACCTCCTTCTCTTTGAAGGAAAAGGTCGCCTTGAGGTATTCGATGATGGAGGCGCGTACTTCGTAGGATTGTTGTAGGGAGAGCATATACTATTATTTCAAATTGACTCCACTAATATAAGCAAAGCATTTTTCTATTGTCTTTAGACTAATACCCTTTGATTCGATCAGCCCTATCATCGAAGAAACTTCTCCCGAAGCCAAACGCTCAGAAATAGTAATGATTCGATCTTTGCGGATGCCTGTTTCTATAATAATTTCCGCAACTTCCCGTTTTTCCCACTTAGCTTTGAAGCTTTCAAACAGATCATCCCGAGCGCTCGGATCATATTCATAGATTTCCACAGGGATTTCACACTGTGACAAATAGCATTGCATCAGATTTAGGACCTCCTCTTTATCCAATCCTCCGTTATCCGTTCCTAATAACGGAAAAGCTATGGACTGTATACCTTGGGCTTTATAGGTTTGAAGAAACTTGTCCAGCCCCTTTTCCAAATATTCTAGTTTACTGGGATACTTCCAATGATACTTTGTAGGAAAGTTAAGCACCCATGCGTAGCTGGGGTCTCTTTTGTACAGCCAAAGCGTTCCAGGGCTAATCAAGCCCTTTTGACAATGACTCCTGTACAAATCGAACATGGCGGGATACCTTAGCTTGAATACCAAGGCGAGTCCTTTTCCCATAGCTCCTACACAGTTTATGGTATTAACTAAGGTTTGGCAATTCGAATTAAACAGGTTGCCTTTTTCTATGAATACCATTATACCCGACTGTATGTTTTTCCAAAAGTGGTTAGAATTTCGTTCCAGTGGTTATCAGTAGTAAACAGGAGCCAGTCTTGCTTATTTTGAATATCCCAGTCAGGTTGATCATCATACAGCGTGATCGTAAAAGTGGCATTTTTGGGAATACTGACCTCTGAAGAAAACTCGAATTGAAGATAGTTGCCCAATTCTACAGGAGCTCTTCTAGGTTTGCCCCTGGGTTCATATACTTGAGCTTGGTGCTTAGGCATGTAAACACGAAGCGAGAAAAAACCTTCCTCTGGGACAGCTACATGAAGAATCTCTGTCTCTTCTTCTTTATTCTCCAAAAACTCGATCTGTTTATTCTCGAAATTGAAAGGAGTTGAGTCAACTTGGATGACCTTCTTAAACTTTTCCGGAATACCTGATTGCTCCAATATAGCTTTCACTTGCTTCGAGGGAACCAAAATGCTAAGATATTTTATTGGCAGAGTTTGTAAATCCAGCTCATCTCGGATTAATAGCTCTTGCTCTCTTGCATTCATAACCCGCTCTTTTTCATGACGCTGAAATGGCCTGTCGTGGAACACATCTGAGAAGTTAAATACGGAGAGCATTTCCTCAATTGAAGAGAACCTTGTATGTCGTCTTTGCATGTTACCATTACTGATCTTGATGTCAAGATCTGAAAAGCTAAGCAATCCGTATAAATTGACTCGGAAAAACACTGGGAATACACACTTAGGATAATCCATATTTTCCCAACGCTGATAGATATAATCTCTAGTCCGGTGGATTAACCCGAGGCTTTCATTGTAAAATTGATTTGGTGTGCGCGGCCTGAAGTAAAAGCGAGCGTAAGGACGTGGTTTAGGGCTTGATTGCCAAACAGTCCCTGCACTATTATTCAATTGCCGGGCCCTGTAACGGGACTTTAATGCTTGATCCTTAAGAATTTGGATCGCATTGGCAACATGGGTATAATGAAAAATAAACCCGGCATTAGATCGCCCTTGCTCATGCAGATTTACAATAAGCTCTAACAAAGGGTTGTTACTGATATGATTTAAAACATAATCATACAAATTCTGATCTTCTATAATGCTGATATTTTGGAGAAGTAGGTGCCATTCCCAATGAACAGAGAATTGATCAATTAAGGCTCGTGAAAACTCAATGTTTTTATTTTGGCTTGCTACACTCCAGTTCAGATATTCAGCAAAATGCTCAAGTAACTTATTTGTCAAATGAAGTTTCTCAGAAAGGAGATTCCAATTTAGGACGTCAGCAAACTCATTTAATATATCAAAGTCAGGCTGAAATCCGGCAGCCCTTGATATCTGGTCCCAGTTTAGTTCTTCCCTGAAGTTGCGGAGGATCCTACGATTGTTAACATCAATTTTTTCTTTTTTAACTAAATTCTCCCAGTCCCATCTGTCCTTGTAGCGATTGAGGAATTGCCAGTCGAAGAACAGCTCGTTTTGGTCATTCAGGCGATGAAAGTTTAAATTCTTGTGCGCTGATATGACACTCCAATCATAATGGGAAAGATGCCCCCCCTCTTCAAGCAATTCAATTGTTTCTGGAGTAAGATGAGTATGATCATTCTGAATGATAGCCCGCCAATTAACTTCTGTTTTCAAAAGAAGGACTTCAATCATATTCTTATCAAAGAGAAAATCTTTCCGTTCCGATATAACTTTCCAATTCCACGGTTTATCATTTAACGTTATGACCGTCTCCCTATCCACCCATCCCTTGGAAGACAATAACCCCCAATCCCAGTCTTTTTGTGCCACCCATGTGCAGTCATCCATTTTAATTTCATGGCCTTCTTCATTGAAGTTTCGGGCTAGTAGATGATTTTTTTCCAAAGGAAGCGTAGGGTTTCGGGTCAGCTGGCGCCAATTCCAGTTCTTGTCTTGTGTTTGGGTTAATAACGCAATTGACAAAATCAGTTTGGGATGGCCAGATAGCGCTTCAAAGTCCCAGGCCTGATCAATAAAATTGATCAATAAATCTGTACCTATCCAAACATAAAATCTTTTTGACAAGGCCTTCCAGCTAATCAGCTCAGCGTATTCCTCAAGTCTTTCCGGGTTGTAGAAGTATTGTCCTTCATCATTTTTATCCGTTAACAATCCACTTTCTGTAGATAAGACCTCCCAATCCCATTTCGTCCGAAAAGGGTCAATAATGTCAGGCGTCCAAGTGATCGTTGAGATTTTAGAAAGTGCTTTGAAATTCCAATTTTCCTTGAATACATTTAGATACCTTTTCCTTTCATTAATCCAGCTTTGGTAGTTTAGGAATTGTGCCCTATCATTCCTCCAAAGTGTAACCAATACTGGATTTGCCGATAGCTTATCCCAGTCAAGCAAGTCTTGGTAGTCTTCTAAATCATTGATAGACAACCTACTTGCCATCTTTTCACTGGAAGAGATATACTTCCAGTCCCAATCAAATATTGCATTGTCTAATGTCGCTTCGATTGCATTCCACAATTGGCCTGCGGGAATTTTTTTGGTCATTGTTGACCAAGATAAACGTGCTATCTCTGGCGGCACAGTAAGCAGGTAAGTGGCGATTTCAGGTAATTTACTCTCAAGAGAAAGCTCCTCAATGGTGAATATCTTGTCCAGGATATAAGGCCAGTAAAGATATTGGCAGTATTGGTCCAGGAATGGCGTCGATCGCAGCAACTCCACAGTCAATTTTTCCCGGGTTACAACTTTCCAATCCCATTTCAAGTCAATATTATCTTTTATGAAATCCCATTCGAGCTTACGAGTCACTGCTTCGATCAGTTCATCTTGCCCCGGTAGATCCGCTAATATTCCTTGATTGACAGCAAATGTCACTTCCACCTCACTTACTGAGGCATTATTAATGACTTGGGGCCAGTTGAGTGACGGGGCCTCGTCTGCCGTAGAGATTAGGTGAAAGGTTTCAGATCTGTACCAGTTGATCAGATGCAATATTTCCCTGAAACTAAACCTAAATTGAATACATTCATTTAGATTTTTCGTTTTCGCCTCTTCCAATGACCATTCATAAAACAATGAAAATTCGTCTAATAGCAAGGATTTTGGAATGCTGTAGACGAGCCTATTAAAGGCTAACTTTTCTTTATATTGGATGATAAAAGCCCTATTAGCAATAAACCCTTCACGTGAAGAAAGAATAGAGAAATCCCAGAGAAAGTCCGGAAAGTCAGTAACTATCTTTAAGGATGGTACGGTTTGGGAAACGTGTCGATATCCCTTTTCCGATTTAACCTTATGGGAAAAGGTGGCAAATACCTCTTCACTCCAGATAAGACATGCATTACTTTCCACTCCAGATAGCTGACCTTCTCCCCAATAAGCTAGTTGGTAAAGCTCAAGGAATTCTAAGCGGGCTTTGTCGAGAAGGACAACCATCTCTTCATTCACATAAAATCTCCTTTCTGGGGAATTGGCAAAGGCTTCTACAGTAGGTATGAAAGCTGGATGGTTAATGAATTCTGAGAAGACCTCATCTTGAGCGTTTAACACACGGGGTAAGATGATTGCCAAATCCAATTTAGACCTCAGCTCATCAAAATTTTCAAGGAGATAAGGTAGATCGAAACTGTCACTTACATATCTCCACCCCCACTCCAGGTCGGGATACCTGATAATTAATTCTTTACTAAGCCCAGGCTTCTTCTTTACTAAAACAGGAAGGTGAATTTTTCCATCAGTGAGATGATCAGCAATAAAAAGATCGGAGAGTTTTGGGATTAGCCTATTCCAGTCTGTAAATGCTTCTTCAAGGAGGCCACGACTCAGTAACTGTTCCAATTGGAGGCCAGAAGATTTTTCAATAAAAAGGTCCGTATCCCAAGGATAATTTTGGTAATGAGAGAAAATGTAGTTAGCATCAAAACGCTCGGTCAGGGCTAACCAGTTATGGTATTCAAGGAAACCTTCAAGGTTATCTTCTAGGATATTAAGCGGACAGTTTCGGGCAACCGCATCCCAAATGGAACCCGAGGAGATGCCCTCATGGGTTAATAAGCGGAATAAGTCACTATCCCACTCTACTCTCTCTATTCCCAGGACCTTCTGCCACTCTACATGTTGGCGGTATCGTTCCAGGTCCGTTGAGCGGATAGGAGTATCTCCGGCGATCAAAGCCCTATACTCAGCATAGGATAGCAAATCATCATAAATTGCTTTATTATCGGACCTGCTAAGAAGTTCATTCAGTGCTTCCAGTGGCTGATCTTCAACTCCAACTGAAATAACATTCCTCCCCTCTGCGATTTTTAGATTAATATCAATTGCGAATGATTCTACAAATTTGTCTACTACTTCCGGCTCGACAAAATCCAGCAGATATTCTGACTTCTCTGCCTGGTTTCTAAGAATTTTATTTTTGAGGAACTGACTTTGATCACTGACATCCTGCTCCAGGGTATATGATCTACATTTGTTAACCTGGCGGATAGATTGGTCAATGGGAAGCTCATAGAAGGGGAAAAAGGAATTATTCTCCTCTTCGTATGACAAATACAAGTGATCAAAAACAGGGGCGATGGCTTCATGGAAAGTGTACTTTCTATGGTCTTCCAATGCATGTTGTCCCCAGTAGTTAATCTCAACCAATTCTTGCTGGGTATCATCGTCTTTAGAAACGGAGATGAGGTCGTATTGCTTAAGTCGTTGGAGGAAATAATCAAATAGCTGAATTTCAGCAACATCTTTAAAAAGATTAGCCGCGGGATCATCCTTCATCCCAAACCCCAGCAGCATGCCCAATTCGTCTTTTGGTAAAACACCCTCATGAACAGCTAACAACTCCAGGATGACTTCATCATAAAGTTCAAAAGCAACTGGCTTTCGGATAAATACCCGATACCAGGCAACCTTCAACGGCCAGTCTTTTTTTACGCTAATGATGCTCACGATGCCGGATTTAAAATGTCAGAGAATTCAAGCAAACTGCCATTCGGATGTTCACTAATGGTCTGGAGAACATTTCGATAAATGGGTTTGCTTTCAAAGTGACGTCCATTCCCAACAATGATCAACAAACGTTTGGCCCGGGAAAGAGCCACGTTCAGGCGATTGGGAAATTCGGCAAAGCCCATGCTGGCCTGCTCTGGATATCCCTTAAGAGCATATTTCTCATAGTCAGGTTGTTGATCCGGGAAATCAGCGATGCTATCGCTACGGACGGTCGATACAATGACTATATTCCGTTCCATGCCCTGGAATTTGTCGACGGCAGAAATTCTTAATGGAACACGAGGGTATTTCCTGCCTAATTCGTATAATGCAGAAGCCTGGGCACCATAAAAGGTGATCACCCCAATTTGTTTTTCTTCAATAGCCTCTTCATCCCAGTGATTGACAAATTCGTTGTATTCCTGCGTCTTACTGATCTGGTCAATTAGCCAGTCAATGGCTTGGATTTCTCCAGTATTCAGACGAGAGGTACCCTTTTTGTATTCGGGCGTTTTCACATTAAGCCAGAGTATATGAGTATCTGATGATAATACACCGTCAATGGATATGCCATGATATCGGCTGGCTGGATTGTTCAGGTCTCGATCGTCAACCCCTAGGTCTACAGGTGTCACTAGACCGCATTCCAACCCTCCCTCGTCCAGATAAAACTGTTTGATCGTTTCATTGATTGCCGGGTGCATACGATATTGCAGGTTAAACGTGGATTTGAAATTATGGGGTATTTTATTGAATAGAAACTCGAAATGGGATTGATCAAATAGATTATGGTTTCTCCTGATAACCCTCATTAAGCCTTTGATCTTCTTACGCTCTTTGTGACTTTTGCTTCTAACCAGTAAGTATTCAAGCTGTTCCAGAAACTCACCGCTATCCACCATAGGTGGCAACTGCCGGTGATCTCCTATAACGATCGCTTTTTCACCGTACACGAAGGGTAGGGCAAGTTCCGGAGGAGTAGCTTTACTAGCCTCGTCCTGGATTACAAGGTCGAACGCTATTTGAACTCTTCGGAAGCTTCTGTCAGCAGGATCGCCATGATATGTGCTGATGTAATCTCTGAAGAAGCTGGTCATACCTCCCGTTGAGGTAAGTTGTCCAATGGAACTACAGGTTGCCCCAACTACATTAACATGGCTCTTGTAGGTGTCGACAAAAAGTGCCCTGGTTTCTTCCTTAGGATCACACAGAAATTGTTCCCACTTTTGGATGATCTCTCTGGTGTTGTTGTTAGCTTGACGCTGAGCTCTATTAGAAATTTGTTGCATCCAGTCCTTGACGATATTAGCTTCGGGCAGTAGGCCTTCTTCTTCATCCGCCTCAGCTTGGTTTTCACCAGTCTCCATCCAGTTTTTTATCCTTGCAATAGAGAAGCGGCGGCCTTCCTTGTCTAATCTCTCTTCAGCCCCAAAGCGAATCGGCTTTATAAGGGTGTGGTGTTCGCTCCGTAATTTATCCAGCGCATTATCGACGGCTAGGTTGGTTTCCGAGGTGACCAGTATTCGATAGGGTTGTTTACTCTTTTTTGTATTGTGTTTTTGAATATGTTGCCAGATGATTTCAGCAATAGCTGTTGATTTTCCAGTGCCCGGCGGGCCTTGTATAATGAAGAGGTCATTAGCCATAAGTGACTTGGCAATGGCTTCTATTTGGTTGTCGTTAATCTTATTGGGAGGTGTTAGTAATTGTTCCTCTATGCTTCGTTTGGTTTGTAGATAATCAGTCGATGTCCTGATGTCGTCATTGCCAGGTTCGTATTTGCCCGGATCGATCAATAGTTGCTTCAATCGAGAATTGACCATGGATGCTCCTCGTCCAAAAATCGCCTGGATCGTATCCTTCAGTCGATTGATCTTTTCTCTTTCTCCAAAAAGAGGAGCTTCAAGGGTGATGATATTCCCGGGGAAAAAAGACTGGAATAGCTGTTCTGTAACTAATCTTAGTTTAGGATACCTAACCTCCATGATCGTGCCTGCTTTGTCACGGTCATGATTGATAATTACTTCTTCTCCTCGCAAGTAATGCAGGTGACTTTCTGTTTCCTGCAGATATTCCTCTTCTCTAAAGAGAATACTGTAGCGCAGCCGGCCTTCATCGATTGCATTTAGTGATGCTTGAAAACGACCAGGAGTAAGTTGACCCAGCCTATTCTGTATCCTGTTTCTTAGTAGAAAAGCGTCATCACGCTCATTAATATAAACCCTGAAATCAAGTTTAGTACCCGCGGAGTGAATAGTTGATTGGACACTTGGTATTTCTTGGAAAGCCTGTATTACTTCGCGGATGGGAGACTGATAATGCAACCGAACTTTATAGCGATGGTTATCAAAAATGTGAATATCGAAATCCTCAAATTGCTGGAGCCTTCCCAACTTGCTCTCTAGTTCTTCTTTGTTGATGAAGTCAAAAGAAATTTGCCGGGTTCTTCCACTCACGAAAACAGTGTCATCGTCCTGAAACTGATTACTAATGTGAGCCACTAGCTTATTGGCATTGGTGTAAATTATATATTGCCTCGTTTCTACCCGAAAGGATCCTTCCGGGAAATAGTGGCGCATCGATCTTTTTATCCAGACCTTCTCAAATCCAGGATCAGGTTCCTCCTCCCCTGATAAACGTCTTATAGGAAAGTGGAACGTGTTACCAATAGGCTTCGGCAGAATTCTGGACCGAAACGAATCATTTTCCCCCTCATAGAAGATTTTCTTCTGTTTCCGTTGTACCTCGAACTCGTCAAAAGCAGCTGGTTCAACAACGACTACTATGCGGTATTCGTGATAGGATGCAAAGTGGTCAGGTATTGCCTCGTGAAGATGCCTTCCCTTTAATTGAGGTTGATTTACAATTGTTTTTATTTCCAGGAAAGGATGATCAAGGCCTTCCCCTTCATCCACTGTTTTGCGAAGGGCCTTTCTGAGATGCAAATAATAATCACCATCCTGGTTGATGGGAAATACTGCCCCTATGTTGAGATCGCGCGCAAATCCATCAATTTGCTGTGCAAGATGGTCAATCTGTTCAATGTCTTCAAGGGAGCAGAGCGCCACCCCTTCCTGAGAAACGGAAATGTCGCGACTCGTGAGTAGTAGGCTAACTGGATCTGCCTGTAACTCAACCCGACCGGTCAAGCATGGCCGAGGAACAAAATCAAAATAGTTGGCGTCACAGTATTTGACAAACTCATTTAACCGGCCTTGATTAATAGAGTCAAGTCCGTCAGTTGAGAAGAGAAAGTAACCTTCTTCGAGATGAATATCATCATCTGAGATATCCGGGAATGTGTCTTTGATTTTCTGGATAATATCCCTGCGCGGACTCTCTATGAATTCTACAACATGTTCTCCTCCCTCATTACCGCTCAGGTACTTAACGTGAAATGGACGAGAATACTGCCCCGTCATAAGCTCCTGGGCGTCAATGTAGGCTTCCCATATTTTCATCATGTCCTGGGACATCATAATAGTATTGATTAAGTTATCTCTTCCTCGACACCTTCTTCATCCTCCCCCAAAACACCACCCCCGGATAATACACCATCCCTTTTCCGTTTTCCCGTTCATAAGCGTTCAACCGCTTATTCCCAATCCGCCAGAAAGCCAGGATATCCGCACCAAGATCTTTGGCGCCCCTTATGAGTTCTTCTTTAAGGGTAGCATCCATCCGTATAATCTCAGCCTTTTCACCGAAGGCGAAAATGGGGGTGATCAGTAACCCCAGGCTGTAGGCATGTTTCGTGTTGTAGAAAGCACCTTTATCTTTGATCTGATCTGTTTGTTCTTTTGCATCGGAAAGCAAACCGGCGGCAACTTTATAAAAAGTGAATTCCTTCTTTTCCGGATAGTAGCGCGTCCATTCATTTTTTACCTCAATGAAGCAGGTAACCTCTTTCGTAGCCGCCCAGTAATCGACAAAGCCGTTTCCCAGGTACTCCCATTTTTTGGTGCGCTTCTTTACCCGTTCCATTGGGAATTCCTGAAGAAAGTTATTCTTCGTTATTTTTCCGAGCGCCAGAGTGATGAAGGTCTTGATCTGTTGCTCCCGGTATTCAAAGGCATGTTCTTTGAGGCTATCCGGTTGGCAATCGAAATATTTTTTTAGCTCTTCTATTGTTCCCCGCGCGAGATCGTTGAAGAATTGATAGCCCTTTTTGCGGACGGGCATAGCGCTATTTTGGGCCAGGCAGAGGTAATTTGAGGTTCTCTCAATAATTTTTTTCATATTATGATAGTTTCCAGTGGCAAGTGTGCACTAATAATTTTATACGGGAACTTCCTGACTTCGTTGCATCCTACATTGTTAAAATTAATGGCTATTTTAAAACGCATCTTCCGCACCCCTAATTGGAAAAATGGATAATTCGCCCGAATTTTAATTTGACTTGCATTTCAAATGGCATTTTGGCGTTTTCCTCCGTGTGATTAAGTGTGACATTTTGAGAAATCACATCAAAATATTGACGAAATGCACCCAAATAGTTTAAATATCTGATTTTCAAAAGGGGGGTGCGGAAGGTGCGTTAAAAGGGCTCACCCCCCCCGCCGCCACCCCGCATAGATCTCCGTCCGCTTCTGAAAAGCCTCCGGGCCGCCTTCCATGATCTTGATGATGTTCTGTTGATTTTCTCTGGAGTCGATGCCGCCGGCAGTAAACTGCAATTTATCGTCGTAGTACTGACAGCAGAAGATCTGCTCGCAATCTCCCAGGACCGGAATATTGGGATTGTGGGTGGCAAAAATGAACTGCGTTTTGTGCTTACTCTTCAGCAGGGTTTCCACTACCTCCTGGTAGATGGACTGGCTGTTCAAATCGTCCCTCCGGCTGGTCGATGACGATAAGGTCATTGTTGCCCATGGTAAGGGTGAACAGGATCAATGCAGAGGCGCGCTCTCCGACGGAATATTTTTGAATAGGGCGACCTTGATAGAGCAACTCAAAATGGTGAGGGCCCTTGTAGCGCATCTTCCGCACCCCTAATTGGAAAAATGGATAATTCGCCCGAATTTTAATTTGACTTGCATTTCAAATGGCATTTTGGCGTTTTCCTCCGTGTGATTAAGTGTGACATTTTGAGAAATCACATCAAAATATTGACGAAATGCACCCAAATAGTTTAAATATCTGATTTTCAAAAGGGGGGTGCGGAAGGTGCGTTGTAGGTGAGGAGATCTGCTTTTTGCTCCTCGAAGCAGTACCGGTTCTCCATATAGTGAGGGTAATATCATCTCCTGGGATACTACCTTCCGCAATCGTTCTTCACATTCAAAAAACAGTCAATATCCACCTTGATGGAGCTAGGATTCAGTATGCCTTCTCCCCGTCACACAAAAAATTGGTTCCAGGCTGACCGACTACTGTTCAAGTTACGTTTTTTTTCAACTCATATTGATCGATATTTCGCCTAATAGATAAGGCTATTTCGATATATTTATTGGGGTCATTAACGAAATCGCTCCATTTTACTGAATGGATATAAGAAGAATAACCTTTGTATGGTTTGTTGCCATTGTGGTTTAAACATTCTATAAATTCTGGGTTTTTTATATTAAACATGTTTCCGCTTAAAATCTGAAAGAGAAAATTAGTTTTCAAGGTTCTGCAATTACAATATGGGCAAGAGTTATCAACTATGAAATAGCCGTAGCTTCCTGTTTCGTCTGGCAAAACAACCGCCAAGACAGCATTTGTTTTACTTCTTCCGCCTTTTCGTGACTGTTCTTTAAGTGAATATGAAATTTCCCATGGGATCCATTGGTCTTTTTCAGGAGTCAAAATTTCTTTCATTCCTTTTGAAATCAATACAATAGTTACCGTGCTGTCAAATATTTTATCGCCAAGTTTTGAACCAATAGTAGAATCTTGGAGAGTGCTCATGTCTTCTCCATCGTCTTCTCCTTTATAAATATGAGCCTCCTCTTCAAGGATTTCATCAAGCTTATCCACATAATGACGTGCTTTGGTAGTACCTGAAACACCTTCTAGTGGTAAAACCTGAGGATCAGAATACTTGTAAGAAACGAAAATTTTTTTTCCCATGATTGACGCAATTTGAACATTATTGATAAAATTCCGCTTGATGATATTGCTATAACCAAATTGTTCGCATTATCACTTGCCGATAAATATTTGTTTAGATTCCTTTTGTCGAAGAGATTTAGAGAAATGATGTCAATAGCTGTTTCTTATTTCTATAGCTTCTTCTATCCAATCTTCAATATTGTTTTTTATATAGTTATAAACGCTTGTACTTAAAATATAAGGTGGGTTATAACACTTCACGATAGAAGACATTGATTTCTCGCCAATCGTGAAATCATCAAATGGATTCCTCCCCTTATTTGCTTGTCTGCCCGTTAAATCTTTAAGATTATGTACATGAATCCCAAAAATGCCTCGATTTTCATCCCATGCTTTTTTTATCTCATATTTTATCCATTTTCTTCCAGCAGTATTTTCACCAACAAAAACAATTACACAGGATTTTCCACTCATATTTTCATTAATCCACTTTTCAATCGCTTTGTCACCGCCATTTGTGATTTCTTCCCACTTATTCGTTGTTACAATACTATTTCCTTCAATTTTCCCCATATTTCTAATTTGAGATGCCCGCCAATTGTCTGGTTTGTAATGGAAACTTGTGAATACGCGCCTAGCCATAATTTTATTTTTTTAGTTGTTTCAAAAGTTTTTCAATTGCTTTTAATGCCTGGGGAAGAGTAGTTTTTGGATCTGCAAGTTTATTTAAAACCGGAAGTATTATTTCCGGGTTTTCATAATAATTTTCAGGTTTCTTGGAAATGGTCTCAAATATTGTCTTGGCAGCATAATTTGTTAATCCAATAGGCAAACAAATATTGCCATGCTCCATAGAGATTTCAAATTCTCTAATTACTCCTCCAGCTTCTACTATCCTCTCATCAACTTTCTTATTTCCGAATAGAAACAGTGAAATTCCGCACTGGGAAATCATTTTTTGCCTGTATTCTTCCCATAGTTTGTTTATTTTCTTTGCTCCTGTTTCAAATTGAGGAAATGGCTTCAAGATCAGTTGATTTTCCGAGTATTTAGCTGGATTGTTATAAATTGCTTCCAAAGCACCGTTAATTACTGAACTTCCAATTCCCCAGCCGAATCCGCTCACAATTCTGTAATCTTTTTCAATTAAGGCCTTTGACAAGTTATGTACAAATCCCATTGCCTCACTTTTATCAAAAGGATCGTATACTTCAGCACTTCCTGAAATAAAAACAGTCCTTTTTTTGTATCTATACTCTATCTCCCTTAAGATGCCTGTGATCTCTGAGTAGTCTTCAATCAATAATGATTTGATGCCATAACGCTTTAAATCGTTTACTGCTAATGATTGTCTACGAGAGTTATAGTCATATGTTGCTTGGTCAGGATTTTGAAAATCTCCCAAGACGGGCTTTTTTACAAAACAGTAGTGTTGTCTTTTTTCTTCTCTGAAGCGAAAATTTAATCGGCTTAAAATATAATCTAGATTAGGGTCTGTAAAACTAAAGCCAATAAATAGAAAGGTTTTGGTTATTAGTTCTCCGGTTAATGCATTAATAAATGGTTCGTGTGTTTGATGATATTGTTCGTACTGCTCCTTTGTTAAGATCGCGTCGTTTGGATGGTTTACGTCACCATGCATTTTGTAAATTACAACATCTCTTTTAGGCTTTGTTGTTAGTAATTGGCTATTTCTGAATTTTACATCAACTACTTTATTTTCTTTCATGAATGTTTTTTCGATCAGCTGATCATAATTAGTAGTCCATATTGAAGAGATAGGTAGCCTCGCCAATATCCTGTGGTTTTCAGTTTCAGCCGTTTCTTCTGTAAATTCTTCTAAGATTTTTCGATTTAATTTAGAACGAGTCCTATTTTCATTAACATGGTATTGAGCAATTGAAATCAAATCTTTTTCAACATTTATGTCGAGCCCAAGATCTTGAGCAATCTCAGTCATTAGCTCTACCCAATTTACATACCCGGCAGGAATAGAAAAGCCTGCTCCAGCGAAAATTGATGCAGTCCCTTCATTTAAGTCTTTTACATAGTCATTAATAAAGATTTCTATTTCGTTTTTAAATTTCATAATATTTAATTTTTTGGACCATTTATGCAATAACTATTTTAATTGTTTGATAATGATAAAGTTACCTTAAAATCTCCTCAAACCACCCCCAAACCACCCCATAATCCCCAACCCTATCACACCCCTCAAACGGCGCCGCATACACCACCTCCTCCCCCCGATACAACTCCGACTTCGTGATCGTATAAATAACCTCCCCCGCCCGCTCACACCGCATATTCTCAAACCCACTGCAATCCACCACCTCATCCCCCTTCATCTCCCGCACATGCTCCCACTCCTTCCTATCCAGCCCCACCCCCGTCAGCCCGCGGCTGACCGTAAAAACAATGTTCCCCCGCCGGTCATACCAGGTGTCGTCCTCGTTCTGCTGCAGGACGGGAAACTGTACCTGGTAGATCAAGATCAGCTCCTCCAGCGTCAGCCCCAGGGCCATGGCGGTGAGCACGTCGATCTCCACCAGGGCCCAGCGGCGCTCGTAGTAGTTGCGCAATGGGGTGTCCCAGCTCCAGTCCGGGCCGAGGGCGCTCAGATCCTTCAGGCGGGGGTCTTCCTTCGCCCAGCTATCCTCGCGGAAGGCGTCCTGCCAGTGGCGCTGCCACAAGGGGGCGTACGGGCGGGTGAGGCAGTTGAGGAGGAGGGTGCGGAGGGCGAGTTTGAAGAAGTATTTTTCGCTTATTTTGAAAGGCAAGCCACGTAACGAGCTTTCATAAAGGTCGCCTTTGCCAATAGATTTAATGAAAAAATCAAAAATGATGGATGAACTGAGCCCGGTCAATTCTATCACATTTCGCTCTTCTCTGGGTAAGACAGTCACAACTGGATGCACATGTGAAACTTTCGGAGGCATAATAGCTGGTTGTAAGGTCCTTTCTCCAGCAAGGCTTAGCCTTCTGCTGTAGCAAGCTCTGTATTCTTCTATCCATAATTTTTCCTCATCTACTCCGTGAATCTTTGTTTTGAATGCCCAAATATCCTCATCCGGTACATAGTTCGTCCGTGGTACGTAATCGGCGGGGATATGTGTAAGGTCTATGGGGTCATAGTCCGAGTTGAGCTTGCATTCCTCCCTGGGAGTTTTATAAAAAGGTGTCGCGACATAGAAATGCGGCCCGCTGCAGATCAGCTCGTACTGCTCCAGGTCGGGATAGCGGGTTTCACGGCGAATAATGCCCTTGTTTTGGGCGTTAGTCTCGTGCCAGCCTTCTGAGACGACGCATTCAACATCCCCTACTTTGTTGGGAAAGCGGCTCAGTTTTTCCAGCACGCTCACGATCTGCTTGCTATGGATGCTCACCAGCTTGGCGCCGCTCCAATCTTCACTGTCCTCAAAGGTGCGCGCTAGAATGGCCAGCACTTCCGGAGTGATCTCGATGATGCGATCCTGGTGAGGATGAATGTTCCAAACCATCTTGCCTTGGTGAGGGTCCATGACTTTGTAGCCTCCCGGCAAGCCATTTCCGTTGTGGACAAAAGAGTTATCTATTGTCGAGGGGTGGAAAAGGTTATTCATGGAATAGAAAAGCACTTCGCCTTTCTGGCCTGCGTAAATGTGAATCCCGTAGATGGTTTCATGGTGGACTTCTGCGAACAAAGAAAGCTCATTCTTAAACTGAAAATGATACTTCAGCCGCTGATATACTTCTTCCCGCAACACTCTGCCTTTGGGATCATCGTAGATGCCTTCCGGATGCACCAGACCTATGAATCCCTGAGCAGATGCCAGGGTGAAGGTATTCTCCAGAATATTCTTGAACAGGTTCGTCTGCTGCCCCACCAGTAGCGGATAGTTCTGATAGGCATTCATAAATGTACTCCCCCCCTCGTACTCCAGCGCCTCCTCCAGAAACACCTCCTTCAGCGGCGCTGACTCCTCCATCAGCTTCCCCAGCATCTTACGGACCTGGGGCGCCGAAGTCTTGCGCACCAGCACCTCCGGCCGCTTTTCGGCCACGATGCCCTTTTCTTCGAATTCGATCTTGATCCAAGGCGGGTTCCCCACGATCACATCAAAGCCGCCCCGCTCCCGGAAGACCTCCACAAATTCCAGCTGGTAGTGGAAGAAGCGGTAGCGGCGGGCGTACTGCTCCACGAGGCGGCGGCGGGCGGTGGGGAAGAGGAGGGTGTCCTGGCGGTCGCCGTATTGGAGGATGGCTTCGGCGGCGGTGGTTTGTTCGGGTTCCCGGCGGTAGGATTGGAGGCCGGAGGGTTGCTCTGGGGTGACCGGATTGTTATATTGCTGGATGGTTATATTGTTGGGCGGGGTGGGGGCAAAGAGGTCGCCCTGAGTGCTGCCTGTGTCTCCGTCACCCCATCTCCCTTTCTCCCCATCTCCTTGTCTTCCCATCTCCTCCTCCAGGTCGATGTCAAGGATGTTGATCAGGTCGTTGTACCATTCCTCTCGGGTAGGCAGGCTGGCGGCGTGGCGCAGGTCCCAGTACCAGAGGGCGCACCAGTAGTCCATCACCATTTTGAGCTTGAAGTAAGGGGCGTTGGTCTTGCTGCGGTTGGCGGCCAGGCGTTCCTTTTCCTCGTAGCTGCGCAGGTCGAGCTCGCACTGCTCCTGCAGGCCGAGGGCGCCCCAGATCTCGGCCTGGCTCTGGGTACAGGCGTTCACCTTGGCCTGAAACTGGTAGTGCTCCAGCAGCAGGCGGTCGATACGGCGGCAGATGGCCTGCAGGCGCCGGTGCTCGTGGGCGCGAATGGGCTGGAGGAAATCTTTGCGCCATTCTTTTACGCGCTCGTACTCGGCGGGGTATTCTTCTTTCAGGATTTTGATGTTGGCGGAGGGAACCATGTTCTTATCCGGAAGAAGAAAGTGGTATACTTCTTCTTCCTTCCGCAGAATGCCTTTCTTCCCAAAGGCCAGCATTTTCGGCGCCTGCTCCCACCATTCCTTTTTGGCCTTTTTGTCTTTGGGGTCGAAGAGGAAGGCCTTGGCCTTGTACACCTTCAGCCAGGCGCCCACCACGGCGTTGCCTACGCCCAGGCGGTAGCCGAAGAAGGGCGTCTCCATATCGCGGTGGATGACGTTGAGCCAGAGGGCCAGCTTGCCCAGCTCCACGGCGGTGGGGTTGAGGTCGACGCCGTACACGTTATTGGTGGCGATCCAGGCTTTCACCTTCTGTAGTTCTTCCTGGTACTCGCCGGGATTAACCTTTTTCCCGAGCTCTTCCTGCCGGTAGTTGAGGTAGGCTTCCGCCAGCTGGTTGATCGCTTCGTTGTGGAAGGCGGCGGCGCCCATGGCCGGCTCCAGCACCTTGAGGCGGAGGAGCTCGCGGGCTTCCATCTCGCCCCTTTCCAGCCGCTCCAGGATGGGCTTGAGGGTGTATTTTACGGTTGTCTGCGTGAGCACCTCCGGCGTGTAGTAGGAGGCCGACTTCTGCCGGTCGCGCCCGCTGAGCCGGTAGATAAAGGCGCCGCGTTGGTGGACGACGGTGCGGCCTTCCTCATCGTGGAGGATCTCCTCCGGCTCGAAGTCGCCCAGGCGGGTGCGGGGCACGAGGAAGGTTCCTTCTTCCGGCTTGCCCTTCTTGTGCACCTCGATATAGTCCTGCTCGGCGAAGAAGCCGCGGTAGGCCAGCAGCCCTTCATAGACGCTGCCCAGCTGGTTGACGCCCAGGTTGGCGTAGGAGATGCGCCCGCGGGCCCGGCCGCGCTGCTGCTTCGAGAGGCTCAGCCTCCGGATGATCTCCTGCCAGATGAAGTTGCGGAAGCGCACGGCCCGCAGGTGGTGCAGCTTCTCGTCGTCGAAAAGGGGCGAGTCGAGGAAGCGCAGGCGGAAGCTCTTGTTGTCGCTCTGGGGCTCGTTCTCCCGGTAGCCGGTGCTCAACAGGCGGAAGAGGGTGTGGAGCGAGTCATGGAAGAAGTAGCTGTTGCGGGCGTGCTCCGAGTTGAGAGGCGACTGCTCCAGGTCGCGCAGCATCTCCAGGCTGTAGCCCCGCTGGTACACCGGGTCGTTGATGGGCAGGATCTCCAGGTCGGGCCGGCTTTCCGCGTAGAAGAGGAAGAGCAGGCGGTAGATAAGGGTGAGGCAGTCGTCCTTGAGTTCCTGGGCGAAGCTGTCGTCCAGGCTGTGCAGGTCCTGGCCTTCCTGCTGCAGGTACCAGACCGCCTCGTTGGCCAGGGCCTCCACGGCGTGGATGATGCCCTCCTTGAGGTCTTTGGTAACGGCGTAGGCGCTCTTGTGGGAATCCTCGTCGAGCTGCTCCATCAGGATGATGTCGGAGGCGGGCGCCAGGGCCTCCTTGCTCAGCAGGAAGTAGAAGAGGCTGTAGTAATCGCGCCGGGTGGAGGCTTCGGCAAAGAGCTCCTCCAAGTGGAAGCGAAGGTAGCTGCCTTTGAACCACTTTTCGTACTGCAGGAGGTAGAGCTCGCTGCCGGCCAGCAGGAGGATGTAGTGGGGCCGCCGGTGCTGCTCGATGAGGAAGAGGGCCGAGATGGCGTCGTTCACCACCGAGGGGGTGAGGTGGACGTCTTCTTCGGTGATGCGGAAGACGTTCTCCCACTGCGCGCGGTGATAGACCTGTTCGAAGAGCCCTTCCGGCTCCTCATCCCCAACCTGCACCATGGGCTGCATTTCCATCACAAAGAGGTGAGGCTTCTCCCCCCGGTAGAGCCGGTGGCGGACGGGCACTACTTCCTTCTGTTCGAGGTGGAAGAGGTTATCGTATTCCGGCTGGCCGCCCGGGTAGCCCAGGGCGTCGAGCAGGTAGGTGTGGAAGTCGTGGGTGAGGCTGATGCGGTCTTTGGGGCGCAGGCGTTCTTCCAGCAGGGCCTGCTTGTAGCGGTAGTAGCGGTCTTTGAGGGCGCTGATGTGTTTGTTGAATTCCTTGCGGCCTTCCGCCGCATAGCCCGACTTGTCGAAGACCTTGGCGGGGAAGTCTTCGTCGAAGTAGTTGGTGGCGAAGTAGTCGCCTATGTTTTCGAGGAAGCGGAGCATGGGTATTTTTGTCAGTTTTGTAACTATTCAGTATAGTAATAATTTAACCTCAGCCGCAAAATTTTGTAAGCCAACCTTCCCCTTTCAAGGGGAACGAGAAGGGGTTCCGGCAGAAAAAAGCCTGCAAAATTTTGCGGCTGAGGTAGTTTAGGCTCCATGCTGAATAGTCACTCAGTTTTCAGTTTTTATATATCAGGTATCGGTCATCTCCTCCGGTTCAGTGGCGGAAGCTCTCCGAATTTTTCAAAGTAATCATCCAACTCTCGTATTTCCATATCCTCCGCCTGTTCGGTCAGCCGGATCTCTACCGTTAAGGTTTCCAGCGGAAATTCCTTATTCAGCCTTTTAAAGTAATTATCACCTGCTGTGTGGGCATTCTTCTCCTTATCATTAATCGCGTTGATCAATTTTCCCAAACGGCTTTGGCTGGAGAATATATCCCCTTTCCCAATATACAGTATGCCCTTTTCATCTCTTCCTAAAACGCGGCTGACCGGCTTAGCTGCCTTCAGGAAATAGACGCCTTTCTGCGGTACATTCTGGCCCAGGATTTCCTTTTTCCAGGAAGCCAATTGCCGGTAAAAAGCGGAATGCTCCACTGCCAGTTCCTTATTCATCATATTGATCGATTTACAGAGAAATATGTCATTGGGCTGCCTTTTTGGTTTCCTGTTGAAAAAACAGATCGTATCCAAGGATACCCGCCCACACCACATCCGCCACCATCCACAGTTCCCGCCCGAGGTAAACCTTCCAGATTGGGTTGAAGAGGATGGCGCCGATAAGGTAAAGTGTAAACAGTACTTTACTCTCGTCTCCCCTGCGCTCGTAGGCCAGTATGGCAAAAACACCAAAGGCCGCCACCCGTACGAACTGGTAGTAGCCATAGGGCATGGGCGCCAGGCATAGGAGGAGGAGAAGGGCTAGTATGGTTTTAAGCAGTTTCATGGATTATTTGGAATCAGATCTTCTGTTTTTGTTGATTGTGTCATTACCGCGAATGCAGCGGATTTGCACAGATATTTCGGGCCTATCCGCGAAGATCCGCCAGATCCGCGGCATCCGCGTTCCATTCATTCATTAAAGAACACCGCCAGTACTTTCAAATAAGCCTCATTATTCAACTGCGTCATATCCTGATAGAACTGCGACTTTTCGTTAAGAATGGTGTCGATCTCGTGGAGCGTATCCTCACGGCGGCGGCGCAGGAAGATGGTGTCGGCCTTATCCTGCAGGTTCGCTTCCAGTTGCGCCTTGGACTGCCGGGCCCAATCTTCCAGGTGCCGGCGGTATTCTTTCAGTTTATCCTCCATTTCGATCTGCTTAGCCATCTGCCGCTGGTTCATGTGCAACTGCTGGGCGTAGCTGATGGCGTCGGGCAGCGTTTCCTGCAGGCTTTCCAGGTGAGCGGCGGTGATCTCCTCGGTGTAGAGGGTATCCGTCAGGCGGAACTGCTGCAGGAACACCTGGAGCGGAATAGGTTTACAGACCAGGCCGCCCTCGCCGTCCACCCCCACGGTAAAGAAATCGGAGAGGACGGGCTGCCCCAGCCCGTTGGACACCTGCCCGTGGAAGATGTAATAGCGTTCTCCCGACGGAATATTGCGTGTGCGGGCTACCGGCGCCACCCCCTTATCGATATCCGCTTCCAGCTTGGTCATCAGGTAGCGGGCGATGGGGTGGGCATCGTAGAGGATCTGGAAGCGCGCCCACTCGCCGTCCTTTTTGCGGGCCTCGGCGATGGCCTGCTGCACCACGTCCCTGCGGGTGGTCAGCTGGTACACCTCACCGGTGTGCGGTTTGGCCTCCCGGGGAATATCGTAGAGGATGGCGTCCAGTTCTTCGTCGTTGAGCACCTCCAGCATTTCATCCACGCCGACCTCGGCCTGCTTAGGCTGCAGGGCGCCGCGCGATTTAAGGTAGTCCACCAGGGCAGCGAAGAATTCGAAATCGGAAGCATAGAAAGAAGCATCCTCCAGGATGGGCGCCTTTTCCTCCACCGCCGGCGTCGTTTCCTCCTCCGTACCGAAGAGGCTGCTGAAGTCGAACTCCTCCTCCAGGTAATCTTCATCCTGATCGGCGATGGCCTCGGCCACTTTTTTCTCCTCCTCCCGGGCGTCGTAGAGGTGCATGACCGCGCCGGCGTCGCCCAGCGTCCGGTACACCTCTTCCTCCTTTTCGGTAAGCCGCTCGATGATGTACAGGTCGGTCTTCAGCCCCGGCAGTTCCGACTCTGCGACCAGGTAATAAATGAAGGGCGTTTCCTTTTGCCCGTAGCGGTCGATGCGGCCGTTGCGTTGCTCCAGGGTAATGAGCGACCAGGGAATATCGTAGTTGAACATGCGGTGGCAGTAGAAGTGCAGGTTAACGCCCTGGGAGCCGGCATCCGAGGTGAGCAGCATACGGATATCCGAATTCGCCTTGCCGAAGTCGTCGACCAGGGCCTGCTGCTCCATATCGGTCAGCCCCCCATGGAAAACCTTCACCTGATCCTCGCTCAGGCCGAAGTCCCGCTGTATCTTTTCCTGAAGGCTGCGCAGGGTATCGATCCGTTCGGCGAACACCACCAGGCGTTCATCCTTCCGGCGGCCCTGCCAGCCCAGGTTCTCCAGCTCCCGGCAGAAGCGGCGATACTTGGCGTCCGCCCCGGCGGCGAGGACGGCCTGGAGGAGCCGCTGCGCTTCCTCCAAAGCCTCCATGTTATCCTGTATGGCCTCCTCATCCAGTTGCAGCTCCTTCTCCTGCACCCGTCGGATGCGGTTGTTCACCGTTGCCAGGGCAGCTTCCGGCGAAGACATATATGCCTTGAACAGGCCGATGGTAAAGAGGAGGTCCTGCCAGTGGCTGCCGTTGCGCCCCCGGGCGGCGGCTCTGCCTTTAAGTTGCTGCTGAAATTCCAGGAAAGCCTCCTCCTCCGGCAGCAGGCGGGCGCCCAGTCGAATGATCTCCCGGTCCTGGAAATTGGCGCGGATACTGTCGTCCTGGATATCGTTCTTGAAGCGCCGGACGTAGTAAGGCTCCACATCCGCCTTCGTATAATCACCATGCTGCGGGATGGCCGTCGGTTCGATCATGCTGACCAAGTTGGCGAAGCTTTCCTTGCGGCCATTGTGGGGGGTGGCCGAAGTGAGCACCAGCGCTTCGCAGCGCGTAGCGAGGAATTGCGCCAGGCTGCCGCGCTGGCTGGATGTGTTGGCCACCGTATGGCATTCGTCGATCACGACCACATCCCAGCGCGTCTTCTCGATATAGTGGCGGAACTTGGCGTTGTTCTTCAGCGTATCGATGGAGATGATCGTCTTGTCGTAATAATCGAAGGGGTTCTTATTGGCCGGCAGTTCCGCCTTGATCTGCTCGATGCCCAGGGAGTCGAGGCGCACCAGCGGGATAGCGAAGCGGTTCCAGATCTCCTGCTGGAACTGCGCCAGGATGGACTTCAGCGCCAGCACCAGGATGCGCTGCCCCTTGCCCCGTTCGATCATTTCGGTGAGGAAGACGCCCACCTCCACCGTCTTGCCCAGCCCCACGCCGTCGGCGATGAGCAGGCGCGGGCGGGGCAGCTCCAGTGCCTTCAGCGTCGGCGTCAGCTGGTAGTGCGCCAGGTCGAAGGCGCATTTATGCGCCAGGGTGATCTTTTGCGAAGTCGAATACGCATTGCGGAACTGGGACTCCAGGAACAGCTTGGTTTGCCGGTAGCCGGCCTCGTGGTCTGCCTGCAGGCGGGTATTTTTCGGGTCGAGGATCTGTATCTGCTGATCGATGCGGGTATCGAAGACAAAGCGCTTGCCCCGGACCAGCTCGCTGATGCCTTCCGCTTCGATGATATGGGTGTCATCGTGGTTTTTCCGGACTTCTGTTACCAGGAAGTCTTCATTTCTTACTGTGATGCGCGTGCCGGTGGCGATATCCATGAGAGCTCGTTGTTAAGCTTTTTTGTATACCATAATGATTTTCTTAAATAGCAAAATTTTGTAAGCCGCCTGGGGTTGTAATAAAGGTTCCATTGAAAAAGCCTGTAAAATTTTGTTTTGGCGCCGCCTCAGTTCCCCTCTTTCAAGAGGGGTTAGGGGAGTTCAGGCGGCGGCAGGACAAAATTTAAATCAGGAGATAGACAAATTTACTCCTTTCACAACCCCTGAGAAGGGGTTCCAGCGGCAATAGCCTACAAAATTTCACGTCAGGCACATTTCCGTCCTCATGCTGAATAACTACAATCTCGACGTTATAATGCCCCTTCCCTCTTGTAAGGAAGTAAATCTTCGTTTTTGTGTTATTGGCAGGTGATTGGCTATTCAGAGACTGTTTTATTACCGGAAAGATATTACTTTCCCCCTTTCCGGCAAACAAAAGCCCGGTTATACATAAGTTCATGCTTGGACGTAGTCATTTGGGCTGCAAATGGCCGCTTTTGGAAC
>CAYQKY010000082.1:0-33493 GCA_964418125.1 uncultured Phaeodactylibacter sp.
GCTTGCGGCAGTCGCCCGAGCCGTTGCACTTCTCGGCGGCGCGCAGGATGCCCTGGGTTTGAGAAAAATCGAAAACGGTGTCGAACTCCGGAGTCTCCTGGCCGGCCTGGTAGCGCAGGGAGCTGTTCATGGGCGGCGCGTCGACGATCTTACCGGGGTTGAAGATGTTCTCCGGGTCCCAGGTGTGCTTGATCTCTTTGAGCAGTTCGTAGTTCTGCTCCCCGATCATCAGGGGGATGAACTCGGCGCGCACCCGGCCGTCGCCGTGCTCGCCGCTCAGGGAGCCGTCGTACTTCTTGACCAGGCGGGCGACGGCCTCGGTAATGTCGTGGAACAAGCGTTGCCCCTCGGCTTCCTTCAGGTTGAGAATGGGGCGCAGGTGGAGCTCGCCGGCGCCGGCATGGGCATAGTATACGGCCTGCTGCTTGAAGCCGGCCATCAGCTCAGTAAACTCCCGGATGTACGCGGGCAGGTCCTGAATGTCGACTGCCGTATCTTCGATGCAGGCCACCGGCTTGGGGTCGCCTTCCAGGTTGGACATGATGCCCAGGCCGGCCTTGCGCAGATCCCACACCTGCTTCGTTTTCGGCGCCGCCACGATGGGGAAAGCGGAGCCCAAGCCTTCTTTTTTCAGGGCGGCGATCATGGCCTCCGCCTGTTCCACCGCCTCTTCGGTAGTATCGCCCCGGAATTCGACCATGAGAATGGCAGCGGGATCACCCTCCACGAAAAAGCGGTTCTTGCGCTGCTCGATGTTCTGTTTGGTCAGGTCCATGAGGAACTTGTCCATCAGCTCGCAGGCGTCGGGGTTGAAGGCCATGGCCACCAACACGGCCTGCATGGACTCGTCGATACTGGTGAAATGAGCGCAGACGACCACGTCTTTGGGCTTGGGCAGCGGGTCGACGTGCAGCCTGATCTCGGTGGTGAAGGCCAGGGTGCCCTCCGAACCACTGAGCAGCTTGCACAGGTTGAAGGGCTCGCCTTCCGGCCGGAAGGGCTGCCCGTCCAGCATGATGTCGACGGCATAGCCCGTATTGCGGCGGTGGATGCTGGCTTTGGGGTAGCTCTCCCGAATAGCCTGCTGCTGCTCCGGCCGGCTCAGGGCTTCGTGGAGCTGTCGGTATACCTGGTTCTCCAGTTTATCGCCCTGCCGCTTCCGCTCCAGTTCTTCGGGAGTGAGGGCGTGGAAGGTGGCGTCGGAGCCGTCGCTGAGGATGGTTTTCAGCTCCAGGACGTGGTCGCGGGCAGAACCGTAGACGATGGAGGTGGTGCCACAGGAGTTGTTGCCCACCATGCCGCCGATCATGGCGCGGTTGGCGGTGGAGGTGTTGGGGCCGAAGAACAGGCCGTGCTCCTGGAGGAACAGGTTCAGCTCATCGCGGACGACGCCGGGCTGCACCCGCACCCAGCCCTCTTCGGCGTTCACCTCCAGGATGCGGTTCATGTACTTGGAAATGTCGACCACTATGCCGTCGCCCACGCACTGCCCCGCCAGGGAGGTGCCCGCTGCGCGGGGGATGACGGACAAGCCGTGCTTGCGGGCAAAGAGGATCACCTTGCGGATGTCTTCCGCATGTTTGGGAATGACGACGGCCAGCGGCAGCTCCCGGTAGACGGAAGCGTCGGTGGCATAGAGGTGGCGCATGAGGCTGCCGTAGTGGAGTTCACCGTCGAGGGAGGATTGGAGGGAGTGGAGTTGTTGTTGCATGGCATTAAAGCGGCTGCAAATTCTTACACTTTGCCTGTTAGCAAAAATACTCTTTCAGGTTAACAAATACAACACCAGGCCTTCTCTATTTTGATTACAAAATCAATTTTTGTATTTTTTTTGATTACAATCTCATTTGTTTTTGTAAATTTCCCCATTGTTTTGAGCAATATTCATGCCTTTACAATATGGCTGTTAAAGTGTAAATTTGAACAAGAATTCTGGTTATGCCGGCGAAGGACATTTTTCATGAGGCAGCGAAGGAAGCACTCATAAATGATGGATGGGAAATAACACACGATCCCTATACTCTACAACCTATACTCTCCAAATGGAAAAGGATAAGATGTACATTGACCTCGGCGCTGAAAAACTGATCGCTGCCACAAAGGAAAAGCAGAAGATTGCAGTTGAAGTGAAAAGCCTGGTCGCAAGATCGATGATAAGCGCCTTTCATGAACTTGTTGGGCAATTTATCACCTGCTCAAGTGTTTTAAAGAAGCAAGAAAGCGATAGGGTTCTTTACGTTGCGGTGCCCAATGATGCCTATGCAACTTTATTCCAGAAGGATTTTGTTATAGATATTGTTGGAACATTCAAAATAAAGGTTTTTGTTTTTGAACCGGATGATAAAAAGATATTGAAATGGGTAAAGTAAAAAAATATCAAAAAATTATTGAGGAACTTCTGGCAGAACACGCCCATATTACACCAGCAGTTTCAAATGACATCGATACAGAATTGATCATAGACAGGGAACGAAACCATTTCATCCTGATGAACGTAGGATGGAAAGACAAATCTCCAATATACAACACCATCATCCACATCGACATCAAGGACGGCAAAGTCTGGGTCCAGCAGGACTGGACGGACGCCGTCATCGTCGACCGCCTTATGGAGAGGGGCATTCCACAGGAAGACATCGTGCTGGGCTTTCTGGCGCCTTACAAGCGGCGGTATTCGGGCTTTCCGGCTTCCTAATTTCGCCGTCGCGAGATCAAGCTGGTAGGATACACCACCACGCTCTCATTCCCATCCTTACCCACAGCCGCCACACCAAACAGGAAGTTGTCGATGATGATATTCTCCAGCGTATAGGCCGATACTTTTCCCACAAAGCGCGAATGCTGCCACTGCGGAGCGGTCGTCTCCCGCCAGTATACCTTGTAGCCCGCCAGGTTGGGATCGTCCACCATCTCCCATTCCAGCTGGGTGGAAGGTTCCACGGCGCCGCCGATCATGAGGCCCTCGGGGGGCGGAGGCGCCCAGGCCAGGGCGGCCAGCGTGATGGCGTTGACGGCGGTAAGTTTGGCGGCGTAGTCGAAATTGACGCCTTCAATGACGTCTCCATATTGTATTCCATCTTCGGTGCGGAGGTCCTGATGCTGCCGGTGGTAGTTCTCGTGGGTTTCCATAATTCGAACACCGGGGAAGCCCTGATCGTTAAAAGGACGATGGTGGCCGCCTCTGCCGAAGCGGTCGAGGCGGTAGATCATGACGGCGTCCAGGTTGTTCATATACTGCTCGGTGAGGCGGTCGACGTAGCGGGCCAGCTGTCGCGAAGGGCCGTCCACCTCGCCGCCGTAGAAGCGGTTCCAGGTGCGCAGGCGTTCGTCGGCGGTAGCCGGTGTCGGTTCCGAAAATACGCGGAAGGAGGAGTTGTCGATCACGCCGTCGATGCCCTCGATGTTGCCGATCATGTCGTTGTTAAGCACACCGATGACCTCCCAGCCTTCCGCCTTTGCCACTTCGGCCATGTGCTTGCCGCCGAACAGGCCCTGTTCTTCACCGGAAAGTCCGGTATAGATGATGCTGGTGGGAAACTCATACTTCGTCAGTACCCGCGCCGCTTCGAGGGCGCCCGCCATTCCGGAAGCGTTGTCGTTGGCGCCGGGAGAATCTGAAGTGCTGTCGAGCGGATCGGAAACACGGGAGTCGATATCACCGCTCATGATGACGTAACGGTTAGGATAGCGGCTGCCTCGCTGAACAGCCACCACATTGACCACCCAGGTGTCTTCGGTGAAGCGCCGGTTGCCTTCGGCGGGCACCAGGCTGCGTTGGTAAAATACATCCAGGCAGCCGCCGCAATCTTCGGAGATGCGCTCAAACTCCGCCTTTATCCAGCGGCGGGCGGCGCCGATACCGCGGGTATCCGACAAAGTGTCGGAAAGCGTATGCCGGGTGCCGAAGCTCACCAGCTTGCGAATGTCCGCTTCTATACGCCCGGCGGAAGGAGCGCGGCTGATCTCCAGGAGTCGGGGATCCATCTGCGGAGGGACGGCAGGGCTATCCTGGGCTGGGAGGCCGCTCAGCAAAAAACAGAAAATGAAGAACAGAAAAATTCTGAATACCAGCATGAGGCCAATCGATTTGATTTGGAAATGTAAACTGAATTCAGCCATTAAGGTTTAACGGCGCCGGCCCTTTATCCGGCGGCAGCCAGCCGGGCTGCCTGCTGACATTTATCATTGAAAAAGTGCCGGTTTTGTCCGTAGTTAATGTATTAAAGATATTCTCTCAACAAACTTGTAAAAAAAACCGATCAATATGCGTACCGCATCAGAAAAAAGCGCTGTGAAAAATAAAACGCTACAACCTTTTGCCGTAAAAGAAGCGGTAGTGGGCCTTGGCCTGGACCGGGCGGATGAGCCCCTGCTCAAATACCTCGACTTCTTCAAGGGCCCGATCCCGATCGAAGGTTTTTCGTTCATCCATGTTATTCCGAATACCCGGGCAAGGCTTCCACTGACCATCGCCCCGGGCGTGGAGGTCAATCAGGAAGACGAAGAGGCCGCCGTACAGGCCCTGTCGGAAAGAGTGCAAAAGATCATGCCGGAAAGAGCCGCTACCGACGTACAATACTTCATCGATGACGGCTCCCCTCTGGAGAAACTGCTGGCCCTGGCGAACGAGAAGAAAGCCGGCCTGCTGGCGATCGGGAAAAAAGCCGATAGCCTCAACCACGGAATACTGTCTAAAAACCTGATCCGGCAAACCAGGGCCGATGTGCTTGTGGTCCCGGAGAATGCAGCCATTGCTATGAAGACTATTATGGTACCCGTGGATTTTTCCGATAATTCAGTCCGCGCCCTGAAAAAAGCCCTGGCCATCAAAGACCAGGCCGGCAACGATGTTAAGGTATATGCCATCAACATATATCAACGGCCCAACCTGATGGCCTATAAACTGAACATGACGCCGGAACGCTTCGAGCGGAATATTCAGGAAAACCATGAAAAAGGTTTCGAGAAGTTCATGAATGAACAACTTCCCGGATATCTCGACAAAGTCGAACCCATACTGATCTGGAACGACATGCCGGACGTGGCCCACCACATCATGGACAAGGCCAAAGAGATCAAGGCCAACCTGATCGTCATAGGCTGCAAGGGGCACTCCAAACTGGAACTGATGTTGCTGGGTAGTACTACCGAGACCCTGCTGAACATCGATACCAGTATACCGGCACTGGTGGTCAAGTGATTTTTTGTTCGAAACGGATAAAGAAACAAGCGTTTCCGTATGTTTTACCCCTTCCAGGTTGATAAAACATGCGGAAACGCTATTTTTGTCGAGCACCCCCCGGACGAAATAAACCAATAGCAATACTACCCTATGTCTTATCAAAACGAACTCAACACCAGCCAACGCATCCTCATGGGCCCGGGGCCGAGCGATGTGCACCCGCGTGTGCTCAAGGCTATGGCCACCCCGCTGGTCGGCCACCTCGACCCCGAATTCGTAGCCATCATGGATGACATCAAGGCCATGGCGCAGCTCACCTTTCAAACACAAAACCACCTGACCTTCGTCGTGTCGGCCCCGGGTAGCGCCGGTATGGAAACCTGCCTCGTAAACCTGCTGGAGCCCGGCGATGAAGCGCTCATCTGCATTCACGGTGTATTCGGCGGGCGCATGGCGGATATTGCGGAGCGCTGCGGGGCAAAAGTAACGCGGGTGGAGGCGCCCTGGGGAGAGCCTATCCGCCCGGAGCAGGTGAAACAGGCATTGGAAAACTGCCAGCCCAAAGTACTGGCCATCGTGCATGCCGAAACCTCAACCGGCGTATTGCAGCCCCTGGAGGATATCAGCCAAATGGCAAAAGACGCTGGAGCTCTCTTCCTGGTTGATGCGGTAACTTCCTATTGCGGTACGGAAGTAAAAGTAGATAAATGGGGGATCGACGCCATTTATTCCGGCACTCAGAAATGCCTGAGCGCCCCACCGGGCCTTTCTCCGGTATCCTTCAGCGAGCGGGCGGTGGAAGCCCTGGAAGCCCGTAAGACAAAAGTGCAAAGCTGGTTCCTCGACCTGTCGCTGGTCAAAAGCTACTGGGCGGGCGCCAAACGGGCCTATCACCATACCGCGCCTGTGTCTTCCATGTTTGCCCTTCGGGAGGCTTACCGCCTGGTGCTGGAGGAAGGCCTGGAGAAACGCTTCGAGCGCCATCGCCGGAATCACGAATTGCTGAAAAAAGAACTCGAACCGCTGGGCTTTGAATTTTTGGTGAACCCGGCCTATCGCCTGCCCATGCTGAACGCTGTAATTGTCCCTTCCGGCGTTGATGAAGCCCAAACGCGAAAGCGGTTGCTGGATGAATACAATATCGAGGTCGGCGGAGGGCTGGGCAAATACGCAGGGAAGATCTGGCGCATCGGCCTGATGGGAGAGAGCAGCACTCCGAATCATGTACACATGCTCAGCGCAGCTCTTCGGGAGATCCTTTAGGCCCTCAATTTTCAGTTTTTTTTTCAACAGCAGCCGGGAGGCTTTAAAGGAATCGTGCATGGCTTTGTAAAAATTCTTATATTTGCCTTGCTCAACACCCTTTTTGTCTTACTTGAAGGAATGGATATTGATGAAAATAATTCCTTCCTCTTTTCTTTTCTACAACCATGCCCCGGTATTTCGTGCTGTCAGCGCTTTGCGCTTCCCCCTGCTTACTCCAGTTATAAGCGGCTTTTCATGTCCATCTTTCCGGACAAGGCTGCTAAGGAATGACCATAACTTTTAACCGATAAAATTTGATGCAATGAGAATGCTAATCCATCTTTTTATTGCCGCCCTGTTCCTGGCCGCTGCACCGTATCAGATACAGGCGCAGGACCTCACGAAGGATGAGAAGAAGTACTGGAAGGACCAGGCCAAAGAATACAAACGCAACCCTGAGGCCCTGAAAGAACTGGTTGAAGAAGCAGAACAGGCCAGAAAACAAAAAAGAGAAATGGAGCTCAAGCTGACCCAGCTCGAGGCCGACCGGATCTCCAATGAAAATCAGATCAACCAGATGCAGCAGGAGATCTCCGACCTCAACAGCCGTTTGATCTCTGCCCAGAACGCCATCCAGCAGCTCAATGAAGAGAAAGCCGCCATGACTTCGAAAGGAACAGATATGTCAGGGCTGGTGTTCCGGGTGCAGATCGGCGCTTATGGCAAGGCCAATATCCCTGCTAACCTGGACCAGGAAAATGACAATATGGACCTGGAAACCGAAGGCGGCCTGCAGAAAATACTGATCGGGCATTACCGAAATTACCAGGATGCCGATCAGCTCAAAAACCACATGCAAAAGATCGGGGTGAAGGATGCCTGGGTGGTACCCTACCGCGACGGTGTTCGCATTTCACTGGCCGAAGCGGGAATTGAAGTGAACTGACAGTAAAATTTACTGGACAGTGTTTGTGCCTTTTTTTGTAGTACATGGACTGCCCGGCTCATTCGAGCCTCCGGGCAGTTCATGTACTTACATACACATTTACACAATCCAGAAAGTGTCCGGCAGGGCCTGAGGTCAATGTTTCACCAGAACCCTCCTGCCGACAGAGGCCTGCCGTGTAGAAATCCTCACTACATATAGCCCATCCGGCAGGCTGCCGGTATCCATCCGCAATTCGTGGGACAGGGCTTCCATATTCTCGGTTTTTATACGCTGCCCACTGGCCGATAACCATTCTATCTGGATTTCCTGTTCAACGGGCCGGGCGAAGCTCAGGGACACCTGCCCACTTGCCGGGTTGGGGTACAGGCGGAAGCCGTTACCGTCGATTTCAGAGGTAGCTCCAGTTGTCGATTCGGTGGTAAAGGAAAAGGTATCTGAGGGGCTATCCCCACATTCGCCGGAAATGACGATCCTCCAGTAATAGGTGGTGCCTTCCTCCAGTTCGACGGGCAAAGTAAGGGAATTGCCGGCCACTGAAGACTCATAAACGATATTTTCCTCAAAACTACCGGCGTCAGTTGAGATCTGAATGCGTTTCGGGAGAGAGGCGCCGCCACTTCCGGTGGCGATCCAGAAAAAGAAGGGAGTAAGGCTGACGTTCTCCTTGCCATCGGTCGGGGCGCGCAGCGAGGCGGGTTCGGGCAGGCCGATTATGTGGACGTCTATCTCTGTTAGCCCTTCGTTGACGCCGTCCGTTGCATGGATCACGAGGGTGGCGTCTCCCGGCTCAAGGCCCGTTACCGATACGTTGAGTACATCGCCCGGGGCGGCGCTGGCCTCCAGGCTTACGTCCAGCGCTTCGGAGCTTCCTTCGGTGGAGAGGGTTACCCCCGAGGGAAGAAAATCCGTGCCTACTTCAATGGAAAAACCTGACGTTGCTCCGATGCAGGCCTCAAGGCCCGCCACGTTTGCCGCCACAGAGGTATAAGGCGGAACTTCGATAGGTTCGAAGGCGTAAAACCCATTATTCATATCGGAGATCAAAGCCCGCCCGGAAGGAAGAACAAAGATGCCCCAGGCGCCGGCGAAGTATTCGACGTCGGGGCCCTCATAAGTGTCGTAGTAGGCTATCCTTCTCGGGAATAGGGGGTTGGATACATCGTATACCTGCAAGCCGTCATAGTAATAAGAGACATAGAGCAGGCCATCTTTGGGATAAACATTGTGGGGGATCTGTCCATCGAATGAATGGGCGTTCATGGTGGCCACCACCCGCATATCGGATAGGTCGCCAACGTCAACTATTTTGATATCGCGCCCGTGGGTTTCATCCGCCAGATAGAAATACTGGCCGTCATCCGATAACCAGCCGGAGTGGTTGTAGCCCTGTTCCAGGTATTCGGTCATGGTACCCAGCAACTCAGGATTAGCGGGGTCATTCATATCCATAACGATAAAACCGGCATTGCCGGCATTCAGGTAAGCAATATTGTTCCGCACATAAAGGTCATGAACATAGGGAATGGGAACTTCAGCAGTTGGATAGGACGCCAGCAACTCCGGATGTTCCGGGTTGGCCAGTGAAAGAATACGGACGTTGAAGCCGCTACCGCCAACGGCATAGAGGCGGGCGTTATCTTCATCGATAAAAATATTGTGGGCGGTCTGGACGAATTCATCCGATTCATATACAATCTCTACTGATTCCGGCAGGCCGCTCATGTCAATGACCTGAAGGGTGCTGGCCCCTTCATCGGCCACGGCGTAAGCATAGTGCTGATAAGTTTTGACATCCCGGTGCCCGATAGCGTTGCCCTGAACGGTAGCAGGGGCAAAGGCCGCCGGTTCCAGGCTGGATTCTGTATTGCTCAGGTCGAAAAAGTGGATGCCTAAGGTAGAACAGAGGATTCCGACTTCCCTGTCGTTGACAACGGCTCCCCAGACATCGTGATAGGGATTATCAAAAAAGGCCGGAGGGATGTTTTCGTCACTCCAGTGGGCGAGCAATGTAGCTTCAATGGGCTGGCCGGCAGCAAAGACCGGCATACAAAAGAGCAGGGCGAGTAGGGAATTTTTCATAACGGGTGATTTTAGAAGTTGAATAAGATTTAAACAATAAAGACATCAGCTCCTGAAAATAGATGCATTCGGCCACACCTCCAAGCAATATCTACCAATGGAGGCATTTTGGATACTGAATGATATTCGAGGAGTAGAAATGACGAACTCATCGTGGTGAAGGAAAAAATATCCGATTCGACATCTCCGCAGGAGCCCGTGGTAATGACCCGCCAGTAATACGCCGTTCCATCATCCAGGTATTCAGAATAGAAATAGGAATTGCCTGTGATCGCATTTTCAAAAAAGATGTGTTCTTCAAAGTTGTCGAGGCTTGTGGAAAATTGTATACTTTTCGGAATTGAGTTGCTGGTTACCTGCCATCGGAAGCATTGATCACGAAATCCCACAAACCAGGTTCTGCCGAATTAACGGCAACTTGTATGATATCGCCGGGAAATGGCTGGCTGGAACTCAGCTGCACCTCCAGGAATGGATCGGCGCCGTCGGTGTTCATAAAGGCATTTCATGGTGACAGGGTTTTAGAGTTAACAAATCATAACATGCCACATCTTCAGTGAAGACGGCTCCTGCTACTTCTTCCAAATTAACCCTAATGGCCAGGAAGAACCCGGACAAATCACCCAAATGCCAGTACAAATCTTCCAAAATGGTTGCAGCTCAGGAAATGATCAGTAGAATAATACCTTGACCTCGTTCATTTCTTCATCCACCATGAAGAAGCGCACCCGCCGCAGTTTCTGGCCTTCATCCAACAAGTCGGCCCCGAGGTGGCCTTCCAGGGAATTGAGGCGGATGGTGGTTGCCACATCCTGCAGGGAACGTACCCGGTAGAACTTTCCCCTGCCGTAGTCGTCAACCCCTCCCAGGCTGGCCATTCCGTAGGTGAGCTCCGCCGGCTGCTCTTCGAAGGTGGCATTCTCGGGCGGGTAGGAATCGGAAATGGCCACGTCCAGGCGGTGGTTGCTTTTCACCGGGTTACCGGCGAGCTGCACACCCTGAGATTTTTCCTCCAGGCCATAATCCGTGAAGGTTTTGAAAAAGTGGTGAGCTATCTTTTCCAGGTTGGCGCCGGTAAGTTCACCGGCTTTCAGTTTTTCCTGCGGGGAGATGATGCCTTTTTTGAGTTCGAGGGTAATATCCTGTCCGGGATCGGAAGCTTCCAGGGTACGGACAATATCCTGCAGCGTTTTCACCGGCTGGCCGTTGATGCTGGTTACGGTGTACCCAATACGTTCTTTCAACACTTCCGCCGCCGGGCTCCCCTCGATAAGGCTATGGATAACAGGAGGGGATTCCGGGCCGCCGAGCAGGCCTTTTGAGGAGGAGAAAACCACGCCCAGGAAGGCCCGCTTTACCCGGCCTTCATTTTCCATCATTTCCCGGAAAAGCTTTTGGGCCAGCTGCCCTTCCAGAGCGAAGTTCAATTGGGAGAAAAGGTAATTCTGCCCCTGGTCATTGCGGGTATGTATCCAGGTATTCACGCCGATCACTTCGCCGTTTTCGTCGACCAACGGGCCGCCGCTGTTGCCCCAGATCAGAGTGGCGGTATGCTGCAAAAAGCCGAAGCGCCCGGTGGTGGGCCGGAGAAAAATGCGGTTCTTCCCGCTTACGATGCCTTCCGTGATGGTATAGGGGTATTGCCCCAAAGGGTTGCCGATCGAGTAGGCCTTCTGGGCCAGCTCCGCCTCCTGTTTGCTGAAAGACAGAGGTTGCAACTCTTCGCCGGGTTCCTTCCCGTCAAAGGCGAGGAGGGCCAGGTCATAGAAGCTATCGCCTCCCACTACCTTCATCGGGTATTGCTCGCGGGTAATGCTGTAAGCCATGATCGACCCCGGTTCGCCGGAAGCGGCATCGATGACGTGTACATTCGTCAGTATGTAATAGGCCCCCTGGTATTCGATGACAAAGCCAGACCCATTGGAGAAGGCGCCGCTCATATCAAGCGATTCCTCGTAGGCAATATCTGCATAGCTGCGGACGGCCCCGGCATAGCCCAGGACCTGGTCTTCACCACTTACATCCAACACGGCTACAGTGACGACCCCGGAAAGGGCGCGCTCCAGGGGATTGGCTACTCCCTCCTGTCCCCTCAGCGAAAGAGAAAGCAGAATGCACATCAGGGCGAAAAATACTCGGTTAAGCATAGTGTTATCATTTTTTATGGCCAGTGTTTTTTTATGTGGGCAGCGTATTCCACCTGCCGATATCCTCTTTATTTGGGCAACCCGTAAAGAGTTACCTCAACCTTCTCCGGTATCGGCCTCCAGTATCTGCCAGGTACCGGAGCCTTCCCAATCGGTAGTTCTCGTTATCCGGCTGCTGGCCTCAAGGTTGCCGGCATTACTTTTGAGTATTTCGAAGCGAAATTTCAGGGCGTCATCCGTCGAGCGGTCCCTTAATAATTTCACTCTGGCGGTATAAGTGCCATCTCTCAGGAGATATTCTCTGCCAATGATCATCCAGCCATTGGAAGTCAGAATCTGCCGGTGTTGATATTGCCTTCCTTTCATACTTTTCGGGAACCTGTACTGCCCGGGATCAAAGCCGGAAGTTACAAAATAGCAACTTTTTGGGGCAGTATTGATTTTGTATGAAAAAGCCGGTGAACCTTAACAACCCCAGGGCGTTCCATCAACATGGAACAACTACAAGGAAAAACAGCACTCATTACCGGCGGAAGCAAAGGCATTGGCCTGGGCATCGCCGAATCCCTCATTAAAGAGGGCATGAACGTAGCGGTAACCAGTCGCTCGAAGGAAGCCATCGATGAAGCCGCCGCCCGGCTCAACCAGGCCGGCCCGGGAAAGGCCATCGGCATTGCCGCCGACGTACGCAACCTGGGAGCGCAACAGACAACCGTAGAACGCATCCTACGGGAGTGGGGCAGGCTGGATGTCTTGGTGGCCAATGCCGGCCTGGGGCACTTCGGCTCCATTGAAAGCCTTACTCCCACCCAGTGGCAGGATACCATCGACACCAACCTCACCGGAGTTTTCAACAGCGTCAAAGCCTCCATTCCCGCCCTGAAAGAATCGGAAGGCTACATCATCACCATCGCCAGCCTGGCGGGTACCAACTTCTTTGCCGGCGGCTCCGCCTACAACGCCAGCAAGTTCGGCCTGGTGGGCTTCACTCAGGCCATCATGCTCGACCTGCGCCATCACGGGGTGAAGGTCTCCACCATCATGCCGGGCTCGGTCGCCACTTATTTCAACGATCATACTCCCAACTCCGCCGATGCCTGGAAGATACAACCCGAAGACCTGGGGCAGATGGTGGTAGACTTGCTGCGGATGCATCCACGCACCCTGCCCAGTAAGGTGGAAGTGCGCCCGACGCAGCCGCCGAAAAAGTAAAAACAGGCCGCAGTCCTTTATTGTAAAAAATTGATAATCAATTCTTTATAAGAAAAAACTATATAAAACCAGGAAGAACAGCCAATGAAAAAGGGGTGCAGGTTGTCCTGGTTTTTATGACTAAAAAGCAGTAACTTCACCCGCGCGGCTAGTGGCCAGGCGACTTGAAGTCGACTGGCCACTAGCACCCCCTATTCCCCTAACAAAAACCACCTCTCCCAACTGACTTTGATCATTGCCCCCACCCCTCCCCTTCACTACCTTGCTTCCGGAAAATGGGGCGGCGCCTCCCCGCAAAATTGCCCCCACAATTGCGCTTATGAAGGAAAAGGCACTAACGAACGGGCATCTTGTAGTAACGGAGAATAGGCTTCGGGTCCGGCAGGTCGAAGTCACTGAAAAGGAAGCTCAGCCAGCCCTCGTTTTCCTTCACGATGCGCTGGGTTCAGTAGCGCAATGGAAGGATTTCCCTTTAAAACTGGCTCTGCGTTGCGGGCTCAACGCCATGGTCTATGACCGCATCGGGCACGGGCGCTCCAGCCCGCTGCTCCAAACCCGCAACAAGGAATACCTGCACCGCGAAGCCCTGGAGATACTTCCGGAGCTGCTGCAACAGCTCCGGATACAGAAACCTATTCTCATTGGCCACAGTGATGGCGGCACGATCGCGCTCATTTACGCGGCCTACCATCAGCCCGCCGCCATTATCACAGAAGCTGCCCATGCTTTTGTCGAAGACATTACGTTGGAGGGGATTCGCCAGGCGGTTTCCCGAAAAAGCCATCTGATCTCAAAGCTCGCCCAATACCACGGAGACAAGACGGAAGCCCTCTTCGATGCCTGGGCCGATACCTGGCTGGATGAGCACTTCCGGGACTGGAGTATGGAAGGGCTATTGCCACGGATTACCTGCCCGTCCCTGATCATTCAGGGCAGTGAAGACCAGTATGGTTCGGAAGAACAGGCCAGGTGCATCGCCGGAGGGATTGGCCGCAGTGCGGAAACACTTTTGGTGAAACGATGCGGCCACATCCCTCACCGGCAGGCGGAGGAGTTCGTCATGGAAAAAATGGCCGCATTCATTGAAAAAGCATTAAGGGTATCAAACGGCCCTGCCAAATAAAACCTGATCTAAATGAAAGAACAAATGAGTTATACCAGTGGCATCTGCAACAAGCCGCTGATCGGAAAAACGATAGGAAAGCTTTTTGATGAAATTGTAGCGCAATATCCGGAAAATGAAGCCCTCATCGTACACCATCAGGGCATCCGGCTGACTTATCGCCAACTTAAAGAACAAGTAGACACCTGCGCACGGGCACTGATCGCCATTGGCCTGGAAAAGGGGGAACGGGTAGGCATCTGGTCACCCAACTGCGCAGAATGGGCTATCATCCAATTTGCTACGGCAAAGATCGGGGCCATCCTGGTCAACATCAATCCCAGCTACCGCCTGCACGAACTCGAATACGCGCTCAACCAATCGGGCTGCAGCTTCCTGTTCACCGCCGATACGTTCAAAAAATCCAACTACATCGAAATGCTCAACCACCTGGCGCCTGAACTGGCCAGCAGTGCCCCGGGGAAGCTGGACGCCGAGAAGCTACCGCGCCTGAGGGGGATCGTCCATCTGGAACAAAGCCAATGGCCCGGCATGTGGAACTGGGCCGTTTTTTTGGAAATAGCCAAAGCAGTATCTCCAGAAACACTGGCAAAACGCCAGGAACTGTGCTGCTTTGACGACCCGATCAACATACAATATACCAGCGGCACTACAGGGTTCCCGAAAGGCGCCACCCTGAGCCACCACAATATTCTGAACAACGGCTATTTTGTTGCCGAAACCATGAAGTTCACGCCAAAGGACCGCCTGATCATTCCTGTGCCGCTTTATCATTGTTTTGGCATGGTGCTCGGCAACCTGGGCTGCCTCACCCATGGCGCCACCATGATCTACCCGAGCGCAGGGTTTGAGCCGGAGGCAGTGTTACAGGCCGTGGAAAAAGAACGGGCCACCGCCATCTACGGGGTACCTACTATGTTCATTGCCGAGCTGGAAGACCCCGGTTTCCATAAATATGACTTCTCCAGCCTGCGCACCGGCATCATGGCCGGAGCCCCCTGCCCGGTCGAGGTAATGAAAAAGGTAAAAACCATCATGCATATGCCTGAGGTACAGATCGCTTACGGCATGACGGAGACCAGCCCGGTGAGCACCCAGACCCGCCCGGGCACAACGCTGGAAAAACAGGTGAGCACCGTCGGAAAGGTGCACCCCCACCTGGAGATCAAGATCATCGACCCGGAAACGGGGCGCGTCGTCCCCCGGGGCAAAGAAGGCGAGCTTTGCACCCGCGGCTACAGCGTCATGCTGGGGTACTGGCGCGATGAGGAAAAAACCCGGGAGGCCATAGACCAGGCCCGTTGGATGCACACCGGAGACATTGCCACGATGGATGAGCAGGGCTATATCAACATCGTAGGGCGGATCAAAGACATGATCATCCGCGGTGGTGAGAATATCTACCCCCGGGAGATCGAAGAATTCCTTTTTACCCATCCCAAAGTGAGCGAAGTTCAGGTCATTGGCGTCCCCGATGAAAAATACGGAGAGGAGGTAATGGCATGGATCAAGCTCAAGGACGGGGAAATGGCCACGGAAGAGGAGATCAAAGCTTACTGCCAGGGCAATATCGCCCATTATAAAACACCCCGCTACATAAAATTTACCGAATCTTTCCCGATGACGGTGACCGGAAAGATCCGCAAAGTTGAGATGCGGCAGATCAGCGTGGAAGAGCTGGGGCTGAATAAGGAGGCGGAAATAGAAATGGCGTAGCGCCCGGAACAAAAGCCTCCGCCGGATAGGGAACTTATTCCATGGCAGGGTTTCGCGCCGGTTATTGGTGGCCAGCCCTGCCCCGGCGCCGGGAGGCTGCATCAATTCCTCCGGATCCGCCCGAACATTGGGCGTGGGTATGAATTTAGGATAAGCAAAGGCTTTTTTATTTTCGCCGCCGAATCCTAATTTCACCATTATGAAACACTTCTGGCTTTTTGGAGCATTATTGTTTTTCAGCGCCCTGCTTTCCCACGCTCAGGTGGTCAATACGGAAAAGTTGCGCCTCGATAAAAAAGAAAAAGGCATATACGGGGAGGCTAACCTGGACCTCGGCCTGGCGCGGAACCGCGCCGGGCAGACCGTCCGCCTGGGCGCCGGCGCCCGCCTGGAATTGAGGCGCAGCAACCATCGGTGGATGTTGCTCGGCGCCTACAACCTCACCCAATTTAATGATGTGGATGAGCCGGGTACGGCGCCTAAGAACTTTGCCGACAATGGTTTCGGGCACCTGCGTCACAACCGCCGCATCAATAGCTGGCTGACCTGGGAGGCCTTCGCTCAGGCCCAGTACGACAGGATACAGCAGATCGACCTGCGCCTGCTGGTGGGCACGGGCCCCCGCCTGCGCCTGCTCAAGAGGGATTCCGCTCAGCTTTTCTTCGGCGCCCTGTATATGTTTGAACACGAAGAATCGAGGAATGAATTCGAGGAACCGGAAACTTTTACCGAACACCTCATACTCGATGACCACCGGGTGAGCACCTACCTGTCCGCCGGCCTCCACCTCACGTCCTACCTGGCGATTAACCACGTCACTTACTTTCAGCCTAACCTCAGCAATTTTTCCGACTTCCGCATTTCCTCGGAGACGAGCGTGTCCATCAAGCTTACCAACCGGCTTTCACTGCGTACTTATTTCCAACTGGTATACGATACCGAGCCGCTCGTCCCCGTGCCCAATGCGATGTATGTGCTGAATAATGGGTTCAGCCTGGCGTTATAGGACAGTGGAGGCCCGGTTATCAGTTAGGTTACTGTGTGATGTGATACAGGCATTGAGAAAATATTGGAATTCCCGGTTTATTAATGGTTTTGTTCGTTGACCGTTATTGGTTGCCGGGGCAGGAAGAACTCCGGGCAGGGAAACGAACAACCGGCAACAGTGAATGTCCGGGAATAAAGGCCATCGCTCTACGGATGCGCCGCCACCCATACTTCCCCATCTTCGAAGATCTCCTTTTTCCAGATGGGCACGGCCTCCTTAAGGGTGTCGATGGCGTACTGGCAGGCTTCGAACGAGGCTTTCCGATGAGGCGTAGACACCGCGATAATAACCGCTATTTCGCCTGGGTACAAGGTTCCAATACGATGATGGAAAGCTACCTTCTCAGCGGGCCAGCGGTGTTTTACCTGTTCGGCGATCTTACGCATTTCGGACACGGCCATAGGTTCATACGCTTCAAACTCCAGGCGTACCACCGGCTTGCCCTTCGTATTGTTGCGCACCGTACCGATAAACACGTCAACCCCTCCGGCACTTTTGCTTGAGACGAAATCTATGCATTGCTGAGGTTGAAGGGGGGTATTGAGCAGTTGTATGTCTATCATGGCTTAAGTATAACAATTATCCTTCAAGAAAAATTAAAAAAGGAAAGGTATGGTTCATGAAATCGGGCTGTTCTTAAAAAAGGAGGGCAGGGGCTGTTCTATTTCCTGAGGTTATTCTTTGAATGGCCCGATTTTTTTCGGAGTTTAGGGCGGGATCCAAACCATCATCTTATGCCATCTGATTGTATCTTTTGCCGCGTCATCGAGGGCAGCCTTCCATCCAGCATTATTTACGAAGACGAGCAGGCCGTTGCCTTTATGGATATCATGCCGATCAATCCCGGCCATGTGTTGGTTGTCCCCAGGAAGCACTTCGTGGAACTCAGCGAATTGGATGAAGATACCGGCGCTCACCTTTTCCGTATAGCCATGCGCGTGGAAAAAGCCCTGCGCGCCTCGGGCCTGCAATGCGAGGGGACGAACCTTCTGCAGAACAACGGCCGGGAGGCCTGGCAGGAAGTGATGCATGTGCACCTGCACGTCATACCTCGATTCAAAGGCGACGGAGTGAAGGTACACTTCGGCCAGCAACAGGCCCCCCGCGCCCACCTCGACCAGTGGGCGGAAAAGATCAAAGCCCATATCTGATCATGAGCCGCTACGCCATTTCCGACATACACGGATGCGCCCGCACTTTCGAGGCTTTGCTGGAACAGATAGGGCTCAGCCGGGAAGATGAACTGTTCCTTCTCGGCGACTACATCGACCGGGGACCGGACAGCAAGGGGGCCATCGACCTGATCCTGAAGCTAAAACAAGAAGGGTTTCGCCTGCATTGCCTGCTCGGCAACCACGAAGCCCTCCTGCTGAATGCCCGGGGCGATATAGGCAGCGAACAACGGCTATGGCTCCAAAATGGCGGCGATGCGACGCTGGACAGTTTCGGCCTTCCCCATTCCGCTGCTCCCTACCTCCTGCCCCAACCGTACCTCGATTTCTTCCACCAGTTGGATTGGCACTTCGAAACCGAAGGCTATATCCTGGTTCACGCCGGCCTGGATTTCCGCCTTGCCCGGCCCCTGGAGGCCGGCCAGGCGCTGATCTGGATCCGGGACTGGTACGGCCAAATAGACCGGGACTGGCTACAGGGAAGGGTAATCGTCCATGGCCATACCCCCACTCCCCGGCCGATGATCGAAAAGCAGTTGAAAAAACTCGATGAAGTTCCCGCTCTGGATATTGATGCCGGTTGTGTGTTCAATGGGAATTTCTTTAAATACCTTTGTGCTTTTGACCTGGACAACCGCCGGCTTTACTTCCAGGAAAATATCGAAACGGATGGATAAGGAGATCCTCGAATTTTTGAAATCAATAGCCCGGGATGCCGGCCGGATCATGATGAGCCGGCTTCAGGGGGATTATCAGGTTTATACCAAACCCGACCGCTCGAGGGTGACGGATGTAGACCTGGCCATTTCTGAACGGGTACAGGAGGCGGTAGCCCGGGAATTCCCACACATAGGGCTGCACAGCGAAGAGTCGCCGGATAAGGTGATCCTGTCCGGGCGCCCTTATTTTATCGTTGACGAACTGGACGGCACCAGTTCCTATATTGACGACAAGACGGGTTTTTCCCATCAATCGGCCTACTACGAGCCCGGAAAGGGGCTGCTGGCCGGCCTCATCTACTATCCCTGGAACGATTCCCTGCTTTACGCCAGCCGAGGACAAGGCGCCTGGCTGGAACAGGACGGCAATACCCGCAGCCTGTCACCCCCGCCTACCAAGCCTTTCCATCAGCTTACCTATTTCCATTCTGCCCGTTATCGCGGTGGTAAATTTATGGAGGTATTCCGGAAGCTGGGAGTAGGCGACAACCGCATCATCCGCACTGATGCCCGCCGCACTCTGCTCATGGCCCTTGGACAACTGGACGTCAACCTGTTCCTTCGCCGCCGGATCGCCATCTGGGACCTGGCGGGCGAAAAAGTGATCATCGAAGAGCTGGGCTTCAGCCATTGCTATCTCGACGGCAGCCCGGTCCGCTTCGGACATGAACCGCCCCGCGGCAACCGGGGTTATCTGATGTGCCCGGCGGAATGGAAGAATGAATTTCTGGAAAAACTGCCGGGGTTGTTGCCCAGTGAAAACAAAAAATAGCAATGCAACGCTACTACGGAAAACTGCTCCTCTTCGGAGAATACACCATCATCAAAGGCTCACAGGCGCTGGCCATGCCGCTGGAGCAGTTCAGCGGCCACTGGCAGTTTGCCGGTGACGATGAGCGTATCCTGTATAACCTGGAAGAATTCGTACAATACCTGCTGCGGTTAAAAGACAAAGGAGAGCTGCTTACCGATATGGAGCTTCGGCAGTTCGAAAGGGATGTCAACCGGGGCCTGTTTTTTGAATCCGACATTCCGGTGGGATACGGTGCAGGCAGTTCAGGGGCTCTGTGTGCGGCCGTCTACAGCCGCTATGCCATCAACCCGTTTACCCGGGAAGACGAAGCCCATTATGTTAGGCTCAAACAGCAACTGGCGCAGTTGGAAGGATATTTTCACGGCGCCAGCTCAGGGACAGACCCGCTCATTTGCTATCTCGGCCATACCGTACTCCTTCTGCCGGACGGCCAGGCGCGGCTGGCCAATCCTCCGGAAAAAAAACCGGGGGAAAGTGGTTCCTTTTTTCTGCTGGATACCGGTATCAGCCGAAAGACCGGCCCTCTGGTAGAAAAGTTCCTGCTCAAATGTGAAGATGCAGGCTTTTCCGGGTCAATGCACGAGGAACTCATCCCGGCAACAGAAAATGCTATCCGAAATTATCTGGCCGGAAGGCGGGAAGCACTGTATCCTGAGATGCGCCGGATCTCGGAATTCCAGTATCAACACTTCCAGGAGATGATTCCACCGGCTTTCAGAGGTGTATGGGAAAATGGATTGAACTCGGAAGCTTTCTATTTGAAACTTTGCGGAGCAGGCGGCGGCGGGTTCCTGCTGGGGTACGGTGAGGACATAGGGGCAGCCAAAGCAGTTATTGCAGAAAGCCGCGTCACCCTTCTGCCAAAAATTTAGGGAGCTCCAAATGACAGGCTGGAGCTCCCCTTTTTTCATACTAATCCAGTTTCTGTAAAAAAGTGAGAGTAAATAAAAAAGTCTTACCCTTCTGTATACTTATGCCTCAAGGCAGATACATTCAATATGGAAGATGCAATAAAAAACGTGATATCCTGCATCAGGTGATGCATTTTGGTAAGCCGGGTGGATGATAAATTAAAGCCGCTTCGTATTGTGCTTAAAGCAGATCAAAGTTAGCAACTTTCCATTCAATTCCAAATATTTTTTGCCGGTGATTTTTGTGCGTGAACAGGCTAAAGGCTGGTTTAGCCATGGTTTGACGTCGTAGATCACGGCGATTTTTTTCCGGTGGATGGGCCGCCAATTCCCGTGGGGTCAGGGAGTAGTCGTATATTTGCACCTTCGTGAGTAAGTTAAATTCTTGCTTTAACCAAAGTATTCGCCTTATCATTTTGGAAAATCCTACTGTCATTTCAATCCAGGGAGCTTTTAGTAAAGAGGAGGTGCTGCAGGACTACTACACCTGCATGCTCAGCCGGGAGGTAAGCATTCTGATCCGTAAGGAAACGCTGACCGGCAAAGCCAAATTCGGCGTTTCCGACGATGGCAAAGAGCTCTTTCAGGTAGCTCTGGCCAAGGCTTTCCGCAAGGGAGACTTCCGCTCCGATTATTACCGGGGCCACACCCTTCTTTTTGCGCTGGGCCTGGCCGATGCCGAGCATCATTTTGCCCAGTTGTATACCGACGCCGACAACGACCCCTTCTCCGGGGGGCGGCAAATGAACAACCACCACGCCACGCCCCTTGCCGACGAAGAAGGCCAAATGCTGCCCACTCTGGGCCGGTATAATCTTTCCTCAGATATTTCCACTACCGCCGGCCAGATGGCGCGCGGTATCGGCCTGGCCATGGCTTCCAAAAAATACCGGCAATGCGCGGAACTCAGTGATTCTCCTTTTTCAGATAATGGCAATGAGGTAGTGTTCACCAACATCGGCGACGCCAGCACTTCAGAAGGCGCCTTCTGGGAAGTGATGAACGCCGCTGCCGTGCAGCAGGTGCCCATGGTCGTAACCGTTGTCGATGATGGATACGGCATTTCTGTACCCAAGCATATGCAGACCACCAAGGCGAGCATCTCCCAGGCACTGGAAGGCTTTCAGGTAGAGGAAGAGACCAACGGTATCGAGATCTTTCACGTAAATGGCTGGGATTACCCCGCCCTTTGCGCCGTATATCGGAAGGCCGCCGCCCAGGCCCGAAAGGAGCACCTTCCGGTACTCGTCCACGTCGATGAGCTCACCCAGCCACAGGGGCACTCTACCTCCGGCTCGCATGAGCGATACAAGTCAAAGGAACGCCTGGAATGGGAACGGTCCTATGATTGCAACCGGCAGTTCCGCTACTGGATACTGGCCAATAGCCTGGCCGAGGAGGAGGATCTCAAAGACCTGGAGGCCAAAGCCCGCAAACAGGCCAGGGCAGCCCGCGACCGCGCCTGGAAAGCCTACAACGGCCCGATCCGGCAGGTGTGGAAGGAAATGCAGGAAACTTTTGCCCAGGTAGCTACCCGGGCCCGGCGTAAGGAACGGGCAGAGCGCATCTGCCAGGAACTGGAACGATTGTACAACCCCGTACGGGCCGACATCATCCGCTGCATCCGCCGCATGCTCTTCGCCACCCGGGGCGAGGACAACCCCGAACGCCGGAAACTGGAGCAGTTTCTCGCCTCCGTTTACGATACCATGGAGGAACGCTATCATACCCACCTGTACAGCGAGACGGAGCTGTCGGCGCTCAAGGTGCCGGTTGTGGCCCCCCGCTACTCCGAAGACAGCCCGGTTAAGAACGGCTACGAAATACTGAACACCTTCTTTGACAAGATGCTGGAAAAGTACCCCAACCTCTTCGCCTTCGGGGAAGACGTCGGCACGATCGGCGACGTAAACCAGGGCTTTTCCGGCCTACAGGAAAAATACGGAGAGGCCCGTGTCTTTGACACCGGCATCCGGGAATGGACGATTGCCGGCTACGCCATCGGCATGGCCATGCGGGGGCTCCGGCCCATCGCTGAGATACAATATCTCGATTACCTGATCTACGCCCTTTCTCCCCTTTCCGATGACCTGGCCACCCTCCGCTACCGCACCAAAGGCATTCAGGCGGCGCCGGCCATTATACGAACGCGGGGCCACCGCCTGGAGGGCATCTGGCACTCCGGCTCCCCGATGAGCGTGCTGCTGGGCTCCCTGAGAGGAATGCATATCCTGGCGCCCCGCAATATGGTGCAGGCAGCCGGTATGTACAACACCCTCTTGCAATCGGACGACCCGGGCCTCCTCATCGAATCCCTCAACGGTTACCGCCTGAAGGAACGCCTGCCCGATAACATCGGAGAATATACCATACCACTTGGTATGCCCGAAATACTCCAACAAGGGGATGACCTCACCCTGGTGACTTACGGTTCCTGCGTGCGCATTGCCCAGGAGGCTATCCGCCTGCTGGAAGAAGACGGCATTTCCGCAGAACTCATCGACGTACAAACCCTCCTGCCATTCGACCTCGAACACCGCATCGCCTCCTCCCTGAAGAAGACCAACCGCATCGTTTTCCTGGATGAGGACGTACCGGGCGGCGCCACCGCTTACATGATGCAACAGGTGCTGGACGTGCAGGGCGGCTACCGCTGGCTCGACTCGCCGCCGGTGGCTATCAGCGCGCAGGCGCACCGGCCGCCCTACGGCACCGATGGCGATTATTTTTCCAAGCCCAACGCAGAGGATGTGTACGAGCGGGTGTTTGAGATGGTGAGAGAGGCGGAGCCCCGGCGGTGGGAGGATTGATTTGCCAAACTTCCCAATTATTTTCCCCCTTCACCTCCGGTAAAACCCTCAAATTTGCCCCAAAAGCACACCATGAAAAGATACTACGGTACGCTGTTGTCACTTCTGCTCCTTCTTGCCAGCACACTGCTCACGGGCCAAGCCGCCTACCAGCCTCTTGAAGCGGCCCTCCAGAAAAAACTGGAAACTATCGTCAAGGAAAACTCCCTTCCCGGCGCTACCGTTGCCGCTATACTACCTGATGGGAAGCTGATCAGCCTGGCCGCAGGTTATGCCGACCGGGAAGCCAACATCCGCATGGAGCCGGGAGCTCAAATGTTCTCCGGCAGCGTGGGCAAAACGTTCGTGGCAGCGTTGGTTCTCAAGCAGGTGGAAGCCGGGCAGTTGCGCCTCGATGAAAAGCTGGAGGCCCATTTCGGCCAGAAAAGCTGGTTCCAACAATTGCCCAACGCCTCCGAAATAACGGTGCGTATGCTGCTGCAGCACACCAGCGGGCTACCCCGTTATGTGTTCCAGCCGGCCTTCGTTCAGGCTTTAAAAGATCAGCCCGACAGGAATTGGAAGCCGGAAGAACTGCTCGGCTTCGTAGCCAACATGGAGCCCCAACACCCCGCCGGCGAAGGTTGGTCCTATTCCGACACCAATTACTTACTTCTGGGTATGCTGCTGGAGAAGAACAGTGGAAAAGCCTACTATGCCCTGCTGGAAGAGCAAATTCTCGATCCGCTTGGCCTGAAGCATACCTACCCGTCTACCCGGCCTGAACTCCCGGGCCTCACTCAGGGTTACATCGGCAGCCAGAATATCCTCGGTTTGCCAAGGAACAAAACGGTGGAAAATGGCAGCTATGCCATTAACCCACAGTTTGAGTGGACAGGAGGCGGCCTGGTCACCAATGCTGAAGACCTGGCGCAGTGGATGCACCACCTGCAAAACGGAAAGGTGATCGCAAAAAGAATGCTGCAGGAAATGCGCCTGCCGGCGGCTTTCCGTTCCGGCCTGCCGGCAGAGAGCGGCTACGGCCTGGGCTGCTTCGCCTGGAAAGAAGGCAATGGGATGCACTACGGCCACGAAGGCATCATGCCGGGGCATGTCACTACGGTGGAATACGCTGATGACGAACGCCTGGCCATCGCCATTCAGGTAAATACGGACGAAGGCTTCACCAGCAAATTGCACGGGTTCGTACTCGAATTGAAAGCCATCGCGAAAATGCATTTGGAAATACTGGAACGAGCCGCCATTCTGGACAACTTCAAGCGGCAGGAAGCCTGCTGGAATGCCGGCGATATCGACTGCTACATGGCAGCCTACCACCCCTCCGACAGCATCCGGACGATCTCCCGGCAGGGCGTCACATTCGGCTACGAGGCCATCCGGCAGCAGTACAAGGCCAACTGGCCACCGGAACGCATGGGCCGGCTCCACTTCGACCAGATGCTACTGGAGCGCATCGCTCCCGACATCTATTCTGTAATCGGACGGTTCAACCTTCAGTTCCCGGAACGGAAAGAGCCGGCACAGGGGTGGTTCTCCGTACTGATGCGGCGCACTGATGGGGCTTGGTATATGGTGAGTGACCATTCGAGTTAGGAGCGGGAACCTGGGGAACTGGTTATTGGCCATAGGGAGCTTTTGTTGTTCGTTGGCAGTTGATTGTGGCCTGTTTGTGCAGCCCGGAGCCGTCTCTGGCTCGAACAACAAACAACAGACAACAGACAACCCTTTTCGCCTTTCCTTAGGGCAACCGGTTATTCTCATCCGGAAATACCACCATAGGCTGGAAGGCCTTGGCTTCCTCGACGGTCATCAGTCCATAGGAGATGATGATGAGGATGTCTCCCACCTGAGCGCGGCGGGCGGCGGCGCCGTTGAGGCAGATCGTGCCGGAACCCCGTTCGCCGGGAATGACATAAGTCTCCAGCCGCTCACCGTTGTTATTGTTCACCACCTGCACTTTCTCGCCGTCGATCAGGCCGGCGGCGTCCATGAGGCCTTCATCAATGGTAATACTGCCTACGTAATTGAGGTCCGCTTCGGTGACGCGCACCCGGTGTATTTTGGATTTAAACCGTTGAATCATCATGGTTTAAAAAGGTATAAAATTCTGTAGTTGTTGGAAATCGGGGGCGAGTTTCGCCAATTTTTCCCAAATATCCCAATGGAAACAAAACTATGTTGCGGAAGGTTGTGTGGGGTGATTGAACACGGATTTGCGCGCCTGCCTGCTGCAAGGTGCGGCCTTGCAGGCAGGGATGCGGCGGATCTACGCGAATTTTGGCAGGTACTATGCTCTGAATGTGGGAAAGCTCCGTAAACGGTGGTGGGGTAGCCGGCGCGGAAATGTATCGAAATGGGAAATACGAAAAAACGTCGTAGTCAAAGTAGCATTTCCAAATATTTCTATTGTATTTCAGTAGTGGGTGATCTCCCGGCTTCCTGAAGCTTCCTACCCCTTGAGTATGATATTATCGATCAAGCGGACGCCGCCCACCCAGATGGCGGCGCAGGCGACAATGGAGCCCGGGCTTTCGTAATCGGGAACGGGCTGCAGGGTGTCGGCGTCGGCCAGCTGGAAGTATTCCGGTTCGATGCCTGCCTGTTGCTGCAGGGCCTGAATGGCCCTTTGTTCAACTTCCCGGGGAGGGTATTCCCTGATCCATGTTACCGTTTTTTGCAGGGTTTTGTGCAAGGCCGCTGCCTGTTCTCTCTGCCCGGGGCTTAGGCGCTGGTTGCGGGAACTCATGGCCAGGCCGTTCTCTTCGCGCACGATAGGGGCCATCACCACCTCCGTGGGTATGGAGAGCACGCGAGCCATATGCTGAACGATGAGAAACTGCTGATAGTCTTTCTGGCCCAGGAAGAGCTTGTCGGGCTTTACTATATCGAGCAGGCGCCTGACCACCTGGGCCACCCCTTCGAAATGGCCCGGGCGGAAACGCCCTTCCATAGGCTGGTCGAGGCCGTCGAAGCCAATGCTGATGCGGGTATCGAGCCCGGGAGGGTAGACCTCTTCCGGAGCGGGCATGAAAACCACATCACAGCCTGCTTTGTAAAGCATAGACAGGTCTTTGGCCGGAGTGCGCGGATATTTTTCCAGGTCAGAGGCCTCGTTAAACTGGGTCGGGTTGACGAAGATGCTGCATACAGTGCACTGAGTAGCCTCCAGGGATTGGCGGATCAGGGAGAGGTGCCCTTCGTGCAGGGCGCCCATAGTGGGTACAAAACCGATGGGCCGGTTCTTGTTGCGGTAGGATTCCAGGAACCTGCGGAGCGTGCTGATCTTTTTGAAAAGGTACATTTTATCGCGGCTTTTGCAGCCGGTTTTGCAAACATTTTAGCCTTCCGAAGGGGGTTCAAAAAACCAATATGCTAATATAGGCGTTTTTGTTAACAGAGTATTAAGTTGAGCGTAAATACAGGAAAATCAGCGAATTTTTGCTAAATTTGCAGTCTTGTTCCTTGAACCTTTGGAGAAATAGTTATTCCTTAAATACTTTTTGTCTATGAGTAAAAAGAAAGTGCTGATCGTTACGCAGGAAATGCATCCTTATACCGCACTCTCCGAAATATCACAAATAGCACGAAAACTTCCACAACACATTCAGGAAAACGGCATGGAAATTCGCGTGCTCATGCCTCGCTTCGGCACGATCAACGAACGCAGGCACCGGCTGCACGAAGTGGTCCGCCTCTCCGGAATGAATATAATCGTTGATGATGATGACTTCCCGCTGATCATCAAGGTGGCTTCCCTTCCGGAAGCCCGCATGCAGGTATATTTTCTCGACAACGAAGACTTCTTCAAGCGCAAGCGCATCTTCACCAATGAAAACGGAGAACCCTTTGATGACAACCCCGACCGCATGGTCTTCTTTTGTAAAGGCGTCATCGAAACGGTGAAGAAGTTTGGCTGGCCCCCTGATATCATTCACTGCCACGGCTGGATGACGAGCCTCATCCCGCTATATCTGAAAACAGCTTATAAGAACGAGCCTTTATTTCAGAATTCCAAGGTCGTCTATTCCATTTACGACAGCGCTCTGGATAAATCTTTTTCCGATAAGTTTGTTGCCAAGGCTTCGATTAACAACCTCAGCGAGGACGACCTCGACGCCTATCAGAACGGCAGCGGCGTAACCCTCCACAAAGGAGCCATCTCCTACGCCGATGCGCTGGTCATTGGCAGCGAAGCGGTCAGCGAATCCGTTTCCAAAGTGCTCAACGGCATTGACAAACCTATTATGGGCCACCTGAGTGAGGGCGAAAGCCTGGATGCCTACCTCGAGTTTTACAACTCCCTTACTGCCGAAGAGGTGGAAGAAGGGAAATAAATAACAACCGTAAAACTGGCCGGCATACAAAGCTTCTTGCCGGTTTGCCTTACCACACCGTTCAACCTCCGATATTCAGGTGTGGTAAGGCATTTCCTTCTGCCATTAGTTTAAAAAGCGAAACCCGCCTGCCTGACTGTCGGCAGGCTGGCCCGTGGAGGCGAACGCGCCCCGCTTTGCGATCAGGGAAACCTCCGGCCCATAGCCGGGCACCGGGTAATTAATATTTTCTTCCTGCTAATGGCAAAACCAAGAACACTTTATGAAACTAACTTCTTTTATCTTTACCCTGGCTGTAATTCTTTACTTCACCTCCTGCTCTGACCCCACCCTGGTAGGCGCCGGCCTTCTGGAAGACGACAGAGCAGATGTTGGTTTTTCGGATACCTTGTCATTCTCCGCCCGTTCGGCCACCAGGGATTCTATCCGGACTTACAGCCCCTTCACCAGCAGCCAGTTGCCAAGCTATTTGTTCGGCAACCTGAACGACCCGCTTCTCGGCCGCTCCGCCGCCAGCATTTATGCCCAGGTATATCCGGAGAACAACAGCCCTGGTTTCAGCGAAAACACAGTGATAGACTCCATCGTCCTGGTCCTTCCTTACGATATTGAGCATTTTTATGCCAAAACCGCAGGGGAAGTATTCGGCATCGATGTATATCAACTGGCTGAAGTCCCTCTCGAGGATAATGAATACTTTTCCAACCAGGAACTGGCGGTAGATCCCATGCCCATCGGCAGCGCTCAGGTTACGGTAAGCGTCGACAGCCTGGAATTTACCGATTACGAGGGCACGGATACCGTCATGGTAAAGATCCCGCACTGCCGCATACCGGTCGATGATTCCGTTGCCGGCCTTCTGGTTGGCCTGGATCCGGATGTATATGAGTCCGACAGCCTTTTCTTCGATGCTTTCAAAGGGATTCATCTGCGGCCCGGTACGGAAAATGAAGGTATGCTCAGCTTTGACCTCCTGTCCGAAAATGCCGGAATTTACCTTTACTACCGCGATTCTCTTGCCGGCAAACCCAAACGGTTCCTGTTCGATTTTGACCTCCAGCCTACGGTACGGTTCGTCAATTTCAAGCACGACTACGAGGGAGCCCCCGTAGCTGCGTTCCTGGAGGAACCAAAGCTGGGCGACAGCCTCATCTTCATTCAGGGCATGAACGGCCTTGAGGCCCGCCTGGAGATCCCCAATGTGACGGCCATGCAGGGGCTGGTGATCAACAAGGCTGAACTGGAAGTTTATGCTGCCAACCTGGAGGAGGATGAATCAGGCTTCGTGCCCATTCAACAACTCATCCTCAACGCTCCCGATAGTGATGGCGATTTGTTCGTCGTTGACGACATCGCCATTATACAGGCCCAGCGCCGTAGCCTGGAGGATTTTTTCGGAGGAACCCCGCAAACGGATCCTAACGGCGGCCCCACTCTGTACAGAATGAATATCACAGCCCATATTCAGGGTGTTATCGATGGCGAAAAGGAAAACGTTCTCTATATCGCTCCGCTTGAAAAAGCAGTAACGGCCGGCCGCACCATTTTGTACGGCCCGGGCCACCCGCAGTACGGTATCAAGCTAAAACTGGCATTTACGAAACTATAAACAATTAGCGGCCACTGGCCTATAATCCTAAAAAACAAATCGACTATGTGTGGTATTGTCGCCTATGTCGGCCCGAAGCAGGCTTATCCCATTCTGATAAAAGGCCTGAAACGCCTGGAATATCGGGGGTACGACAGCGCCGGTATAGCTATCCTCAACGGAGGGGTCAAGGTATTCAAGAAAAAGGGGAAAGTGGAAGCACTGGAAGCTTTCGCTCAGGAAGCGCCCAAAAACAGTACGATCGGCATCGGCCATACCCGCTGGGCCACTCACGGGGCTCCCGATGACGTCAATGCACACCCCCACACTTCGGGCAATGGCAGGATCACACTCGTTCACAACGGCATTATCGAAAACTACACCCTGCTCAAAACCGCCCTGGAAAAAGAAGGCCACATCTTTAAAAGCGAGACGGATACCGAAGTGCTGGTTCACCTCATCGAGGAAGTGCAGAATCGGGACGGCCTCCCCATTGAAGAAGCTGTCCGCGTCGCCCTGGCCCGGGTGGTCGGCGCCTATGCGATCGTCGTTCTAGACCGGGAAGACCCCAACAAGCTGGTCGCTGCCCGCAAGGCCAGCCCGCTGGTCATCGGGGTTGGCGAAGGCGAATTCTTTCTGGCTTCCGATGCAACGCCAATTATCGAGCATACCAAAACCGTGGTTTACCTCAACGATGAAGAGATCGCCGTCGTCCGGCGCTCCGGCCAGATGCAGATCAAAACCATCGACAATGAGGTACAGGCGCCCTACATCCACGAGCTCGATATGAAGATCGAGATGCTGGAGAAAGGGGGCTTCGATTTCTTTATGCTCAAGGAGATCTACGAGCAGCCGGCAACCATTGCCGATTGCATGCGGGGCCGGGTCAATGCCGAAGAAGGCTTTTTACGCCTGGGCGGCCTGGAAGAACACATCAACCGCATTGCCAGGGCCAAGCGCTTTATCGTGGCGGCCTGTGGCACCTCCTGGCATTCCGGCCTCATCGGAGAATACCTCTTCGAAGACCTGGCGCGCATCCCCGTGGAAGTGGAATACGCTTCCGAATTGCGCTACCGCAACCCCATCATCACCGAAGAGGATGTGGTTATCGCCATCTCCCAGTCGGGGGAAACCGCCGATACGCTGGCCGCTCTCGAACTGGCGAAGGAGAAAGGCGCCATGATCTATGGTATCGTCAATGCCGTGGGCTCTTCCATCGCACGGATCACAGATGCCGGTTCCTATATCCACGCCGGCCCGGAGATCGGTGTGGCCTCCACCAAGGCATTTACCGGGCAGGTAACGCTGCTGACTATGATGGCCCTGGTGCTGGCCGAACAAAGAGGCACCATTTCCAAGTCTTATTTCCAGCAGCTGATCAGCGAATTGGCCCTCATCCCAAAGAAAGTACAAAAGGTGCTGGAATACGATGAACAGATTAAGTATATTGCAAGCGAAATAAAGGACAGCCACAATGCCCTTTACCTCGGAAGGGGATACAACTTTCCGGTGGCATTGGAAGGTGCGCTCAAATTAAAAGAAATTTCCTATATCCATGCTGAGGGCTATCCCGCTGCCGAAATGAAACACGGCCCGATCGCTCTGATTGATGAGCAAATGCCGGTTATCGTCATTGCCACCAATAAAAGCGCTTACGACAAAATCGCCAGCAACATACAGGAAGTCAAAGCCCGCAAGGGAATGGTCATCGCCGTCGTCACGGAAGGAGATGAAATCATCAGCAAAATGGCCGATTATGTCATCGAGATCCCGGACACCGAAGAGCCGCTCACCCCACTGCTCTCCGTTATCCCGTTACAGTTGCTTTCTTACCACATTGCGGTAATGCGTGGCTGCAACGTCGACCAACCGAGAAACCTGGCTAAATCAGTAACCGTAGAATAAGAGTTTGTTCAAAATTCAATCAATGGGCTCCAAGCGGCAAATTTTATCCTGCACTGCGTTAAAAAGCCTCGTCATACCTTCCAGGTATGCCTACGTTTTTTGCCTTGTTCAGAACAAAATTTCCTCGCTTTCGCCTCATCATCGAATTTTGAACAAACTCTAAGTAAAACTAAAAATATGAGTGACCTTATAACTGATGGGATGGAATACAATTCCGCCCGGGAAGACCTTATCATCCCCGAATATGGACGCAACGTCCAGAAGTTGATCAACTACGCCAAGACAATAGAAGACCCGGATTACCGACAGAAATTCGTGGAGTCCGTTGTCGATCTTATGCAGCAGATGCACCCGCAGAGCCGCAACATCGACGATTACCGGGACAGGCTGTGGAAACACGTCTTCCGCATTGCTAAATACGAACTGGACGTCATACCGCCCAGCGGTAAGAAGCCGAGCCCGGAAGACAGTAGGAAACGGCCGGAAAAAGTGGACTATCCGGTTATGGAGGCCAAATTCCGCCACTACGGCCATAATGTACAGCAGCTCATCAAAAAGGCGCTGTCCATGCCGGAGGGCCCCAAGCGCGACGGATTCGTAGCCGTTATCGGTTCTTATATGAAACTTGCCTACCGGACCTGGAATAAGGAGCATTACGTCAGCGACGATGTCATCAAGACCGACCTGGAGTCCCTTTCCAATGGTGAACTGACGCTGGATGACAGCGCCTCGATCGACCAGCTATCCTCGAGCCGCCGCCGCAAGCGCGCCTCTTCTTCCAGGGATAGCAGAGATGGCCGGGATAGCAGAGACAGCCGGAACGGAGATAAGTCCCGCCGCAATTACCGCAGGAAGAAATAATCCTTCTTTGTCAAACCATGTGGACAGTGCGCCATGCGGAAGCAATGCGACAGTGAGGAGCAAGGGTTTCGCATGGCGCACTGTCTTTGATCACAGGATTTGTCAAAGAACCAATATAATTATGTCTTTAGACGCATTTGAAGTTATCGGCGGTACGCCGTTAAAAGGAGAGATCACTCCGCAGGGCGCCAAAAACGAAGCCCTGCAGGTGATCTGCGCCACCCTGCTCACTGCCGAAAAAGTCACCATTTCCAATATTCCGGATATTCTGGATGTCAACCTGCTGATCAGCCTGCTTCGGGGGCTCGGCGTTTCCGTCGAAAAGGAAGCGGAGAAAACCTACAGCTTTCAGGCCCGGTCAATCAACCTGGACTACTTCGAATCCCGTGAATTCCGGCAGAACGCCGGCCGGATTCGAGGCTCGGTCATGCTCATTGCTCCCCTGCTGGCGCGGTTTGGAAAGGCTATCATCCCCCGCCCGGGAGGAGACAAGATCGGCCGCCGCCGGCTGGATACCCACTTCCTCGGGCTGGAGCTACTCGGAGCTGCTTTTACCTATAATGCCACCCGCAACCAGTACGACGTCGAGGCGCCCCGCCTGAAAGGCGCTTACATCCTGATGGATGAGATCTCAGTGACCGGTACGGCCAATGTGGTGATGGCCGCCGTTCTGGCCGAAGGCGCCACTCAGATCTACAATGCCGCCTGCGAGCCCTACGTACAACAACTCTGCCGTATGCTCAACAGCATGGGAGCGAAGATCGCCGGCATCGGTTCCAACCTGCTCACCATCGAAGGGGTGGAACACCTGGACGGCGCCAAACACCGCCTGCTGCCGGATATGATCGAGATCGGCAGCTTCATCGGCCTGGCCGCCATGACACAATCCGAGATCACGATAAAGAATGCCAGCGTCAAAGAACTGGGCATCATACCCCGCGTATTCGAAAGGATGGGCATCCAGATGGAATTCATTGGCGATGACATCCGGATACCCCGCCAGGAAGAGTACGAGATACAAACCTTCATCGACGGCTCAATCATGACCGTCTATGACGCCCCCTGGCCTGGATTTACGCCCGACCTGATGAGCATCGTGCTGGTCGTCGCCACTCAGGCCAAAGGCAGCGTGCTGGTCCACCAGAAAATGTTCGAAAGCCGCCTCTTCTTTGTCGACAAACTCATCGATATGGGCGCTCAGATCATCCTGTGCGACCCGCACCGGGCTACCGTCATCGGGCTGGGCCGCCGCTTCCAGCTGCGCGGCATCGAAATGAGCTCACCGGATATACGGGCAGGCGTCGCCTTGCTCATTGCCGCCCTTTCCGCCAAGGGCACAAGTGTCATCCACAACATCCACCAGATAGACCGGGGCTATGAGGCCATCGATGAGCGCCTGCGGGCGCTGGGAGCACAGGTGCGGCGGGTGGAGGGGTGAGTTAAAGATTCCATTGATGCGCTCGTGTGAAAAGGGTGCTGTGGGGCCTACTGCCTGCAAAACGAAGTTCTGGGGCAGTTATTGACCCTGTTACGGGCGTTTCGCAATTATTGGTTATTGCCGACAACCAAGGGGTTAGGCTCCGGATCTTGACAATAACTAATAACCAATAACTGCCCCGGTATTTAATACTACTTTGTTACTTTAAAAAAGCCGCTTGGCGGCGACAGATTCTAGCCG
>CAYQKY010000083.1:0-33362 GCA_964418125.1 uncultured Phaeodactylibacter sp.
CGAGGAAACCGGGCCCGTTTCCCTTGATTTTGTGAAGGTTAGTTCCATCCTGGCGGCCATCGGTCATAAGACGGTGTGGTGAGCATACCTCACGGATGCTTCGTCTCCCCCATCTCCAACACCTTCTCAAACTCTGCTTTTGTCACCGGCATCACCGACAGGCGGCCGATGCGCACCAGCGGCATTTCCTGCAGGCTGGGCTCTTCTTTGATGGCTGACAGCGGGACGGGTTTCTTCAGCGGCTTAACCGCTGTAAAATCCACAGCGGACCAGTCGCCTTTCTCCGCCGTCGGATCCGGATAGGCTTCCTTGACGACTTTGCAGATGCCCACCACTTCCAGCCCTTTCCGGCTGTGGTAGAAAAAGGCGAGGTCTCCCTTTTTCATGTCGCGCAGGTGGTTGCGGGCGGCGTAGTTGCGCACGCCGGTCCAGCGGCCGGCATCGGTTTCAGCCTCCAGGTCCTGGTAGCTGTATTCGTCGGGTTCGGATTTGATGAGCCAGTAGTTCATTGTTTTTAGTCTTGACAAGTTTACGGATTGCAGCCTGGATGGGAAACTTGTCAAGTCTTCCATCCGGGCAATTTTGGGCCTTTGAGCCCTCTTACCATTAGGGATATGGGGTGGCGATCAGGATGATCGCCCCACTAGGCCGATCACGGCCAGCATGCGGCCGGTGGTTCCGTTCTCCTTGCGGTGCGAAAAATAATCGTCGTTGTGTTTCCAGGTAGAGTAGGGGGACACTTCGATCTGCTCTTCGGGCACGCCCAGGCCCAGCAGTTGCGCCTTATTCGCCTGTTTCAGGCTGACGAACCATTTGCCCCGCTCCGTTTCTTCCCGCTTGTGTTCAGGGTCAAAATGTCGCGCCACATTTTTATCCACCTCGTAATTGTCCTGATCGATGCAGGAGCCGAGGTAGGCGTGGCAGTCTTCCGGTTTTGTGCCAAACGCTTCTTGCATGGCCAGCAGGGCTTCTCTGGCTACCTTCTTTGCCGTCCCCCGCCAGCCGGCGTGGATGGCGGCCACGGCTTCCCGCACCGGGTCATAAACCAGGATGGGCGTACAGTCGGCCGTGCCCACCGCGACAAATATACCCTTTTGATCGGTTATGAGGGCATCGTAGCCCTCGTAGTGGCCGGGCTGCCGGGTGGGGAGCACCTCATTGCCGTGCACCTGGTAGGAGGTGGCCAGCCGGCCCTGGGGGATGCCGAGGGCCGTCAGGAAGCGGCGGCGGTTTTCCTGCACGTTCTCCGGACGGTCGTCGGTATTGAGCCCCAGGTTGAGGGAGGCGTGGGGAGGCGGGCTGACCCCGCCGTGGCGGGTGCTCTCCGCGGCGATGAGGCCTGGAAAGGGGCTGAAGATACCGGGGCGGCGGAAAAGGGTCGGCTGGGTACTGGCGGCCATGGTCGTTCTGTTTTTTGCCAAAATAATAAAAAAAGAGAGGCTGGGGGGAGATTTCAATACACCCACGGCGACCCCTGCCGATACTCCTGCACCAACCTTTGCCGGAACGGCCCCGGGTCCACCTTTCTGCCGGAAGCTTCAATGGCGAGGATGTCGGCCACTTCGAAGTTCTGGCGCTGGGCGTTCCAGCGGTATTTTACCTTGATGACGGCCCGGTCCTTGGCGCCGTCGCCGGTGAAATCGTGTTGCATGCTTTCGTTGTGGACGTAGACGATATCGGGAGTGGCGTTGCCCGAGCGGGCGATGGCGCGGTCGAAATAGCCGAAGAAATTGATTACGGCAATGTAAGATTGCCCACGCTTGCGGTAAACGGTGCCTGTACAGCCCCCGGAGCCGCAGTTGTCGGCAGAGCGGGCTTCCATGAGGAAGAACTGGTCCGGCGCCTGGCCGGGGCTGAGGGATACGAATTGCAAAGAACACTGGCTGCAGGGAGATACATAACTATTGCCCACTGCCCGGCTGTTGGTACATAAACCCAACTGTTCGGCCAGCCGTGCCTCAAAACTTCCGGGCTGTGCCCAGCCTGTGGAGCACAGCAAAAAGAATGCAAGAACCGTCCCGAGAAAGTGCCACATATCCATCCCTAGCAAATCGTGAATAATTAGATTTCATCCGAGGTAGATGTCTTTAATCCTGGGGATAAAGCCAATTGGGAGTTTTTGGTTTCAGGCTAGATTGAGTACGCCAAAGATACCCTTTGGCAGGCAATAGTGCCAGTTTTAACGGCAAATTTTATTTTTTGGCACTACGCCACTGCCTGGCCCTGTTATTTCCCCCATTTTCTCAATTGTTTCAGCACTGCCGCAAAGTCTTTTGGCAGGGGCGCTTCGAATTCCATGCGCTCCTCCCTCCGGGGATGATCGAGGGCCAGCTTCCAGGCGTGGAGGGGCAGGCGGCTCATAAGTGGGCGTTCTTCCTTTTCCCGGCCGAGGTGGTAGCCCTTTTGTTTGACTTCCGAAAGGAAAAACGCCTCGCGCCGGCCGTAGAGGTTGTCGACCGCCAGCGGATGGCCGATGGATTCGAAGTGCACCCGGATCTGGTGGGTACGGCCCGTTTCGATGCGCACTTCCGCCAGGGTGAACTGCCGGAAGCGCTCCACCACCTGGTAATGGGTGACGGCCTCTTTTCCCTTTTTAGCCACCGTCATTTTACCCACTTCCTTATGGCTTTCGGTGATGGGGCGGTCGATCGTGCCTTCGTCCGGAATGGAGATGCCGTCGAGTAGGGCCAGGTAGGTTTTTTCCACTGTCCGGTTCTCAAACTGAAGGGAGAGGTGGCGGTGGGCCTCCTCATTGCGGGCAAAGCAGATCAGCCCGCTTGTTTCCCGGTCGATGCGGTGCACGGTCCATACTTTGCCGTACTCATGGGTGAGCAGGGCCAGCAGGTTGGGTTTTTCCGGGGCGAAGCGGTCGGGTATGGACAGCAGCCCCGGCGGTTTGTTGGCCACAATGAGATGTTCGTCTTCGAAAAGTATATCGGGTTTCAGCTTGGCCATGGTTCAGAGGTTTTTAAAATATTTCTTGCCCCGGGCGTAATAGGACCAGACGATACTGCCGGGATAACGCCCTTCGGTATTGGGAACGGAGCTGATGCTTACCTTCTGAATCAGTTCCCGTGTTTTTCCGCGCTTGTTCAGCATCTTGCGAAACTGCGCAAAGAAGCTGCGGTGGGCCCGGAAGATACTCCGGATGTGCCCGAACTTGCCCTGGAACAGAAAGAGGCCACCCGCTACCCAGTCGAGGGCAAACCGCAGGGGGATGAGCCACACCAGGCGGTGCGCCTCTTCGTTTTTGAGCAGGTTGAACAGGCTGTTCCTGAAGTTGAGGTACGCCTTCTGGGGGGTGTTGTAATTCAGCGTCCCGCCTCCCACGTGATAGACTACTGAACGGGGGCGGGCCATTACCTTATATCCTGCGCGTTTGATGCGCCAGCACAGGTCGATCTCTTCGGAATGGGCAAAGTAGTCGGGATCGAAACCGCCGATTCCGTGGAACAGCTGGCTGCGCACAAAGAAGGCGGCGCCGGTAGCCCAGAATATCTCCTGCAGGGACTCATACTGGCCCGTATCGCGCTCGGTGACGGCAAAGATGCGCCCCCGGCAGAAAGGGTAGCCCAGGGCATCCAGCCAGCCTCCGGCAGCGCCGGCGTATTCAAAGTAATTGCGCTGGTGGTAGGATTTGATCTTGGGCTGGCAGGCGCCGACGGTAAGGTCGCGTTCCATCAGCTCGATGATGGGTTCGATCCATCCTTCCGTCACCTCCACATCGGAGTTGAGGAGTATGTAATAAGGGGCATCCACCTGCCGCAGCGCAAGGTTGTAGCCCTTGGCGTAGCCATGGTTGCCCTTCAGGTCCAGGGTTGTGATGTGGGGATACTTTTCCGCCAGGAAGGCCAGGGAATCATCCAGCGAGCCGTTGTCGGCAATGACGACCTCATAGTTTGGATAGGTGCTGGCCAGAACGGCGGGCAGAAACTGCTCCAGGTAATCCCGGCCGTTGTAGTTCAGGATGACGATGGCCGCCTTAGGGTGCCGGCTCATTTTTTTTTCCTCCCGGGGCGCCTGCCGGGCCTCGAGGATCTTCTTTGCCGAAAACCTGTCCTTTTCGAGCTGTTTTTGCAGCTCTTCCAGTTTTTCGAACTGCACATCGTCCCGTATTCGCTCCAGGAGTTCAAGCTGGAGCTTATCGCCGTATATTTCCTTGTTGAAACCGAAGATGTTTACTTCGATGGTGCGGTTGCGGTACTCCCGGAGCGTGGGGCGGTTGCCGATGTAGAGCATGCCCCCGTAACGCTGTCGGTTATGTAACACCTGAACAGCATAGATGCCGGTGGGGGGCACCAGTTTGTGTTTCTGCCCGATATCGAGGTTGGCGGTGGGAAAGCCGAGTTTATGGCCGATCTTATTACCGTGTATAACGGTACCGGTCAGGGTGAAGGGGTGGCCCAGGAGGCGTTGAGCTGCGCCCACGTCTCCCTTCTCCATGGCGTTTCGGATCTTGGTGGAACTGACCGCTATATCATCCACTTCGTGTTCGGGGATCTCGATGACCTTGTAGCCGCTTTCCGGCCCGTGCCATTTCAGGTAGTTGATGTCTCCCTGCCGGTTTAGGCCGAAGCGGTGGTCATAACCGATGACGATATATTTCGGGTGGAATTTTTCGACCAGGAATTTCTGGATGTATTCGTCGGCGCTCTGCTGAGAAAATTCGATGGTAAAGGGCACCACCACCACGTTATCGGCCTGATACCGTTCCATGAGCTGAACCTTCTCGTCGATGGTGGTGATCAGCCTCATGCTGTCGTCCTTGGGGTAGACCACCAGGCGGGGATGAGGGTGGAAAGTGATGACAATACTTTCCCCATCCACGCTGTTTGCCAGGTCGTTGACCTTCTTCAGGATCTGCTGATGGCCAAGGTGGACGCCATCGAAAGACCCGATGGTTACAACGGCGTTGCGAAAGGAAGGCAGGTTTTTAAGGTCATTGAACACTCTCATGTCTATACGAATCACTGTCAGGAAGGCACAAAAATAAATTTTTAACCCGGCAATTGAAGTTAATGGGGAAAACAAACTGGAAAACTCTTGTATCCGCTCAATTGTTTGTAAATTTGTCTGGCACTTTAATAACATTAAATCTAAATAAAAATAGCAGCCGGCTTTATATGAACATCGAGACCAGTAAAGTTGTAGAAGCGCTCACCAAGGTAACAGACCCGAATAGCGGGCAGGATATTATCACCATGAGCATGGTCCGCGACCTGGAAGTGAAAGGCAATGAGATCAATTTTTCCATAGAACTGCCGACGATGGAGACCCGGCATAAGTCGGAGCTCAATTTTGCCTGTATACAGGCCGTTCAGGAGGTATATCCTGAGGCGAATGTCAATGTACACATGATTTCCCGTACCGGAAACGCCCAGCAATCGACGAGCCCTCTGGCGCATGTTAAGAACATCATCGCCGTGGCTTCCGGTAAAGGGGGCGTGGGCAAGTCTACTGTTTCGGTCAACCTGGCCCTGGGCCTGAAGAAACTGGGCGCCAAGGTAGGCCTCATCGACGCCGACCTCTACGGCCCTTCCATTCCGACCATGCTCGGCCTGCAGGGTGAGCGCCCACGGGTGCAGGAAGTCTATGGCGACCCCAAGATACTCCCCCTGGATGCCTTCGGCATGCCGGTAATGTCTATCGGCTTTATCATCGAACCGGAGCAGGCCGTGGTACTGCGGGGGCCGCGCCTCGGCGGCATCATCAAGCAGTTCTTTGAAGATACGATCTGGCCGGAGTTGGACTTTCTCGTCGTCGACCTGCCTCCGGGAACGGGCGACATACAGCTTACCCTGGTGCAGACGGTTCCCGTCACGGGGGCGATCATGGTCACTACCCCGCAGGAGGTCGCTGTGGCCGACGCCCTTAAGGCCATGAACATGTTCCTGCTCCCGTCTGTTGATGTTCCTATACTGGGCGTGGTTGAGAATATGGCGTGGTTCACCCCTGAAGAGCTGCCCAACAATAAATATTATCTGTTCGGACAGGGTGGTGGCGAAAAGCTGGCGAAGCTGGGCAAAACCAAATTGCTGGGCCAGGTGCCGATCGTGCAGAGCATCCGCGAATCCGGCGATGAAGGCAAACCTACGGTGCTTAGGGATATTCCTCTGGCCACCGATGCCTTTATGAAAGTGGCGGAGAACACATTCCAACAGGTAAACCTCCGCAATCAGACGAAAGGCCCCACGAATATAGTCAAGATCAATACATAGCTATGTCAAATAAAGAAAAACAGAACCTTCTGGAACGCATAGATGAAGCACTGAACGATGTGCGCCCCCACCTGGCGGTAGATGGCGGCAACGTTGAAGTAGTCGACGTAACGGAGGAGAAAGTGGCCAAGATCAAATGGCTGGGCACCTGCGAAAACTGCACCATGACCCTTATGACCATGAAAGCTGGTATCGAACAGGCCATCATTGGCCGCATACCGGAGATCAGTGGCGTAGAGGCCGTCAATGGGCTGGAAGTGGGGTAGATGGTTTCATGGTTCCATGGTTCCCATTGGTTCATTGTACCCCATTGAACCATGAGCCTGTGAACCTATGCACCCATGAAACAATGAACCTACTTCACACCCAGGGCTACCATCGCGGAACGCCCTTCCAGTTTAATTTTCTTCTTCCTGATCACAGGTGCATCTTTTACCTCAACGATATCTTCCGGGCTGGCTGCTGCCGTATTGATGATGCGCTTCCACTTCCACCTGCCGCCTGAAGGCATTTCAAATTCCAGTGGTTCCCAGTACATATTGAGCATGACGTGCAGTCGTTTGTCATAATGCCGGTTCTTCAGTGTGAATGCAAGGGTGTGAGAGTTGTAGCCGAAATCCGGTTTGTTGAGTTCTATACCATGGAAAATACAGGCGGAACCGCTAAGGTGGCCGGGGGCATTCCAGTACCATTCTTCCTGAAAGAATTCCATAGATAAGTTGAAGGCAGTCAGCATTTGTACAAAGCGGAGCAGTCCTTTATTTTCCTCGGTGAGGCTCCAGTTGAACCAGCTGATCTCATTGTCCTGGCAGTAAGCGTTATTGTTGCCCTGCTGGGTTCGCCGCACTTCATCGCCCATGAGCAACATTGGCGTGCCCTGGCTGAGCATCAGCAGCGTGAGGAAATTCCGGGCCTGTTTCTCGCGCAGTTTTTCCACTCCGGGGTCGTCGGTAGGCCCTTCCACGCCGCAGTTCCAGCTGAAGTTGGTGTTATGGCCGTCTCGGTTGCCTTCGCCGTTGGCGTAGTTGTGCTTTTGGTTGTAGGACACCAGGTCGTTCAGGGTGAATCCATCATGGCAGGTGATGAAATTGATGCTGCGGTTGGGGTCGCGCAGCAGTTTTTTGAACAGGTCGGGGCTGCCCGTGATGCGGTTGCTGATAGTAGCCACTGTGCCATAGTCTCCTTTGATGAACCGGCGTACATCGTCCCGGTATTTTCCGTTCCATTCCGCCCATTTGTCTCCGACGAAGGACCCCACCTGGTACTGATGCACGTCCCAGGCCTCCGCTATGATCTTGGTGGGCGCCAGCACAGGATCGGATTCGATCTCCCACAGTACCGGGGGATTTTGTATCGGCCGGCCGCTCTCATCGCGGGAGAGGACGGAGGCCAGGTCGAAGCGGAAACCGTCAATGTGCATTTCGGAAACCCAGTACCGCAGGCAGTCCCGGATCAGCCGGCGCACTACCGAGTGGTTGGCGTTCAACGTGTTGCCGGTGCCGGTAAAATTCTGGTAGGCATAATGCCGGTTCTCTTTATTGAGCATATAATAGGCCCTGTTTTCAATACCCCGGAAGGAAAGGGTGGGGCCGGTTTCGTCTCCCTCTCCGGTATGGTTGAAAACCACATCCAGGATCACTTCGATGCCGGCCCGGTGGAGGGCTTTGACCATATCCCGGAACTCATTGATAGCGCCCAGCGGATCGGAAACACTGGAGTAGGCGTGGTGGGGTGCGAACAAGGCGATGGGGCTATACCCCCAGTAATTGGTTAGCTCATTGGGCACATCATAAGGATCGAACTGTTGTACCGGCAGCAGTTCCACGGCAGTGATGCCCAGCTTTTTAAGATAAGGGATCTTTTCGGCCACTCCCCGGTAGGTGCCCCTCAGTTCTTCGGGCAGGCCGGAACTGGGGTGCCGGGTGAAGCCCCCCACATGCATTTCGTAAATGATGGACCGGGAGAAGGGATGGTTGAGCGGTTTGTCGCCCTCCCAGTCGTACCCTCCATCCTGAACGACGACACTTTTGATGGATTTTGCGCTGTTATCCCCGGGAGCGATTGCCGCCTGCCGGTCGTAGTGATCCATCACCACGGCGCGCGCGTAGGGGTCTATCAGCACTTTGTTGCCATCGAAGGTGTAGCCTTTATTGGCGGCATAGGGGCCATATACCCGCCAGCCGTAAAGCTGCCCGGGGGCGATGTTGGTGATAAAGATGTGCCAGTAGTGGAAAGTCTTGTTCTGGGCAGGGTCCAGCCAGAAAGTATGGGAGGGGTATCGGTGATCATTTGCATCGAAGAGAAGCAGTTCCACTGCCGAAGCATTTTTGGTGTACAGGCAGAAATTTACGCCCGCTTCCTGAACGGTAGCCCCCAACGGGAAGCTCTGCCCCGGGCGGGCCTTGGGTCTTTTACTCATGAGGATCACTTATTGCGTCAGTTCCGTACCCACTTTTCCGATACGCCCATTTTTTTGAGCACGTCTTTAAAATAGGATGACCGGCGGAAGCCTTTCCACATCGGGTGGTTGAGTATGAAAATAATGCCGCCCAGCCTTCGGCTTATAGCTTTCAGGGCAGCCTGATAGGCTTGTTCATAATATTGGAGTTGGGTGGCCAACATGCCTATATCAAAAAAGTCATTGTCCCGGGGAGATGTTTCGTGCATTTTTTTCAGGCGGCCCAGGCATTTTCGGGCGCGTTCCAGGTCTCCCTTTTTGGCGAAGAGGACGCCCCGGGAAGCAATGTAGTCTTTAAACAGAGTATGCCCCTCCGGCAGTTGCACCATCAGGATGCTTTCTGCATCTTCCAGCCTGCCTGTTTCCAGCAGCACTACCGCTTTGACCCACCGTACATACTCGTTGTCCGGATGGAGTTCCTGTGCCCTGTTAATCGTATCCAATGCCTTTTGCCCTTCACCATAAGACAGGTACATATCGGCCAGGTAAGTGTGGGCGATAATAGACACCGGGTCCAGTTCGATAGCTTTTTCCAGCAGAGTTGCGCCTTCTTCGAACCTTCCCTCGGTTCGGAGCAGCAGGCTGTAAGTATACAAATAGGTAGTATTGTTGGGGTTGATGCCCCGGGCTTGTTTGAAGGCCTTCTGAGCGGCCTCCAGATCCCAGTCGAGAAACAGGTAGACGATGCCGAGGGCGCAATGGGCCAGTTCGAGCCCCTCGTCCTGTGCCAGGGCGCGCTCAGCAGCTTCCTTGGCGTAGGGCAGGGACTGTTCGGTTGGCCAGTTGCCGGAAGCGCCCAGGAAGGAATAGCAGAACGACAGAAAAGCCCAGGCCCGGGCAAACTGCGGATCGATGTCCAGCGCCTGCCTGAAGTACTCGATGGCCGTAACTGCCGATTCGGGAGTATATTCGTTCCAGTGGAAGAGCCCTTTCAGGTAGAAGTTGTAGGCTTCGAGTTTTGCCGGGCTGCCGCCCGGCAGCTCGGCCTGATGTTTCTGCTCTGTCAGGCCCAGCCTGGCCTTGAGCTTGTTGGCAATGTCAGTTGAGATCTCATCCTGTACGGCAAAGATGTCATCCAGAGTACGGTCGTAGGTTTCGGAGAAGAGGTGGTATCCGTCTTCAGTATTGATCAGCTGGGCGGTAATACGGACCCGGTTGCCGGACTTTCGGACGCTGCCCTCCAGGATGGTCTCTACGCCGAGCTTTTTACCGATAGAGCGCATGTCTTCATTCGTTCCTTTAAAGGCGAAAGAGGAGGTCCGTGCCGTTACCTTCAGCGCCGGTTCCCGGGCCAGGGTGTTAAGCAGCTCTTCGGAAATGCCGTCGCTGAAATACTCATTTTCCGGGTCGGGGCTCATATTGACAAAAGGCAGAACGGCAATACTCTTTTTTTCCCGGTATCCTTCCCCCTGCAGTGTTTTAGGGTCAGGGACCGTAAGAGCCGGATGCTCCAGCGCATAGAGGCAGATCTCATGTGAGATGTTCTTCAACCGGAACGCCCCCAGGCTTTTGGCCTTCAGGGAAGCATGGTTTTTGAGGTCGTCGTATACTTTTTCGGAAAACAGGACAGCTCCGGAGACCGAGAAGCTCTCGATCCGGGAGGCTACATTCACACTTTCCCCATATACGTTGCTGCCTTCCAGGAGCACGTCACCTGCGTGCAGGCCTATTCGCATAGGGACTACCGGCGCTTCATTGAGGTTTTCCTGAACAGCGGCGGCGCACTGTACTGCTTCAACGGATGAAGTAAAAAGGCAAAGCGCCCCGTCGCCGTAAAACTGCTGGACATTACCATTAAACCTGGGCACCAGCAACCGAAGGGTTTGCTCCATACGGTCGCGCAGTTGGAGGGCATATGCTTCATTCTCATTCATCAGCAGTGAATAGCCCACCATATCCGAAAACATTACTGTCATTAACTGCCGCTTGGCGTGGCTGCTCATGTATTAAAGTTTAATGAAAGGCCGGAGCCTCCGGGGCAATTATTTTGCCCCGACAAAATTAAGTATTTTTCAGGTTAAATAACTTATTGATAAGAACGGACAAAGCCCGCCGGTAGTTGCTACGCCGGCAGGCTTTGATCCCACTTTGGCCAGGGCTGTTTTTTGGTTAGAGCTGAATTCCCTGTCTAAGCCTCGACAGGTTCTTCTTTTTTCATTTTCTGTTGTTCGAGAAACTTTTCCAGTAATTCCGGGGCCTTTTCAAAGGCGCTGCTCAGGCTTCCTTTGGCACGTGTGGAAATGAAGCTGATCTCCGCTCCCCGGGCAACCAGAAAGCCGATCGGCTCGATGCCCAGCCCACCGCCCAGGCCCATGCCTTCGCCGTGCCCCTGCTGCGGGGCATCTCCTTCTCCGCCTCCGGAACCAAAGCCCATACCCAGGCGAATGACCGGTACGCAGTTGAATTCGCCCAGCTGGAATTGTTTGCCGATAACGGTATCTGTCCTGGCTTCTGACTTGAGGAAGTCCGTGATCTTGGGAAGCAATTCTTCTAGATTGATTTTCATGAAGGGAGTATTTAAGTGAATAAGATAAATCAGCCGAAAAACCAGGCCCAGGCTATGCGCCATATCCGGTTTTGGATCAGAAGGCGGCATTCATTTCGGCCCTGGAAGTTTATACTTACGTGCCGGCCCAGCGGCCGGATCCAGTATACCACCGGCCAGAGGTAGGCATTCCAGAGGTAATTATCGGTGTCTACCTCCAGCCGGAAGTATTTTATGTTGAAGGATTTAAGTACCCTGAGGGCCCGGTGAAACGGGAACGCTTTTTTCCTTTTGCGTTTCCGGGGTTTTTCCGGTTTGGCCTTTTTCTTCTTTTTTCCCGGTGAAAAATGCAGGGGGTAGAACTCTTTCGTCAGGAAAGCGAACCGCAACCGGATCAGGATATCATCCGGAAGCGGAACCAGTTCCGCTTTGGCGGCCCGGCCGAAACTGAGATAGTATTCATTTCGGTAAGTGTCGGCCAGAATGGAGATTTGCGCCAGCAGCACCCACAGCAACAATACTGCCAATAGAGACCCCAAAACGACGATGATACCCAGGATCATAGGTTTTTGTTGAATGCGCCGCCAAGCTACAGGAGCTTTTCTTGGGAGGCAATGTTTTTTGTCATCATCAGGTAATGACCTTTATCAAATGCGTTTAGGCGGGCGTGCGGGCCAGGCGCAGAAGGAAAAACCCGGTGATGGCTCCCACGGCCAGCCCTCCAAGAATGCCGCCGATAGCACCGGACAGAACGATCAATGCTCAATGCGTTTCTCATTGGGCAGGCTGGCCCCGAGAAAGATGAAAACCATCCCTGCCGCCCAGCCCAGGGCATTGGCCGGCACCCACTCCAGGGAACGGCGGCTGCAGGGCTTCAGCGGCAGCCACTGAAAATAACCGAACAGGCTGCCGAGAAAAAGGCCCCGCCGGAAAATTCTGCCATCCCGGTACTGCTTTCGGCCCCTTCTCCGGCGAGGAAGAAGGAAGGCATCATAACCCATTATCCAGCTGGGCACTGATCGGGCCCATATGGATCAGTTTGCGTCGATGACCCTGCCCGTACCGGTAAGGCGTTCTTTCAGAAAAGGAGATCCTTTGTAGAAAACATTGCCGCTGCCACTGATGGTGGCTTCCAGGAAATCGGCCACAAATACTTCAGCATCTCCCGATCCGGAAATGGAAATATTGGCGGAAAGGGCCGTCAGGGCAAACCCCCTTACCTCTCCGGAACCGGTAATCTTGACATTCAGGGTGGCAGTCTCTCCTTCGAGCAGGCAATCGCCCGAACCGCTGAGGTTGGCCTTTACCAAATCAGCAAGGGCTGCCATGTCAATATTGCCGCTACCGGAAACGGTGAGCTCTATGTTGGTCCCAACAAAGGTGTTTTCCGTGAAGATGTCGGCTGCACTGGAATTGACGGCCCGGCTGAGTTGAGGCATCGTAATGAAAAGCTGAGGGCGGTCCCGGCCGGAAATACAGCGCCGGGTACGGATCTCCAGGTCCTGCCCGTCTACTTCGAGGATGAACTCGTCCAGGAGGTTGGCGTGCGCCCGGGCCTCCACCTCCTGCACCGGACCCTGGGAAAGGAATACATCGATGTCGCTCCGTAGCTCAATGCCTGTAAATGGGGGGAGTTCAAATTTGGAAGATTCTATTATTCCTTCCCCCTCCAGGCAGGGAAAAAAGGAACCGCCTTCATCATCAACAACAATACAGCCGGGGGTAGCCAGGAGGACAGTTGCCAGGATCAGGGCAGGCAGCATTTTGGGTGAGCGGGTCATAGTTACAGGCTTTGCTTCATCAAAGCTAACCAACTAAGGCGGATTAGCAAATGATGCCGGTCAGCCGGGAGGCTGAGAAAAGTCAGCCGGAATTCGGCTCTGGTTTTTTCCCCCTCCGACAGGCTGCTGGTGTGTGGAATGAGGGCATTCGGTTTTCTGCATATAACACTGTGTTAAAGGGCATAAATTTTTTTTTCAAAAGAATTTCCCTTATTTTTATAAGTGATGTCTTCATACAACCAAAACCCACCCAACAACTCTTCTTCACTGTCTGATTTTTCGGCTAAGATCAAAGAGGTGTTTGTAGAGTTGAAGAATTATAAGTTTTTTCACAGCCCCTACAGTGAAACGCTGGAGGACAACCGGTTTATTGGCAGAAAGGCCGCCCGGCAGAGAATTAAGAACATTCTCAGGCAGTCCCAGACCAGGTCGGGGTCTTATTTGATCACCGGTTTCAGAGGGATGGGCAAGACGAGCATGGTCCGGCAGGCGATAGCCGAGTATAACAGGGAAAATGGGCTGGGTGAGGAAAAAGAGAAAAGAGAGAAGAAAAAACGGCGCCGGCAAAGAGCCTCGTTGGTGGTGAAGGCATTGGTTGCCGGGCTTACATTTGTCTTCCTGCATTTTTTATTTGATGAACTGTCGGCCTGGTATAGTATAGCGGCCGGTTTTTTATCATTTGTGATCCTGGCTTTGGTGTGTGGGGTGATTTGGCCGCTGTCTGGAAGATCAATAGCGAAGCTGGGATGGGGCGCATATACCGTTATAGGCGTGATCGTCCTTTTTTTGGGTTGTTTTTATTATTTCCTTTTCCCTTACGGCTTTTGCAGACATTTTAACTGTTTTCTTCCTGAATTTGATTTATCCGTACTTTATGGAAAAGAAAGAGCCTATCTGGGTATCAGGCTGATTCTGGGCCTGGTGGCTTTTTACATTATATTGTCGGCTGTATTCTTCCTGTACGACGGATCCCAGATGTTTTTTTATGGTTTCTGTCGTAATAAAAAAGGACGAGGCTTGGGGAAAGAAAGGAAAAGAGCCCCGAAATGTTACGAACCATTCGAGATAAACCTATCTCAGGATGACCTTTTGGAGGTGGATGTTTTAAGGCGTATGACTAAAGCACTTTATGCCTTTTGGGAAAGTAAGTCTGAAGACTACGATTTTCAGCCGTTTGCCAGGCCTATATATTTTCTGTGGAATCTTTTACTCAGGTCATTACAAAACAGAAGTGCGGAAAAGAGGGTAACCTATTCAGGCATATTGAATGAGCTCGGGATACTCAATAAAAGGTTGATTGCCCGGGTGACTTCCCAGAATGAGCTTGAAGTGAATCCCAGTCTGACCCTGGGGCTGATACAGGGTTTGGGCAGGCTTGCCCTTCCCCTGGGGAAGGCTTCCAGCGTAGATCAAGCGGCCTATCCTATTGCTAATGCCAAGGAAATCGAAGACGAACTGATCAGAATATTCAAGCAGATTGAACGGTTCAGCGCTCAAAATATGGATAAGGACTTCGATGTTCCTTACTTTCTGTTCATTATTGATGAACTGGACAAGATCGAGCCTTATACGAACCCCAATATTCAGGAACAGGATGCATCTGGCCTGAGCCTGGACAATCTCGACAGCGCGCCGGGCACCAATAAGATCCGTCAAAGGCAGGAGGCTGTTGCACGCCTGCTCGCCAACCTGAAAGGCTTCCTCAACGTGGTCAGGGCCAAGTTCTTTTTTATCGGGGGGCGTGAGATGTTCGATGCTTCATTGGCAGATATTGCAGACCGCGATTCTTTTTATAGCAGTATTTTTAATGATGTAATCTACATCAATAGTTTTTTCAAGGACAAGGTGGAAGTCAGGGCAGGCGTCACTCAAATGACAGAAGCTTATTTGTGTAAAGTCATTATGGCCGACCTGGAGAAAGACTTTTCCGATAATTACAATCTGAAGAAATTGTCCAGAAGCATCAACCGGATTGATGGGGAGTTTTACATGGACGAATCTATTCTCGGGGAAAGTGGAAACGGCAGGCCAAGTGACATAGCATTTAAGGCCTGTAAATACAAAATACTTTTCCTGTTACAGAATTATATCATTTATCTGAACTACCGAAGTAACGGTACGCCCAAGAAACTGGCGTCTCTTATTGAAAATAATATCCGCAACGGCTCAATTTTCCAGGCAGAGGGAGACAAGAAGGGAAATAAGGCTTCTCTGGCGAAAAACCATCTGGTACTTTACCATAAAGATAAGAGCAGAATTTGCCCCAACCACAATGGAAAACAGAAGGTAATTCCATGGGAAAACCGCTTGTTTCTGAGGTTCAAGTTTGATTTTCAGTATGAAATAGGCCTCACCGCCAACCTTTACCGTCCTTATCTGATCGCCAATAGCCGCCACATTAAATCTTTGGGCGATAAGCTCCTTTTTTCCTCTGCTTTCATCATTGACCATATTTTGAAGTTTCATCCATTCGGGTTTTCCTGGCGCCACCTGGAAATGATCCCTGAGGTGATACTTGTGAACAAGGAACCCAACCTCAGGCGTTTTGTTGAGGAACTCATCCGGTTTCTTTCCTATACTCATATCCGCTCGACGGTCAGCGGTATTTTCCAGTATAAATTTTACATTAAGGTAAGCAAAGAACTCACTTACCTGTCGAAAACATCCGACCTGGGGTCGGCGGCTTTCAATTTTACATTAGATGAATCCTTGCAGATCAAGCGCCACTACAAGAGAAAGCTCGTCGAATTACGCAATAAATACGATGGGTATAAACCTATTCCGGGAGATAACCTCTTCGTCCATTCTATGTGTTTTGTCCAGACTATTCTCGGGGATCTTTATTTCTACGATAAAGAATATGATGAAGCGGTTGTCTACTACACAGAATCCATCCAGACCCTAAGGCTGCCTCGGCCTCTGGTCGAAACCTGTATAACCAGGCATCAGTTTTACCTCTGGCTACGGAACAAGTTAAAACTAGGTTTGGCCCTGGAAAAAATGCGGGCCTTCAATTCGGCTTTTTCTCATTACCGGAACCTGACTCTCGAACTGGAAAAACGCATACGCTGTGTCATTACGGAAGAGGAACCTGGCCTGGGTAGTGTAGATATTCGTTCGGACGGCCACCGGACCATGCAAATGCTTTTCATGCCTTTCGTCGCTTATCTGGGAGTGATCGAAAAGATGCGCAGTGATGGCATTACCTATGCAGATCTCAAGAACCAATACCATGAGCTGGAAGAAGTGATTAGGGCTAAATACAAAAAGCGAAAAGGCTCCGGCCAGGATGGAGACCATTATCGCCGCAGTTTGCTGCTTGCCGATTATTTTAATAATATGGGCAGTATCTTATTCTACAAAAACTGCCATTTTCGAGGCTTTTACACGCTTTCTGCCTACAATGTAGGAGAACTTCCGAATCCCCTCGTAAAACAAATGGAAAAACAATACGATAACCATAAGATGGGGGTTTCCGGGGACAAGGCAAACCAACAGGGTTTCGATTTTCAGCCTTCTCTCTCTTCCCTGGCCTATTATCTGATCGCCCTGGGGCATTTATTGAAATACCATAGAAAACGAATGCTGGAAGCTTTGAAAAACCGGAGGTTAAACCGGTCAGCGCCTTTCCGCAAAAAGGAATACCGGTTATCTCTGGCGCCGGTTTTTTTGCTTCCGGAATGTGTTGATTTTATCAATTCCGACCGCTTTTACTATCTGGGCAATATTGTTTCCAAGATAGGGGATGCTATACTTGGAAGCCTTGCTAACCCCTGCTTCCTTGGAACTTCCTCAAAACCTTTATCCCTTTTCGGCCTGGTGGGGAAAGATAAAAGCACAGTAGCGGAAAATGTATTACAGGCCATCAAACAGCTTAAGGAGGCCGAGAATGTTGAAAAGCCTGGTATTTTCACCATGGAAAATGTCATCCTTTTTTACGAACTGGCCGGGGCATTCTATCTGAGAGGAGGGAGGGTGCAGAATTATGCCTTTCAATATAAGAAGATCCTTTACCTCATTAAGGACGTGATCACATTTTATGGCAACAGGGAAAACACAGAGGATCCCCAAAGTAACGGTATATTGGGCGATAAGGAGGAATTGAAGTGGGTGCTGGGGCTTTCCGGAAAAACACAGGGAGGAGTTCCTTTCAGGTTTGTCGAAGACATTGCCGTCGAAATATTCCGGTCGGTGACCTGGAATTACAACATTTCCAACCGGCCTCAAATCCTTAAATACCGGGATATCTTTGAAATTGACAATCACCACGAAGACCGGCCGCTTATTTATAACAGCATCAATCATTCTTCCGAAATAAGAGAAACCATTCTGCTGGTGGAAGAGATAAAGCTTAAACTTGCTAACCTGGGTATACGGGGCCAGATGGAGATAGGTACTCTGGACAATTATTTCATCTCTCCCTATTCCACCATCAACAGCCGGTTTGCCAGAATTTTGGAGATGAAGTACCGCTGTGAATGGTACTTTTTCCTCGTGAAAAAAATCCTGAAAATGCGTATTTTCTTCAGGTACTCTCTGATAAAGGATGAGGCAAGACATTTTCAACCATTGATTGAGCACCTTAAAGAAGAAGGGCCGAAAGCCATGAGCGAAGCCAGGGGGTTTTTGCCCGGGTTCGAAAAATTATCCATGCTTGGCCTGCTGCAATTTTTGATAAAAGAGGCGATATTTTGTTTGCGGGAATTAATCAAAATGGTCAAATTATATGAGCCAGGGTATGTGGTCGGTTATTCTTATCTGGCGGCGGCCCATCGGAAAATGGGAGCCTGGTGCCAGGGTTATGTGAATCTGAAGTTTCTTTTATCATTTGCCGGCGGTGAACAGGAGGGGGGCATGGAAAATGGAACGGGTTTGACGATTAAGGAAGAACTGGAAGAACTTATCGGGAGTAACGCGCTCATGTATCTGGAGCCCAATTATCATTATGAAGAGGCCATACAAAACTACTACCGGGCCATCCAGATGCACACGGAAGGGAGGGCCTATAAGGCCCATGTGCTGAACCTTTATGCGCTGGAAGACGACTACAATGATCAGCTGACCCATTTCAGCCTGGCCTCGGAACGCTTACGGGTAAATATCGGGGATGTACGAAGAAGGATTAACGAGCTCAAGGAAAAAGCGGAGGGCTCCCATATTTATCAATACGATTCTTATTATCCGGTGAAGGAAAAGGGAACCCCCAAAACACAAGGAGCCATGAGTGAGGAAAATCTTGAATGCCTCTATTCCTTACTGAAAAAAGAGCCGGATGAAGAAAAAAACAAGCAGGAGTAAGTCCTTGTAATAGCATTTGCCCTACCCTGGCCTATAGAAACCGGTTGGCCTGTGCCATTCCCAACAGGCATTTTCAATCCGGGGAGAATAGAGAAAGAGGCTGCCCCGAATTTTCGGCATGATAGAGCGAAAACTTGGGGCAGTTCTTGTTTTTAACGAAGGGCTTAAATTACCGGTACTGTTGCTTAGACGGCGGCTGCCGCCCGGCGCTTCCCTTTTTGGCATCCTTCCCGGCGCCCTCTCCTTCATTCAGTTTATTGTAGATCTGTTTATTGAATTCGGCGCTGATGACATCCTGGTCCATGCGCACCTGTTCGAGCATCACATCGGGGGTGATGAGGCCGTCGTCGAAGGAGAAGACCCAGAATTCGGTATCATTGAGGCGTTTTTCCAGGAGCATGTCGGCCTGTACATAGGCCTTTGCCCATTCCTCCGGGTCGACCCCTTCCGCCAGTTCGACCACCAGTTCATTGGGAATGAGATAATCGGGGACGCTATCATCGGGAGCTTCCTTCTGTATCCAGCCGGTATTGGACTGGGCCACCTGGTCGAGGAGGCTTTCCAGCCATTTGACTGAATTGGGGCGGATCTCCTTTCCGGTCACCGTTTTTTTCCTGCTGCCTTCGTAATAGGTAATGGACACGCTCTGCATGTCTGGTATACGGCCGCGGTAGGCGTCCTTGTATTGCCAGAGGTTGGCGTTCTTGAATTCGCGCAGCAGGCGTTCCAGTTCTTCTTTTTCAAGGCGCTTTACATAAGTGCCCAGGCGGTCGGTATATCTTTCTCCTTTGTAGCTGACGATGCCTTTTTCATAGACGGTGAGGGTGAAAACAGGACAGCGGCCGTAGCAGGGGCCTTTCGTCATTTCAATGACCTTATCCATGCTGCCGAGGTTCATGCTGGCGGCAGAACCACAACCGGAAGATAGTAAGGCAATTGTTGCGAAGGCAGTTGCTAAAAGGCCCAGCATCCTGGGGGGCAGAAGATGATTGTTACTCATCAGGAACAAGGTTTGGTTTGTATGTGATGTTGCCCATTCATAATGTAAGCTTCGCTATTGGTTACATCAGGGCAAAAAAATTTGTAGTGCAGGCTACCGTTTTTTTAAATAAGGATTTGGCCTTCACTACGGTTCAGCAGGCCAGTGGATCACCTGGCAATAATAAGCTTTTTGACGTGTATTTTCCTTCCATTCCTGATTTTTATATAATAGATTCCATTAATGAATGAATATGTAGAGATGCGGAAAGGGGCGCCGGAAGCGTGTTTGCCGATGAATACTAAACGGCCGGCAGCATCAAAAATTGCGATCTCATATTGATCTTTTTCGGGGAGCAGAAGGCTGATCTCAGCCCGGGCAGGATTGGTGAGCAGGAGGGGCGCTGCTTGCTCCGGCTCTCTGTCTTTCTGGGATACCGGCATACAGGAGGACTGCAGGAGCCCTGGCCGCAGAGTTGCTATTGCTGCCCGGGCCCGGGCCTTCTGGCCCTGGGTGAACATTGCCATACACCGGTCGGCGGGCAGGTTCATAAAGTTCATGAACATATCTGCGGAACCGCAGGAGAAGAAAGGGTGTATCGGGCAGTCCGGGCCGGTAAATTCCGAATAGCTGTAGGCCTGCTCAGGAGTATCCTCCACCATGTCATCCGTTTGGCAGAGCGGATCTTCCAAGCCTTCACCCCAGAGGTGTTTAAGGTTGAGGTAGTGGCCGGCTTCGTGGGTGGTAGTGCGGCCCAGGTTGAAGGGAGCGGCAGCCGTCCCCGTCGTGCCGAAGCAATCGGGGCGGATAAAGATGCCCTGTTCTCCTGGCGGCACATCCGGGTCGCCGGGAAAGGTGCCTTCTCCGCAGGCTCCGTCACTGCGGGCGCTGACCCAGGCGTTGAGGTAGTGCTCCGGGTCCAGGGCGTCGTGGCCGCCGAGGCTGGTGTGGCACACCCTCCGCATTCCCTCCGCATAGAGGTTGGCAATGCCGGAGAAGCTCGTCCGGGTACGCGTGATGGCCACCAGGCAGAATTCGATCTCCATATCGGCGGCCTCGTCAGCGAATACTCCCGGAACGGAGGACAGGCCGTCGTTCATTGCCCGAAAATCCTCATTCAGCACATCCACCTGCGATTGGGCCTGGGCATCAGAGATATTCTCTTCGGGAGTATGCCAAACGACATGTACAACCAGTGGAATGGTGATCAGGCCCTGCCTGCCGGCTACTGCCGATAAAGGCGGTGGTGAAGCTGGCGCCTGCCGGGTTGCACAACGGTACTGGGCAAATAAGGGGAGGTTCGTCACCGTTAAGATCAGGAATATCCACCATTTCATAGCGTACCGGTTTGGGTGAAGGCGCCGCTTGCGGCCATGCCCTTCAGCTTCCTACTGACTTACGAGTTCACGAATCACGAATCACGATTCACGAATCACGAATCACGAATCACAAACCACGAATCACTGCCCCTCCAGAAACTGATATAGTTCATCGAGTTGGGGAGAGATGATGATCTCCGTTCTCCGGTTCAGGGTTTTGTTGAAAGCCGTATTGTTCGGAGCTTTGGGCATGTATTCGCCCCTGCCGGCGGCGGTGATCCGCTCGGGGTTGACCCCGCTGGCCGCCAGGAGGTTGGTGACGGCTACTGCCCGGTCGACACTCAGGTTCCAGTTGGTGAGGGCGCTTCCGTCCGAATCGGTATGCCCCTCCACCATAATGTCAATATCCGGGTTGGATTTCAGGGCGTTGGCCAGTTCGCGCAGGGCTCGTTGCCCTTCTGAATCTATGCGGGTGCTGCCGCTGGGAAAAAGCAGGTTGGAACTCAGTGAGAGATACAACTTGCCGTTCCGCTCTTCAACCGAGAGGTCACTGCTGGAAAAGTTAGCCATCATGGAATTGAGGCGCTCCCTGATATCCTCAATATTGGCTTCCTTCACGTCAAGCATCTGCTCCAGTTCCTGGATGCGGATGTTCCTTTCCTGCAGGGCGCCTTTTATATTGGTGTAGTCATATTCCATCGCATTGAGGCGGGAATCCTTCTGGTAAAGCTCATATTCCAGCCCTTGTTGCCGCTTCCGGCTTCTATCCAGGCTGTCCCACTGGGCGGAAAGCTGCCGCTCCAGGTTGTACTTTTCGTAGGAAGCGGTGATGTCCAGCTCATTGCGGTCCTGTTTGAGTTCTTCCACCAGGCCGAGCAGGGCCAGGTAACTGTTGTGCAGGCTTTTATTGGTAACTACGTACTCTTCGAGGTCCAGGCGGGTATTGCGGAATTCTATTTCCAGCTGCCGGTTTTCTTCAGCCAGTTTATTGTATTCGGTGCGCAGAGAGTCGGCGATCTGCGCTTCGGTTTCATAGTATTTCTTTTGTTCTTCCAGTTCCTGGTATTCTTTCTGGGTCACACAGCTGGAAAATGCGGCAATGGCTAAAAAAAAGATCAGAGCGTGATGCTTCATAGCAATGGTTGTTGAGGTAATAGCAATAGTGCAATGTAGCAAAATTACGGTATTTTCAAAAGAAGGATAGGCCATCTTGAAAGGCTGTGCTCCATTATCCCTACCTTTGCGGGCAAAAAATGCCCATGAAAAATTATCTTCTGTTATTGTTTGCCCTGTCCGCCCTGTTCAGCTGCCGAAACGAAACGCAGGCCCGGAATGAAGCCGGGAATACGGATACCGTTGAGCAGGCGCCTTCGCAGCCTGAGAACCCCGACCCCGGGCGGCAAAAGCAGAATGCCCGGCCCACTGCTCAAAAACAGCAGGAAGAACCTGTGGTCAGTTCCCGTCCTGTCTATGAGCCTCCCCGTAGCCAGGATGTGCTGACGATCCTGGCCCAGGATGCCCGGGCGCGCTCCGGTTCCGACGTTTGTGTCGCGGTTAGGGTGAAAGGTTTTACCAACCTGCTCGCCATGCAATACACCCTGGCATGGGACCCGAAGGCCCTGGAATTCAAGGGGGTAGATAAACCCGGCCTGCCTTATCTCGATGATGCCGACTTCGGCTTCAACCGCGTTAAGGAGGGCCTTCTCCCTTTCGTCTGGATCAACGATGCCCTGCAGGCCACCACCATTCCCGATGATTCGGTGATCTACGAGGTGTGCTTCCGCGCCATTGGAGCCGCCGGGCAGAGCAGCGCCATCCGCTTCGTTCAGCAACCTACGCCTTTCGAGGTGGTTAATATCCGGGAGGAGATACAAGAACTCCGGCCGGTGGAGGGGAAGGTGGCCATTGAATGAAGGAATGAGGGAATGATTAGGCTCACCCGCTATTCATTCCCTCATTCCCTCAATACTGTATCTCCGAAAGGTTGACCACAAAGCCCTTGATCTTGTGTTTGGAGGACAGGTTTTTGCGGTAATTTTCCGCGGAGCCCTCCGAATCGAATGGGCCCAGGATGATCTTGTACATAGGGCGGTCGAAGGTAGGTTCGATGCTGATGAGAATGTTGTCGAACCATTTGGCCTGCAGGTCGGCGACCTGGCGGAAGACGTTCTCATAATTTTCCAGAGAAGCTACCTGTACGCCGTAGCCCCGGCTGGCCGGCTGCTCAAGGACGATGCGGTATAGCCCGTATTTCTGGTATTCCTTACCTACCAGCCGGCTTTTATTCGCGGGCACATAGCGGCTTTCGGCCCCTCTTTCCTGAGTAGCCGGCGCCGGAGGCGGGGCTGGTTTTTTCTCTTCCCCGGTGGTGGATATTCTGCCGGTGCTCTCGGAGGGGTCGTAGCTGGAGGGCAGTTCCGTCTTTTTAGGAGGCGTAACCGCTACATCTTCCTTCTTTGCGGTTGGCTCGGTAGAGGTGCCGGAACGCCCTACGACTTCCACCTTGACCTCCGCTACGCCATCCTGCACGATGCCCAGTTGCCGGGCTGCCGCCATGGAAAGGTCAACCACCCGCCCTTTGATATATGGGCCCCGGTCGATCACGGTAACGGTTACTGACTTGTTGTTGTCGAGCCGGGTAACCTTTAATTTCGTGCCGAAAGGGTGGCGCTTATGGGCAGCGGTCATTTTGTCTTTGTCATATTCCACACCATAGGCAGTCAACCGCCCCTGGAAATCATCGGAATAGTAGGAAGCCAACCCCCATTCTTCGTTGTCCTGAGCTGTGATTGCCGATACGGCAAAGAGGAAAAGGATGGCAAAAAAGCATTTGGTGAATAGCATTCTCATGATGGTTTCGTTTTTTTGGACAAGGGATAACGTGCCTTCCTAGAACGATCGTTATCCGGTGAATATTCAGTACATCGTTCAAATATAGGCATTAGAGTATTTTTGTATTGAACCAAAGGAGGGCAAAATTTGTATTTTTGCGTGTCTGAGTAATTTTATAAAATACAGTGATCGAATGAGTAAGAACGGTAGAGTTTTGGTTGCCATGAGCGGAGGGATCGATAGCACCGTAACGGCTATGATGCTCCATGAGCAGGGCTATGAAGTCATCGGCATTACGATGAAGACCTGGGATTACGCCAATTCCGGCGGCTCCACCAAGGAAACGGGCTGCTGCAGCCTCGATTCCATCAACGATGCCCGGCAGGTAGCTGTAGACGTTGGTTTCCATCATTTTATTATAGACATCAGAGAGGAATTCGGCGATTACGTTATCGACAACTTTGTCGATGAATATCTGGCAGGAAGGACTCCCAACCCCTGTGTACTCTGCAATACCCACATCAAATGGAATGCCCTGCTCAAAAGGGCCGATGCACTCGATTGTGAGTTCATCGCCACCGGCCATTATGCCAGGATCAGAGAGCAGGACGGGCGCCGCTACGTTTCCCGAGCCAAAGACGAAATGAAGGACCAGTCTTATGTACTCTGGGGGTTGAGCCAGGAATGCCTGCGCCGCAGCCATTTCCCCCTGGGAGGATATACCAAGCCGGAAGTGCGGCAAATGGCGGCTGACTGGGGCTATACAAGCCTGTCCAAAAAGGCGGAAAGCTATGAGATCTGCTTCGTACCCGACAACGACTACCGCGGTTTCCTCAAGCGCCGTGTAGACGGCCTGGAGGAGAAGGTCGACGGAGGCCGGTTTGTCAACAGCCGGGGAGAAGTGATAGGCTACCATAAAGGATATCCCTTTTATACGGTGGGCCAGCGCAAGGGCCTGGGCGTCGCTTTCGGAGAGCCCATGTACGTCACAGAGATTCAGCCGGAAACGAATACGGTCGTCCTCGGCCGGGTAGATGAGCTGGTGCGCAACGGTATGTCGGTAGGCCAGGCCAACCTGATGAAGTACCCGAAATTGCCTCAGGATATGGAAGCAGTCACCAAGATCCGCTACAAAGACCACGGCGCCCTCAGCCGCCTGAGCCAGAACGGCGACAAAGTGGAAGTGGAGTTTCTGGCCCATGTCCGCGGCATAGCTCCAGGGCAATCCGCCGTTTTCTATGAAGGCGATGATGTAGTTGGCGGCGGCATCATCCTGGGAAGTTCCTTTAACAGGCAGAATTAATCTTTATCCCGATGACAGTAAGGTTATCCATCATCGTCCTGGCCGTATTCTCCGCATTTTTGCTCTCTTGCAATAAAAGCGAGACGGAAGGCCCCGTGATCGATGATTTCGGGTATGATTTTTTTCCGCTGGAAGTGGGCCGCAGTTGGGAGTACGAGGTGGATTCCGTCATCTATGACCCTGCGGTGGGCGGTACTGCGGTAGACAGTTCCCGGGCGTATATCCGGGAGCTGATTGCAGATACCCTGCACGATAATACCGGGCAGATATGGTATCGGGTAGAACGGTATTACCGGCGCAGTGATACATTGGCCTGGCAGGTGGAGAAGGTGCTTACTCTTTCCCGGGACGAACAGCGCGCCACCCGAATGGAAGACAACCTCCGCTTTACCAAACTCGTATTTCCGGTGGAAGCCGGAAAATCCTGGAATGGCAATGCCTTTTTCGATGATACCCGGACGGTTTTTGTCGCCGGTGAAAGCATTTCCATGTTCAGGAACTGGCAGTACCGAATTCTGGAGGCCGGCGTACCGGCAACTATCAACGGTATGGAGTTCAATGATGTGATTATCATCCAGAATGCAGACAACCGCTACCTCAATAACTTTCTGGAGCTTCGCCTGGCCACTGAACAATACGCCAGAAATATCGGCCTCATATTCCGCGAGGTCCACATCTGGGATACCTCCTGCCAGGTTTGCTGCGGGGGCAATACCGAAGATGGCGTGTGCCAGTCCCTGCCCTGGGAGGAAAGGGTGGAGAAGGGCTTCAGCGTCAGGCAGCGCCTCATTCGCTATCAATAAATATATGGAAGAATATCTGAAGATCGGGCGGACGGGAAAGGCCTTCGGAACCGAAGGGGCACTGAAGTTCAAGGTGGAAGAGCAGTTTCTCGATGACTTTTTCGATGCGGCGGTCATTTTCATCGAGCAGATGGGAAAGCCCGTGCCTTTCTTCATTGAAGGCTTGCATAACGATGCCCCGCTTATTATCAAGCTGGAGGAGGTGGACTCGCGGGAAACGGCCCTGGAACTGGCGGGAAAAGATGTTTTTCTGCGGCGGGAGGATGTCGCCGACGAATCCCTGGAACAGCCTTTCGATTTTACTGCCCTGGAAGGCTTTCGGATCATCGACCGTACGGTGGGGGAGATCGGCCTTATCGAAGAGGTGCTGGAACTTCCTCAGCAGATGATGGCCGTCGTGGAGTACCAGGGCCGGGAAGTCCTTATCCCGCTCACGGATCAGCTTATCCTGTCGGTAGAGGCCGAAAACCGGGAGATCGAAATGGCACTGCCGGAGGGGTTGCTGGAGTTGTAGGCAGATCCATTTTTGCTGTTGTTTGTTTGTCCGGCGGGGGGTTGCCCCGGGCAGCCCAACGAACAACGAATCACGAATCACGAACAACGAATCACGAATCACGAATCACGAACAACCGCCACTTACCGCTTAACCAACCTCCTATACCATTTCCTGTCCTTTCCGGATGAAAAGTTGAGATAGTATACCCCGTCAGGCAGGCGGCTCAGGTCCAGCTGAGACAGGTTATTTCCCTTTCGAATATTTTCAATGCGGTGAAGTACCTCATCTCCCCTTGCATTGAAGAGAGACAACTCCGCCCGGGTATCGTAGTTGCTTTTCACGCGTATGTTCCTTACCCATCCTTCAGAGCTTTCCAGCAATTCGAAACTCAATTCCTTTTCCAGTAGGTTGGTTGTTACCAGCGGGGAGTACTCGTATCCGCCCTCGTTGTCCAGCATCTTGATGCGGTACTTCAGCTCCTCATTGGGAAAGACGTCTTTATCAATATACAGGTAGGAAGCGCTTTCCTCTCCCTGCCCTATGGGGGCAATGCTGGCCAGCCGCTGGAATTCCTTTCCATTGACGGACCGTTCCACCTCATAGCCGATGGACATTGCCTCGTAGGCAACTTCCCAGTTGAGTTCGATATAATCGGTAAAACTGGAGGCCGTCAGGCCGACCCGGCTGGCGCTGACCTTTTCCGCCCGCCCCTGGACCCAGGCCCCATAGGAACGCGGCGGCAGCCTGAGGAAGACGGCATTGGAAATGGAATGGGTGGTATCCGTAAACAGTTCCAGCCTGGGGCTGAGTGAAGAGCCGAGAATATCCGTGAAATGATCGCCATAACGCAGGTTGGACGAATTTAGTTCATAGATAGCCTCCAGGGTGTCGTAGGCGAAGTTGATGGCTACAAGTACGTCTTTTCCTCCGGCGCCGGCTTCTCCGGCCGGGGTATTGGTGCCATCCATTTGAAAGATGAGCACCCTGGTGCTGTCGACTCCTTTGTGGGCGGAAAGGTAGAAGGAGGCTTTATCTGTATTGATACGATTGAGGTATTCGACGGCAGTAGAGCCAAAGATGTATTCCTGATGGGCTTTGATCAGTTGGTTTGCCTGTTCCTTGAGAGGTAGCTTCCCTTCGTATTCCGGGAGTTCCGATTGCTCTCCGTAGTAATCGCCATAGTATACCGTCGGCAACCCCACCTGGTTATTGGTAAGGAGATAAGCATACGCCAGAGCGGGAGCTGTGATGGGGTCGTCCCAATCTCCCCATTTGTTGTTTTGGTTTTTATATAAAGGATGGTTGGCCATGGCCACGATATTGAAGCCGGAAATGGCGGAGGCATCCCGTATACTCCTTTCGAAAACAAACCTAACGTCGAAGGTGCTGTCCATACACGCCTTTCGGAGGGCTTCCCTGAGGGGGTAGTCGTAAACGCGGGGGTCAATCTCGGGGCGGGCGGCCGGATTGAGGTGGTAGATCACTTCGGCAACCCATTTTCCCAGGCGGCCGGGGTCGGAAGGGTAGGGCAGGTTGGCGGCTACAATTTGGGGTAGTGTTCCCTTAATGAACATTTCATTGATTGTGCGGGCGGTGGACTGTGGGTCCAGCCCGTCTTTGCGGTGCAGGCTGAAGGCATTTACGTTGAACCGTTCACGCAGGTTTCCAGCCTGTTGGCCAAAGGACAGGCTGTCATTTCCAACCTCCAGTTCGGCAATGGGTTGAATGCCGTTCTTTTGTAAGCCTTGTATCAGGCGCTTCACTGCCTTCGGGCTGTTCCTCTTCAGAGAGGGTAGCCATAGATAAGTAAAGCCGGCGTAGGAAAGCTCGGGAGCTTGCTTGTTCATGCGCTCGATCCAGAATTCCAGCGTGAGCGAATCCACTTCCATTTCCGGGTCGTCTTCCGGGCAACTCCAGTAACACCCCTGCATGATAAAATCCTGGCTCCGGACAGGGAAGCTGTATAGAAAAAAGATTAATGCACTGAACCATATCTGTCTTCCCATAAGAAAGTAATTGAGATCTCGTTTTTGGGCCCCTGTTCTGTCACAAGATTGTTAAATTAGAGAAATGTTTGGAAACCCCGCCGCAATTTTTGAAAATTAAAAAATAATTGGCAGATAATAATTGTGGATATTTGTGAAAATTGAATAGCTGCCCGGGCTGTTTCTCAACGTGGCAAAAAATTTCAGGAAGGCCTACGGCAGCTTTTTCAAAACAGCGTCACCATAAATGAAATTTTCGACTGCAACAGTTTTGTTGCTGTCTCTGGTTGCAGGTATTTGCCGCCCGCTGGCCTTATTCGCCAAGCAGCAACAGCAAGTGCCAGCTGACAGCCAGCTGACAGCCTTTTTTCCCTATTTATTGCCGGGGCTGGCTGTCCTGCTTGCAGCCTTTGTCGTTTTTCTGTTCCTGAATAACCGCCGGATGTCGGTGGCCTGCCGGCTTTTGTCTGAAGAAAATACAAAGCTTCAGGAAGTTGAGGAGGAATTGCGCCGGGAGTTGAGCAGGCTGGAACTGGCCAACGAAAACCTTAATAATTTCATTTTTGCCGCTTCACATGACCTGAAAGAGTCCGTCCGCTCGGTGGCCAGCTTCGGGCAATTACTGGAGCGGAAACTGATTTCCGGGGAGAGGGACAATACGGCTGGCCATTATACCCGGTACATCATTGAAGGCGGCATGCGCATGAACAATACACTGGAAAAACTGGTAATTTTTTCCGAACTGGCCGGAAAAGAGCAACCGGGGCGCTCGGTTGTAGACCTGGAACAGGCCGCCCGGAAGGCCTGGAACGAACTCCTGGAAAAGCAGGATCACGGCCCCCTTTCGCTGACTATCGGCCTGCTGCCCAAGGCCACGGGTGACCCGGCCCTGGTTTACCGCCTTCTCAATTGCCTGCTGGAAAATGCCATCGAATTTCGCAATGAAGAACAACCACTTTGGGTAGGCCTTTATTATCAGCCTGGCAGGAAGAATAAAAGCTCCGCTTTCGTCCTGACAGATAATGGCCTGGGGGTCGGCCCGGAATACCTCGAATCGATCTTTGAACCTTTTAAACGCCTCCATCCCCGCGGGAAGGGTGGGGCGGGCCTGGGGCTCAGCATCTGCCGCCGCATTGTGGAAATGCATAAGGGCAACATCTGGGCCGAACCGGCGGAAGAGGGCGGGCTCGCCGTTTATTTTACCCTGCCGGTGGCAGAGGCCAGGACTCCTGAGCTGGCCCATTCCTAATTCCTTGCCGCCATGCTTTCCATACTTGTTCCCATATACAATTTCGACATCCGTACTTTAACGAAAAACCTGCACCAGCAGGCTCAGTCCTTATCGGCGCCCTGCGAGATCCTCTGTTTTGATGACGGTTCCGGGGAACCCTGGAAGATCCTGAACCGGGAGGTCGGACAACTGCCCCTGGTGGATTATCGGGAATACGCCCAAAACCTCGGGCGCTCAAAAATACGGAATGCCCTTGCCGATGCCGCCCGTGGCAGCCACCTGCTTTTCCTCGACTGCGACTCGGAAGTCCCCGGCGATGCCTTCCTCCGGCGTTATGTCGAACTTATGGATGAGGAACATCTCCTCTACGGCGGCCGCGCCTACCACAAAGCGCCTCCCGAAGACCCCGGGCTTTTGCTCCACTGGCGGTACGGCGTTCTCCGGGAACAAATGCCGCCGGCCCGGCGCCGGGAAAACCCCTATCACCACTTCATGACCAACAACTTCCTCATTCCCGCTTCCGTTTTTCAGCAGATACGGTTCGATGAACGCCTGCTACAATACGGGCATGAGGATACCCTTTTCGGCATGCAGCTCCGCGACCGGGGCGTACCCATCCTCCACCTGGATAATCACCTGCTGCACATCGGCCTGGAACCTGCCCCGGTTTTTCTGGATAAAACCCGAAAGGGAGTGCAAAACCTGGCCTTCCTGTACCGCTCCGGTACGGGGATAGAAACCCGCCTCACCCTGTTTTATGAAAAGCTGAAGCGGGCGGGCGTATCCGGCCCGGTTCGGGCACTGCTCGCCGCTCTTCGCCCGCTGCTGTTGCGCAACCTGCTCTCCCGGCGGCCCCAACTTAAATTCCTCGACCTGTATAAGTTGAGCCTGCTGTTGGAAGAATTGTAGATCTTCTGGCCCGGCCTGGCCCTTTTGGGGCCTTTAGCGATGGAGGTGGATTATTGGCCCGTCTCATTTTATCGGCAACAGGATCTGCGCATAGAAGGCCAGTAACCGCTTTTCTTCTTTTTCCCAGTTGAGCTCTTTTCCGGCTTCCCGGCAGTTGGCCCGTATCTGCTCATACCCTGCCTTGTCGCGGAGCAGCCTGTCCACAGACTGGCGTATGGCGCTGGCGGAAAGTTCTTCCAGGAGTACGAATACTCCGTATTCTTTCTGGAGTTCGGCGTATTCCGGGAAAGCCATGTTGAGGGAGGGAACGCCGGCCTGGATGTAGTCGAAGGCTTTGTTGGCCAGCGAGTAGTAGTAACTCAGCCCCTTGTTTTCCAGCAGGTTGAGGCCGATATGGGCTTTGGGGGTGAGGGCCTGCAACTCGGCCGGCGGCAGGTAACCCAGGAAGCGCACTTTATCATTCAGCCCCTGGTCCCGCACCTGTGCCCTAAGGTTTTCTGACAAATCGCCTTCCCCCGCCAGCCATAGCTCTGCTCCCTCAACTTCCTGCATGGCCTCGATAACGAATTCCAGCCCCCGGCCTTCATTCAGGGCGCCCTGGTACAGGATGATGGGCTTTTCCGAACCTGGCTCAGTGCTATTCGGCAGATTCGGGGACGGCAGCGGCAAATTACGGATCACGGCAAAAGGAGTGCCGTAACGTTCTTCCAGCAGCCGGGCCAGCCTTTGTCCAACCGTATAGGCATACTTCAACCTCGGGATGGTAAAGCGGGCCACGGCCTCCCAGATGCGCTTCACTGCCGGCCGCCGCACCACCTCCGGCACTTCGGTGAAGTATTCATGGGCGTCATACACACAGGTTTTTCCCCTGAGGCGGCTAACCAGAAAGCCAGGCAGGATGGTATCCAGGTCGACGGAGCAGACGGCGTCAAAAGGGGTGGCCAGCAGAAAAAAGAAGAGGCGGAAGTTGTACTCCAGGTAGAACAGTTTGCCCTTCTCGAAGAAACAGGACAGCCGTATCTGCCGGAAAGGCTCCTCCTTCAGGGGGCGGGAGGCCGGCCGGCTGCGCCCCACCAGCCACACCTCATACCCCGCCCGGGCCAGGCTCGTGCAGATGCGGATCATGCGCTGGTCGTAGGCCAGGTCGTTGGTGACGGTGCAGACGATGCGGGGCATAATGGGGCGAAGATAGGGGTTTTCAGTTGCGTTTCTGGTGCGATCTGCAGACAAGCCCTCATCTCCACACCAGCTTCTCCCCCTGTTGCTCCAGAAAACCCTCATCGAGCAGGTACTCCAGCGCTTTGAGTACCTGCTCCTGCCGGTTGGGGGCGAAAGACTCCACGACCTCTTCCAGGCCCAGCGGCTCCTCCTTCAGCAGCAGCTGGATCTTCTCCTTGTACCGCTCAAAATCATCAGTGGAAAGCTCGGCTTTTGTGCGCCCGGTGCACACGTCGCAGACGCCGCATTTGGGCGCATCACCCTCGCCGAAATAGGCGAGTAACTGCTGGCTGCGGCAGGCTGGCGTTTCAGCGTAGGCAATGGCCTTCCTGATGCGCTCGTACTGGCGGTTCTTTCGGAAATTGTATAGGTTGCGGTCGATCAGCAGGTTATCGGCATCCACCCTTTCCTTGATGAAAATGATCTGGGGAGTATCCTTCTGCGGCTGATAATCCACGATGCCGTCGGAGGCCAGTTTTTCCAGAGCGGTTCGCAGTGCCCCCACCGGCATTTTCAGGAATTTGCTCAGTTGGCCCTCCCGCAGGTTGATAGGGTGGTTGAACGCTCCCTGGTAGGTGCGCAGGATGGCCTTCAGCAGGCGGTCCATCTTCGGATGGCGCAGCTGGTAGTCATATAAAGCGTCTTTAGAGACTTTGATCATGAGGCTGGACGGCACAAATACCGCCTCGGTGAGCACGATCCAGCCGGCCTGTTCCAGGATCTTCAGGCAATTGTAGGCCTCCACGATGCCAGCCTGGAAATTCCGGGCAAATTCGACGATATCGAAGTCGAAGCTCTGCCCTTCGCCCCCGCCTAACGCCAGCTGGAAAAAGCTGCCCAGCGCCCGGTAGATGCGCCGTACTTCCTTCAGGCGGGGAAAGGACAACTCGAACTGCCGTTCCAGGTTGATCCGGTCGGTGTCGTTATACAGTAGCACGGCGTAGGACTTTTTCCCATCCCGCCCGGCGCGGCCGGCTTCCTGGAAGTAGGCTTCCAGGCTGTCGGGCAGTTCCATGTGGGCGACCACCCGTACATCCGGCTTGTCGATGCCCATTCCGAAGGCGTTGGTGCTGACGATCACGCGCACTTTACCGGCCATCCAGGCATCCTGTTTTTGGGAGCGGGCTTCGGCGTCCAGCCCGGCGTGGTAAAAGTCGGCGCTGATGCCCCGGCGCTGCAGGTATCCCGCGATCTCTTTGGTGCGGCGCCGGTTGCGCACATATACGATGCCCGTTCCCCCGACCCTTTGCAGAATGTCGAGCAGCTTCTTCAGCTTGTCTTCCTCCTGCAGCACGGAGTAGGAGAGGTTGCTGCGGGCAAAGCTTTTCTGGAGCAGGTTCTCCTTACGGAACGCCAGTTTTTCCTGAATATCTTTTACGACTTCCGGCGTTGCCGTTGCCGTGAGGGCCAGGACGGGCACATCGGGCAGCAATTCCCGGATCTCGGCGATCTGCAGGTAGGGCGGGCGGAAGTCATATCCCCATTGGGAAACGCAATGGGCTTCATCGACCGCCAGCAGGTTAGTATTCATCTTCTGGATGCGCGCCCTGGCCAGTTCCGTAGTGAGCCGTTCCGGAGACAGGTACAGGAGTTTGATGTTTCCGTAAATGCAGTTGTCCAGTATGCGGTCGATGTCCCGGTAGTGCATCCCGGAGTATACGGCGGCGGCGGGGATGTTGCGTTTCTGGAGGTTTTCCACCTGGTCTTTCATCAGGGCGATGAGGGGAGAGACGACGATGCAGAGCCCTTCCCGGCATAGGGCCGGCACCTGGTAACAGATGGACTTACCGCCTCCCGTGGGCATCAGGGCAAGGGTATCCTTTCCCTCCAGCACCGAGCGGATGATGTCTTCCTGCAATGGCCGGAAGCTGTCGTATCCCCAGTATTGCCGAAGTATGTCAAGAGGCGTTTTGTCCAAGGGGTTGTTGTTTCATTGTTAAATTGTCATATTGCTATATTGTTTTGCTGCGGCATTGCATCCATCGGGCCATTCAACAATATAACAATATGCGAATCCAGGGCTAAATGGCCTGTCAACGGCCCAGCG
>CAYQKY010000084.1:0-32873 GCA_964418125.1 uncultured Phaeodactylibacter sp.
GCCGGCTCTGCGTTGGCGCTAAGGGCTTTGTAGCTCCGGCTACGATCCCTCAGCGCCGCCTTGATCCGACGAAAAATAGCGGCGTTTCTTTTCACCCTTTACTTAATGCCGAAGGCACTAGTAAAACATCCCAGATCTCTGAGCAGTGCACCGAACTAATTGCGGCCGTAGCCTTCCAGCGCCTGCCTACCCTGCCGGCCTGCGGCACAGCAGGCCGGCAGGGTAGGCAGGCAGGTTTTCAAAACCTGGAAGTGTTTTGCCAGGAGTAACAAAAGAACGTTGTCCAGCACCTCCGATAAACGCTGCCGGGTTAGGCTGTCCCGGTGCGAGCGGGAAACCCGGCAGGTTGAAACGTTTTTTTGTTAAACAACCCAATTAAAGATTTCGAGAAAACTCCTGAAAGCCCAATCAGCCAAATCCCGTTAATCCTGAAATCCTGAAATCCTGAAATCCTGTCCCATCCTGTCATCCTGTCTTCACTTCACCTCCAACTCCATCTCCACCTGTTCCCCGCCTTTTTCCACCACTACTTTATACTTGCCCTTGTACAAATACACCTTCCCATCGTCCGCCGCCTTCACATTCGCGGGTTTTTCCTCCTCTTTCCGGTCTTTGTTCAGCAGTTTATTATACTCCTCCAGGTTTTTCCCACTAATGGTCAGGTCATATGGGATATAATTCAGCCCTTTCATGCAATCCGCCTCGAAGGTGCGCAGCAGCAGGCCCTTACCGGCGAAGAGGGCCACCTTGGCCTTTCCCGGGCTGCCAGTGTAGATGGGCAGCTGCACCTCGGGCGGGTCCGGGTTCCACCAGAGATCCGCGGCGCCCCAGCGGGAGCTGTAGCGGATGGGGGAGGGGGAGAAGGGGTGAAGGGCTTTCGCCAGGATCTCGTCAGTCAGTTGCTGCAGCTCTTTAACGCTGGCGATGTAGATGGACCGCCCGTGGGTGCCCATTACCAGGTCTTTGTCGCGGGGGTGGATGACGAGGTCGTGGACGGGGACGGCAGGCAGTTGGTTATTCATCTGCATAAAGGAGGCGCCCCGGTCAAGAGAAATGTAGAGGGCGTGGTCGGTGCCGACGTAAAGAATGTCCGGGTTTTCCGGGTCTTCCTTGATCACATTGATTGGCTCCAGGGGCAGATCTGTGCCGATAGCCGTCCAGGTTTGCCCATAGTCCTCGGAGACGTAGAGGTAGGGCGTGAAGTCATCCCAGCGGTAGCCATTGAGGGCGGCGTAGACGCGGCCCTTTTCGTGGGCGGAGGCCTGCACGCGGCTCACCCAGAGGTTTTCCGGCAGGCCGGCGCTGATGTCGGTCCAGCTAAAGCCCCCGTCGCGGCTGACGTGCAGCAGGCCGTCGTCGGAGCCGGTGTAGAGCAGGCCGAACTGCAGGGGCGACTCGTGGATGCTGCTGAGGGTGCCGTAGGGCACGTCCCCCTTCAGGCCGCCTTTGGTCAGGTCATCGGAGATCTCTTCGAAGTCTTTGCCCTGGTTGAGGGAGCGGAGCAGCTTGTTGGCGCCCATGTAGAGGATGTCCGGGTTGTGTGCAGACAGGTGGATGGGCGCCTGCCAGTTCCAGCGGTAGGGGCGCTCGCCGAGTTCGGGCTTGGGGGTGATGTACTCCCGCTTGTCGGTGTGGGTATTGAGGCGGTAGTAGTTGCCGAACTGCAGGCCGGTGTAAACGGTTTCGTTATCGCGGGGGTCGATAGCCACCTGCATGCCGTCGCCGCCCATAATGGCGCGGTAGGGGTAGCGGCCGGAATCGTGCCAGTTGACGCTGGCTTTGTAGGTGCTGGGGCCCATCCAGACGCCATTGTCCTGCAGGCCGCCGTAGACGCGGTAGGGCTCGGCCATATCGACGGCAACGGTATAGAACTGCCCGACGGAGGGCGTGTTGCACTTGACCCAGTTTTCCCCGTCGTCGTAGGAAATGTTGACGCCGCCGTCGGTGCCCAGGATGAGGTGGCCGGGGCGGTTGGGGTTGACCCACAGGGCGTGGTGGTCGCCGTGCACGTTGTCGCCGTTGATGCTTTTCCAGGTCTTGCCGCCGTCGTCGGACCGCAGGATGGGGACGCCCATGGTGAAGAGCTTGTCGGCGTCATAAGCGGCTACGCGGATCTGGCCGAAGTAATAGCCGTAGGTGTTGTACACGCGTTCGAGTACTTTGTCATGTGTTTTCTCCCAGGCGCCCCCGTCAATGCTTCTGTATACTTCCAGGCCGTAGACCGGAGAGTCGACGAGCAGGGAGTTGGCATCTTCCACGTATTCTACGAGAGCTTTGGGAAGGAGCTCTCCGGTTTCCACCATTTTTCGGACTTTGGCCACATCGTAGCGGTCCGGGAAATCGTAGCGTTTCAGGTAGTCTTTGACGAGGTAGGCTTCCAGCTTGAGGAAGCCCTCCTTGCTCATGTTGCGCAACTCGTCTTTGGTGAGCTGATCCTCCTCCTCTTCTTTTTTGTACCGTTCATAATTGTCGATGGCGGCGTAGAGGATGGTTTTGCCGTCCTGGCGGATGAGGTCCAGCCCGATGCGGCCGGCGTATTCGCCGGAAGGGAAGCCCTCCTGACCGCTGCTGATGTCGGCCCAGGTAGCGCCGCCGTCGGTGCTTTTGTAGATGGCGGAGCCGGGGCCGGACTCTACGAAGTTCCAGGTGCGGCGCTCGCGCTCCCAGGTGGCGGCGTAGAGGGTATTGGCGTCATCGGGGTCGATGAGGAGGTCTATGCCGCCGGTATTTTCGTTGACGTAGAGGGTTTTTTCCCAGTTCTGGCCGCCGTCGGTGGTCTTGTAGATGCCGCGTTCTTCATTGGGGGAATAGAGGTGGCCCAGGGCGGCCACCCAGGCGACGTCGGGGTTGTCGGGGTGCAGGACGATGCGGCCGATGTGGTGGGTTTCGGCCAGGCCCAGGTGCTGCCAGCTCTTGCCGCCGTCGGTGCTCTTGTAGACGCCTACGCCCGCGTAGGAAGAGCGGCTGGAGTTGACCTCGCCCGTTCCCACCCAGATGGTGTTGCGTTGCCAGTCGACGGCGATGTCGCCGATGGTCATTACCATTTCGTGGTCGAACAGCGGTTCGAAAGAAGTGCCGTTATTCTCCGTTTTCCAGAGCCCGCCCGAGGCGTAGGCCACGTAGAAGTGGCTGGGGTCTTCGGCCCATACGTCCAGGTCGGCCACCCGCCCGCTCATGATGGTGGGCCCCACGTTGCGGAACTCTATGGCGTTGACGATGGACTTTTCGGCCAGGGCCTGCCGCTGCCGGTAGCTGGCGATGCGCTCGGCCGCCGGCGTGGCGGGAGGATGCTCGGATTGGGCCAGAGCGGTCAAAGTGTAAAGCAGTAATGCGGTTGAGAGTAGTAGCCTCATTTTTTTGCCCTAAACATAGGGAATAATGTGTAAAAGAGTGCAAGGGCGTGAAAGTGTAAATGTGTAAATGTTGGAGGGGCGCACCCTCCAGCTCGTCGTTCGGGGAGAGGAGCGAGAAATAGGGCTTGGATAGATAGAAATCGGACGGGGCAGGATCATTATAAATATAATCGTTATTAAAGTAATGATTACATTTGTAACGATTATTAAAGTAATCATCTTTGCGCCCCTGCCGACTATCTGGGGGACCTGATGTTCAGCTTTTTTCTGCTTTTGCCGGCGCCAGTAGTTTTCTAATGGCCTTGCCCAATTCGGAGGGGCGGTTCCAGTTTGGCGCTGCTTTCCGGAGCATCTTGCCGTTGGGGGCGAGGGTAAACAACAATCCTTCCCTACTGTACGGAGGAAAGCCCATTTCGCCGGCCTGAGCTGTCTCGTGAAGAAGGCCCCATTCCTCTTCTACCAGCGAGGGTTTCGTTTTAAGCGCCTCGGAGAGCGACTGAGATTTTGGCGGCATCAGGTAAATGGTTTTCTTCAGGAGGCCGGGGTGAGCATGGAGGTAGTCCATTTCCCAAATTGACCCGTCTGAGGTGGCGGGCAGCAGGAGAATGCCCTTGGCGTGCCGGGCGAGAGTTTTCAGTTTTTCCTGCCATTGGCTGTCTTCGACCTCGAAACGGGCCGCTGCGGCGGTGGCTTCTCCTTTTCGGCCCATTGCCAGGAAACGATCCGGCTGCACGGCTTTTCCCAGTATGGTTTCGATGTTTTCCAGGGGGGGCATGGAGAACGGAACGACGGACTGGTAGTCCTCCATCTCATCTTCGTCCTGATATTTCAGTTGTCCGCGCGGGATAAAGGGGCGGAGGTACAGAAAGAATGGAGGATGCACCTTTCCCTTTTTAGCCTGGGCCAGGATCTCTTCTTCCAGGCCCGCTTCCCGTATTTCCTGCTGAGCTTCCCGGTAGGCATTTTGTAGCATATTGGCCAAAAAGCCAACCAGTATCAGGATGCCGACAATACCGGCAAAGTACTGGATCAGGGTGAGTTCAATCCCCAGGTAAACTTTCAAAAAACTTATACCTTTGTTTGTGGTGATTGCGAGAAGTATCCCCATAAAGCCAAGCAACACCCATGATCCCTGGGAGGCGCAGCCCCTGCCATAGCCGTCTTCATTTGGGGTAGCCATTTTTTCCTATAATTTAAGCCTTTTTAGTCTGGTAAGCAATCATTCTTTCCCTGTCTTCGCCATAGGCTCTTCCGGGTAAAATTCCTTCATTCCTTCATTCCCTCCCGCTCCTCCCACTTCCGGATCATCAGCTCAATGCCTTTGGCAATGAAATCCTGAAATTCAATGATCTCCTGCAGGCCCTCGTTGAATTCGAGATACTCGCTTTCGGAGCGTTCTTCCAACACATCTTCCAGGATCACGCGCATCTGGCTCATTCGGAGGGTTTGCTGTTTCAGGTTTTGCAGCCAGTTGTCGGGGTTGATGCGAAAGTAGCGCCGGCGGTCGCCGCTAAAGGTCAGATAATCGACTGTGCCTTCGTTCATCAGGTAATTGAGGGCGTTGCTGATGGAGCTCTTGCTGGCGGAGAGGAAATCGCGTATTGCGAAGAAATCTTTGTAGGGCGGGTCGGTGAGCAGCAAGAACCCCATCACCCGGGCATTCATGGGGGAATAGCCCAGGCGTTCAAAGGCGATGCCGAGTTGTTCTACTTTGGCCTGGAGAAGGGCGTCCGGGCCAGGTTGTTCCTGCTTGGCCATGATCGTGGTTTTGGGTAAAGATAGCAGGAATTTTGGTTTTTAGTTCTTTTTAAATGGAACGAAAAGAACAAAGTACCTCTCAATTCTCAGCGTGGCCCAATTTATTTGAGGCCAGCTTCGTTATTTTTAGCATTCCTGACACCTGGTAAACCCTGTTTAAGATGAGAATATCGCTATTGCTTTTTTTTACCATCCTGTTTCTGAGTGCCTGCCAGTCCGACAAGGACATTCCGAATGCTGAGCTGCCTTACACGCCTCCTGCCGTTTCATTTGAGGAGGACCGCTGTTGCCGTGCCGTGCTGGCACTCTTTGAAAAAAATCAGAACGACCCGCTGCCAGATAGTGTTTTTGCCTGCGTAGAACGGTCATTAGAGGGCCTTCCGCCTGGCTTTCCGGTTACCCTTCTAAGGTTGGACACTATTGATAGCCAAAGAGTTGCGGAACGTCCGAAGTCATTCCGACTTCCGCCTTCCGACTTCCGACTTTTGTCCAACGCTAGGCCGCTAGCCGGCTTTCCCGAAACGGAGGTACGTTGCCGCTATGCACTGGCCTACCAGGAGTCGGCCAAAGGGAATGTCAGGAAGTCCAACGACATCATGCTGGAGGCGGAAACCCTGCTGGCCGGCCGCAACAATTCGATGGCGGATTCGCTACGGGCGAATATGTACAATCTGATCTCCATCAATTACCAGTCGCAGTTTGAATATACCCGGACGTTGGCCTTTTCGGAACAGGCGGCATCTTTGTACCGTAAGCTGGAAGCTTGGGAATCTCTCGCCAATGAGCTGATCAACCAGGCCGTTTGCTATCAGTCAGTAGGTGATGCCAGGGCGGCAGCGGAGAAACTGGGCCAGGCGGAAAGCCTGCTGGCCGAGAAAGTGCCCAACCCCGGGAATACCCTGATTCGGCTGAATCTGGAAAACAACAGGATTTTGCTCTCCATGCGAAGGGGGGATTACTACAAACGTTTTCACTGGCCGGAAAAGGCCATGACGCATTATGCCGGAGCGCTTCAGGAAATGGACAGTTTACTGGCGGGATTAGAGCTGCTGGCTCAAAAGGACGCGGTATACCAGAAGCCTTATGTGATCACTCAATTTTCGAAGGCAGCTCTGCTCAGCAAGCTGGTGGACAGCCTGGGCAGCCGGCCGTTTCTGGAACAGGCGGAGGCCACCCTGAGTTTTTTCGGGGAGCCGCGCTGGGATTTCCGCCAGACGGAGCCCATATCCGGATATATTCTCTTGATGATGTCACGGGCACTGAGCTTGCAGGGGCGCCTGGAAGAGGCCAGGCGTTACCTCCGCCTTGCTTTGATTCGTTTGGGGTATCCCAACGACAGCCTGCTGGAAAGCCCGCCGGTAGAGGTGGGCCTGATTCCCCGCCATGATTTCCTGCTGAGCGGGCTGCAGACAAAAGGGGAAGTGATGGCCCTCTGTTATGAGGCCACGGGGGAGCGGCAGTATCTGGAGGCGGCCCTGAATAATTACCGCCAGGGCTTGATCTACCTCGACTCCATCCGCATTCTTACTGCCGATGACGCTGCGGTGGACTCGGCGCGCCGTCTGGCCGATGGGATCGTCTCCAATGCCATCAGAACAGCGTACCAACTCTATTTACAGGAGCCTTCTCAGGCCAGGCTTGCCCAGCTTTTCCAACTGGCTGAACAGGGAAAGAGCTATGCCGTCCGGCAAGCCGTTTTCCGCCAGATGGGTTTCCTGGAGTTTGAAGGGGAGATGCAACAATTGCTGCAGCGCGAGCAGCATTTGAGGCGCAGCCTGCAACGATATAAAGAGGAAGGACAAGGCTTTCAGGATTCTGTTGTCCAAGCCACCCGGCAGTATGAAGCCTTTATCGACAGCCTTCGGGTAAGCCGCTCTCCCGCCTGGCGCGCTTATTACCGGGAGCGTTTTTCCAATGAGGCCATCGGCCTGGAGCAGGCGCAGGGGCTGCTCGATGATACCACCGCCATCCTGTCTTTTGTTCATGGGCCTGGCGCCGGCCTCTGTTTTGTCATTACCAGGGCAAAGGCGGAGGTGCTTGCTCTGTCGATGGACGACGGCCGGATCGCCCGTCAGGCCTCAGCGTTGAAGGAAAACCTTCAGACCGGCAGTACAGCAGCTTTTGCGGACAATGCATCCCAACTTTACCGGCTGGCCTTTGCGGATCCCCTCCGCCGCTTGCCGGCGGGTATCCGCAGCCTGGTCATTGTGCCCGATGGCGCCCTGCACGGACTGCCCTTTGAATGCCTGATTATGGAAAAAACATCGGGGCGGCCATTGGCGGAGAGCTCCTATCTTGCGGACCGCTATTGGGTCTCTTATGCATATTCAGTGGAGGTGTACGATCATCTGAAGAAGCTGCCGGAAGAAGAGAAAAAGTGGGAGATCGGCGCTTTCCTGGCGGAATATGCAGCCGGAGAGGCCCAAGACAGCCCTCTGCGGTGTGCCGATACCCCTTTACGGGAGATGGCCGGCCAGTCCAGAAGCATCATCCGCACTTTTAAGTCGAAGGGATACGCCACTTCATGCGACGAAAAAGCCGGGGAGGCGGTTTTTAAGAAGAGGGCAGGGGCGTGCCGCATCCTTCATTTTTCCGCTCATGGCTGTGCGGAGGCCAGCCAGGCCCGGGATTATGCCATTCTGTTCACCCAGGACGGGCGGGGCGGGCAGGACGGCAACCTGCGGTCCGGCGAGATCCTCAGCCTCGACCTGTACGGCACGGCGCTGGCGGTGCTGAGTATGTGCGACACCCACTACGGCATCAACCAACCGGGAGAAGGCTTAGCCAGCATTGCACGGGCCTTTTCCATTGCGGGGTGTTCCAGCCTGCTGGCCTCCACCTTTAAGGCACTGGAGCCGCCGACGGCAGAGATCACCGCTTCATTTTACGATCATTTACTGAAGGGAGCCCCCAAGGATGTGGCCCTGGCCCTGGCCAAGAGGCAGTACCGGCAACGGCATCCACAAGCTGAGCCCGCCAGTTGGGCGCCGCTTATCCTGATCGGGAACAACAAAGCGCTCTATTGACCGAGGCGGCGGCGGGCCTCTGCCGGCAGCCGGCCGGTCTGTTCGGCGGAAAGTTCCGCCGCCAGGGCGCGCGCATCGTCCAGCCGTCCAGCTTCTACATAAGCGATGAGCAGGTACAAAGCGGCATCCTCTTTTTCTTTCAGGGCGAATTGGAGGTAGGTAATGGCCCGGCCCGGATCGGCAGGCTCCTCCTCCGGATAGAGGTTGAGCAGGCCGGCATAGTAACAGAACCGGCTTTTATTGGCCAGGTTGTCGGAAGCATCTAGTTCGGCGTTCAGCTTCTGTCGGGCTTCGGCGTATCGGCCGGCCCGGTAGTCGGCTTTCCAGTCTCCGCCCATGGTGGTGGCGAAGTATGCCGGATCTTGCTTCCTGGCCTCTTCATGGGCGGCCAGTCCGGTTTGCAGGGCAACGGGCTGGCCGGATGGAGGAGGAACGGGCATCTGCCCCTTGCCAAAAAAAAGATATAAGGTGAGGGCCAGGATGAGGGCCAGCCCTGTCCACAGCCACCATGGCAGCCGCCTCCCGGCAGGCGCCCCGCCGGGGTACAGCTTTTCCAGTTCCTCCCGCCTTAACTCTCGTACGGTGCGATGGAGGGCCATGAAATTGGCCACTTTTTCCGCAAAGGCCGGGTCTGATTGTATGCGTTCGTCAACCGTTCTTTCCTCTTCGCCGGAGAGTTCCCCTTCGAAAAAGCGATTGATGAGTTGATGGTCGCTATCGTTATTTTGGCCGGGCATAAGCTTTGGATTATGGTGTGAATACAGCCAGCAACTGCCGCCGGCAATCCCAGGTATTGTTCTTTACCGTTTTGACCGTAAGGCCCAGATATTCGGCGATCTCAGCCTGTTTGAACCCTTCGGCAGCCATCAGGAGCAAGGCGTAGCAAGGCGTCTTTCCGGCATAAAGCGTTTTGAGCAGGATTTGGGCCTGCTCCAGCTTTTCCTTCGTTAAAAGATCCTTCACGATATCGCGGGACTTTTGGGAAAGAACTTCCAGGCGGTTCTCCAGTTCTACAGCGCCGGGTTGGTTGGCTTTATAGGTATTAGTCTGTTTGTGTTTTAAAAGGTCAAAGAGTTTGTGGTTGAAAATGCTGGTAAAGAAGGTTTTAACTGATGCCTCTCCCCTAAAGTTACCCTTTCTCATCTGCCGGGAAAAATCGAGGAAGGCATCGGAGTATACTTGCCGGCGTTCATCGGGATCGGGCAAGGTTTTGATGGTTTTCTTACCATGTGGCAGATAGGCAAATCCGTTCGCGTAAAGCTCTTTCTCCATCCGTTGAATGTTCGAAGTATCCTTCGAGCGGTAGGTTTCCAGGATCTCTTTATCAGTAAATACGGCGGTTTTTCTGGTTGTGGAAAGCCAGTCGAATAGTCCCATAGGCTGGCATATGCTTTTGCGTTTCGCGTAAGTTCCTTGCTGCTTTGAAATAAATACTCCTCAAAATAAAGAAATCTCTCCAAATCTATTGGCCTTTCCCTTTTTATATCGGCTAACTATTCAGGAAGAGGGGCAGGCAGTTGTGTTACGGCTTTCTGCCGGCCTTCTTCCAACCCGCTATGGCCATGCGGTTTTTGACCTCCTTCGGCGCCTTCGTGCGTGCCTGATGGGGAATTTCTAATCTTCAAAAACTGCGAATCATGCAAGACCGAAATTTTGCCTGGAAGATGCGCCGCGTCTTCCAAACAGGAACCCTATGCCTGTTATTATCCATTCCTTACTGTAACCCAGCCGTCACGGAAGGAGATGAGCCGCCCCCGCCACCTCCTCCGCCGATTGTGACGCAAGATTTTGTGGAGGGTTGAAATCAGGTTACTATAATGCAGTTAGCTTTTGGCGTTTAGCGGTTTGCAAACGCCTTCCTTTAATGGCATTGCGCTAACAGCCAATAGCTGAAAATAGGTGCGAAATTAGATTAGATCTGACGGCTGCTGGGAATTTGCCTACAAACTATCGAGGCTGGCGATCTTTTCCAGCAGCCATTCTTTTAAAAAGATGGGTTGTTTTTGTTCCAGCAGAGTTTTCAGCTCCTCCTGGTACTCGGGGCGCTTTATTTTCTCACTCCGGCAGGCGTGCAGGGTTTCCACCATGTCTATCCAATTGAGGTAAGATGTCTTTTTTTCTTCCGCCCACCTGCATTCCTTCGTCAGGTATCTGCGGAATTTTTTACAGCTGTCCAGCAGGAAGGTTTCGTAATCATTGTGTTCCGGGGCAAATTCGTAGCGGCAGCGGATCAGGAGGGAATGGTAACGCGTTTTATAAACCTCAGACGAGTAGTTGGACCTTATCAACAGTTCATTGGCCTTGTCATAGCGCCCTTCGTGAACCAGGAGGTAGGCCCGGCAGTAGGAAGTGGCCTGTTCGCGTATATCGGGGCTGAGATATTGCTGGTAGTCGAGGATGAATTCCCGGGCAAATTTAAATTTTTTGAGGATGGCGGCAGTAATGGCAATGTTCAGGAAACTGGGTTCCTGGAGCGTGCCATCTGAAAGAAGGAAGCCTTCCTCCAGCGCCAGCTTATACCAATCGAACAATTCCACTCTCCAATATGATTCCCCGTTATTGGCTTTGCGGATCACGTAGTTGAGCAGGTTGAGAAAGGCCGATTGTTTTTCAATAGGGCCCATCCGGCCGAGGTTCGATAACAGGCGCTCCTTAGCCTCCTGGTAAGCCTCGTAGCTTTCTTCAATGCCATTTAAGCGGGCCAGATGGTAATGCATCTCCAGCAAAGGCGGGCCCTGGAATCCCTGGCCCTTGGCTTCGAAGCAGGCGTCCAGCAGGAGCATATCCTGCTCTTCTTTGAGGATGTTTTTTCTGGCCAGCAGCTCTGTACTGTAGCGAAACTTGGCATAGAGATAAAGCTGGTCGAGCTCTTCCATGGCCGTCCGCAACTCAGTAAGGGGGCTGTGGTAGGGAGTGGCCCGCTCGGGATGGTGGTGGGCCAGGTGGTTCAGCCAGAGCAGGGCCCAGTGTTTTTCCATGCTTTCCGGTTGCAGTTCCATTTGCCGGGCGGCCCTTTTCATTGCTTTGGTGAAGAAAAGGTAGGCGCCCTTCCTCCGGCTGAGCAGATAGGCCAGTTGCCGGCCCTGCAGGCCGGGGCGGTTTTTTAGCTCGTCATGAGCCAGAAACTCCTCCGCCAGGCCTTTCATCTTGTACATCAGGTCGCTGAATTTACTTTCTGCATAAGCTGCCTGCTTTCCGTAAACAGCTGCGAAGGCCTTTTCTTTATCCAGCCTGGGGCTGTCCAGCCCGGGCCGAAACCCGGACAGGTAGGTGAAAAGCTGCCGTACCCCCTTACTGCGGTTGAAATAAGGCGACTGCAAAAAGAGGGAAAATCTTTTCCACTCCTCCTCAGAAAAAGTTTTTAGCAGGCCGATGAGGGAACTTTTAACCATTTTTTTATCGAATGACTTTTGTGTTGGGATTCCTTTAAAATAAAGGGCTGTCGGGGGGTAAAGGTGCACAATTAAAGTGAATAAGCATCGAAACTGTCCTTTTTTTTGATTTCCCTGGGCCGGTAGTTTCTCCCAATTTACGGATTAAGAATAGGGAAATCATCGGATTCCGGCGGACAAACCATTATTGATTTCTCTGCTCTTCCTGCCGGGATTTATATATCCTGGAAGGCGCGTCGGGCCTTCACCGTGTTATCCGGAAGTTTATCAAGATGTAAAGTCATTTCTGAAGCTTGCACTTTGCATACCTAATTATTTCACTAACAACCTAAATCCTTTTTTAAGATGAAAAACGAATATTTGGCATTTTATAAATGGGCAATTATTACCCTGTTTGTTTTATTCCATACGATTGGGCATTCTCAGGAGGCAAGGTTAGTTGACCTGCTTCGGGCTGATGCCTGTTCCAAGTACAGATACAGGATCTCGAACCCAACAGTGGCCAGGCTGACCGTCCAGATAGACCCAGGGGACGGCAGCCCGGTGATTCATACAGTATTACCTGCTGGTAAATCTACATTCGTTACAAAAAAAGTTAGCCGGCTGGCCTCGGTCACGGCATCTTATTCAAGAGAGCATTACGAGGCGGAGTTACAAAGTTATGAGCGGGCTATTAACGAAATTGTCCAGGATGCAAAGGCTGCCGCAGCCTTGATTGGAGGCATTCAGGAAGGAATCCGTAATAGCCCTGATGTTTCATATACCTATGTAGAAGATTGGTACGGGAACGTATATGTCCGGGAACAAAATCATGGTTTTGGTAAACGGCTGTGGGAGGGTATGGTAAGTATATACAATCAGTACCAAATGGAAGAAGCCAAAAACCGCGTCTTGGCTATTGCAAAGAAAGCAGCACAAGCAGAAAAGTTATATAGTATGTCTAACGAAAGTTCCTCTGCTTCTCGTATGATCTACAATGATGTAGTTGAGAGCAATAACTATCGCTTGTTCAACCCCAGTTTCATTTACGATTTCGCATTTGTCAGCATCATCGGTGGAGCGGGCTTGAACGATACCTGGAGTAATAGGAGGGGGGCAAAAATGACTTTCAGTTTTGGATTGCCCGGTGAGATACGCTGGGGCCGCAATTCTTCATTTTTTACCCGCTTTTATATAGATGGTATTTACGAAACCTTAAAATTTAAGTTACGGGAAACAGGGGAATACTACCTCAACGCAAGTTTGTTGGAAGGAGCAGGCCAAGCCGATCTGATAAGCCTTCCCAACAATGAAGAAATCCATCTGCGAGGCCGGCGGTTTGGCGGAGGCGCCAGGGTGCGCACCCAGTTTGGAAAATCTATCTACGCTAGCATTGGCGGCGGTATGCTATACAGTACCAATGCGAAACTCATCTTTGACAAAGAGACGGAATATTTTAAAGGAAGCAACGTCCGTCTTAAAGAGAACAAGGCGGATAATCTTGCCTCGTTGAATCCTAAAGCAACCCCTTATCTGGCGGCCGAACTTGGCCTGTTGGGTAATAAGGCTGGCGAGGGATGCCGGTATTATGCTCAGGGAGTATCTTTTTTCCTTGGAGGGCAGGTTTCAAGGGGGCAATTTATCATGGAAGGTGACCCCCAAATATTTCAGAATATTGATAATGAGATTGTTCCTGCTCCTTTCAGTAATGAAACCGAGTGGATGTATAACTTGTGGATAGGGTTGGGCGTGAATTTTTAGCCCCGGCTTTAATACTTTTTCAAGCATAAACGCTCCTACCAAGCCTGCGGTGTTGCCCACAGAACAGGGCAACGCCGCTGCTTCTTTAATTCTGGCCGGGCAAAATCCGATTGGCAGTATAGATAGCCTTTGGGAAGTATCCGATGTTTTTTCTGTCAGTATGACGGAAATAAGCTTTGTGCTAACGTAAAATGCTTCCGAAGCCATAACAAAAACCGCCCGTAGCCGAAGCCCGGGCGGTGCAATCCAGAATCATACTTTACTATAATAACAATCTTTATGGTTGATTCGGTTGATTGGTGTGATTGGTTGATTCGGTTGCCAAAGGCATCGCCCGCCACTCAATAAACCAAGTTAACTTAATCAACCTAACCAACCAAAAACCCTACGCCCTTGGTACATCTCCCTTCTTCTCGGGCAGCCGTTCGAAGTGCTCTGCCCCGTCGATATCGATGTTCAGGTCGTTGAGGTCGCTGAATTTGAGAAGGCCTTCCAGGCTGAGCAGGACGAACTCATCCTCTCCGCTGACCAGAAGCAGCACGTCGGTGATGGCCTCGCCGTTTTCGCGGATATAGAAACCGATATTTTCTTCTCCTTCCCGTATTCTTAGCAGCTCTTCGAAAGAGTTTCTGCGTATCTCCTTCAAAAGGCTCTTGTATTCTGCGGGGCTGACCAGGTTGCCGTCTTCCATGACCAGTACACGGAGGTAGGTGATCTTACTCAGTAGTTCTTTGGCCTGTTCGTCGCCTTCGGTAAAGTTGGAGGCGATTTCCAGCAGCCATCCCTGCAGCTTTACGTCGGTTACATTCTCATACTGCTTGTACTTCTCATAGAAATCGGCAATAGGCTTTGGTTGAGCGAGGGCAAACAAGGGCCCCATCGCCAGCAAGGCTGACAAAATGAAAGTTCTCATATTGTGAATTTTGATGATGCTAAAAATGTAATTGTCGGTGATTTGCTTACAAGAGTGTTCGTAGGTTCGTGATTCGTGATTCGTGATGCGTGCCTCGAATCAACGAATCACGAATCACGAATCCCGAATCCCGAATCAACGAATAACGAATAACGAATAACGAATAACGAATAACGAATAACGAACCCTACGCCCGCGGTTTCTTCTCCGCCATTACGGGCTCGTCCTTCTGATCTTCGGCCGGTTGTTCGGTTGGCTCATCTTCTTTCTTATTCTTTTTGAGGAAGGAATTGGCCAGGTCGGTGAGGTCTTCGTATTTGAGGCGGGACTTCATGTCCATGAAGACAAATTCCTCCTCATCGTTGACCAGGATGACCAGGTTTTTGAGCTTTTCCTTTTTTTCCCGGGACAGCATGTGGACGGTTGAGCTTCCGTCCTGCACGATCAGCAGGTCTTCGTAGCCGGTGCTGCGGATGTTGGTGATGAAATCGCTGACTTCGGCGGCAGTGATCGGGTTATCGCCTTCCGTGGCCATGAAGCGGAGCTTTTTGACCTTACGCGCCAGCCGGAGCCCAGCCTTCGCATTCGGGTCCTGGACGGCGCTCTGGGCAATGCCGCCGCCGATCCATATCAGCCAGCCCGGCATCTTGAAGTTGGTGACGCCCTCCTTGTGCTTATGGGTGTGGTAGAACTGCGCCGTTGTCTTTGGCGTGCTGCAGGAAGAAAGGCCTATAGCAAAGAGTATTAGGATTGCAAGGGAGATACGCATGACTTTAAGGTTTTTCCTGATAAGGGAATACAGGCAGAAAAACTATGGGTTTTCACTTCTTCAAAAGGGGCATAGGCCGTGAGGCCGGTATCTGCAATTCATACCTGCCCGGAAGTTCCCGCGGTAGCAACAACTTCCGGGGCTCGGCATAAAATTACTGTTTCTGCTCGTCATTGCCGGGGGCTTTCTCTTTGTCGTCGAATTCATTGATGAGTTTGGAAACCTTGTCGAGGTCGATCTTGCCGACGAAACTCATCAGGACGAACTCGTCTTCACCGCCGACCAGCAGCAGCAATTCGTTGATCATCTTATCGCCGTCATCCTTGATGAGGAAATCCACATTGGCCTCATCTTTGTCGCGGACAGTCATCAGCACTTCGTATTCCTTGGTGTTGATCTTGGCTTTTGCCTCTTTGTAGAACCCGCCTGCATTTTCTTCGGCTACCAGGATGCGTATGCCTTCCAGGTCGCTGGCCAGGTCGACGATGGCCTTGGTCTCGGCATCGTCCATTTCCATATTGTCGACTTCCAGCTTGCCGAACATGTTCAGCAGTTTGGAGCTGATATATACCACCGTAAAGCGGTCGTCTTCGACGTATTGCTGAAAGTATTTGTCGATGGCGCTTAAGTTGGTGGTTTGTGCATAAGCGGATGAAACGACGCCCATCAGCAGGGCAATAACGAGGAATTTCAAGTTTTTCATAATTTTTGCTTTTGATCGAGTGATTTGAATGCCCGCCTTCGCACCAGGCTTCGGCGGATGGAAAATGAGTGATTTAGCGAATGAGTGAATGAATGTCAGGGAACTGCCCTGTAATTCTCGTTGGCGCAACGCCTGCAGCCTCTTTTCTACCTTTACACTTTAGCACACTTACACATTACTTAAAGTATTTCCCCACCTTTTTCAGCTTGTCCATTTCGTGGGCGGCGGTGGAGGCCCCCTGATTGAGTTCGCTGCTGGCTTTCAGCAGGGCGGAGCTGGTGAGGCGGAAGGCCTCTTCCGGGGTTTGTACTTCGTACTTCGACCAGTCGATGCCGGCCTGTTGGCGCGTCTGGAAACTGTTCTGGGACACATAGGCCCACCACAGGCCCAGGCCGATCACGAAGGCGGCGGCGATGCGCAGCACCCAGGTGCGGGCGGACAGGTAACGCACCCTTGTCCCTGGCCGGGCCTCCTCCAGTTGCCGGAGCAGCTTCCGGTCAAAATCGCTGCTCAGCTCGTGGGCCCGTTCCTCTTCCAGGTGTTGAAACAAGGGCTGGTAGGGCCGCAGGGCCTCCGGCACATCTTCGTGCTGGAAATAGTCCCGAAGCCGGCTTTCCTCCTTCAGGGAGGTTTCCCCTTCGAAGTATTTCTCCAGCAGTTGTTCCATTAATTTATAGTCCATAATTGCATTAGTTTCGAACGAATGTGTTTCCTGGCTCTGAAAATATTGGTCTTCACCTGGCTGAGCGGCATGTCCAGAGTTTCGCAGATCTCCTGATAGCTCAACCCCTCGATATCGCGCAGGTGCATGGCTATCTTCTGGCTGTCGGGCAGTTCTGCCATGAGTACCTTCACCTGGCTGACGGCATCGCTGAGTTCTGCCTGCCTGCCGGGGTCATGGTTGTCGCTGCTCAGGCCGTAGGCTTTGTCCAGCTCTTCCGCCTGGTTATAGCGGAGGCGCCGTTTGTCGATGGCCCGGTTTTTCGTCATTTGCATACACCAGGCCTGGATGTTCCGGACCTCGTCCATCTCGCCGCGCAGTTCCCATACCTTTATGAAGACTTCCTGCACGACGTCTTCGGCTTCCGCCGGGTTGGCGGTGATGCGCAGCGCCATCCGGTAAAGCTTGTTCTTGATGGGTAATATGCTTTTTTTAAAATCTTCGAGGTTCATGAATCGAAATCGAAAGTTCGGGTGATCTCTTACTAATTCCTATCGGGTTTCACTTGGGTGACGGTCCGGATCGTATAAAGTTACAGCGGATGGTAAAAAAATGGAGATTTTTTTTGCCAGGGGAAGAAAAACCAATAAAGTGGCTTTGTCCAGAGGCAGGAGCCCCAGAGACACCCGAAAAGTGAACAAACTACTAAACCGGGACATTTCTTTAGGTGTATTAAAAATTGGCTCTATCTTTGACGTCGAGAGTTTACCGCCTATGAAGCAGTTGGATCGCCTGATGATCACCAGTTTTGTCCCACCATTTTTGGTGACCTTCATGATCGCTATGTTCGTGTTGGTGATGCAGGTACTGTGGTTGTACATTGACGATATTGCCGGCAAGGGCCTGGGTTTTTTCCTGATCATGGAATTGCTGGCCTATAAGTGCGTATCCCTCATTCCCATGGCATTGCCTCTGGCGGTGCTCATATCCTCCGTCATGGTACTGGGTAACCTGGCGGAGCGGTACGAACTGTCGAGCTTCAAATCCGCCGGGGTCTCTCTCTGGCGGATCATGCGGCCGATGATGTTCTTCGCTGCCGGAGCAACGGCCTTCTCCTTTTTCTGTTCGAACAATCTCATTCCGGTGGCCAACCTCAAGTTTGGCTCCCGCATGTATGACATACAGCGGCAGAAGCCCGCCCTGCGGCTCGATGCCGGAATTTTCAATGATGATTTTGACGGCTACGCCATTCACATCGGTGAGAAAGAGCCTGACGGTAAACACATCGAGCACGTATTGATCTATGACCATACCGATGCTTCCCGGGGGCGCCTCAGCCAGATCATTGCCGAGAGCGGCGAGATGTACGCCACCGAAGACGGGAGCTATTTTGTGATGAACCTCAACAAAGGCCATCAGTATATGGAGACGGAGCCCTCCGCTGCCGGCTCCAGCCGCTCCTTCCCTTTTGTGCGCACCAACTTCAGCAGCTGGACCAAGGTGTTCGACCTGAGCGAATTCCAGCTCAACCGCACCAATGAGGAGCTCTTCAAGTCCAACCGGAGCATGCTGACCAGCGGCCAGCTTCAGGAAGCAGTGGACTCCCTGAGCATCAAGATCCTGCGCCGCGAAAAGAGTATGTCCAACCAGGTGTCCAATTTCTTCTTTTTTATGGAGAAGGACACTACCTACCTCAACGATCCGGATGAGGAAGATGCGCCTCCTCAGGAGGAACAGGAGCAGGAATCGGCTTCCCTGGATACGGTGAGCCAGGTTGAGGCGGATGAAAACAGCAGCAATGAGATCCCGGAAGATATAGCAGCAAACGGGCCCGACCGAATGGATGAAAGCTCAACACCGAGCCCCACCGTCGTCCGTAAATCCCGGCCGTTCGAAGGCAACCCACTGGAACAGGACATCGATAAACCCCTGACGGAATACGGCCATTTCTACAAACTCTTCAAAGAGCCGGATCAGCGGCGCCTCCGCAACAAGGCCAAGTCTTATATTCGCAGCATACATGCGCATTCGGAATCGGCCGAGCGGTCACTGGACCGCCTGATCGAATCGAAGGTGAAGCACATCTATGAACTGCATACCAAATACAGTATGGCTGTCATCTGTTTCATTTTCCTTTTTATCGGAGCGCCGATGGGAGCCATTGTCCGTAAAGGAGGGTTTGGTTACCCCATATTGATCTCCATCATTTTTTTCATGCTGTTCATTGTACTGACCATTTTTTGCCGCAAGATCGCCGAGACCTCTGTGCTGCCGGCTGCAGTAGCCGCCTGGGTGCCCTGTGCAGTACTCTTCCCTATAGGGATCATTCTTACGGTCAAAGCTATGAATGACAGCAAACTGCTCAATCCGGACCGCTTTTTCATTCTGTTCAGTAAGATCATAAAACGCAGGAAGCAATGAGGAATGCTTTTTCCCTGCGGACGGTATTCAAGGAAAATATCTGGTTTTTCCTGCCCTTTGCCCTCTTCCTTTTGGTTGGCGCTGTTCTCCTGTCAGTTCTGGATACCGGCGATGTTATCTTCTTTTTCAATGCTCACCGCAGCGCTTGGTGGGACCAGTTCTTCGTTTTTTTTTCTATGATGGGAGAAGCGGCTCCCTATTTTCTGGTGCTGGGCATTCTGCTCTTTGTGCGGTTTCGCCATGTGGCGGCATTGCCTTTGCTGGGGTTGGGAGTTACCCTGTTGAGTTTTCTGGCCAAAGAATTGTTCCGGCACGACCGGCCCTATCTCTATTTTCGCAAGATGGGGGTATTTGACCAGATCGATGCCATCGAAGGGGTGGTGCTCAATGGCGGAACGAACAGTTTTCCCTCCGGGCATACCATGTCGGCCTTCGCCCTGTACGCCTTCCTGGCGCTGTGCCTGCCATATAAAAGAGGCGCCGGCCTGGTACTTTTCTTTATCGCCCTGTTAGTCGGCCTTTCCCGCATCTATCTGGTGCAGCACTTTTTTAAGGATGTATATCTGGGCGCTGTTCTTGGGGTGTTTGTCGGATTGGCTATTTACTACCTGCAATACGGGATGAAAGCTTCCTGGATGGACCGCCGGCTCAGCTTATGGAAGAAGCCGAGAGCTGTGCAGGATATGGACTGAGTTTGTACATTTGTCCCTGTAAACCCGGAACGCATGCCCATCACTTTTTCAGAACTGCGAACTTCCCGCCTCATCCTCCGAGAGCTTAATCCTCCGGTGGCCCGGCATTTGTTCAACAACCACACCGGCCCGGAGATCTTTCACCTGCTGGGTTGTGGATCCGAAGGGGATTACCTTGCCATAAAGGAACGTTATTGGTTGAATTTTACCGATAACCCGCGCCTGTCTTTTCGCGCCTGGCTGCTGATCGACCCTAAAACCGGGGGCCTGATCGGCGACTGCAGCTTCCACAGTTGGTGGATCCGCCACAATTATGCCGAAGCCGGTTACGGGATATGGGATGAGCAGTATAAAGGCAAGGGGCTGATGAGTGAAGCCCTGGAAAAAATATTACAGGTGGGGTTTGAAGAAATGAAACTGCAGCGGGTAGAAGCCTTTGTTATCCCCGGCAATCAACCTTCGGTCCGGATATTGCAGAAATTTGGCTTTCGGAGGGAAGGGTTTATGCGCCGGCGTTTCAATTATGAAGGCCGTATGAAAGATACCATCGCCTATTCCCTGCTTCCCGAAGAGTTTGAGGGCCGCAACCGCCAGATGGATATCCGGCATCTGGTGGCCAGCTTTGAAACCCAGTCATTACCGGCTACTGCCTGGACCCACGAGGCACACCTTTCCGTCGGCCTGTGGTATATCCTGGAGTATGGCCTGGATGTGGCCCTTTGTAAGATCCGCCCCGGCATCATCGCCTATAATCTGGCCTCGGGAGGGGAGAACTCCCTCGAAGGAGGATACCACGAAACGCTGACCATCTTCTGGATGCGTATCCTTTACCGCTTCGTCGAAGAACAGCAAGGCGGAAGCCGCCGGTACGAATACATCAGGGAAGAGTTGTTCAAAAGCCCTTACGCGGATAAAATGCTGCCCTTTCAGTACTATTCCAGAGGACGGTTGATGTCTGTCCGGGCCAGAGGGCAATGGGTAGAGCCGGACCTCAAGGCATTGTGAACGGGTAGGGGCAGGGGAGGGCTGCTTCATGGGTTCATGGGGCACTGCTTTAAGGAACTATGCTCCATACACCAATTCCCCCCTCTCACTTTACCGTTTCGATCTCTCCTGTTTCGATCTTCCGGACATATTTGTTTACTTCGTCCCTCACCTTAGGCATCAGGATCAGCAGGCCGGTCAGGTTAGGGATGGCCATGGCGAAGATCATGGCATCGGAAAAGTCAGTTACAGCAGTAAGGCTGGCCGCCGAGCCCAGGATAACGAAAAGGCAGAACAGGATCTTGTAGGTATAATCCGCCACCTTGTTCCGCCCGAACAGGAACATCCAGCTTTGCAGGCCATAGTAAGACCAGGAAAGCATGGTGGAGAAGGCAAAGAGGACTACGGCCACTGTAAGGACATAGGGAAACCAAGGAATGATGGAGCCGAAGGCCTGGGAGGTTAAGTCCACCCCGCTCATCGATCCCGATGGGTTGACGTAAAAACCGGTAATGATGATGACCATGGCGGTCATGGTACAAACCACAACCGTGTCGATAAAAGGTTCAAGAAGAGCGACGACGCCCTCGCTGGCGGGGTTTTCCGTCCGTACTGCCGAGTGAGCGATAGCTGCTGAGCCCACGCCGGCCTCGTTGGAGAAGGCCGCCCGGCGAAAACCTTGAACCAGTACTCCGACCAGGCCGCCGGCGACCCCTTCCGGAGAAAAAGCGCCCTCAATGATCAGGGAGAAAGCGTGGGGAATTTCCGTAGGGTGAGCGAAAATGATGACCAGGGCCGCCAGTACATAAATACCGCACATGAACGGCACTACTTTCTCTGTAACCGATCCGATCCGCTTGATGCCGCCGATGATCACAACGGCTACCAGGAAGGCCATGAATACGCCGAATATCAGGCCGGCGGAACCGGAAGTGGCGCCGATCATGTCGTTAAACTGCTGAGCCGCCTGATTGGCCTGAAACATGTTGCCGCCTCCGAAAGACCCTCCGATGCACATGATGGAGAAGAAGACGGCCAGGAATTTCCCGAACCCGGGCATGCCCTTTTCCGCCAGCCCTTTGGTCAGGTAATACATCGGGCCGCCATAGACGGTGCCGTCGGGGCCTACGTCCCGGTATTTTACACCCAGGGTACATTCCGTGAATTTGGAGGCCATGCCCAGCAGGCCTGCCAGGATCATCCAGAAGGTGGCCCCCGGCCCGCCCAGGGAAATGGCAATGGCCACGCCGGCGATATTGCCAAGCCCTACCGTTCCGGACAAGGCGGCGGTCAGAGCCTGGAAATGAGAGACTTCTCCTTCTTCATTGGGGTCGGAATACTTGCCCCGTACCGTATCGATGGCCAGCTTGAAGCGCCGGAACTGTACAAAGCGGAAATATATGGTGAAAATAATGGCCGCCGTGAGCAGCATGATAATTACCAGCGGCATGGCCGTGGAGGCGGATTCGCCCAGTTGTACGGCATAGAATACGGTGCCCGCCACGGCGTTGGTTATCGGTTGTACGGCTTCGTTGATCCGCTGGTCCCATCCTGAGGGGGTATCCTGGGCGAAGACGAGCATGGGAGTCAGCTGGCTTGCAAACAGTAACAGTAAAGGCCTTTTCATGGTGGTCAATTGTTAGCTTTTTCACTCTGCAAACAGAACCCGGCCCTCCAAGGAAGGGCAATGGGTTGTTTTTGGGAGTGGTTTCTATGTAAGTTCTTGATTATCTGTGGGTTGAGTTGGTTTGCCCCCAGAATGTCGCCAAAAGAAGCGTTAAGGTATTTTTTTATTCTTATTTTTTCAAAGGATCGCACCCAATATTTCGATGTTGGCAATTTACCACCGGTGTTTATTTGGAATGTTCTACCAGGAAATGTTATTTTAGCCGGATGAGGAGGTAAACCAACACGGAAACGGTAAGCCCTGTCCAAAAAGATATGCCCCTTGCAACGAAATTACACCGATAGAGAGCTCCTGGAGCTCTTCGAAAAAGATGATGAATTGGCGATCAGCCTGATCTTTCGGACCTACTACAGTTACCTATGCAAGGTGGCCTACAAGATCATACCCGACAGCAATTTAGCGGAAGACCTCAGCCAGGAGGTCTTTTTCGAGCTATGGCGCAAAAAAGGGCGTTTGCAGGGCGTCACTTCCCTGAAAGCGTACCTGCGGCGTGCTACCGTCAACCGGGCGCTCAATTTCATCCGTGACCAGCGGGTAAAACTGGTGGATGAAGAGTTGCGCCCCGTAATGAGCAGGCAGGCACAGGCCACCCAGCAAATGGAGGCCGATGAGCTCCAGCAGCGCATCGATCAGGCCATCGACAGCCTGCCCGAGCGGTGCCGTATGGTTTTCGTGCTGAGCCGCTTTGAGGATATGTCCTATCAGCAGATTGCCGAAGTGCTGGATATATCCGTGAAAACAGTGGAGAACCAGGTTTCCAAAGCATTGCGGTTGTTGCGGGAAGCCCTCGCCCCCTTCCTGAGCCTCCTGCTATTCCTGGCCCTGATATGAAAGCCAGGCGACAAAAATGAAAATAGGCTCAAAAATAAGCAGGCGGTATAGGGGCGCCCAATGGTAACTGTGTCTTCAAAGCAGGAAGAAAATAGGAAATGGAGGTTTCAAAGTACATTATGCTCTTCCACAAAAAGCTGAAGGGCGAGATCAATTCACAGGAACAGGAAGAGCTCAGCGACTGGCTGGAGCAGGGAGGGCGTAGTGGCTATACCGAGGAACTGGAAAGAGTCTGGAACCTCAGTAAGCGATACAAAGAAGGTTATGAGCCGGACGTTGAGGCCGGCCTGGCCCGCCTGCAGCGGCGCATTGCCGCTTCCCGAAAACCCCGCCCGTTATCGGCCCGGCGCTGGTTGTCCATCGCTGCAGCTATAGCCCTGCTGGCCGCCATCGGCTGGTGGTGGATGGCTGAGAAAGGCACGACTTCGGATAACCCTCTCCTCTACACTACCGGTGCCGGTGAAAAACTGGAAACCACATTGCCCGATGGCTCAACAGTAGTCCTTAATGAAAATACTTTCCTCGTTTTGGGTGAGGATTTTCAAAAAGGCCCCGCCCGCCGCGTTGAACTTACCGGCGAGGCCTACTTCCATGCTTTTCCCAATCCCTCACGCCCCTTCCGCATCACTACTCCCGACGCTATGGTGGAAGTGCTGGGCACCGCTTTCAACCTGCGGTCCTATCCCGGTGAGGGCTTTACCGAGGTAGAGGTCGAAGAGGGGAAGGTGCGGCTTACCGGCCCGGAGCGTGAGCACTCCATCGAGGTCACTCCCGGCCAGCGGGGTATCTGCCGCCCCGGCCAGCCCATGAATAAATTGGAGGATACTGGCCTCAATGCCCATTCCTGGCGCACCAACCGGCTGGAATTTCGCAATGCCCCCCTCGGGGATGTCCTCGAGGCTGTAGAACGGCATTATAAAGTGGAGTTAGAACTGCAAAACCCCACTATTCGTAATTGCCGGGTCACCTCTTCCTTTGAAAAGGCATCCCTGGAGGAAGTACTCCAAACCCTCAGCCTGATCCTCAATCTCGAAATTGAACCGGCAGGCGGAAGTGGCGCCGCTTTTCAGCTGAATGGGGGGAGCTGTAGTGCGCAGTCCGGGATGCAGGGAAAATAAGCCTTCCTTCCTTTGCATGTATAAGAGTTTGTTCAAAATTCGATCAATGGCCTACAAGCGGCAAATTTTATTCCAGGCGGCGTTAAATTTTTCGCCGGATTGCCCGCATCCGGCTGCAAAATTTGCCTTGCCTGAAACAAAATTTGCTCACTTTCGCCTCATCATCGAAATTTGAACAAACTCTAAGCAATCCGGATAGAATTCAAAGTAGGATTATTTAATGGCGATGAACCTCCCCGCCCAGCGAAACCCCTGTCCGGTGAGCTTTGCGATATAGACACCAGGGGGCAGCATTCCGAGATTCAGGGGCAGTCGGTTCTGTCCCCTGTAGAAAGACAATTGTTGTTGATATATTATACTTCCCTGGCTGTTGTAAATGGCCAGCTTACCTTGTACAGCAAGGCTTGTCTTTGCGTTCAGGAAAGCCATGCCTTTTACCGGATTGGGCATTAGGCTGATCTCGGTATTTTTTGAAGATCCTTCCAGTCCGGACACCAGTGGCTCCGGCCCGTTGAGGTAGAGAGCGGAAAAACCAGGTATCAGAAAATCCATGTAATAATCCGAGTCGTTGATCAGGCCGTATCCTTCCTGGCTGATCAGCCCGCCGCCGCCGGTATAGGGGCCGCAATCGGCTTCCTCCACCCGTGTCAGGAAAATATCGGCCGGCGTTTCTATGCCCGCGCCCGCGCCTTGCAGCGCCTGGAATTCCTCCCGGGTAAAGTAGAGCCGCAGGCGTACGGGGGCGGCCGGTTGCTGTTCGGCGATGATGCCCCAGTTGCGGTCGAGATATGGGTTATCAGCTCCATCGAGGCGGATGTCGCCTTCATTGGCCTGGTAATGTATGCTTATGCCGCCCAGGCTGTTGCCCCCGTCGGCAACAGAGGCTATGAGCCCGCCGTTGCCATCGAATGCATGCCGCCAGGTGTTGCTGCCCGCAGACACGGAAGTGTTGGCGGCAGGGGTACAAATCATCACGCTTTCCGCCAGCCCGCAGGACAGGCCCGGGTCTTCGATAAGGAGTTCAAAGGCGCCGCTTTCGCCGGCATATCCATCTACCTGCAGATAATACGTTTTTCCGGGAATAAGGCAGGTTATCCCTTCGAGGGCGGCCTCATTGCGGAAGCTGCCGGGGGCGTCATCATTGGCGGCCACCAGGATGGCGTTACCGGCCGTGATGCTTGTGCAGCTGTCTGCTTCCCACAGGGCCAGCTGGGTGTTGAAATAATTGGCCCGGATATGGATGCTACCCGAGGTGGGCGCTTCGAAGGTGAACCAAACGGAATTCTCGGCGCCCTGCCCGTCACACCAGGCGTCCTGGGCATCGCAATCGCCATCCGGCGGGGCGGGTTCGCCTGCCTGGGCCGTGGCGTTGATGTTGGCGCCGACCAGGGGGCAGGCGGCGGGGCCTACGGGCAGGGAAATTGCGTTGCAGGCATCGTCGTTGGCGGGTGTGAAGCTCCCCTGATCGCAGTAAAGATACTGGTCGTGGAGGATGAAGTATGTGCTGGCCACGCTGTAGCTTCCGCCCGGCTCTATGCCGTCAATACCGTAGGCCAGGCCCAGGTGGAGCTGCAGGCTGGGCGTTTCAATGGGGAGGCCGCCCCCGTTACATACATCCAGGTTGTCCTGGACGAACAGGGCGGCCTGGTAGGCTGTCCATACGCCCAGGGCACTGCGCACCCAGATGTTGGCCACCTGGGTGCCGACGTGGCTGCAGTCCAGGGCCAGGGACGGCCCGGCGCCGGCTGGGGGCTGGCTGCCAATAGGCGACCCGTCAAAGATCTCGATGAGCACTTCGTCAACAGAGCAGAATTCCCCGACGATGAAGCAGCTCGCTGGCACATTTACCTGCCCGTCCGGCAGAATGGTGGCGGCGATGATGTCCTTGACGGCCACAACGCCGTTGCCATAAGCGGTGAACGGTTGCGAACAGAAGAAAAGGGCGGTGATTGCCAGGGTGCGGTAAAGGTGTTGCATCAGATGGGGCGTTTTGGTGTAAAAGGAGAATCGATATTTTCTTTAGATGTTTTTTGTGGGAAGAGTGCTGCCTAAAAAGATCGTTCAATGAACGGATATTTGTGGAGAACCGTCTCCCCCTCCCCCTATCTCCATACCTCCCCTCACGGAATCGGCTGGGACAACCGAAACTCCACCCTCCGGTTCTGCAGCCGCCCCGAAGCTGTACTGTTCGTGGAGATAGGGTACTTTTCCCCGAAGCCTTTGGCGGAGATCCGCTTTTCCGGGATGCCCAGGTTGCGCAAGTGGGTGGCCACAGCGTTGGCGCGCTGGCGGGAGAGTTGCAGGTTGCCGTCAGCCCCACCTACATTATCCGTATGCCCGAAGATGTCCAGCTTAAGGGAGGGGTTCTCCTGCATGATCTCTGCCAGGCGGGCCAGTTCTGCTTTGGAAGAGGGCAGCAGGTTGGCGCTGCCGCTTTCAAACTGCAGGTTGCTGAGGGAGATGATCTCCCCTTTGAGCAGCTTTTTGCCTTTGGGGCCGTCGAGTTCCAGCGGTTTGGCCTCTTCGGCGATGGTGAACTCCAGTTTCTCGAAGCAGACCTCGTGGCGGTTGTTGTAGGCGCCGGTAGCGGCGGTGACGCCCCAGAATACTTTGCTGTTGCCCCGGAAGATGTTGCCCACGATGTCGCCGCGGTAACTGAGCACCCTTTTGCCGTCGAGATCAATGGTGAGTTGCCGGCTGCCGGGCGACCAGTTGACCGCCAGGGCGTGCTCCCGGCAGTCTTCGATATTGGGGATGCGCTCCGGCCCGGCCAGGTTGAAGCGGTGGTGGACGCTGCCGTCGCGCAGCAGGGCGATGTGGTCCTGGTAAGGGTCGCCCAGGTGCTCGTTGAGCCAGGTGTCGATCTCGATGCCCAGGGAGGGCTCCAGGCCGGCGAAGCCCATGCCCTCCCCCTGGTAGCCGGTGCGGCGCGCCTCCGGGTGAAAGACGAAGACAATGCCGTCGGCCCCGGCGGCGTCCTTACAGCCAAGCATCACCTGCAGCTCCATGACGAAGGGCCGGTTGAGGTCGATGGGCTGCCGGTGCCAGGCCGAGCCGCCGGACCAGATGCGGTCGGGCGTCAGGCGGATGCAGTTGGCCCCGGTAATGACGGCATCGCCCGAGAGGTTGAAGTCGTTGATGTCTGCCTTTTGGGCATGGATAACTGAAAATGTGAGAAGGAAAGCGAGTAGGAGGTACACATGCTTCATAACAGCCGGGTTTTCAGTGTGTGTTGGGAGGCGGTGCTTTGGAAGCGAAAAATTCAGGTTTTGAGTTCTCATAAGGCTATTTTTGAGCCCATAGCAGCGCTATGGGTGAGGAAATAGGCGAAATGAGGTTTGAAAAACTGGATTTTGCAGTCCAAATGGCCGCCTTCCAACATACTCTAAGCTTCAAGATAAGGAATTAACGGGAAAGATGGGGGGCTGGTTGTTCGGTGGGGCTGTTAAAAAAAGGCTTTCTGGAGTTTTTCAATTTATTTCCTCCAGCTTTTCGAAAGTGCTGTTCTAAAGCCGGCGCCCCTGCATATCGTACAGCTCCGGCCTTCCTCGTTCTTGCCGCCGCCGTAGGTGAAAGGCCACAGCTCGTTGCCCTGAGCGTTCAGCTTGCTGAGCAAAAAGTCCAGAGAGCCATTGTCGTAGTTGAAGCGGGAACCCAGGGTGTAGATCTGGCCGTCACCGGAAAGTACTATAGGGTTGGCCTCGTCATAAGCGGCGGGTTGGCCATGGGTTCGTTCGAAGGTGATCTGGCTATAAAGGGCATTTATCAGACATACCCCGGCAAGCATTAAAATGAGTTTCCTGGATGACAAGTTATAGTTTCACCCATTGCTGGCTGTAGCGGGCTCCGTTTACAAGGGCACTGAGCACATAACTTCCGGAAGGCAGGAAGGCAATGTCCAGAGCATCCGTCAAAGTTTCACTGAGCTTATCGTAATGCTGGCGCCAAAGTTGTTTTCCCTTGATATCCCAAAGGATAACCTGTATACCCCCCCGGGCAGGCCCATCAATTTCAAACTGAAGCTTTTCACTTGCGGGGATAGGAAATAGGCGAAGTTGGATATCTGGGAAAAGGGGCTTCAAGGTGAGAAGGGCGCCGTCATTGGTTGTTTTGATTAAACATATATCCGGAGTTTGGTTGTCGTGCATGAAGCCTGCCAAAGCAAATCCGCCGTCAGTAACAGATACGCCGTCATAGAGCATAGTGAAGAAACCCGGGGAAAACTCGTTGCTCCAGATCTCTTCCCCATCTTCGTTTACCAATGTGGCATACCCTGTAAGTATTCCATTTTCAATGGAATTTTCCGCTGTCGTTTTTTTCATGGCCCCAACAAGTAAAAATTGCCGGCCAGGCGCACAGGCAATGGAATTGTTGGCGAGATAATTTGCCGTATCCGCCGGGCTGGTTTTTAGCCACAGGCTATCGCCTTCACTGGAAAGCTTAAATAAGATACGGGAGTAACGGTTGCTTTCCTGTTGTCTGCCCAGGCCATAAATACTTCCATCCTCCCCTGTAGCCAGTGAATAGATGCGGGCCGCTGTTTCTCTTTCCAGAAAAGTGGACCAGAGCGGGATCCCGTTTTCAGTTTTGTATTTTAGAATAAGGGCGCCAGTTGTACCTCCAGCTAAGGTTGCATTGCCGGCCAGGAGGATATTTCCGTCGTCACTTAACGCAACTTCATGACAATCAAGATCAACAACTTCACCCCCCAGGCTGGGTTTTTCCTTATGCACCCATTCAATGTCCCCTTCGGAGGAAACGCGTATCAGGAGCGCCTGTTGGCTGTAGGTGTGGCATCCGGCAACAAGGCCTCCATCGGGCAATGGCGCTATGCCGCCTTTAAAGCCCTGGAGATATTCCGCAGGATCATAACCGGTTTCCCAGATCAACTGGCCGTCGGGGCTGACTTTGTAGATCACTACCTGGGAAACGATCTCCGTAAAGCTGTACGCCAATATGCCAACGTGCCCGTCAGTGGCCAGGGTAAGGCTAAATGCTATGTCTATGCCTTCCTGCCCGAAAGAGGATTGCCAGAGTACCTCCCCGCTACTGTCTATCTTGGTCAGGAGAATGTTCTGATTGCCGGGCCTGAGCGTTTCAGTTCCGATAATGTAAAAAGAGTGGTTTTGGCCCTCGATAATGCCGTATCCGAATTCTTCGCCATATCGTCCAGGCGAACCTGCTGTGCTGGCCCACTGAATTTCCTGGGCCCCTGATAATGCTACTACTTTGGCATCGGCCCCCCCCTGGTTTTCAAAGGTTGTGCCTGCGAGTAAGATGCCCGAAGCGGCCAGAAGGATAGTATTGGGTTGGTGGCATTCATTGGTTACCTCGGTACGGGTCAGTTCTTCGCCGTAAATATTGATTTCCCTGAGTTCGCTTTGGGGAATGTATTCCAATGAAGAACGGACAGCAAGTAGCACATTTCCGTTGGCGAGCTGGATGGCGCCGACAGGATAGACGGCGCCTGAGCCGTCTGTTTCCAATGGAGCGTCCGCCACCAGGCTGCCGTCTGGAGTAAGGACAACAACTGCCGTATATCCGCGGATCTCATAACCGGTTAACAGGTTTCCATTGTCGAGTTCAAATAAGAGATGGATGTTCCAGATGCTGTTGATGCCGATTTCCGTGTTATTTATTTGCCATTCAGGCTCCAGGTTTTCGTTTAACCTTGCGATATATTGCCTTCCCCCGATACCTGAATAGCCTATATACCAGCCACCCTGTCTGCTGGCAATGGCCAATTGGTTGTCACCGGTTACAGTGAAGGTAGTTTCGACTTCCTTCAGGATTTCACCTGAAGGATTAATTTCTATCAAATAGAGAAAACGCGAGCCCCTTTCTCTAGCCCCGATCAGTAATACGCTTTCCTCCTCACCCATTGCAGCGGCGTCGCCAAAGGTCTCAACAAGGCCAGGGTTGCCGTACTCGATTGTCCATTGCATTTGGCCTTCGAAACTGACCTTGACGGCGAGAAATCCAGCTTGGAAAGAAGCATGATCCGTTACCTGTCCCAACAACAAAAGGCCATCGGAGACCCTGACAATCTTTTTACCTGTTTCAGCCCTGGTACCTTCCGCATTGAAGGTGAACTCATCGATCAACTCTCCCTGGAGGCTTAGAACTACCAGGTACATATCCAGGGTTTGAGTAGAGGAAGAGTACTTTGAGCCCAGCGCATAATACCTGCCCTCGGCTTCAACAATGTCTTCCAACCCTTCATAACTGGGAGGCAGCCCGTAGGTTTTGGTGAATGTATTCTGGCTGAAAAGAAGTGCTGTACAGGCGAAAAAGAAAGGTAGTATCAGGGCAAGGCGTTTTTTCATATCAGAGTTTTTAGCGTTAAAACTCCAATATACGCTTTTCCCCGCTTCGATCAAATCGCTTTCATTGGCACTATGGTTTATGTACCCTTCCGCCAGGCCGCAAATCAAATGATCATCCCCGCCCCGACCGTCTCATTGGTGCCTTCATCCACGAAAATGAGGCTGCCTGTGATGCGGTTCTTCCGGTAGGGGTCATAGAACAGCGGCTTGGTGGTCCGGATAACCACCCGGGCGATGTCGTTCATGCCTATGTTCTGGTCCACCATATTGCGGTGCAGGCTGTTGATGTCCAGCTTGTAGCGGATTTCCCGGATGACGCAGCGGGCTTCCTGGGTGGTGTGCCGGATGGTATACTTGCCGCGGAGTTGAAGCGGCCGCTCGTTGAACCAGCACACCATGACTTCCATATCCTGCCCTACTTCCGGGTGGTTGTTCTCGCGCACGATCATGTCGCCCCGGCTCAGGTCGAGGTCATCCTCCAGCAACAGGGTGACCGACATGGGAGCGTAGGCTTCCTCCAGCTCGCCGTCGTAAGTGTCTATTTTGGCGATCCTGGTGGTGAAGCCGGAGGGCAGCAGCATGACCTCATCCCCCCGCTTGAAGACCCCTCCGGCCACGCGGCCGGCATAGCCGCGGTAGTCGTGGAAATCATCGGTATTGGGGCGCACCACATATTGTACGGGGAAGCGGCAGTCGATGAAGTTGTGGTCGCTGCCGATGTGTACGTTCTCCAGGTAATAGAGGAGGGTAGTGCCGCCGTACCAGGGCATTTTCTGGGATTTGTCCACTACATTGTCTCCCTTGAGAGCGGAGATGGGGATGAAGTGCACGTCGCGCACGTCCAGCTTATAGGAAAACTCCTCGAATTCCTGTTTGATCTCCTCGTAGCGCTCCTCGCTGTAATCCACCAGGTCCATCTTATTGATGCAGACCACAAGGTGAGGGATCTGCAGAAGGGAGGCGATGAAAGCGTGGCGGCGGGTCTGTTCGAGTACCCCTTTGCGGGCATCGATGAGGATAAGAGCCACGTTGGCCGTCGAAGCGCCGGTGACCATATTGCGGGTATACTGAATGTGCCCCGGCGTGTCGGCGATGATGAATTTGCGGCGGGGGGTAGAGAAATAGCGGTAGGCCACGTCGATGGTGATGCCCTGTTCGCGCTCTGCCTTGAGGCCGTCGGTCAGCAGCGCCAGGTTGACGCCTTCCTCGCCCCGGCGCTCGCTGCTCAGCCGCACCGCTTCGTACTGGTCTTCGAAGATGGATTTGCTGTCGTACAGCAACCGCCCGATGAGGGTGGATTTTCCGTCGTCTACACTACCGGCGGTGGTGAAGCGAAGGAGTTCCATGTGTTTAGCGTCTAACATTTCAAGTCGATGTTTTCTGTTGATGATAATTTTTTGTTCTTAAAGTGTTGGTTTTAGGTGTACGTTGTACGGATTGTGGCCGGGGTATGGCTGTGTACGGTGTACGTTGCCGGGTTGTGGCCTACTGTTCAAATTTACTATTAGAAAACATATTCACCTCTGCGCTTTGATTGAATTGACGATAAATTCATCTTCTTTAGGCAACTCCCGGCAAAGTAGTATGACATTCAATGCCCACACTTTGAACCGCTCCAGCAAAACCTCTTTATCCATTGCCATTATTTTCTAAATAAAGCCTCTGTTTTCAATTGCCTCGTCCACCGTCCACGCCTCCGTACATCGTCCACCCCTTAAGTTCCTTCCCCGCCCCGTACACCGTACATCAAAAATACCCCTGCCTTTTCCGGTCCTCCATCGCCGTTTCCGAGCGTTTGTCATCGGCGCGGCCGCCTCGTTCGGTCTGCCGGGCGGCGGCCACCTCTTTGATGATGTCTTCGATGGTTGCGGCTTCGGAGCGCCACACGCCGGTGCAGGTCATGTCGCCGATGGTGCGGCAGCGGACGGTCATTTCTTTTACCGACGCTTCCTCTTCCGGCCGTTTGGCGATGTACTCGCAATCGGCAAGCAGGATGCCGTCGCGTTCGAAGACTTTGCGTTTGTGGGCGAAGTAGAGGCTGGGCAGTTCCACCTGCTCTTCAGCCAGGTACATCCATACGTCCAGCTCGGTCCAGTTGCTGATAGGGAAGACGCGGAAGTGCTCGCCGAAGTGTTTTTTGCCGTTGAAGATGTTCCACAGTTCGGGGCGCTGGTTCTTGGGGTCCCATTGGCCGAACTCGTCGCGGTGGGAGAAGAAGCGCTCCTTGGCACGGGCCTTCTCCTCGTCGCGGCGGCCGCCGCCGAGCGCAGCGTCGAACTTGCCCTTCTCCAGGGCTTCCAGCAGGGTGGTGGTCTGGAGGTAGTTGCGGCTGGCGTTGTATCCCTTCTCTTCTACCACCAGCCCGCGGTCGATGGCTTCCTGTACGGAGCCCACGATCAGCTTGGCGCCGGCTTTCTCCACCAGCCGGTCGCGGAACTCCAGGGAGGTGTACGTCACGGTGCCCGACGCGATCGAGGCCGGCAGGTAGAAGAAGCGACC
>CAYQKY010000085.1:0-32819 GCA_964418125.1 uncultured Phaeodactylibacter sp.
TTCGTTGATTCGTTGATTCGTTGATTCGTTGATTCGTTGATTCGTTGATTCGTTGGAAGCCGTTACAAAAATAATAATTACTTTTATAATCATTATAAATATAATCATTACTTTTGTAATTATTATGAAAGTAACGGTTACCGCAGATTGCCTATCTTTACCCTCAAAAACATGCCTGCTTTCCAGGAAAAAATTGGCCGGCTTCGGCCCGGGATGGTTGCCGTGGCCGGTATCCCCTTCGACGAATATTCCTCCTTTATGCGCGGAGCGGCGGAAGCGCCGGAAAAGATATGGGAGGCCTTCCATTCCGATTCGGCCAACACCTATGCGGAAGATGGAACAGATATAAAAGGGCGCCCTTCCGTTGTGGATATGGGGCTCCTGCCCTTCCGGGGTTATCCGGACATCGGTACTCAGGCAGAACGCATTCTGGCTACCGGCGCGCGCCTGTTGTCTCTGGGAGGCGACCATTCCATCGCTTTTCCCGTCATCCGGGCGCATGCCCGATACCACAAAAAGCTCACCATTCTGCAGCTCGACGCCCACAGCGACCTGTACGACGAGTTTGAAGGCAACCGCTATTCTCACGCCTGCCCCTTCGCCCGCATCATGGAGAAAGGGCTGGCCGCCCGCCTGGTGCAGGTGGGCATCCGCACCCTGACGGCCCATCAGCGGGAACAGGCCGAGCGCTTCGGTGTGGAGGTTCACGAAATGCGCCACGGCCTGCCCCCAAAACTAAACCTGGATGGCCCGATCTACCTTTCCCTCGATATGGATGTGCTCGACCCGGCTTTTGCTCCCGGCATCTCCCATTATGAACCCGGCGGGCTCTCCGTACGGGAAGTGCTGAACATTATACAGGCCGTGGATGTACCTATTATCGGGGCCGATATCGTAGAACTCAACCCCAGGCGCGACATCAACGGCATGACGGCCATGGTTGCCGCCAAGTTTTTCCGGGAGATAGTGGCGGGGATGGTGAAGGGATGATGGAGAGAAGGAGGGAGGGCCCGTCTTCGCTAAAGCTTCGGACGGGTAAAAATGAATAATTTAGAAAAATGAACCCAAACCTTTTCATTTACGGCACCCTGTTACAACCGCTCGCCACCCGGATCGGGCGCTACCTGCAGTCGCACGGGGAACTGCTGGGCGACGCCTATGCTCCCGGCCGCCTCTACGACCTGGGGCATTACCCCGGCCTGTGGTACGATGCGGGCAGCACCAAACGCATCTACGGACAGGTTTACCGCCTGAGCGATCCGGAAGAGGTGCTGAAAGAGCTGGACCGCTATGAGGGCATAGACCCCAGGCGCCCTTCTCAAAACGAATACCGCCGGGAAGAGGTGCTGGCCACGCTGGCCGGCCGCCCCCTGCCCTGCTGGTGCTACCTGCTCAACCACCCACCGGACGGCTTGCCGGAAATCTTCAGCGGCAACTACCTCGACTACATCGCGGGAACCGGAAAGCACAGGGATTTTTTGGGAACAGTTTAGGGAAGAAGGGGATTCGGGATTTTTACCCGGACGAGCCCCCGTACTTCAAAGAAGTAGGGGCGAAGACGGGCGGGATTCGAACCGTCGTTGAGCGCCGTAACCTTTCCAACAATTAAGAAAAACAACACCACTCATGAACCAACGCATCGCCCTCGTCACCGGGGCCAACCGGGGCATCGGTTTTGAAACCTGCCGCCAGTTACTGGCAGCCGGCTACCGGGTGGTCCTCACCAGCCGTAACAGCACCAAAGGGCAGGAAGCCGCCCGCAAGCTGGAAGGCACCGGAAGCGGGATCGCCTTCCACCAACTGGACGTAGATAACCCGGACAGTATATCCGCCTTAGCGGAATTCGTCGGATCGGAATTCGGCCGCCTCGATGTGCTCATCAACAACGCCGCCATCCACTACGATACCCGGCAACGGGTGACAGCACCCGACTTTGGCATCGTCGAAGAAGCCATCGCCACCAACCTGCTGGGCCCCTGGCGGATGTGCGTTGCGTTTATCCCCCTCATGCGAAAAAACCGCTGGGGGCGCATCGTCAACGTCTCCAGCGGCTCGGGCTCCCTGCACAGCATGGGCAGCGAGACGCCTGCCTACGGCATCACCAAGGCCGCCCTGAACGCCCTGACCATCAAACTGGCCAAAGCTGTGGCCCGCGACGGCATCCTCGTCAACGCCGTCTGCCCGGGATGGGTGCGCACGGACATGGGGGGCGCCGGAGCGCCGCGCAGCGTGAGCCAGGGCGCGGCCAGCATCATGTGGGCGGTAGAACTGCCGGATGGGGGGCCGACGGGGGGATTTTTTAGGGATGGGAAAAAAGTAGAATGGTAGGGACAGGATGATGGGAGACAGGATGACGGGAGACAGGATGACGGGAGACAGGATGACGGGAGACAGGATGACGGGAGACAGGATGACGGGATTTCAGGATTAACAGGAAGGAGGGAGGGACAGGATATTGGAACCTGGTAGTCGGGAAACAAGAGCAATTGATGGTGTTATTTGGAACCTCCTTTCCTGGAGCCTGATACCTGCCGGGGCAAAAGAGTTCATTTGGAGAAGATGTAAAATTTGCGATTTTATCGTTATTTTTCCTGCTGTTCTGCCCAATAGCACAAGGCTGCGTGTAAATTAGAGTTTGTTCAAAATTCGATGATGAGGCGAAAGCGAGGAAATTTTGTTCTGAACAAGGCAAAAAACGTAGGCATACCTGGAAGGTATGACGAGGCTTTTTAACGCAGTGCAGGATAAAATTTGCCGCTTGGAGCCCATTGATTGAATTTTGAACAAACTCTTAATGGTAGCAATATGCAATTCAGGATCACTTTTCGCGTGAAGGAACCGGGGCAACTCCTGCCCCTCTCCTACCAGTATGAGCTCAGTTCCTGGATCTACAAGCTGATCGGCAGTTCCGACTCGGAATTCGGAGAATTTCTTCATACCCGGGGTTACGCCTCGGGGAATAAGCGTTTCAAGCTGTTCACCTTTTCCAACCTGTACGTACCGCCGAAGTACGAGATCCTTGGCGACCGCATGAAAGTATACAGCCGGAGCATCTCCTTTGTGGCGTCTTTCCTGGTGGAAGAAGCGGCGCAGGGCATGATCCTGGGGCTGTTCCGGGAGCAGGAACTGCAGCTGGGCGACCGCATCAGCCGGCTCGGCCTGGTGGTTCAACAGGTGGAGGCCCTGCCGCCGCCGGAGATCAAAGGGCCGGCAACCCGGCTGCGCACCACCTCGCCCATACTGGTAAGCGAACCGGAAGTACGGGAAGATGGCAAGTTACAGCACAATTACCTGCACCCGGCAGCAGAGCAATACGAACGATACTTCTTTCAGAACCTGAAAGAGAAATACGAGGTCGCCCGAAAACACCAACTGGTGGGACCGTTGGATATCGATCAGCCGATGGCCTTCCGCCTGCTTACGAAGCAACCGAAAAAGCGTGGCATCCGCATCAAGGCCTTCACCCCGGCGGAGACCAAGGTGATCGGCTACCTGTACGATTTTGAGATCACGGCGCCGCCGGAACTGGTACGCATGGGCATGATGGCGGGGTTCGGGGGGGAGAATGCGCTGGGGTTTGGGGCGGTGAAGGTGAAGGGGTGAGAGGGAAAAACAAAAAACATATTGTATGGCAGGAGAACACGAATATGGCTACAAGGTGCGCCTTCTCAAGATCATGCGCGCCTTACTGGAACAACCCTACCGGTACACCAAAAAGGAACTGGCGGATATTTACGGCGTTCACGCCGATACCATCAAGCAGGATTTCGAGGTGTTCAAAACAGTCGGATTCGACCTCGACCACAATAAACAATACCGCTACGCCTTCAAGGCAGACAAACCCTTTGAAGAACTGAAAAGCCTGCTCGACCTGTCGGAAGGCGACCAGTTGCGCCTGCTGCGGGCCCTGGAGAATGTGGAACCCGGCAATCCGGAATTTGAGAAGTTGCAAAGACGCCTGGCGGCCCTGATCGAATTCGGGCAAAAGGAACACAACTACCTGCGCCGGCCCTACCTCACCAAGGTCAACCTGCTGGAAAAGGCCAAAGAGGAGAAACGACAGGCCATACTGGTGGACTACCGCTCCTCCAACAGCAATGTGGTGGCTGACCGACTGGTGGAGCCCTTCGAGGCGAAAGCCGAGGACGACATCCTGCACGCCTACGACGTAGACAAGCAGCAGCTGCGGCATTTCCGCTTTTCGCGCATCAAACGCATACAGATCACCGAACGGCTCTGGGCGCACGAGGAAGAGCATAAAATACTGGCCACCGACCCCTTCCGCATCGTCGACGACCAACAGGTAATGGTGCACCTGCGCCTGCGGGTGGGCGCCTACAACGAACTGATCGAGCGCTTCCCGGCCACTAAGGCTTACATCCAGGAAGATGCCGCCGAAAAGGACATCTACGATTTCCAGGCGCGGGTCAACCATAAGTTCTACGGGCTGACGAACTTCATTCTGGGCTTTCACCACCAGATCGTGGAGGTGCTGGAGCCGGAGGAGTTGAGGGCACATTTGCGGAGGGAAATCGGGAGGATGGCATTTTAACTCTTTTTGAGTTGATTCGGCCTTAACTAAGAGAAATCTCTTTTATAAATCGAATAAAACTCGTATTTTTATTGTTTAATCATTGAATCTTCAATGAAAAGTATGGATTACAGAAAATACATTACCATAGAACCAGGAAAGAGGAGTGGCCAACCTTGCATCAGAGGGCTTCGCATCACCGTTGGAGATATACTTAGTTATCTAGCTTCTGGAATGACTATAGAAGAAATCCTGGAAGATTTTCCTATGCTTCAAAAGGAGGATATTCTTGCCGCTTTAGCCTACGCCGCAGATGAGCAGAACAGGACAAGCGTTTTAAATAGTGCGGCTTGATTAACCCACAGTTGACAATTTTTTATAGCGTGTTTTTGCTTTTTCTCTTTTTTTCATCTACTTTTGCCTATGTTAGTAATGTTTCTAAATTTATAATATAAAAAACAATGAAGAGAAATTTATCAAGTATTAAGGCACTCATTTCGCCACCAATAAAATGGGGGTTTATTCAAATCCTTCGGGTCAATCTTTACCAAGATGTTTTTAATTGACAACAACCTTTCCCCTCGACTGATTGAAGAACTGAAAGGAGAATTTCCGGGAATGAAACATGTAGCAGATGTTGGACTTGGGAATGAAGATGATCCCACTATATGGCAATATGCTTTAGATAATGGCTTGCACATATTGACTAAAGATAAAGATTTCAATGGTATTCAAAGTTTAAAAGGGTTTCCGCCTAAAATTATCTGGATAAGGGCCGGCAATGTTCCGACTAAATACATCGCATGGCTATTGAAAGAAAATTACCCGTTGATTGATAAGTTTATTAAAAATAAGGACATAGGAATTATTGAAATATATTAACCTAAGGTCATCCGTATACTGGAATTGAAATATGTTCGTAATTTTTCTCAGAGACTTAAAAATTGTACCCGTACGGATGGCCAATTTTCTTCCATCCAGGATATTGAACCGCCTTAGCCGATCCGAAAATTGAGCTAGGGCATTCATTACCCTAGCTAATGGATTATGCAGAGGAAACATTGCCCCTCCTGTCCCGTAAAATAAAAAATAGCGCGCCCGAATGCCTTACAAGAGTAGGCTTCTCGCCTGGATTACAGTTTTTTTGAGGGGTGGGGTGGTGAGGCCCCTGGGGGCGCCCGTACCTTTGCAGAGGCAACACTTCAATGAAAAACGTACTCATGTAAATTTCTAGATAAAGAAGAATATGAGGATCTATCTGAAAACCACGCCAAACCGGGAACCGGTCCCATTTAACTACCAGCAGTATCTGGTTGGGGCTTTGCACAAGTGGCTGGGCAAAAATGAAGTTCACGACGGGATCTCTCTTTATTCCCTTTCCTGGCTGATCGGAGGGCGTGCGAATGGTTCCGGGTTGAATTTTCCTGAAGGAAGCGCTTTTTTCATCAGTTCCCCATCAACAGCCTTGATCAAACGCATTATTGCCGGTGTGAGGGCCGATCCGGAAATAAACTTTGGTATGGAGGTGCGTGAAGCCGTTCTCCAAAAACCGCCTGCCTTCCGGGAAACGGAACGCTTCCTGCTCAACAGCCCCGTCCTGATCAAAAGGACGATCGACAGGAACGTGAAGTTTTTCTACCCTTTCGATGAAGAGGCCGATTTTCTGATCACGGAAACCCTGCGGAATAAACTGAAAGAAGCTGGCCTGGGAGAACTGCCGGTTGTGGCCCGCTTCGACAGAAGCTACCGAAACGTCAAAACAAAGCTGATCACCTATAAAGGAATAAAGAACAAAGCGTCCTTCTGCCCGGTGATCCTGGAAGGAGACCCACAGGCCATTGCATTTGCCTGGGAGGTGGGGATCGGGAATAGTACGGGGATCGGGTTTGGGGCATTAAAATAGACAGGGTGACAGGATGACAGGATATACATGATTAACAGGATAACAGTATTTCCTTACGGAAATTCTAACAATAAAGTCTAATAGACGAAAGCCATGAAGTACTACATTGTAAAATATTCCGGGCCTTTTGGGTTCATCAAACCGTGGACGGCAGTGCGGGATAGCGAGACGTTCAGCCAGCAGTTTTTGACGCCTTCATTGGTAGCAGGTATTGAGAGAAAGCTATTTCCCGAACTTCTGGCGAAACCATTTTCCATCTATAAGGTCAAACGGCACCGCCTTGCCTATGATCAGATGGCAGCCCAACAAGAGCAGATTCAACCGAGAGGTTGGAATACCAAACGAATTGATAAAAAGAACACTGCTGTCAGAGATTATGCAATCCTTATCAGGAGTGTGCTTCTGAACCCAGTACTCTTCCTGGCTTTTGAAATGGAAGAAGATGCTCAGGCCGCCTTCAGGCAACATATCTGCCTGGCCAGAAATGAAGATATTTTATTGCCACGAGATATCCTGGCTGTTACTCGTGAAGAATTTGATACGGATGAAGAAAGGTTTGCCGGTTATGAGTTGATATTCGAGAAAACCGAAAACTCTTTCCTGGTTGGATATAACCGGTTTGATGATGACAAGCCCATGTATGGATGGTTAAAAGTACTGGGCGCTCCTGTAAAATCATTCTGATGAACACACATCCCGAAATAAAAGCAAAAGGGGCCCCGGAATGGACATCCCTATCCGATCACCTTCTTCATGTAAAGATGGCAACCGAAAAGTTTGCTTCCTTTACCGGGCACTCCATTGAAGTATCGAAAATTGGCGCCATTTTCCACGACATAGGTAAGGCACACCCTGTTTTTCAACAACAATTGAAGAAAATAAGGCCGGTTCAACCGTTCCGGCATGAGATCGCCTCCTTGTTTTTCCTTCCTCTTGTAAAGGAGGAATGGCAAGGCATTGTGATCGAAATGATAGTTGCCCACCATAAATCAATGATCAGGGACAGAAAGAACAGGGGGATACTGGACCTGGATGAAAGCGAACCGGATAATCTTGCTTTTCATTTGGGGGAATGGGAAGATTGGAGTCCCATTGCATTAGAAATATTAGGTTGTTTCGGCATATCTGCAAAACCCATTTCGCGGATGGAAGCTAAAGCCGCCTATGAGCAGGTTCTGGAATTCTGCGAAAGCAAGTATCGGGAAAGAGGATACTCTGAATGGCGCGGATTGCTGATGGGAGCAGACCACTTCGCTTCCGCAATGATCAAAAAGACAGATGAAAAACTCGAAAACTTATTTGTCAGGCCTAACCTGGGGTTTTTCAATCGGCAACACCCTTTGTATCCACTTTCGTATTATCCTACCGGAGCTGACAAGCTCCATACAATGATAGTGGCCTGCACCGGAGCAGGAAAAACAGATTTTCTATTTCGCCGTTGCCGGGGACGGGTATTTTATACGCTTCCTTTCCAGGCCTCAATCAATGCAATGTATTTCCGGCTTCAGAAAGATTTAAAAAAAGACAATCCCGATCTAAACATTAAAGTCTTGCATGCCGCTTCCTCTCTGATCGAAGCAGAAGACGGAGATAAAGAAGATATTGTGTTGCAAAAACACATCGGAACGTCGATCAAAGTGCTTACGCCCTATCAAATGGCGGGGATAGCGTTCGGCAGTAAAGGTTTTGAAGCCTTAATACTTGACCTGAAGGGCTGCGATGTTATCCTGGATGAAGTACATACCTACTCGGAAGTTTCCCAGGCCATCGTATTGAAACTTGTTAATGTGCTCAGCAGGATCGGCTGCCGGCTGCATATAGGCACAGCAACGATGCCCACGATCTTATACGCGAAAATCAAGGAGATACTGGGAGGCGAAAATGTTTTGGAAACCAAACTTTCTTACGAAGAGCTGGATGCTTATGACCGGCATACCATCCACAAAATTGACGGCTGGGACGATACCGGCGAAATAGTACGAAAGGCAATTGATGCAGATAAAAAGATACTGGTCGTATGCAATAAGGTCAAAACAGCACAACGTGTGTTTGAAGGGTTTAAGAAAGCCTTTCCCTCTATCCCGTCTCTCCTGCTTCACAGCCGGTTCAAACGAATGCACCGGAAAGAAAAAGAAAAGAGGCTGATCGGTTTGGATGATGAAGGCAACCCGACGGAAGAATTCAATACCTCGGAAAAAGCTTGTATTGTAGTCTCCACCCAGGTAGTGGAGGTCAGCCTCGATATAAGTTTTGACCTGATGATAACGGAATGCGCCCCATTGGATGCGCTGATACAAAGGTTTGGGAGAGTGAACCGAAAAAGGGATGAAACCACGATCGGAAAAACCAAGCCCGCTTATGTAATTGCTCCACCAGAAGGCGTGAAAGAGTCCAGGCCTTATGATTTTGACTTACTCAAACGCAGCTATGAGGTATTGCCTGACAATGAAATACTGCATGAAAGAAGCCTCCAGGAAAAGATCGACTCTGTATTCACGGAGATCAATTTTCTGAAAATAGAGGAACACTCCGTTTTCAAAGAAAATGGCAGTTGGTCAATTTCGCCTTTGATGAACGGCGAATCCTGGCTTATGGATGTATTGGAGATCGACAGTGTGGTTTGCATTGTAAATGCCGATATAGAAGCCTATCTCGACGCCTCCTTCCAAAAGAGAATGGAATTGGAGATCCCCGCCCGATACTTTTCTGTGAGGCACTTGCACAGGTTAGAAGCAGGGAATTGCCCATTCGTTATCCCTGACGACGCCTACGATGATGAAGTGGGGTTTTCCCAGGAGGCAGTAAAGGAAAATAAATTCAATGAATCAGATCAATTCTGCTGAACCATGTTTACATCAACTGTTGGAAAGACTTTTTTAAAGGAGTACAACCTTCGTCAAAACAGGGATTATTCTGCCAGAGAATTTTTCGATGAAGTGCTGTTCAAACTCTTTTTCGACCACAAAAAATACATGATGTGGGCGCAGAACTCACCTTTCGTCCAAGGTATCAGCAAGAAAAAGCCTTTTTTTCAGCCGGAAGAACGATTGGAGAACCTGGCGCAGTTCCATGAAAAAGTGGAGCGGGGCGAACGAGACGCCAGTATTGCCATTGGCTATCCTGCTTCGGAAGTCAAAGAATACGCTACCACTTCCGGTTTGGTCACCGATATTGAATTTCCCCTCACCGAAGAAGAAGTCTATTTATCCTGGATCGGCGGTACATTGAGCTTAGGCGTCTCAGGCGGATACGCCCTGCTTTTCGATAACCCGGAGATCACTTATGCAACCTTCGAAGGCTGGAAGATATACAGAAAGTACCTGAACGACCCGGTCCTTGATAAACTGCGCCCTAACCAGATCACTACCTGGAACGGACAATGGTTGGCTTACAAATACGGAAAAAGGTTCAGAGAAGACTTTGATTTCAATCAGTTGAAATCCCAGGGAATTTTTTCCATCAGTGAAGACAAAATAGAAGCCGATACCATCGAATGGTCAAAATTATTCTTCAGCCTGTCCCACCGTTTTCCTTCCGAAGCATTAACGGCTTATGTTTTTGCCCTTGGGCAAACCAATAAAACGGTAGGCTTTATTCCTTTTAAACTGAAAAACGGCAGAAGAATACATGAAATATACCAGCAACTCTTCGGAGAGGAAAACTACAGGACAAACCAGGCCGATTTCGAAACCCTTTATGGCAAACACATCAAAAGAGCCTGTGAATTAGGCAATATCGGCCTTCAGGCATTAGAACCGAAAAACCTGGCCAAATACTTTGCCAATGATTCTAATCTGAAACTGGTAAAACCCACCATACAGCCCAAAAGAGGCGAGAGCGAAGAAGACTTTCAAAAGAGGAGATCGGATACCTTAAGAAAGGATGAGGAAAACGTAATCACTTTCAGAACATATAAAACCTGGTTAATTGCTATGATTTCGAAAAATAAAACCGAGATCTCGGATTACACCCGGGACATTGCCGCCGCCCTGGTGAAATACAGGGAAGGCGCCAGAAAAAGAGACCGTACCAACCTGTTGGAGAAGAAGCTCTTTGCCACAAGGCGAAAAACGGAATTCCTCGAAGCCCTTATCGAAATTGTCAAAGATGACAGTGTAGATATAGAAATTGTAGAAAAAATGAAGAGCCTGAGGGATCGGGTTCACTTTATGAGCCAGGAGGATTTCACCTACTTTGTCCTTCTCCTCAAATTCGATTACGCCTATCAGGAACGCATTTCATAAAAACTGAAAACTTATTTTACAATGGATACCATTTATGTAAGAACACTGAAAAGAGCAGATCATACGGTATTCTGCGTCCAGGATGGCCAGAAAACCTATTATGACCCTCAATTCGGCAGAAGAGTACCTTATTCCAGCGGGCAACAGGTAAAGCGCTCCTTGCTGGACTCCCTAAACGGTATTTTAAATACTCAGGGTTCGCCTACCACTTTTTTGTGGGACGTCACCAAAAAAGGTGAGCTAAAGGAAGGAGAGGTTTTTGGCACTTGCAATCCATCCTACGCAGATCAATTAGTTGGCGGCTGGATGAAAGCGGCAAAAGGAGGAAAGGAAAAGACGTTGAAGCGTAGAAGTCCGCTTTCCATTTCTGCAATGCGGGCCCTGCATCCCTTGCTTGCCGGAACAGATAACGAAAACATCTCATTCGATCGAAGTGACCGCTCAAACAATGAGATCATCGTAAGAGACGAAAAAGGAAATTCCCTGGATGAAGAAGCCATTCAAGCTCTTCTGGAAGGAAAGGACAGAAGCCTGAGAAGAAAATGGATACCGGAAAACAGAAGAGCAACAGGCCTTTTTGTTCAGGATATTGCGATAGACCTTAGAAGGCTTTTCTCTGTTACGCTTAATCCCTATGAACCGGAAATAGCGCCTGATGTAGAAATGGAATTGCGGGAAAGCGGATGGGTGCAAAGCGAGAACGTATTTGGGCCCTGCCTGACCGCTCCTTCTGAAATCAGGAACAAATTGATACAAGCTATCGCTTCCGCAATTGTCGACTGGAAAATCACATCCAACCAGGCCAGAACCTTCAGTTTAATGGAAACGCTTGCTGTTGCGATAAGCTCCAATGCCAATAAGATCGCGAGCAGCATCCGGGCAAAGTTGACTGAAGATGAAAAAGCAAAGCCTGTTATCGAAGAATCCTTGGATGGAGTGGATACTTTCGTAACATTGCCGGCTGCGGGGTATCTGATCACCACTTCTGAAAGTGCAGAAGCGTTAGAACAAGCTAAAAGCCATTTGATCGAACAGTTGAGTGCCTTTAATTACGAAAACCAATGACATGCTTTGGCTTGAAGCCAAGTCAAAATAAATAAAAATAGACTTGATTCTAAGTCAAAAATTACCTAAAATTGACTTGAAATCAAATCAACATGAAAACACTATACGAATACCAGGAGCTGTACCTTACACGGATCACCGACCAGCATTTTCGGTTTTTGTATCAGCAGTTGCCAAAAGGAGAGCGCATGCTGGCCATTAAAGGGCCGAAGGGTGCAGGCAAGACGACCCTCTTATTGCAGTGGTTAAAATACGAGTTGGGAGCAGGCTCGGATGCGCTCTACGTTACGGCCGACCATCCCTGGTTTTTTACCAACAGCCTGCTGGAGCTGGCCGGAGACTTTGTCAAATACGGGGGAAAGCACCTGTTGGTCGATGAAATCCATCAGTATCCCAACTGGTCGGGGGAACTGAAGAACATCTACGATGCGCATAGCAGCCTGCAGGTGATCATTACGGCTTCCTCCGCGCTGGACCTGTATCGCGGGGCAGCGGACCTGAGCCGGCGGTTGTTGAGTTTCGAGTTGCCGGGCTTATCGTTCCGGGAGTACCTGGCGCTTGTACACAACATCAACCTGCCGGTTGTAAGCCTTGAAGAGTTGCTGGCCAGCCACCTTGAACTGAGCAGGAAGTGCCTCTCCCGGTTTCGCCCGCTTCCCCTGTTCAGGGATTACTGGCGCTCCGGATACCTTCCGTTTGTTTTGGAGGGAGACGGAGCTTTTTATCAGGCCCGGCTGCTCGAAACGGTCAACGCAACCCTTGAACGCGACCTCAGGGCAATAGAGGGGTACACAGCCTCTAATATTCAAAAGATCAAAAAACTTCTTGGCGTCCTGGCGGAATCTGTTCCATTTGAACCTAATATCTCGTCTCTGGCCGGAAAACTGGGAATGGGAAGAGATACCATCAACAACTTTATTCAGCACCTGAGCAGCGCTCGCTTACTCAACCTACTGAACACTGCTACCAAAGGAGTAGCGGCATTGCAAAAACCGGACAAAATATACCTGGAAAACACCAACTTAAGCTATGCGCTGAAGGGAGAGCCCAACCTGGGCACATTGCGCGAAACTTTCTTTCTCAACCAACTGCGCAACGCCGGCTACAAAGTGAGCCTTCCTTCCAAAGGAGATTTCCTCATCGAGGAGAAGCTGGTGGTTGAAGTAGGGGGTAAAAATAAAGAGGGAAAACAGATCAGGGATATCCCCAACGCCTTCATTGCTGCCGATGATATCGAAACCGGGTTCCGCAATAAGATCCCCCTCTGGCTGTTCGGTTTTCTATACTGAAAAGATAGATATACCTTTTTTCAAAAATGGACGAGAGGATGGACTCCCAACCATGGCGCCATACAACCGTGCACCTGTGAGGCCATGAAACCATAAAACCATATATCATGCACACCACCGGCACCCACATCGCCTACCTGCACCTCTGCCACCGCAAGCTCTGGCTCTTTGCCCACGGCATCAACATGGAGCACAACAGCGAGCTGGTGGCCGAGGGAAAGTTCATCGACGAGCACAGCTACCCGCAGCGGGCGGCCCGCTGGCAGGCCCTGGCGATCGAAGGCATCAAAATCGACCACTACGACGCCCGGGCGGGCATTGTCCGGGAAGTCAAAAAATCGAACAAGCGGGAGGATGCACACCGGGCGCAGCTCAAATTCTACCTCTTCGTACTGGAGCGCAACGGCGTGCCGGCATCGCACGGCCTGCTGGAGTACCCCCGCCTGCGGGAAACCGAAGAGGTGTGGCTCTCGGATGAAGACCGCCGGGAGATCCCGCTCTGGGAGGCTGAAGTGCAGCGCATCATCGGACTGGAGGACTGCCCGCCTCTGGTTAAGAAAGGGATCTGTAAGAAGTGCGCCTATTATGAATTCTGTTGGACAGGATGACAGGATTTACGGGATTTACGGGATGGCGGTAGGGGGGGCATCGAAATTTTAGCAAAAAAATTTATGGAATTTTGAAAATCCTGCGTCTGCTTTATAAAAGGGCGCTACAAAGCCGCCCACCCCCAAATCCTGTTAATCCAATAAAACCCTGTTAATCCAATAAAAATCCTGTCATCCTGTCTCTAATCCTGTTAATCATGCAATCCTGAAATCCTGTCCATGAAAAAGCCCTACTACCTCTTCAACCCCGGCCGCATGGCCCGACGCGACAACACCCTGAAGTTCACCGCTGTCGACGAGCTGGGCAACGAGCAGAAGCCGCGCTACCTGCCCGTCGAAGGCATCGAAGCCCTGTACATCTTCGGCAACATCGACGCCAACAGCGCCCTGTTCAACTTCCTGGGCAAGCAGCGCATCCCGGTGCATTTCTTCGATTATTACGAGCACTATACCGGCTCGTTCCGGCCCAAAGAATACCTGCTGGCCGGCAAGATGCAGGTGGAGCAGACCCGCGCCTACCTGAGCCGCAAGCGCCGGCTGCACATCGCCCGGGCGCTGGTGCGCGGCGCCAGTTTCAACATGCTGAAAAACCTGCGCTACTACAACAGCCGGGGACGCAATATCGATGCGCTGATCAGCCAGTTGGAGGGCTTCCGCGAAAGCATACCCGAGGTAAAAAGCGTACCGGAACTGATGGGCATTGAAGGCAACTGCCGGCAGGCTTATTACCAGGCATTTGAAGAGATCATTGTGGATTTCCCGATGAACGGCCGAGGCAAACAACCGCCGTCCAACGAGGTCAACGCCGCCATTTCCTTCGGCAACATGATGTGTTACGCCCTGGCCCTGGATATGATCTATCACACCCAGCTCAACCCCACGATCAGCTTCCTGCACGAGCCCGGCGCCCGCCGCTACAGCCTGGCGCTCGACCTGGCGGAGGTATTCAAGCCCATACTGGTAGACCGCACTATCTTTAAACTATTTAATCGAAAAGAACTCAAAGCTTCTCACTTCGAACAGCGGGCCAACGGCTGCTTCCTGAAGGACAAGGGCCGGAAGATCTTCATCGCAGCCTTCGAAGAACGCCTGCGGGAAACGATCAAACACCGCAGCCTGGGCCGCAAGGTGAGCTACAAACGGCTGGTGCTGCTGGAGTGCCACAAGCTGGCGAAGTATATATTGAGGATGGAGGAAGAGTATCGGGCGTTTAAGATCTGGTGGTAGGGACAGGATATCAGGATCATGCGGGATTAACAGGATTTTTTCAGGATAAAAGGGAGGAGGGAATTGCATTTTTTAATCCAAAATACATGGGTATGATAGAAGACAAGCTTACAGAGAAGGTCATCGGGGCAGCCTACCGGGTGCACAATGCGCTGGGGTTTGGGTTTCGGGAGAAGATCTATCAGCGGGCGATGGTGATCGCTTTGCGCAAACTGGGCCTTGAAGTGGAGGAAGAATATCCACTAGCGATTTTCTTTGATGGAGAAAAAATAGGCAGGCACCGTGCCGATCTTTATGTCGAACAAAAAGTGCTGGTTGAACTGAAGGCTATTCTTAGCCTTTCAAAAGGAGATGAAGTTCAATTGGTAAATTACCTGAAAGCAACGGGTAACGAGAAGGGCCTCCTTATCAATTTCGGCCAAAGCGTTCAAGTCCGCCGAAAATACAAGGACTACCGTCCCCGAAAACCCAATACCTCCTGACTTTGCCAAAAGGGCCCCGCCAAGTTCGGACCCCAGAACCTGTTACTCCCGAACTGCGGTTGGCCCCCAGAGCATCCTGTTAATCCCATAAATCCTGTCATCCTGTCTAATCCTGTCTAATCCTGTCATCCTGTCCAATGTATTGTATTTTAGTATATGACGTCCATCAAAAGCGCGTCGGCAAAATGCTGAAGCTCTGCCGGCGCTACCTCAACTGGATCCAGAACTCCGTATTCGAAGGAGAGATAACAGAGCTAAAACTAAAACAGCTCATCTTCGAGGCCCGGGAGATCATGGACGAATCCTACGACAGCATAATATTGTTTACCAGCCGCAACGAACGCTGGCTGGACAAGCAGGTCATCGGCCTGGAAAAAAATGAGCTCGACCAGTTTCTGTGACTGTTGGGAAAGGCTTATATTTATTGCGACGCCAGGGCGGGAACAGCCGAAGCCGGTCGTCGGTGTCAAAAATATTGGAGCGGCCGGAGCCTGCCGGCCATTCAAAAAAAAATGGTTCCGCCCTGAAGATCAAGGCCTTGGAGGAGTCGTCGGTAAACGGTAAAAATTTGGCTATTAGAGGCCGACGCCAAAAAAGCCGACAGATCTTCCGGACGTTCTTTGACAATTGGTTGTTTTTTAGTTACTTGCATATATGTAGGGCACGCCCCTTAATCGTACCAGAGTGGAATTGAAACAAGACATCCTTGTTATTGGCCCGCTTGGGTCAAACCCTTAATCGTACCAGAGTGGAATTGAAACACTGGGATGCGACCAAGCTTCAGGCCATCGGTGTTCCCTTAATCGTACCAGAGTGGAATTGAAACCAGAGAAGCTTTACGGATTACGCCGTAGAGACAGACCCTTAATCGTACCAGAGTGGAATTGAAACGATCTTCCGAAGGTGCTGCTGTGTAATGCCCATGGCCCCTTAATCGTACCAGAGTGGAATTGAAACGGTATGGGACTGGTTGAAGTACATGGCGCCATTGAAGCCCTTAATCGTACCAGAGTGGAATTGAAACCTTTTTGAAAATTCGTTTTTTCCAGTAGGGTCGTAACCCTTAATCGTACCAGAGTGGAATTGAAACGCGACACCGGCCCCAGCTTCGAAGACGCCCGCTACGACCCTTAATCGTACCAGAGTGGAATTGAAACGCGTATACCCGGCCATCATCATTCACAAGGGCCTTCCCTTAATCGTACCAGAGTGGAATTGAAACAAAAAATGATGAAAGCCATTACCCTGAGACAGAGCACCCTTAATCGTACCAGAGTGGAATTGAAACCTGTTCGGAAGTTACAAAGTACAGCTGGATGTGTTCCCTTAATCGTACCAGAGTGGAATTGAAACGGTGCAACAGACGAAACCTACCAACACCGCAACGGGCCCTTAATCGTACCAGAGTGGAATTGAAACTGCACACATATATAATATTGCGTGTACAAAAAAAACCCCTTAATCGTACCAGAGTGGAATTGAAACGAGGAGTACAACGGCCACGTGTTGTTGGCGCGCCGCGCCCCTTAATCGTACCAGAGTGGAATTGAAACTTGTGTAATTTTTCCGCGCCGCTAATCGACGGCGCCCCTTAATCGTACCAGAGTGGAATTGAAACCAGTAGAAACGGCAACAGAAACAGTAACAGGGGTAACCCTTAATCGTACCAGAGTGGAATTGAAACGTCTGCCGTATGGGCTACATTGCAGGTGCATCGATATCCCTTAATCGTACCAGAGTGGAATTGAAACCATACTGGCTGAAGCGCTCGAAAGATGCAAAGATCCGCCCTTAATCGTACCAGAGTGGAATTGAAACCATTTTTTTGAGTGAAACTCCCCAATACTGGGCAAGCCCTTAATCGTACCAGAGTGGAATTGAAACTTATTGTATTATTAAGTACGATCCTGCTTAATTAACCCTTAATCGTACCAGAGTGGAATTGAAACCTATGTATTTACCCGTTTTCGTCATCGATGCTCTGTCCCTTAATCGTACCAGAGTGGAATTGAAACAAAAAAATGGCACTCCCCAAAACACTGGTTATCAATCCCTTAATCGTACCAGAGTGGAATTGAAACTGGGGAGGAGCCAACCTTTAGGTTTCCGGGGTTATTCCCTTAATCGTACCAGAGTGGAATTGAAACTTGGCACAGGTGCCGCCGTTCAGGCAGGTGATGTTCCCTTAATCGTACCAGAGTGGAATTGAAACAGTGCCGTCGGCGCACTGTGTGACGCCTACGCACTTCCCTTAATCGTACCAGAGTGGAATTGAAACTCGAGCATGGCGACAACGTACACATGTTGTATCCGCCCTTAATCGTACCAGAGTGGAATTGAAACTATTCAACTACGACAGCATCACGAAAACCGAGATCGGCCCTTAATCGTACCAGAGTGGAATTGAAACGCTCTATGGCGAAGTGGGCCACGGCGCGCTGTATGACCCTTAATCGTACCAGAGTGGAATTGAAACAGGTATCCGGTGCGGTAGGTGAAGTAGTTCTCGAAGCCCTTAATCGTACCAGAGTGGAATTGAAACTGTATACCGGGCTTTCTGCTAACCTGGTTTTTGTCCCTTAATCGTACCAGAGTGGAATTGAAACGTCACAGAAACACCCTTCACAATCACCAGGTGGGAAGCCCTTAATCGTACCAGAGTGGAATTGAAACCTCGTATGTCAATGTATCCTCCTTTGTGTTTGCTTCCCTTAATCGTACCAGAGTGGAATTGAAACACGCAGAAGACTGAAGCAGATAGAAAGATACGAAGCCCCTTAATCGTACCAGAGTGGAATTGAAACACTCAACAGACGCGGAACTCGCAATTGAGAGCGAGCGCCCTTAATCGTACCAGAGTGGAATTGAAACTTTGTTCTGTGACCAGGTCTTGAAATCCGATCTGGTCCCTTAATCGTACCAGAGTGGAATTGAAACGGTATTCTCGTACGTTTGTGTTGGCGTTTCTGGCTGCTGCCCTTAATCGTACCAGAGTGGAATTGAAACACACAAACGTACGAGAATACCTGGAAAAAGTACGAACCCTTAATCGTACCAGAGTGGAATTGAAACGTCACAAGAACACCCTTCACAATCACCAGGTGGGAAACCCTTAATCGTACCAGAGTGGAATTGAAACGAGAAAGGAGAAGGAGGGGAAAAACCAGGCGGCGACCCTTAATCGTACCAGAGTGGAATTGAAACATCATTGTAAGTCCCTCCGGATACTGCTATCCGGTTCCCTTAATCGTACCAGAGTGGAATTGAAACGAACCAGCAGACCACAGAGTATTGTACGTACCAATACCCTTAATCGTACCAGAGTGGAATTGAAACGCGTGAACAAAACGCTAGGAAACTTCGCAATCGAAACCCTTAATCGTACCAGAGTGGAATTGAAACGGCTTCGAGGGTGTCCGACATTCTGTCATCAGTCGTCCCTTAATCGTACCAGAGTGGAATTGAAACGGGTTTGAAGGGTTACTGGTAATTGCGAATCATTTCCCTTAATCGTACCAGAGTGGAATTGAAACGGTGCAAAATGATAATGGGGTAGGGGGCACGGCCGACCCTTAATCGTACCAGAGTGGAATTGAAACCTGGCTGAAGTCTACCAGTTTTTGCCGGGCAGTGCGCCCTTAATCGTACCAGAGTGGAATTGAAACGAGCCACCACGATGGTTTCGAACCCTCCCTGGAAAACCCTTAATCGTACCAGAGTGGAATTGAAACATTAGACCTATTCTCATGATAATAGCAACTATTGCCCCCTTAATCGTACCAGAGTGGAATTGAAACTCATTAGGCACAGGCATATCATATTGGACGAAGACAACCCTTAATCGTACCAGAGTGGAATTGAAACAGTATTCGTTCTTCATCTTCGATAAGATCATTCCAACCCTTAATCGTACCAGAGTGGAATTGAAACGGCTGCTATACCAGAAACCTCATACCCTACATGGTACAGCCCTTAATCGTACCAGAGTGGAATTGAAACTGACAGAAAAGATTATTGAAAAGAAAGACATGAAACCCTTAATCGTACCAGAGTGGAATTGAAACTTGCCTGGCTGAAGCACGACGACCGCCGCCTGTGGCCCTTAATCGTACCAGAGTGGAATTGAAACACTCTTGCGCAACTAGGTTGTAATCGCGTGCAACGCCCCTTAATCGTACCAGAGTGGAATTGAAACGGTCATGATCTTTTGTTTTTGTTATCAATTAATTACCCTTAATCGTACCAGAGTGGAATTGAAACACCTTAGGAGGGCCAACCTTAGCGGGGCTGACCTTCCCTTAATCGTACCAGAGTGGAATTGAAACTTGCCTGGCTGAAGCACGACGACCGCCGCCTGTGGCCCTTAATCGTACCAGAGTGGAATTGAAACGGGCTTGCCCCTGGAAGAACCGCAGCACCTTGCGCTCCCTTAATCGTACCAGAGTGGAATTGAAACTGATTATTGATTTTCGCGCCTGCTAATCGACAGGCGCCCTTAATCGTACCAGAGTGGAATTGAAACTATATATATGCTTCGATTTGTCTGCCAATACGACTCCCTTAATCGTACCAGAGTGGAATTGAAACCGACATGATGTATTTTTCTCATCCGAATGAAAAAACCCCTTAATCGTACCAGAGTGGAATTGAAACCCGGGCAGCCTCGACAACCTTGTGGCCCTCGCGCTCCCTTAATCGTACCAGAGTGGAATTGAAACATCGGAGCCGTTGATGCTCTGCTGGAGCCATACCGTCCCTTAATCGTACCAGAGTGGAATTGAAACAGGCTATCGGACAGACGACAAGTATACCGTAACGCACCCTTAATCGTACCAGAGTGGAATTGAAACTATTATGACCTCGTGAGCCGATCCAACCCAATTTTCGGCCCTTAATCGTACCAGAGTGGAATTGAAACCTAGCAACATCCCCTGCTGCCCGGCAAGGGGCAGGGCGCCCTTAATCGTACCAGAGTGGAATTGAAACGTATTCATGGTTTCAGGTTTTAGCGGGTTGGGTAATTCCCTTAATCGTACCAGAGTGGAATTGAAACATGGGGGCAAAAATAGCCTTTTTGGCGGCTTATTGGCCCTTAATCGTACCAGAGTGGAATTGAAACCATTTCACAAATGGGATAATAAACCAGTGAAGGGTGCCCTTAATCGTACCAGAGTGGAATTGAAACACGCGGCAAACAATTTTTCGGAGGAGTATCAGGACCCTTAATCGTACCAGAGTGGAATTGAAACACGTATTTGACACCGCAGCTACTACCACGCTGAGCGAGCCCTTAATCGTACCAGAGTGGAATTGAAACTAAAGAGCGAAGATTCATATCCTCTATTTTTTCCTCCCTTAATCGTACCAGAGTGGAATTGAAACGCGTTCGTGTCCTTGTCCGTGATGTTGCCGGCCACCCCTTAATCGTACCAGAGTGGAATTGAAACCCGTCAGTTCCTTGCGGGTCAGGCCAGGGCCTTCGCCCTTAATCGTACCAGAGTGGAATTGAAACGTTTTCCGCGGTGTGGAACGAGTTTTTTGCAGACACCCCTTAATCGTACCAGAGTGGAATTGAAACACGGCTCCGGCTCCCTTCGCGTGGCCCCACTCGGCCCTTAATCGTACCAGAGTGGAATTGAAACGGTTGCAGGCTGACCTGTTCAGATTCATTCAGGAATCCCTTAATCGTATCAGAGTGGAATTGAAACTAATCCGGTCAATCATGAAATATCCTGTCATCCTGTCCCTCAATCGCACCAGACTTTGTCTGCTGTAGCCTTAGCGAAGACGGAGTGGAATTGAAAGCTTTCCGAAAGGAACCCATTCCTCCCCAGAACGCTATCCAGTCCAAACTCAAATCCCCCAAAAAGCGCGGTGGCGCTTTTGATGCCAACCGCTATTCTTCCTATTTATTCGATCAAATTTGCGAGAAATTTCTAACTGAGTAAGAACAAATTCCGAAATTGAATTTTTATTTTTCATCTCCCCTCCTTCTCCGCAACCTTTCCGTATCTTTCTTTACAATACAGCATAGCCATGGACTTACAGGCCACCCAAACCACCCTCCCCCACATCCTTCCCCTGCGGGCGCTCTTCCTCCGGGAGATCAACGCCCAGGCCCGCTACGACGCCTGCCATGCCCGCGGGTGGTCAGACACCTATCTCATCACCGCCGATGGGGAGGGAATCGGTTACGGCTCCGTAAAGGGCCGGGACAGCCTGGATGAACGGGACGCCGTCTTCGAATTCTATCTCCTGCCCCACTACCGGCATCGGGCGGCTCAGGCCTTTTCAGAATTGCTGGATCTTTCCGGGGCGGCGTTCATCGAATGCCAGAGTAACGGCCGTTTACTGTCCTCCCTTCTGTATGAGTTCGGGTATAATATCTACTCAGACACCATCCTCTTCGAAGATGGAACGGTTACCCGCTTGCCCAACCCGGGAACCGTCTTCCGGCTCAAAACAGAGGAAGACTTTATTCCCTGGCTCGGCGATCAGGATATTGGGGGTTACGTCCTGGAGTATGAAGGAGATATTGTGGGCGCCGGCGATTTCCTCCTGCACTACAACCCGCCTTTTGCCGACCTGTTCATGGAGGTCGACGAAGAATACCGCAACCGGGGCTTCGGGGCCTACCTGCTCCAGGAACTGAAAAAGGCCTGCTACCGGGCGGGGCGGGTGCCGGCGGCGCGCTGCGGTATCACCAACAAAGCCTCCAGAGCATGCCTGCTGAAAGCCGGCTTCCGGGTGGCGGGGTATATGCTGACAGGGGAAGTGAGGAAGTGAATGTGTAAACATGCAAATGCGTAAATGAAGAACCCGGAGGCAATGGGGGCTCCCACGTTTACACATTATCCAATGCACCCCGTCCCCAAAGATCCTGTCATCCCGATGGAATCCGGTTCTGACAGATGGCCGCCCAAGTGCCCCAAATCATGATAATCCCGAGATCATGTCACCCTGTCACCAAATACCCAAAATAAACCACATACAACCCCAGGAAAAGTCCCCCTTCCCATCGCTCCAGCCGGTGGCCCTTGCCGGTAAAAATGAAGATAAAGAGCAGGGCGCTGGCCAGGATGTGCACTGCCAGGTCGAAAAAGGACGGCCCCACAACCGGCACCGGAAAGACAATGGCGGAAGCGCCCAAAATGAAGAAGACGTTGAAAATATTGGACCCCACGATATTGCCGATGGCCATATCCGTATTTTTCTTGCGGGCGGCAATGATGCTGGTGGCCAGTTCCGGCAGGGAAGTGCCGATGGAAACTACCGTCAGGCCGATGATGCGCTCGGAGATACCCATGGCAGCGGCGATGGCCGTGGCGCCCTGTACGATAAAGCGGCCGCCGAGGACAAGCAGGGCCAGCCCCAATACAATGAAAATTATCGATTTTGGAGTGCTGTATTCCTTAACTTCCAGCGGTTCATCCGCCGAGCCGCGGCGGATGAGCTGAAAGGTGTACACCAGGAAGATGATGAAAAAGAAGATCATCACAATACCTTCCGAGCGGGTAATGACATTCTCCGGCGCCCGGTCGAGGAAGGCGTCGGCGGCGGCGGTCAGCACCAGCAGGGCCGCCAGAAAGGCCAGAGGGACCTCTATCCAGGTGGTATTCGACTTGACGGCCAAGGGGGCAAATAAGGCGGAAACTCCCAGAATGAGCAGGATATTCAGGATATTGCTGCCGACGACGTTGCCCAGCACCAGCCCGGCATTGTGGTTTGCCGCCGCCATCAGGTTGACGGCCAGCTCCGGCGAGGAGGTGCCGAAGGCCACAATGGTCAGGCCGATGACGATGTTGGGCACCTTGAGGCGGTGGGCCAGGGACGAAGCGCTGTCCACCAGCATATTGGCGCCATAAATGAGCAGGACGAAGCCGGCGAGAAGGATCAGAAGATCAAGCATAGAAACTCAATTATTTTTGATACGGGAAGAAGACAATATAACAAATTTCGGCCACGGGCATCGAAAGCCTTTTTCAGAGCATTTTATTTAAATGATGGATAAACCGATCATCCGAAGCATGGCCAAAGCCGACTGGCCGGCAGTACGCCGCATCTACGAGCAGGGAATCGCCACCGGCAACGCCACCTTTGAAACCCAGGCGCCAAATTGGGAAGAGTGGAACGAAAAGGCGCTGCCCCACTGCCGGCTGGCAGCCGTATGGAAGGAAGAGATCCTCGGTTGGGCGGCCCTTAGCCCCTACTCCACCCGGCCGGTGTACCGCGGCGTGGCCGAAGTAAGCATCTACGTGAGCCTGGCCCATCGGGGGCAGGGCATCGGCCGCCTGCTGATGGAAGAACTCATCCGGCAGAGCGAAGCAAATGGTATCTGGACCCTGCAGGCGGGGATTTTCCCGGAGAACAAGGCCAGCATAGGCCTGCACCAAAAGGCAGGTTTCCGGATCGTCGGTTTCCGGGAGCGCATCGGCCGGCTCCACGGCGCCTGGCGCGATGTGGTTTTGCTGGAACGGAGGGGGTTGGTTGATTAGGGGGGTGGTTGATTAGTTTATTAGTTGATTGGTTGATTGCCACCCTGATCAACTCTATCAACCCAATCACACCAATCAGACCAATCAACTAATTCCCCACCAAGACCGGCGCCCGCACTTTTCTCAATACGGGCTCCCGCACCGTCGTCGACCGGTTGACCGGCACTTCCTCCGTTTCGGTGTAATACTCGTCCTCGTAAACCTTGGTAACCGTCACTGCTACTACCTTTACATTTACATTGATGCCTTCCACGTAATTGTCGTTCTCCAGCTGAATGGCGAATTTCCCCTGGGTGATGTTGTCGATACGCCCGTATCCGGTTATGCTGTTGCCTTTGGAGAGTTCCTGGTATTCCCCGCCCTGATCGAGCAAAAGGGCGTACTTTACGTTCTCTCCGGAAGGCGGGTTGGTAAAGACCGAAACGCCCTCGATGGCCAGCAGGGCCAGGGCCCCGTAGCCACTGGAGAGCAGTCCCGCGCTGATGGCCCCTTTGGTAAGGCCCCTGGCCAGGCGGGCCACCGCGCTGCCATTGGCTTTCTGGTACCATTCCCGGGCTTCTTCACCGGCGCCGATCCAGTAAGCCCAGGAAACCACTTCGGTGCTAAGGTTGGGGTCGGCGGGAGAAGGCTCATAGCGGTTCTGCGGCAATTCGAAGGCCAGTCGGGTGACGTTATCTGTAGTGATGTTGGTGCGGGAATGCACGCGCTCCAGCTTGTCGAGCAGGGTGACGACGTTGGTGTCCACCCTGGCCAGCACCCGGCGGCGTTTTTGCACTTCCTTTACTTCGGTACCGGAAAGCACGGTTTCGGACTGCACGTTGTAGGTGGTATCCACCCGCTCTTCCCAGCGCACGGCGGGGTTGAAGTTGGCGGTGGCGGCGCTGGCCGGCAGGCGCTTAATATGGATGCGGCAGACGCGCTTTTTCAGCAGGTTGGCATTGTACAGGCGAAATTGAAAGATGCCGCGCTGGTATACTTTCAGGCGCTTGTCGTCAAATCCTTTCGTCTCGTATTCCAAAATGCGGGAATTATCGGGATATTCGATGACCTCAAAGGATTTGATGTCTTTACCCTCCAGCAATTCCAGGCTTGTGATGAGCAGGTCGCCGGTTTCGAAACCGTAATAGAGGTTCTCCTCCTTGTTGGGGCCTACCTCTATTGTCAGTTCAGCCACTGTAACGGGAAGCTGAGCGAAAAGGGGAAGGACGAAAAGCAGGAGGAATGAGGTTGTTGCTGTGATCCGGTGCATGTGATAACGCTTTCTTTGAAGTGCCGCCTGAATAGTACCGGCGGCTTTCAAAGATAAGTATCCGCAACCGTGCGATCAAGAGGATCGCGGCACGATTTTGGCGTAAATATCCAGGCTGATGAACCGGCCGTTCTTTACCTCGCAATCCACCATGGTGCCTTCCAGGGTGAACTCCAGCTTTTTCAGGGCCTTTTTGCAAAGGTAATTATCACTTTCTACGAAACCTTCGATGCGGTGCAGGCCCATTTCCCCGAAACCGTATTGGCAGATTAGGGGCATGGCTTCCGTCATGATGCCTTTCCCCCAGTGTTCGGGCAACAGCCAGAAGCCAATCTCCGCCTTCCGGTGCTCATGGCTCCAGTTGTTGAACCCCCCGGCGCCCAGGAAGGCGCCATTCTCGGCAGCACAAACCGCCCACCAGATTCCAGTTCGGTTAGTTTCTAAACCTTCGAACCAATTCATTTGCTCCTGGGTGGCTTCCAGTGTGTCGAAATGAACGCCATAATATTTTATGACATCGGGATGGGAAAGGCCGTAGAAGACCATATTGATGTCTTCCTGCCGGAACCGGCGGAGTGTCAACCTGTCTGTAGTAAGGGTGGGAAAGGAGCTGTTCATGCGTCAGTTGAACTTTTCTATTATCTGGCCAAATTGGGCGATTAGCCCGGCAGTTTTTGCCTCGTTGTTCTCGACCTTACCGTCAAAGGTAAATTTCTTTTTGCTTACTGCTGCATTAATCAGGTTTACCTGCATGTCGGATACATCGACGTGGATGAAGGCGTCCCGGGCTTTCACCCGCTTCAGGCATCGCTCCGGATCGGCAGACACCTGTACCAGGGCCACGCTGAATTCCCGCTTTAAGTTAACCAGCATCCGGTCAAAGGCATCCGTCAGCCCGGTGGATTCAAAGATCAGGCCATCACTCACCTGCAGGCGGCCCCGTACTGCTTCTTCGATAACCCCAAATACTTCCTGAATGTAATCGTCATTATCGATAGCCCTTTCTTTTCTAACTTCAAGGGCGATATCTTCCACCCGGAGAAAAGGAATACCGAAGCGCTCCTGCACCAGCTGCCCGATAAAGGTCTTACCACTCCCCTTGGGGTCGATCAGTATGAAAATGGTTTTCTTTTTCATTTACATTTTTTCACTTCTCCCCTAATACCACTCATCCCTTCCCGGCTCCGGGTCGATATTCGAGCAGGGGTGCTCTCCGTCCATCTCCTGGCAGAAGCAGAACTTGCCGAACGGGCAGGCGCCGCCCTCGCAGAAATCGACCACCACCCAGCCGCAGGTAACGATGGCCAGTTTTTTCTCCAGCACGCTCACCAGAACCGGGTAAGATGCTTCTGCCGGCACGCACTCCGGCAGCAGGAGGTCGAGGCGCCAGGATCGGTACAGGGCATGCAGAGCGGCGCTGAGGCGCTCCATCTGGCTGGAATTGAGGCGCCCGGCGGGGGGAAAAGCTTCCGGGGCCAGGCCGCAGCGTTCGCCAAAAGTGGTTTTCGGGTCGTTGATGACGAGCTGGCGGGCTTCGGCAAGCCAGGATTCCGGCCCGGGAGCGGCTGATTCCACCTCCTCCGGGCTGCGCATCGCCTGCCGGATGTCCGCGTGCAGGTATTGAAGGTATCGGGCCAGCATGATGTTTTCATTTGAGTTTTGGAATATCTCCAAGGTGCAAAATCCAGCAATACTATGCCAGCCCAATTGTGTAATCTGCCTTTCTTTTCCAGTGGCCGGTAATAAAAAATGATTACTGCTTTTTTTTTAGGGCGGGTAACCTTTTCCAACTGCCACAAATACAGAATATGTAACATCCTTAAAACCCAATTGTCATGAAAAATGCCTTTTTGATCTCCTGCCTCGCACTGTTCAGTTTTACCGCTTTTGCCCAGAATATCTGGCTGGGCGGTACGCCCGGCCACGAAACCGGCTGGATGGAAGCCCGCAACTGGAGCAAGCAGCGCGTTCCCGGCGGCAATGACAAAGTGGTGATCCCTCATCTATGGCACGACTACTATCCGGTAATCAGTATTTCCGCACCCGCCATCGCGTATCTGGAGGTGGAAGGGGGCGCCCGTCTGAGCATCACCGAGGAAGGCTATCTTTCTGTAAACGGTAGCAGTACCCATAATTCCGGGTTGCTGTTGATCGGAAAGATCATCAATGAAGGCGCCCTGGCCATTAACCAAATTACCTGGGAAGCCATCGACGGCAACCTGGGAAACCTGGATATCCGGAAAAACGGCCGGCTCACTTTAGACGGCCAGTTGATGGCCTATGAACAACGGGGTGGAAATTAAGCTGGCATCCCTCCGGGCACACCCGGATCACCGATAAATAAACACAAACATCATGCTGCCCCTGCCGGAAACCGGCGGGGGTTTGCAGTATTCATCCGCAAAAGGGGCCTACCCCAACTGCTCCAACAGCCATTCCTTCTCCACCAGCACTGAGGTAGCTTCGATCTCCTACCTCAGCTCCTGCATTGCCGAGCGGCCGTAGGGGTTCAGTTCCAGCAGTTTGCAGACAAACAGAACGATGTTCAGGTAGGTCCGGCGGTGGTAGCTGAGGGCCTTGTTGCGCTGAATGAAACGCTTGACGCTGGTGAGCAGGGAGTCGAGGGCCAGCCATTCGCCGAGTTCGAAGGGGACTAAAACCTGTGGGAACCAAATTGCCCAAACTGAACCCCCTAGATATCACCTGGCTAAACAGATACTGAAAATGCCAGGCTGCTTAAACTCATCTTGTCAGCGCCATTTTTCCGGCCTCTGCACGCGCTCCTGCCCGCAGGCGATAGTAGTAAATGCCCGGCGGCAAACCGCTACCGTCGAAAGCCACTGCGTGTGCTCCTGCCGGCATCCGGCCCTCAAGCAGTGCCGCTACTTCCTTCCCGGCAGAGTCATATACCTTCAATGATACGTATTGAGGGCCAGGGAGATGGAAATAAATTGTGGTAGAACGCGCAAAGGGGTTCGGAAAATTTTCCGAATACAATCCGCCCTCCGGCCGCTGTTCTTCCCCTGCAGTGAGCAGGCTGCCCTCAAATCTGGAGATCAGCCCGCCCTGGCCCTGCTCCCAGCCGGCCGCCCCCCAGCCGGTGGTGGGGTTGACGAAGCTGATGCCCCAGAGGTAGTCATTGCTGATGCTCGCCCAGGTGGCGCCACCGTCGGTTGTATAGGCCGAACCTTGTCCGCTGGCTACCATAACCTGCCCGTTTGTTTCAGGCACGATCGCCAGCGTTGGGATCAAAGGATCGTTGGTGAGGAAAGTGCTGACCTCAGACCAGCTCTGGCCGCCATCCGTAGTTTGTATAAAAACTCCCTCGCCGGCGGCAAAGCCGTGGAGAGTGTCCTGGAAGGCCATGGTAGAAACCCCTTTGCCCTCAGCATTATTCGAAACCGGCGTTTCAAACGCCGTCCAGTGCCGGCCCCAGTCCGAAGACCTGAAAACCCGCACCGGGCCTTCGGAAGCCAATCCATAATCATAAGCTGTACCGAACCAGGCGTACCCGCCCTCATGGACAGCCAGGCAGGCGCCTCCCCCATCCGCAAATCCGGCCCATTCTCCCGGCAAAGGGGAAGGAATATGCTCCGGCGGGACAACTTCCCAGGTGGCGCCGCCATTGGAAGTGGTAACGACCAGAAAGCTGCCGTCCACCGCATCGCTGACAGCAATGCCATTTGATTCGTCCCAAAAAGCGATGGAGTTGAAAAATGCATCGGGTTGCGTGTTTTGATACTGAAGTTCCCAACTTTGCCCACCGTCGGTAGTCTTGTAGATCCGGGTATCTGTCGCCTGGTAAGCTGAACCGGCAAAATAAGCGGTATCTGCATCGATCGCCGCTAAAGAATAAAGGTCGAAGGATTCCGGATCAGGCACTTTGCCCCATGTCCAGTTTTCTCCGCCGTCTGTGGTGCGCAGGTAAGTACCCTCCCATCCACAGGCCCAGACGACGTTCTCATCAACAGCCTGGATGGCAAGCACCGGGTGTGGAGAGCCCGCCTCCTGCGGAACCCAGCTCTGTGCCCAAAGGCCGTTCATCAGAAATAGCAGGCAAAGTAGGCCGTTCAATCTTTTGGTCAATAAAGTATTCATGTCTTAAAGATTTTAGGTGAAATATTTCTGTTTTTCACCTTTCAATTTAAATCGCCGGGAGGCAAAGGGGCCAGACAAAACTGTCAAAGGATGGGACATTTCTGCCATTTAAAAAAAAAGTATCTTTAGAAGTTGATCCGCCTGGAAAATACGATCAAATGCCGGACCACAAACCTGCCGCTATATCCCAAACCCGGTTTTTACAGGCAGCCCTGACGGCATCATGGCTGTCACTGGCCATTCTGCTTCTTTCCTGCAACCCGCACCCCAATTCTATCCAGGAACCCAGCGCCAACCCTCATTTCCTGAAGCCGGGAAAATACTACCCGGCTGAAGGCAAAAACGTTGGAATGGATACCATGGCGCCGCCGAAATACATACCGGCCCGAGGGAAGTATGTGCCGGCCGGCGAACCCGCTTATATTCCTGAAATAAAGAACTACGCCCCTTCAGGCCCGGCCCATTATGTATCCGCCGGCAGTAAGGCCGTCAATATGGATTCGACGGCCCGGCCAGAATATGCCCCCGCCCGCGGCAAAAAGGTACTCTCCCACTGGCCGGACTGGATACCTGCTCAAACCACTCGAAAGAATACCAGCCGCTTCGATATTGCTTACCTGAATATGGAGCAGGGCCTGAACAATGATTTCATCCGGTGCCTGGCAAAAGATAGCCGGGAAAGGCTCTGGATGGGCACCTGGCAGGGCGGGATAAGCGTTTGGGATGGGGCCGGGCTGATGCATTTCACTACAGAAGAAGGCCTGAGTGATAATGTGATCCGATGCCTGATGAAAAGCCGCGACGGTAAGATCTGGATAGGTACCGGGCAGGGAGGGCTGAACGTGTGGGATGGGGCCGGCTTTACGCATTTCACTACGGTAGAAGGGCTGAGCGACAATCACATCAAAGCATTACTGGAAGACAGGAATGGGAACATCTGGATCGGGACGGGCAAAGGCCTGTGCGTGTGGGATGGAAAGGGTTTCTATTATTACACCACTGAAAACGGGCTGAGCAGCAATAATGTGAACAGCCTGCTGGAAAGCCGGAGCGGCCGGATCTGGATCGGTACAGGTGGAGGAGGGATAAACGTATGGGATGGGAAGGGTTTTATACATTACACTGTGGAAGAGGGATTGTGCAGCAATGGCATCCGCAGTTTACTGGAGTCCGGCGACGGCAGGATCTGGATCGGCACCCAGAACCAGGGAGCATGCGTTTGGGATGGGCAGGGTTTTGCTCATTATACCACAGAAGAAGGCCTGAGCGGCAACCAGGTATGGAGCCTGGCGAAAGGCGGGGATGGCGAGGTTTATCTGGGGATTGTCGGCGGAGGGCTGAATGTGTGGGATGGAAAAGGCTTTTTTCATCTCACCTCCGATGACGGGCTGAGCCATGATCAGGTAGCCTGCGTACTGGAATTGGATAATGGGAAAATAGGCATCGGCGCCAATGGGGGCGGGCTGAATATCTGGAACCGGAACGGCCCGGACCATTTCACCACCGAAGAAGGCTTAGGCAACAATGATATCTGGAGCCTGTTGGAAAGCTCCGATGGCAGGATATGGATCGGAACCAACGGGGGTGGGCTGAACATTTGGGATGGAAAGGGTTTTGCCCGGTTTACCAGAGAGGAGGGCTTGTGCGGCAATTCGGTTTTTTGCCTCCTCGAAGGCAGGGACGGCAAGATCTGGGTAGGAACCTACGGAGGCGGATTGTGCAGTTGGGACGGAACGGGTTTCACCCATTACACCGAAGAAGAAGGCCTGAGCCATAATTTTGTCTATTGCCTGCTGGAAAGCCGGGACGGCAGGATCTGGGCAGGAACCTCGGCCGGCGGCTTAAGCGTTTGGGATGGAACGGGCTTCACCCATTATACTGCCGGCCAGGGGTTGAGCGACAACAGGGTTTGGAGTTTAATGGAAGACAACGGCGGCAGGATCTGGGCAGGAACCGACAAGGGTGGGGTAAGCGTATGGAACGGAACGAGCTTTGCCCATTACGCCTCTGCTCAGGGGCTGAACCTCAATGAAGTATGGAGCCTGCTGGAAACCCGGGACGGCAAAATATGGATCGGCGCCAACGGCGGCGGGCTGAATGTATGGGATGGAGCCGGCTTCACCCATTACACCACCCGGGAAGGACTGAGCAGCAATAATATCTGGGGCCTGATGCAGGATGGCCGGGGCGACATCTGGCTGGGTACCATGAAGGGCCTCCACCGGCTTCAGCCATCAGCAGAACCTGGCAGTACCGCGCTGCAGGCCTTTCAGCCTCCCGACGGGCTGAAAGGCATTATGATCAAACCCATGGTGGAGGATCGAAGTGGAAATTTATGGCTGGGCTCTACCGAAGGGCTGAGCAGGCTGGATCTCAATACCATTCGGCACGATACTTCCCGCCCGGTGGCTATACTGGAGGGATTGCATCCATTTTTTGACAACATCGACTGGCGGCAGCTGCAGGCAGCTATTCACAAAGGCGAAAACCCGCTCACCGGAGAAAAGAAGATCCCCTTGTCAAAGATAAGTTTCGATTCCGTACAAGCTTTCACAAACCTCCCTTTCCGGCCGGTTTTTCCCCACAATATCAATCAGTTGGCCTTCAACTGGCGGGGTATTCACTGGGCAGCGCCCCATCATTTACAGTATGCCTACATTTTGGAGGGGAGGGATGAGTTCTGGTCGCCGCCGGCAAAAGAAAACAAGGTTGTTTTCCAGAACCTGGCCCCTGGCGCCTACACCTTTAAAGTGAAAGCAGTGGGAGGGAACGGCCAATGGAGTAAAGCCGCCGCCTATACCTTTACCATCCGCCTACCCTGGTGGGGCAGGTGGTGGGCCTGTAGCTTGTATGTTATCCTGCTCTTTGGGATCCTTTTCTACTCATACCGTTTCCTGCTTCACCGCCAGCTCGCTATCGCCGAAGCCCGCCGCCTCAGAGAGCTGGACCTTCTCAAAACCAGGCTATACACCAACATCACCCATGATTTCCGCAGCCCGCTGACAATTATCCTGGGTATGGCGGAACAGGTCCTGGAAGATCCCAAAGAATGGTTCAGGGAGGGCATGCAGGCCATTCAGCGCAACGGGCGCCACCTCCTCATCCTGGTGGATCAGATGCTGGGCCTGCACAGGCTCGAATCGGGCAAGATGGAGCTGAATATGATCAATGGCGATATCGTTTCCTATATGAAATACCTGATCGAAGCATTCCACTCCTATGCCGGCACGAAAAACGTCCGCCTGCACTTTCAGGCAGAGCCTCCCGATTTGATCATGGATTACGACCCGGAGAAAGTACTGCAGATCCTCTCCAACCTGCTGTCCAATGCGATTAAATTCTCTCCGGAAGGAGGAGAGGTCAGCGTCGTTGTGGAAAAACAGGGAAAGCTGGCCCGGATCAGGGTTAAGGATACCGGTATCGGAATTTCAGAAGATCAGCTGCCGTTTATTTTTGACCGCTTCTACCAGGCGCCAGCCCCCCCTCACTCCCCCCGGTCAAAAGCCGGGGACGACTCTCCAAAGACAGGGGCCGGCATTGGCCTGGCTATCACCCGCGAGTTAATCAAACTTCTGGACGGCGATATTTCGGTGAAAAGCCAGGCCGGCAAAGGTACGGAATTCACCAT
>CAYQKY010000086.1:0-32654 GCA_964418125.1 uncultured Phaeodactylibacter sp.
AGCGGGGTGGAGGAACAGTCATCTGACGACTTGAAGTCGTCTGATGACTACGGCCTGCTGCTCTACCCTAACCCGGTGAGCGAAGAGCTGCGGGTGTATTTCTCCGGCCCTTCCGGCAAGGAGCACCGCTTCCGCATTCTGGACGCGCAGGGGCGGGAGTGGCGGCGCTTTTCCACCCGCCTTCCTGAAGTGACGTTGCTGGTGGAGGTAGGGGAGTTGCCGGGCGGGGTGTATTATTTGCAGTGCCTGCGGGAGGGGCAGGTAGTGGGGGTGGAGGGGTTTGTGAAGCGATAGGTTCTCGGGCGCCAATTTATTCCATTTCATTCCATCAGTCGCTACGCTCGTGTACTATTGGCGCGAGAGTTTCTTTTCCAGGGCCTGTGAGCTGACAACTTTCCGTTGTCTGCTCACTTCATCCGGGGAAGCAAAGCCAGCATTAGGGCTTGTTTAAGAGCCGCGCTTCCTTTTCACCGGTTGTGGCCATTGCCTCCGCCTGTTCGAACCACTCAATGATCTTTGGCCAGAGGAAGGCGTATTTTCCTCTTTGTCGGGGCAACACTTCCATTCCGAAGTAAAATTTTGTACTTTTATAGTCCTTCAAAAAGATCCTATTTCTATCTACCAATCAAAAGAAGAATCATGAAGAACGATTCCAAAGAGAGATCGCCTGAAAAGAAGAAACAGGGAGTTTCGAGGCGGGCATTTCTGCGGGGCGCCGGTATGACGACGGCGGGCACCGTAGCTTTGGCCTCGGGCATGCTGAGCTTTAAGGCAGCAGAGCCGGCTCCTCCAAAAACAGCAGTCCTCGGCCCCGGGGAGACGGAGGTAGCGTTTATGGTCAACGGCCAGAAGCGGACCCTCTGGATCGAGCCGCGCACCACCCTGGCCGACGCCCTGCGCGAACACCTGCACCTCACCGGCACCAAAGTGGTCTGCGACCGGGGCTCCTGCTCTGCCTGTACCGTCTGGCTGGACGGCAAGCCCGTCAACTCCTGCATGACCCTGGCAGTGGACGTAGAAGGGCGGGAGGTAACTACCGTCGAGGGCCTTGCCAAAGACGGAGAGCTGCACCCCGTACAGGAAGCCTTTATCGAGCACGACGCCTCCATGTGCGGCTACTGCACCCCCGGCATGGTCATGAGCTGCGCCGGCCTGCTGGAGCGCAACCCCAGCCCTACCCTCGATGATGTGAAACTGGCCACCAGCGGGAACCTCTGCCGCTGCGGCACCTACCCGAAGGTGTTTGACGCTACGCTTGCCGCCGCCAAAAAGATGAAGAAATAAGCGCGGCGGTGTTTGCCCTTCTGTTATTTTAAAAAACATTCCGGGCGTACAGGCCCGTTAAAGAAAAAATTGAAATTATGGCCAATCCCAATAAAAAGAAAGTGGTCTTACCGGTTGCGCCCGATAAGGAAGCGCACGGGCCGGTGAAGCACCTGTATTCCAAAAAGATAAAACTCCCTTACGGCGTGCCCGGGCACGGCCTGACGGAGAAGGAGCGGGAAGTAGCGATCGATGAACCGCCGCCCCTGCCCATCAATGAAAAGCTCAATGTGGTGGGAAAGCGCACCAAACGCGCCGACGCCCTCTATAAAGTGACCGGCGCCGCCAAATACACCGCCGATATTCAGCTGCCGGGCATGCTCTACGGCAAATTCCTGCGCTCGCCTCACCCCCACGCCCGCATCAAGTCGCTGGACCTGTCGGCCGCGAAGCGCTATCCGGGAGTACATGCCGTACATGTGCTGGACATGGAGCCGGGAGGTTCCGTGCAGCTGGACGGCGGGCACGACGCTTCAGCCGAGACCTACAACATCGATAAGCTGCCTCTTCTCCGCTATGTCGGGCAGCCTATTGCGGCCGTGGCGGCAGAGTCACAGAATATAGCTGACGAAGCGGTAAAGCTGATCAAAATAGAATATGAAACCCTGCCTTTTGTCCTGGAACTGGATAAGGCCCGCCAGAAGAATGCCCCCATCGTATTTGAAGAGAAAATTGAAGAGGATATCAGCGAAGGCGATGTCGGCGTAACGGCCGCCGACAAGCAGCAGGGCAACCTGCGCGGCCCCTCGACGAGCAGCTTCCTGGGCGGCGCCCGCGGCGATGTCGAAAAGGGGTTTGCCGAGGCGGAATTCATCCTGGAAAAGGAATTCCGCACCCAGGTGCAGACGCACTGCTGCCTGGAGACGCACGGCGTAGTGGCCGACTGGCAGCCGGATATGCTGACGGTTTATTCATCTACTCAGAATACCGCCGGCGTGCGCGACGACCTGGCCGAGCTGTTCGATCTGCCGAAGAGTAAGGTGCGGGTGATCACCGAATACATGGGAGGCGGCTTCGGCTCCAAATTCGGCGCCGGCCACTTCGGCGTAATGGCCACCATCCTGTCCAGAAAAACCGGCCGCCCGGTCAAGCTGATGCTGAACCGGGAGGAGGAGCACCTCGTCGCCGGCAACCGCCCGAACTCTCACCAGATGCTGAAGATGGGCTTCCGAAAGGACGGCAAAATTTCCGCCATTGACCTGACTTCCTACGGCACGGCCGGAGTCGCTCTGGGCGCCGGCGTCGGCCGCGTCGCTCAGGACCTTTACGAATGCCCGAACTTCCGTATGGCCCAGTATGACGTATTCACCCACGCCGGGCCGGGCGCCGCTTTCCGGGCGCCGGGCAACGTGCAGGGGATCTTCGCCCTGGAGCAGATGATCGACGAGGCCGCTGAACGCCTCGGGATGGACCCCGTAAAATACCGGGACATCATAGACAACCACGAGGTCCGAAAGCTGGAGCGCATGAAAGGCGCCGAAGCTTTTGGCTGGAAGTATAAAAAGCCAGGCTCCGACCCCGGCCCCGTCAAGCGGGGCTTCGGTATGGCGCAGGGCCACTGGACGCGTTTCATCAATCTCAACAGCTCCGCCACCGTCCGCATCAACAAGGACGGGTCGGTGGCGATCATGTCCAGCGTTCAGGATATCGGCACCGGCACCAAGACCATCCTGGCGCAGGTAGTGGCCGAAGAACTGGGCCTTATGGCGGAAGACATTACCGTCAAGATCGGCGATACGCTCTATCCCGACGGGCCGGGCTCCGGAGGCAGCGTGACGGCAGGCTCCATCACGCCGGCCGTCCGCAACGCCGCCTACAAGGCCAAGATGGACCTGCTGGGGCAGGTGGCCGGCGCCTGGGATGTCGAGGTTTCCGATCTGGAAATGAAGAACGGCGACGTTTACTCCAAATCAGACAGCTCGAAGAAAATGTCCTTCGGCGAAGCGGTGAAGAAGATGCGCACCAACCAGATCGTGGCGACGGCCAGCCGCCCGGACGACTACGGCGGATTCGAGATCGGCAACGGCATCGGTTACGGCCGCCTCGGCTCCGTACAGTTCGCTGAAGTGCTGGTGGATACCGAGACGGGCTTCATCAAGGTAGAGCGCGTTGTCGCCGCCCACAGTTGCGGCCGCCCGCTCAACCCCATGCAGGTGGAGAGCCAGATCAACGGCGGCGTCATCATGGGCGTTGGGTATGCCTTGTATGAAGACCGCATCCTCGACCTCAATACCGGGCACATGGTGAACGCCAACCTCGACCAGTACAAGCTGCCCTACTCCAAGGAGATACCTAAGATAGAAACGGTGCTCATCGAGCATTACGGCGCCTTCTCCAGCACCGATGCTTCCGGTATCGGCGAGCCGGCCAACATCCCCACAGCGGGAGCGATCGCCAACGCCGTGTACAATGCCATCGGTGTGCGACTGTACGAGTTGCCCATGACGCCACAGAAAGTGCTGGCCGCCCTGGGTGTGAGCTGATTTTTTTAGTTCTATGACAATCTTGGAGGGTGAGATTTGCGATTTGCGATTTTTGATTTGCGATGTGCTCCCAAATAGCATAGAATGAACATTTTTTAAAAGCCAAAACAATACCGATATGAATCGTTTCGAATATATAAAAGCGCCGAGCATTGACGAAGCCATCGACATGATGGACAGCACCGTGCCGGAGGCCATGGTCACCAGGAAGGATGGCTCGGCAAAGGTCGTCAAGGCTGCCGGCACCGACCTGCTCGACCTCATTAAGGAAGGCATTCTGGAGCCGGGCCGGGTGATCGACCTGAAGAACATTCCCGGCCTGGATAAGCTTTCCTACGACAAGGAGCAAGGCTTGCAGTTCGGCCCTATGGTTACGATCGCCGACCTGGAGAACAGCCCGGAGGTGAAAAAGCACTACCGGGCCTTGTATCTGGCGGCAGCCCATGCCGCTACCCCGCAGATCCGCAACATGGCCACCATGGGCGGCAACCTGATGCAGCGCCCCCGCTGCTGGTACTTTCGCAGCAGCGCCCATCATTGCCGGAAGAAAGGAGGCACGACCTGTTTTGCCCAGATCGGGCAGAACCAGTTCCACTCCATCTTCCTGACCAATGTTTGTCCCTGCGTGCATCCGTCCTCCCTGGCCACTGCCCTGATGGCATATGACGGCAAGGTAGAACTCACCGGCCCGGAAGGCAAGCGCGTCATTCCCCTGTCGGAGTTCTTCACGCCTTCCGAAGTGGACGTAACCTGCGAAAACGTCGCCAACAACAAGGAGATCATCACCAACATCATGCTGCCGCCGGTGAATGAAGGCACCCGTGCCTTCTACTCCAAGCACGGCCAGCGCGAGAGCTACGACTGGAGCATGGGCGATGTGGCGGTGGTCCTGCAAATGGACGGTAAAAAGTGCCGGGACGCCCGCATCATCTTCGGGGCCGCTGCGCCCATACCCCTGCGCCGCGAAGCGGCAGAGGCGGAGTTAAAAGGCAAAACCATCAGTGAAAAGGTGGTGGCCAAAGCAGCGGAAAAAGCACTGGAAGGCGCCACGCCCCTGGCCCACAATGGCTATAAAGTGCCGCTGTTCAAGAACCTGCTGAAGCGGACGGTGATGGAGGCGGTTAGTTAAATGGTTAAATAGTTAGATGGTCGCATGGTTAGATGGCTTCGTTGACGGCCTTCAACCATGCGGCCATTAACCAAAACCAACAACCAACAACCAACAACAACCATGGAATCACCCGCCAACTACTGCCGCTATCTGCGTGGCAAGAACGCCTACGGCACCCTCGAAGGCGGAGACAAGCCTTTCCTCAACTTCGATCCGGCCAGCAGCACCTACTGGTGCCTGCTCACCATGGGGCCGGTAGGGCCGGATAGCATGCCGGCGCATATCACCACCTGTGGCAATGAAAAAAGGAAGTGCTTTGCGGCTCCGAAAACCGAAAAAGAACAGTAACTCATCTTCTCCTGCCGGATTTTATTTTATTTTCTCGCCAAAACACTACCCATGAAGATCGCAGTCGGAAGTGATATGAAAACCCACCTGGCGGAGGTGCTTGTCGAAGAACTGAAGAAAAGAGGCCACAAGGTAGACACCTACGGAGCCCTGGTAACAACTCCTGCTCTCTGGACGAAAGTCGCCATTGACGTGGCCGAAAAGGTAGCGGCCGGGGAATACGATCAGGCGGTGCTCTGCTGTTGGACGGGCACCGGCATCAGCCTGGCGGCCAACAAGGTCAGGGGCATACGCGCCGCCCTATGTTCAGACGCCCAGACAGCCGCCGGCGCCCGAAAGTGGAATGACGCCAACATCCTCTGTATGAGCCTGCGGTCTACCTCCGAAGAGGTGGCGCGGGAGATGCTGAACGCCTGGTTTGAAAACGAGCCGAGCACGGACGAGGAGGATGTGGCCTGCCTGCGGTATCTGGAAGAGTGGGAGGCGGAGCATTAGGCTGTATTCGGTAATCGCTGTTCGGTACCGTCTCTGTGAGCCGGTTAAAATTCGGTGTTCGGGCGGCGTCCTGAAAGGTTCGAATGTGGCCCATCTGTCCGGCAGGGTAAAACTGCAATTACCGGCGATACTTTTAGAGATTGATCTGTTGGCCTTCACCAACCCTGCCATCAATTGAGCTCTCATTCAGCCATGTACCAAATAAAAGTGTTTTCCGGTTGGCCTTCAATCCGCGTCAACTCGCTGCATCCGCGCAATTCCGCGTTCCATCATTCCATCGAGCGCCGCCAGTCCCGCCATCCTTTTATGCAGAGCAGCAGGTACACCGCGTACAGGCCCGATGTCAGGTACAATCCTTTCAGCATATAGATATTGATGGCCACGATATCCACGATGATCCAGATGATCCAGTTTTCCAGCTTCTTGCGGGCCAGCAGGAACTGGGCCACCAGGCTGGCCACGGTGGTGAAGGCATCCGGGTAAGGGAAATCGGCGTTGGTGTTGGCCTTCATGACGCTGCCCCAGGCGATGAAGCCCGCCAGGATGAGGGCGCTCCAGGCGGCGACTTCCGTTTTCGTCAGGCGGGTCACGGGCAGCTTGTCTTCTTCGGGCCCTTTATGCGCCCAGTTCCACCAGCCATATATATTGAGCACGACGTAAACGCAGTGCAGGATCACATCGGAATACAGGCGGGATTCGGCGAAGATGAAGATGTACAGCCCCACGCTGAGCAGGCCGAAGGGCCAGGCGATGGTCTTCTCCCGGGTGAGCAGGTAAACGTGCGTCATGCCGCTCACCACGGCGATAAATTCTATAACTTGCAGTGCGGTTAGTTCCATTGGGTATTTTGCCTTTATCAGCAAAAGTACGTAAAGAATGATTATTGGAATCGGAGGGGTAAGCCGATCCGGAAAAACGACGCTGGCCAAACGGCTGGCCCGGCACTTCAGGGAGCAGGGCCTTTCGGTTGTCATCCTGCACCAGGATGAATTTGTCTTTCCGGAAGAACAGATACCAAAGGCCCGGGGAAAGGTGGACTGGGAGCACCCCGGCTCCATCGATTTTGAACGGTTCCGGCAGGCTATCCGATCAAGCGCCAATACTCATGATGTTGTCATTGCCGAAGGCCTGATGGCCTTTTACGATGAACACGCCAATGCCCTCTATGACAAGTGCTTTTTTGTGAAGATCAGCAAAGCCACTTTTCTGGAAAGAAAATCGCAGGACCTTCGCTGGGGGAAAGAGCCGGATTGGTATATAGCACACATCTGGGACAGCTTTCAGCTGTACGGCCAGCCCAGGCAGCCATTGCCGGAGATCTTTGTCGTTAATGGGGAGGAACCTGCTGTTGATTGGGCTGCAGTACTGGAATTTCTCAACTTTTCTTAATTTTCAAAAAAAAACGATCATCATGGCCCGACTATTTCTGTTTTTCGGCATCCTGTGGCTGGCCGCCTGCAATCAGCCGGCTCCCTCTGCCGCTTCCGAAACATCCGGCACACCAACTGAAGAAGCTACGGACTCCGCCGGTTACAACGCCGAACTCGCCCGCGAGCTGGGCGCCGACCCCTACGGTATGAAGCAATACGTGATGGCCTTCCTCAAGGCCGGCCCCACGCGCAGCCAGGACTCTCTGGAAGCCGCCCGCCTGCAGCGCGCCCACCTCGACAACATCACCCGCCTGGCGGAAGAAGGCAAGCTGGTGCTCGCCGGTCCGTTCATGGATGACGGCGAAGTGCGGGGCATCTATGTCTTCGATGTCCGAACCGTGGAAGAGGCGGAAGCGCTCACGGCTACCGACCCTTCCATACAGGCGGGCCGGCTGGTGATGGAGCTGCACCCCTGGTATGGTTCGGCGGCGCTGGTGAAATTGAGTGAGTTGCATGAGAGGATTGCCAAGGAGAAGATCTAAGTGCCTTCGGCATTAAGCAAAGGGAGATAAGAAACGACGCTATTTTTCGTCAGGCCGAGGCGGGCCGAAGGGGTGGCGGAAAATAGCATGTTTATTGCCCCTTTATTTAGTGCTGAAGGCACTGGTGAAAGCGGAACGAATTAACGGGTGAATTTAAGCTATTGCGACCCAGGACGTTAAGGGGTTACGAAATCGCCCGTTAATTCGGACTAGTGAAAGAATATGTCTGATGGATTACGGATATATCAACGAGTTGGTTAATATACTCGAGTTAGGCACAATTAGGAAAAAACACCATTCTTTTAACCAAAAAAATTTATCATGACAAAAAGATTAGTTTTCCTCCTAACGGTTTTCTTGTTTTCCTCCAATTTGTTCAGCCAACTGTATGAAGTCGGCTTCGATGAAAAAATAAGGAATTCATCCTTCATCGTTGAAGGAGAAGTTGTGAAATCGGAATCCTATTACGGAAAAGACAATGAGATCTATACAGCAAACGAGCTTTTAGTTTACAAAACATTCAAAGGAAATAATGTTCCTGAGCGATTAACCATAATCACCCTCGGAGGAACAGTTGACAGCGAAACGGAGACATGGACCCACCTGCTCAAACTATCAGCCGGCGATGCAGGGATATTTTTTCTAGAAGAAACCAAAAGGCCAACACCTACTCGATTTGGTTTCCCTCAGCATTATTTCGATGTTTTCGCATCAAGCCAGGGATTCCTGAAATATCATTTTGGGGATGGCCAGGTTAGTGCCGCCGCCCCTTTTGCCTACTACCCAAATATTATAGGCGGCTTATACAAATCATTGAGGCAGGAACTTGGAATCCCAGCCATTTACCTATCTCCGGAGTGGGAGAAAGCAGAAAAATGTATCGTTTACTTATTTGAAGTTAGCCAGCCAGACCCTCGGTCGCCCCTAGAACTTGAAGCGCTTGTTTCCATAAAATCCACTCAGGGCCAATTTTACCTGTATAAGTCGTCAGTCATTGCTGAATTCAATTCTGATGCCCTGGGCGAGAGCATTATCGAAAATGAAATACTTGAGATTGAGAATACCGGGATAACGGATTCAGAAGGGTACTCTGTCAATGCGGCCGACGTCACTCCCAGTAAAGTCAAAATAGAGGTTGTTTCGAATACATCAGAGGTTGACGAGATGGCTTTGATAGGAGAAAGCTATTCTGCCCTTGTCAAATTAAAACTCAATCTCCCAGGGCTTGTAGATCCAGGAATACTTCTTGATGAATCACAGATGGTTCATAACAGCGAATATTTTGATCCGGAAAGCGAGAAGCCAGAAGAGTTTGAATGTATAAAGATAGAAGGAGACTTTGATATAAAAGAGGTTTGTTCGCCACCCATGATAACCAGTTTTTCGCCAACTACAATCAGTGCAGGGACGGATGATACCCTTACTATTCGAGGGATGTGTTTTGATTCTATAAGAGGAACTTCTGAAGTGGAATTTACGGATTCAAAGGCCGGCGCACCACCTGTAACATGGGTTCAACCTCTTGATGGAGAATATATTTTGTGGTCAGACACTCTGATCAAAGTTATTGTGCCATCTATTGTGAAAGGCATGGATATCAAACAAAGCGCTGGCACAGGGAGATTCAGAGTAAACAGAGGGGGCGCAGGTATTGCGATAAGCCCATTAGATTTGAACATTCCATTTGCTGCCTTAAATTTTGCGACAGGACCTTTTAGTAATCCCCAAAGTAAAGGGATTCCAATTTCTCTCAGCAATTACAATATGTCGGGAGGGCAATCCATTTATTATGCCTTTAATTTCAAAGCGGATACAAATGCTGTTAAAGCTTTCGAGAGAGCCTTAATTAATTGGAAATGTGCAACCTTCGTTAATTATAAGGTACAGGATTCAACTATGGTACCTAACATTAACCGAGCAGGTAGAATTTAGTTTGCTAATTTGCCGGTTGGTGTGACAATAACATTGGCATCAACAGATAATCTTCCATACACTCCTTGTGCCGCTGTTGACTCAATTGTAAGGGCAAATAGAAGGGAATTTGTAATAAAATTTAATGAGAATTTAATGTGGCACACTGACACATTAATGCCCACCCCTTTACCCGCCAATACATTTGATTTAGAATCAAGGGCTCTTCATGAATTAGGCCATGCCCACCTTTTAAATCATTCCAACAACCCGAATGATTTGATGTATTTTACCGATGTTACACCACCTTATAGAAGAATAATTATGCCAAATGACGAGGCAGGTGGCGACTATATTATGTCTATAAGCACACCGACGGCGCCAACTGGATGTCAAACGGAAATGACTGCTTTAACCCCTGCTAATTGCGGATTAACTAATGTAATCGAGATAGAACAGGGCATACAAGCAAGTATTGATATATTCCCGAATCCCACAACGGGTAAATTATTTATATCTATTCACTCAGATTCCTATTCTGGACAAATTAATGATTTTCAGGCAACAATTTTTGATTTACTCGGCCGTAAAATTATAGATACAGAACTAACTCAAGCTACTTCAACTTTATCACTTTCCGAAGTTTCAAATGGATTGTATGTCCTTACTATCTCTTACCAAGGCCATCTAATTGATTCCTTTAAAGTTCAAAAGCAATAAATCATGCAAAAAATAACTTTTTGGGCAGTACTGGCCTATCTGGTCAGTACTACTTCCTGTTCAACATTTTATCAAGTCAAGCCTAACATATCTAAGTCTGAAACATCCTTGGAGTGTAAAGAATTGGTTCCCTTAATCGAGGAAAACTGGAAAAAGCATAAAAAGCTAGACTATTATAAAGCAGAAGGAGATTTTTTGACTATTGTTCAAAGAGATTACAGGAAATGTATTACCTCATTAACGAAAGAGGAGTTAATTAAGTTCTTTGGACAACCTGTAGGAGATGATTCTGATTTTGCATATTATTTTTTGAATGAAACTTGTGTTCAACCTATGCGGGAAAACTGTCAAGCCTTTATCTTTTATTTTAATGCAGACAATGAAAAGGTAACCGAATACCTTGTTCACCCTTTTGGAGTTTTAGAGGAGAATAAATAAGAAACCTTGTACCTAACAAAGCATAGCCGCCAAGCTGCCCTAAGCGGGCAGCCTGCGGCTATGCGAGCCGTTGTGTGTCATGAAGAAAGGAACTAATAGCAAAGGATGACAGTTTAGGGGATAAATTATTGTGAAGATGAAAAAGAAAATAAAAGATGTAGAGGATGTTAACCAAGCTTTTGCTCAATTAAGCAAAAAATTAGAGAAGTTGAATTCGAGGTTTTTGGCTTTGGGAATGGATTACCAACATTACATTGACAACAGGTTGATTCAAAAAGAAATCTATGATTTAAGAGACAATGTCACTTACAGATTTTTTAGTGCAAGATTCCACGTTGAAATTTTACTTCGACACCATTTTCAAGTAGAACGACGGCTGTCTGAAATTTTTCAAAAAGAACCCAGTAAAATCACCAATCAAGTATTTCCAAGCAATCCAATCTTTGATTATGCTGAAAGAGAAATATCATCTTTGTTCGATAGTATAGTTTATCATTTAGGTTCAATTTTTGATTATTTAGCAACCCTCACAAATTATATATGCGGTGAGCAAAGGATTCAATATATCAAGTGGACTCAATTGACAAGGTCTGCAAGAGATTCAAAAAATGAATTTAATAAGAAACCTATTTCTAATCTAATTCTTCAGTTAGACAGAGAATTGGTTGATAAACTTTATGGACATAGATCATACTTGATCCACAAAAAAGCAGACATATCAAGGTCGAGAATATCTTTGCATATCAGCCAAAAAGGTGAAAAATTTACAGCAGACTTTTTCTCCACAGATAAATTGAATAAAAGTTTTGGTTTCTTGAAAAAGCTTCAACAGACACATGAGATTTCAATGAAGTTTGTTGCGCTATGGATAGTTGAGGAAGTTATTGATGCAACGACTGAGATCCTCTTCGCCCTCAAACACGAAATGGAGACAAACAGGAAAGTAGCTCATGGAACTTTCGTATTAGCGGGAAAGAATGGAGAAATACTTCCTGTTTCTACTGGATTTTGGGGAGAAAAAGAATACTTAGAATCAAAGAAAAAAACGACACACAAAGTGCAAAACGACAAGTGAGGCTATGCGCCTCACCTGCGTTTGCACCAACCGTTAGCAATCAAGCAAATAATAGCATCAATGTTCTCAAAACAAAACCCCCACCGCCCGCTCCAGAAAATTACCAATCCACCGGCCAACAGCCGATGCATGCGTAGCCTGCCCCAGGCTCTGCAGCCCCGCGCGCGACTTATCCTCCCCGATCCGCTGTACCCGGTCCTGAATAAGGGCGCCGACGTAGTCCTTCGAAAATTCCGGATGAGCCTGTATGCCCAGCATATTTGGGCCGACCGTGAACATACCCACCGGGCAGTCCGCCGCCCGGGCCAGCACCCGGCTGCCGGCCGGAAGTTCCTGCACCTGGTCCTGGCACAGCATTAGTAGCCTGTATTCCTCTTCCGGCGGCGCCATCCAGGCTTCCTTATGCAGCAGGGTGAACGAATGGACGCCAACACACCACCCCACTTCTGCCTTTCTGACCTTACCCCCCAGGGCTTCTCCCAACATCTGATGGCCGAAGCAAATACCGACGTAGGGCTTCTGCGCCTGATGGATCTCCCGGACAAACGACTTCAGCCGGTGTATCCACGGAATGTCGTCGTATACCGAATACATGGAGCCGGTACACAGGTAGGCGTCACAGTCCTGCACAGAGTCCGGAAAGTTGCCGTTGCATACGTCAAAGAGTTCAAACTTCAGGTTCGGCAGCAGAGCGGGAAACATGTCCCGGTAGTCCCCTCCGATGTGGCGGAATCTGTCCGCCACGTGATCGCATTCCAGTAAGCCGACTTTCATGGTTTCAACGACGATTTTGCGTTTGGAGAATATAGAACGCGAATTTACGCAGGTGCAGCGCCTGCCTGCCAGCCCGATTGGCATCTGCCTGTCGGGCAGGCAGGGATTCACGCGGATCCGGGCCATCCAAATATTTAGCTTGAGAAATGTAACTTTCCTATCGGATCTTCAAGTGATAAGACTTCGGCCGGGTCAGCGGTTCATAGCCTAGTGAAGACAACGTACACCCCCTCTCCGAGTCCTTCACCCCCGTCCAGGCCAGGGCGGGGTCGAGGTAATCGCAGCGGTTGAGGTAGCAGGTGCCCGTTTCCAGTTGTTCCCCAATGCGGATGGCCGTCTCAGTATCATCAGACCAGATGGAGGCCGTGAGCCCATACCGGCTGTCGTTCATCAGGCGGATGGCGTCGTCGTCGTCCTTTACCGGCATGATGCCGACGACAGGGGCGAAGCTTTCTTCCGTCATGGCCTGCATGGTATGATCCACATCGATCAACACCTGGGGCCCCATGTAGGGTGTGCCCTCCCGATGAGCAGAAAACAATTTGGGGTCGATCAGGGTTTTGGCGCCCTTGCTGACAGCCTCCTGGATCTGCTCCCGGGCGAATTGGGCGGCAGAGGTGCGCACCATGGGCCCCAGGGTTGTCTCCGGTCGCAGCGGGTTGCCCAGCACGTACTTTTTTGTCAGTTCCACGAAGCCTTCCACAAAGGAGTCAAAGAGCTTTTCGTGTACATAGATGCGTTCGATGCCGCAGCAGGACTGCCCCGAGTTAAAAAAGGCGCCGTCTACCAGGTTCTCGATGCTGTACTCCAGGTTGGCGTCGGGGCGCACGTAGGCGGGGTCCTTGCCGCCCAGCTCCAGGCCGGCGGCCAGGAATCGCCGGCTGGCGGCCTGCTGAATGGCTCTGCCGCCCTCTACCGAGCCGGTAAAGGCGACATGGGCAATGCGGGAATCGCCAATGACAGCCGCTACCTGTTCGTGCGACAGGTGGAGGTATTGGAAAACGCCTTCGGGCAGGCCGGCGGCTTCGAAGGCCATGGCATAGCGCTCGGCGCAAAGCGGCGTCTGCTGGGCATGCTTGAGGAGGACGGCATTGCCGGCCATGATGGCGGGTATAACGACGTTCACGGAAGTGAGATAGGGATAATTCCAGGGCGCCAGCACCAGCACCGTACCCAGCGGTTCCCGGCGGATGAACCGGCGAAAGCGGGCCTGCGCTTCAGGCTGGATGTCCGCCAAAGCACCCTCCGCAATATCGATCATATAACGGGCCCGCTCCTGAAAGCCCCGGCTGATCTCGAAGGGGGTATAACGAATGGGGCGCCCCATCTGCCAGCTCAGTTCCTCGGCGATGGCGCCGGTATTTTCCAGAAAGTATTCTACCGCTTTGCGGCAGATGGCCGCTCTTTCGGTTATGGACGTTGCTTTCCAGCTTTTCTGTGCCCGCTCTGCAGCAGTCAGGGCCCTCTCTATCTCCTTATCCAAAGCCAGCTTCCGCTCCGCATAAACCGAACCGTCCACCGGGCTGATAACCTGAAATGTTTCCATCATACAATCACTTTTATCGAAGGCATGGCCATTCATTCCATCCATCCATCCATCCATCATTCATTCATTCATTCCGGAGTCACATAAGCCGCCGTGATCCCCCCATCCACCAGGAACTCCGTGCCCGTCATATAGGAAGACTCATCCGAGGCGAGGAAGAGGGCGGCGGAAGCCATCTCCTTTGCTTCCCCGAAGCGCCCCATCGGGATGTGCACCAGGCGGCGCTGCTTCTTTTCGTCCGTATTCAGGAATTTCATGAGCAGGTCGGTGCGCAGGGGCCCCGGGCAGAGCGCATTCACCCGGATGTTTTCCCGGGCGTGGATGATGGCCAACTCGCGGGTCATGGCCAATACCGCCCCTTTACTGGCCGTATAGGCGATCTGCGGCGTGGCGGCGCCCAGGTGGGCCACGAAGGAGGCCGTATTGATGATGGAGCCGCCGCCTGCCCGGCGCAGGGCGGGAATGCCGTACTTACAACCGAAGAAAACCCCTTTGACGTTGACGTTCATCGTCAGGTCCCAAACGGCCTCTTCGGTGGAGACGGCATCGCTGTCGTCATTGTGCATGATGCCGGCATTGTTAAAAAGGATGTCCAGTTTGCCAAACGTTTTTTCGGCAAAGGCTACCATCTGTTCGCAATCAGAGGCGTTGGAGACATCGGCGCGGCAGTAGGCGGCCTCTCCGCCTTGTCCTGTGATGCGGGCCACGGCCTGTCGGCTGCCTTCTTCATTAATGTCGGCAATCACAACTTTGGCTCCCTCTTTTGCGAAAAGCAGGGCTGTTTCCAGGCCGATGCCGCTGCTGCCCCCGGTAATGAGGGCGACTTTGTCTTGTAAGCGCATGGGGATGGATGTTTGATGTGTGATTTTTGACTTTTGATTTTTATGTGCTTGCCTCAGGCTGCACAACTATAGCGGCCCCCGACGGCACATCAAAAATCAAACATCGCAAATCAAAAATCAAAAATTATCAAATCCTTTCAAAATACCTTTTCCTCTCCCAGTCCGTCACTGCCCGTTCATAGGCTTCGACCTCTTTTTGGAAAAAGTGGCTATAGTGATTCACTACCTTTTCCCCGAAAGCCTTGCGGGCAAATTCGCTGTTCCCGAAACGCTCAGTTGCATCTTTCAGCGTGTAGGGTACGCGGGGCAGGTGTTTGGCCTCGTAAATATCGCCAACAAAACACTCCGGCGGTTCGATCCGGTTGCGGATGCCATCCAGGCCGGAGGCCAGGGCGGCGGCGTAGGCCAGGTAGGGATTACAGTCGGCGCCGGGAATGCGGCATTCGATGCGCAGGCTTTGCCCTTTGCCGACCACCCGGAAGCCGGCGGTACGGTTGTCGTAGCTCCAGGCCAGCCGTGTGGGCGCCCAGGAGGCGTCGACGTAGCGCTTGTAGGAGTTGACGGTGGGGGCGTAAAAGGGCATCACCTCCGGCACGTGGGCCATCCACCCGCCGAGGAACCAGCGGAAGACATCGGAGCCTTTGACCGGCCCGACTTTCTTATTACCGGCGAAAGCGTTGAATTCGTCATGCCACAGGCTCATGTGGATGTGGCAGCTGGAGCCGGCCCGCTCGGCGTCGAACTTGGCCATAAAGGTGACGGACATATCCATGTCGTCGGCAATCTCCTTGAGGCACTGTTTGAAGACGACATGCCGGTCGGCCATATCCAGAGCTTCCGCATAGCGGATGTTGAGTTCGTGCTGGCCCAGGCCCCATTCACCCTTGGAGTTCTCCACCGGCACGCCGGAGTTTTTAAGGTGCCAGCGGGCGGCGGCGGTGAAGGGCTCCGTACGCGTGCCCTGCAGGATGTGGTAGTCTTCCAGATACCATCCCGTGGGTTTCAGCGACTGATAATGCTGCTCGAATGCCTCCCGGTAGCCGTCTTCGAAGAGGTAATATTCCAGTTCGGAAGCTGCGTAGCAGTCGAAGCCCATATCTCCGGCCTGTTCCAACTGGTGGTAAATGATAGAACGGGGCGCTTCCGGGACTCTTTGGTGCGTTTTGTCATCCACTATATCGCAGAGCACCAGGGCGGTGGCGTCCAGCCAACTGGCCAGCCGAAGGGTAGACAGGTCGGGAACGAGGTGGAAGTCGCCGTAACCAAGGCCCCAGTTGGCGAACTCATAACCCGGCACCGGTTCCATTTCCATATCGGTGGTGAGCAGGTAATCGCAGCCGTGGGTGCCTTCGCGGGCGGTGCTTTCCACGAAGAAATCCGCATCGAAGCGCTTGCCCACCAGCCGGCCGTAGTGGTCGGTAAATGCGACGATCACGGTTTCTATCTCCTCTTCGGCAACCAGGTTTTTCAAATGTTGCAGGTCGAGCATGCCTTTGGGCTCCATAGAGTAAAATTTTAGATTTTCCAGATCTCGAAGATCTGGAAAATCCATTCCGAATCTATTCCGTAGCCTGCTTCTCGCCGTAGAACAGCCTGAACCATACATAAGCGATCAGCAGGAGCGAAAAATACACAAAAGCCAGGGCAATGTTGTAGATCGTGATGGCCAAAAATGCGATGCAGGCGATCACGAGGGCTACAATGGGAAACCAGGGATAAAGCGGCACTTTGAACGGCCGTTCCAGCTCCGGTTCTTTCCGGCGGAGCTTCAGCAGAGCCACCATGGATATGATGTAGAGGCTCAGCGCGCCGAAGCAGGCGATGGTGATGATCTCTCCGGTCTTTCCGGTAATCAGGGCGACGATACCGACGCCCATGTTGATGAGCAGGGCGTTGGCCGGCGTCCGAAACCGGGGATGGACCTTACCCAACATAGCCGGGGCGTATCCTACCCTGCCAAATTCGAAGGTGGCGCGCCCGGCGGCCAGGATAATGCCGTGGAAGGAGGCCACCAGGCCGAAAAGGCCGATGAACGCTACGGCGTTGTACAGCCAATGGGCCGGGCCGACGGCTTTCGCCATGGCCAGGGGCAGCGGGGAGTCGGAAGGAACAGCCCCCGGCTCCGGGAAAACGATGGTTTCCCATCCGCCGACCCCGACGGAGGACATGAAGGTGAGCAGGCACAGGGCGACCAGGGTCAGGATAGCGGAACCAAAGCCGATCAGCACGTTGCGTTGCGGGTTGATGGTCTCCTCCGCCACATTGGCCACCCCCTCGATGGCGAGGAAAAACCAGATGGCGAACGGCAGGGCGGCGAAGGCGCCCGTCCAGCCGTTGGGCAGGGCGTTGTGGGCCATGTTCTTCCATTCAAATTCGGGCAGGGCGGCGCCGGCAAAAAGGAGCAGGCCAATGACAGCGATCACCGTGATGCCGAGTTCGAAGGAGGCCGCCGCCTGCACGCCGTAGATGTTGAGCCCCGTAAAGATGAGGTAAGCGAAAATGGCGATGGCCAGTATCGGTACAGATGGCATAAAGATGTTCAGATAGGCCCCGATGGCGAAGGCGATGGCCGGAGGGGCGAAGACGAATTCGATATTTTGCGCCATGCCGCCCAGGAACCCCCAGTCTTTGCCCAGCGCCCGCACCGCATAGTCGAACGCACCGCCTGCTTTGGGGATGGCGCAGGCCAGCTCCGTATAGCTGAACGTGAAGGTGAGGTACATGACGATGATGAAAGCGGTGGCGACCGCCAGGCCGAGGGTGCCGCCCTTTTCCAGGCCGAGGTTCCAGCCGAAGTACATACCGGAGATAACGTAGCCTACGCCGAGGCCCCAGAGCATGAGCGGGCCGAGGGAGCGCTGGAGTTGTTGGGTTGGTTCTTTCGACGTCATGAGTACAGGGTAGATGTAGCCCTAAAAGTAAAAAAACCAGTTAAGAAAGATGCTGTAATACTTTTAAACTCACGGGAAGTTGTTGGGTAAAAATCTTTTTCAGGGTGACCCAAGTCATTGTGATTCTGCCAGGTACCGGATAAATTATAAGTGGAATTTGAAGGAATGATTGTTTAACAAAAAATCATTGCCATGAAAACCAGTAAGCGGGAAATTACGATCTATTACAATCCCGAATCCAGCAGGGACCGCAAAACGGTCGCTTATGCACAAAGCCTCTCTCACTTCGTCAAAGCCTATTCTTTTAAGCAGAACCCCTGCCGCGGCAATACGGAGTGGTGTAAGGTGGTGGCAGCTTTGAAGATGCATCCCAAGGAACTGCTCAATAAAGCCCATCCTTACTATCAGGAAAACATCAAAGGAAGGGAATTTGATGAAGACGGCTGGTTCAATATCCTGCGCACCAATCCGGAACTGATCAAAGCGCCTATCGCTATCCGGGGAGATCACGTAGTTCTCTGCCTGAATCCCAAGGATGTGTACCGCCTGATGCAGGAGGAAGAGGTTGAAAAAGAGAAAGAGGTAGAGATAGAAGAATAAGCCCGGGTATTTTGCATAGAAGCAAAATGTCCTTTTATACTGCCAGGCTGTTCATGGCGGGAAAAAAGAAATTATTTGCCTTCAAACTCCAGAATAGCAAAGTTGGCAAATTCCGGATTGCCTCCGGGCTCCAGGTCACTGGCTCTCAATTTGACGACATATAGATCATTGCCCATCCGGATGATCTCCGACCATTTATTGTCAAGCCCTTTGGTGCGTTCTTCCCAGTTGGCGTCACCTTTAGGGCGGATTAGGGAGAAGGTGCCAATATTCGCGTCAAATCTCACTTCCACAATAAAGGGGAGGTTATTGTATTCCGCCCAGTTGTAGGGGGTGCTGAAGTCTTTCTCAGACTTGAAAGGGCTGAGGGTTATATTGTATTTGACCTCCATGTAGTTTTCGAGCGCCAGCTCCTTAAAGGCGGAAAGGGCCTTAATGGAGGCTTCATCCAGCCTGCCAAAGAGATAATTGGATTTTCGGCTCCTGATGTCAAACTTTGAATCCACGGTAAAATCAAGGCCCAGGTTAGGGGGCTTGTTGCCTATATCCAGAGTGTCGCATCCCTGGCAGGAGATCCTCAGGCCGGCCGGTTCGGCCTTTTCCAGGTCTATGGCTACAAAATCTATGGCGCTGGCCAGCTCGGGAACAGGAGGGGAGAAGGAAGCCTGCCCGTTTGTTTCTGCCTGATGTTGCAGGCCAAGATAGATCGCCCCGCCGGCGGTTGCCGCGTACAGCACCCAGAAGAGCGACCCTTTCAGGCTGATGCCTTTTATGCCTACTTCATTTTGGGAATCCGTAAGCAGAATATCTTTCCTGAACTCTTTGTTGAAGATCAAGCCAAGAATGAGGATCAGGAGTATTGAAGAAAGTACGATCAGTAATATGGTTATGCCATCCATTGGTATTCAGTTAACTGAAATTTCTGGGCCCGGACAGAAGGAAAATACGCAATCCTGTATTTTTGAACCCTAAACTTAACCTTATTTTTTAAGGGCGGGGCCTGCTGAGGCTGAATTCATATTCCTTAGGCGGTTCCGCTCCCAACAGGTGCTTCACGAAATAATCCCACCGCTTTCTCATCATATACGGTTCCATGGAAAAGCCGTGCCCCCGGTTGGGGAACAAGATCAGGTCGAAGTCCTTATTGGCCTCGATCAGCTTGTCTGCCACGAGTAGCGTGTTGTACACGGGGACGTTCGTATCCATAGTGCCATGAGTCAGCAGCAGTTTACCCTTGAGGTTCTCCGCCAGCAGCTGGTTGGCCTGGTTGTCGTAGTTGGTTGATCCGTCCGGAAAGGTTTCCAGCAGGCCCTGCCACTTTTCACCCCAGTCGTCTTCATAATTTCGGTTGTCGTGGTTGCCTGCGCCGCTGACCGCCACCTTGAAGAAGTCCGGATAACGGAGTATGGCGTCGGTGGAGGCGAAGCCGCCGCCGGAATGGCCGTAGATGCCGGCGCGATCCAGGTCGATCCAGGGATAGCGATCCGCCAGTTGCTTCATACCGGCCACCTGGTCGGGCAGGCCATTGTCGCCCATATTACCGTAGTAGGCGGCGTGGAAGGATTTCGACCGCATGGGCGTGCCCATGGCGTCGATGGCCACGACGATAAAGCCGAGGTTGGCCAGGGCCTGGTTGTCGCGTCGGGAGGCCGAGAAGCTGCGGCTGCCGACGCTGCCCGATTGCGGGCCGGGATAGATGTAATTGATGATAGGATACTTCTTGTCAGGGTCAAAATTGTTGGGCTTGAACAGCAATCCATACAGGCCGGTTTCGCCGTCCCGCGCCTTGGCCGTGATGGGCATGGGTGGCACCCAACCGGATCCGAGGAGGCGGGAGATGTCCGCCTCTTCCAAAGTGAGCACTTTTTCCCCTTTGTTGTTCCGCAGCACGGTAACCGGAGGAGTGGCCGGAGTGGAATAGCTGTCCACAAAATATTCGCCGGAAGGAGAAAGGGAGATCTCGTGGTTGGCGCTGTCGGGGGTGAGCAATTGCAGCCCCGAGCCATCAATGCCGACGCGGTAAAGGTACTGGAAATAGGGGTCGCCGGGCTCCTTGCCTACCCCGGTGAAATAGATGGTGCGTTCCTTTTCGCCGACTTTCAGCACCTGCAGCACATTCCAGCCGCCCTGCGTTATCGGGTGCTTCAACTGCCCGGTAGTTAAGTCGTAAAGATAAAGGTGCCCCCAGTCGCTGCGCTGGGAGAACCAGATCACCTCGTTCGATTCCTTCAGCACATGCCAGTTGCTCACCCGGTATCCCGATTCAAAGAAGGTTTCCTCCCGTTCTTCCAGCACGCTGCGGACTTCTCCCGTTTCCGGATCGGCGACGCGCAGCACGGCCTCCTTGTGATCCCGTGAATTGGATAGAAAAGCCAGTTGGTTGCCATCGGCACTCCATTCCACGTCCAGGAAAGTACCGTCCCTCCCGGCCACATGGTCGGTGACCGATGAGCGGTGCGGGTCGGGCGGCATCTGCAGGCGCACCACCCGCGGCCCGTCCAGGTGAATGACTACCCTGTGGATGCGGAAGATGAGGCTGTCGCCCGGCAGGGGATACTTCCAGGCTTCCAGTTTGGGGTGGCCGACATTGGTAGTGGCCAGGTACATCTCGCCCACGCCGCGCCCGTCGTGCTGAAAGGTGGCGATCTTTTTGGAGTCGGGCGACCACAGCAGGACGGGGCGTTCGCTTTTGATCCAGCCGGCGTTGTTGGTAGCGTAGCCGAAGTCCTCTTCACCATCGGTAGTGAGCTGGGTTTCCTCGCCGGTGGCCACGTCCTTCATCCAGAGGTTGAAGTCGCGGATGAAGGCGGCTTTGGCGCCGTCGGGGGAGAGGAAGTATTTTCTGCCCGGGCGCTCCGGCTCTTCTTCCAAGGTCCAGGCGTAGGTTTTCAGGTTGCAGGTGAACTGCTTATCCTTCGCCTGGAAAACGATGGCCTGGCCCCCTTGCGCAAATTCGAAGCTGGAAAACGGCAACTGGAAAGCCGTATAATTCGTCCCGGTGGCTTTGGTGAGCGCTGCTGCCAGTTTTTCATGATCGAAAGCCTGTGCTTTCGTCTTTTTCCGGGCATCCACCAGGATGAATTCCTGGCCTTCCGGGATGCTGTTGCGGTACCAGAAGCGATGGCCGTCGAGCCAGCTGGGGCGCACATCGTCCCGGAATACCAGAGGGTAAGTGTGGGCGCTAAGGGCGTTCTCACCGCGGCGGTAGTCTTCGGCGGTAAGCTTATCCGGGGCGTGGGGCGCCTGCGCCGGAAGGGCTGAGGAAAATGCCGATAGGGCCATAATGAGGAGGAAAATGAGAATAGTGAGGTTCGGCTTTTTCATACGTATCCGGTTTGTGGCAAGATAGGGAAAATCTGATTTTTAAAACCGGGTTAACCTGCCGGGTTTAGGGCTTGCACCCAGCCGGTTAACCCGGCAGTGTTTATCGAAATAATAGCCATCCTGTCATCTCCGACAAACACTGCCGGGTTCAGCCAGACAGGATCAGCCCGCAAACCCGGCAGGATGTAACATACTGAAAAAAAAAAGGAGAAATTAATGATGGGTTTTGTCATTGATTCTTTTCCGGGCTTCTTGGATATTACTGATCAAACAAAACCAGCGCCACCAATGTCAGAAACTACTGAACACACCCTCCGTTTAGGCGAATCCGCCACCGTCCGCCCGGGCCTGTTCAAGGCCAAGGTCGAGGTCGTCTTTGCCGGCATGGTAAGTGAGGATACCTATTCCATTGCCGTGAAGTGGTCGTGGAGCAACAATTCTCTGGCTTATAATCTCTATTTTTCCAGCCGGCAGCGGGAGATCGTATTACCCCCCGGGAAGATGACGGTGATCGATGTGGGGCGGGAGAAGATATTGTTTAAGTATCAGCCGTAAGTTATGTCCAAACCGCAAAGTGCAGCTTCCGAAAACAGCCGCTTCTACTGGCCCGCCCACGGCTGGGCGGGTATTCTTCTCGTTGCCCTTTTCTGGTACCTCAACTGGGGCCTTACCGGCCTGCGCTCCCACTGGGCCTTCTTCCCCCTCTGGCTGGGGTACATCCTGACGGTGGACGCTCTGGTGCATTACCGGCGGGGCATTTCCTGGGTATCCCAAAACCCGAAAGGCTTCGCTCTGCTTTTCCTGCTTTCCGCTCCTTTCTGGTGGATATTCGAAGCCTTCAACGCCCGGACGCAGTACTGGATCTATGTGCCCATCGAATCCTTCAGCAACCTGGAATACTATCTGTACTGCACGCTGAACTTTTCCATAGTCCTGCCGGCCGTATTGGTTACCACGCAGTTGTTCTGGACACTTTCCTGGCTCAGGAACATCAAGCCGGGCCTACGGGTGGGAAAGCGCCCGGCGACGGTGTGGCTGTTCTTCTTCCTGGGCTGGGCCATGCTGGCGGCCACCCTCATCTGGCCGCAGTACGGCATGGCCTTCATCTGGATGTCGCTTTTCTTCATCATGGACCCCGTAAACCTCTGGCTGGGCCGGCCTTCCCTCATCAGGAGAACAGCAGAGGGGGACTGGCGCCTCGTCTTTGCCCTCTGGCTGGGCGGCCTCACCTGCGGATTCTTCTGGGAGCTCTGGAATTATTATTCTTCTCCCAAGTGGCTCTATCAGGTGCCGTACGTCGACTTCTGGCACGTCTTCGAGATGCCCCTGCTGGGGTATCTGGGCTATCTGCCTTTTGCGCTGGAGCTGTATGCCATGTACGCCTTTTTTGAGCGGTGGCTGCCGGTAAAACGGGAAGCATATCCCTTTTCGGACACCTGATTACAAGACTTCCTCCTCCCACGGCCCCTGTATGGCCAGCGTCAGCCCCGCCTGTTGGATATTCACGAACAAGGTGCGGCCGGAAGGAGAGAAAACACATCCGGCCAGTTCGGATTTGAAGCCCACATTCCGCCCCAGTTTGTACACATTGCCCTCCGGCGTGACGCCGAAGAGGTAGGGGTGCGGGTTATCCTCGCAAACGACGAGGTCGCCCCAGGGCGCCACCGTCAGGTTGTCGCCCCACTGCGCCAGTTCCGAATCGTTGGGCTCCAGGAGCAGCTCCAGGGCGCCGGGATATTCTTCTTCCCGTACTGTCCCTTCGTATGGGCTGGGGATGTAGCGGAAGATCTGCCCCAGGCGCTTTCGGCCGCCGCTGGTGCAGGCGAAGTAACACTGGTTGTCCTGGAACCACATGCCTTCTCCCCGGGCGAACACTGCCGCTCCCTGCTGAAACCCCCTTGCCCGGAGGTCGTCACCGGGGGCTTCCACCTGATCCAGTTCGACCCACTCCACTTCCAGGGGTTTCTGCACCGGGAAGAGGTTCATGTCCCAGTTTCGGGTGTCGAGGCTTTTCCTCCCCTTAATGGCCAGGGCCTGCAGCCGGCCGCCCTGGTGCAGCTGGCCGGGCTGATCGGGTATGAACCGGTAGATCAGCCCATCTTCCAGGTCTTCGGTCTGATAAACGATACTGGTGCGGGGGTCCACGCCTACGGCCTCGTGGCGGAAGCGCCCCATGGCCTTTAGCGGCATGGGGTCGGCCAGCCCGATCTCTTCCGAGGCCGGCACCTCGAAGTTATAACCATGATCTTTCTGGTAGATACTGTTGCCGGCATTAACGATCATTTCCTCGCTGCTTATCCAGGAGCCCCAGGGGGTGGGGCCGCCTGAACAGTTGTTGAGGGTGCCGGCGAGGCTGAGGAAGGACTTTTCTACCTCCAGCGTTTCCTCATTGATGATGAGGGTAGTTGTCCCTCCCGGGCAGATCATCGCCCCGGCTCCTCTGTCGTAGATCTTGTCTTCCGGTATGTTGGCCGCCCGGGCGCCATCCGGGCCGAAAGGGCCCTGGTGGGAGGGCATCAGCTCGTGGTTTCGGATCAGGATGACCCGGCCCTGGTTGCCTGGGAACGCCGCCATGCCATCCGGTTTGTCGGGGGCCAGCAGCCCGTCGCTCATCACCTCTCCCGCCTGGGAGATGATCTTGTAGGTGAAGCCTTCCGGCAGGTCGAATAGCCCGGCCGGGTCTTTAACCATGGGCCCGTATTTATTGACCAGCAAAGGGCGGTGAGGGAAGAGGCCGCTTTCACAGGAAAAGAGCATACCTATTGTAATAATAACCGCCGCCGGTAGGGAGAAAGGCAGGTTGCCGGAGGGTTTCGGGATCCTTTTCTTTGAAGTGGCCTTTTTAGTCATGAGCTTTGTTTTTTGTAAGAATAAAGGGGAGTGTGGCACGGCTCAACCTCAAAATATCGTACAATCGCCGCTGAGAGTAAATGATATTTATCAATAAAGGTTTTTCTCTGCCTAAATAGCTGGTTAGCAAGGTTTTTTAAGCTTGAAGCAGTGATAAAAATCATCCTTTACTTAGAATTAATTCATTGCCGGTAGGCTGGAAAACAGGGAGCTTGAAGAGAGAACAGTGAGCCCGAAGAAATTCCTGTCGAAATGAATTACGAAGCCGTCCACCCGTCTTCTGCGATCGTAAAAGGCAAGCTTCGCTATCTGGCCGCCCTGATGGTGGGGTTGCTTATTCTGTATCCCTTTCTGGAAGGAAGTACGGCCGAGGCGGTCATACTCAACAGCCTGATATCGGGAATATGTTTCCTGGGGGTCTATGCGGTCAGTTTTAACCGTATCAACCTGATAATCGGCCTGATCCTGGGTGTTTCCTGGTTCGTGGTGAGCTGGGCAGGTATATTGACCGCTTACGCATCTGCAGCGTTAGCCTGTGTTTCCAACATCCTGCTGATCCTCTTTTACGCCTACACGGCAGCGGTCATTACCCGGTTCATCCTGAGGGCTAAGAGGGTGACCGGCGATGTTTTGTTCGGGGCCGTCTGTGTGTATTTGCTGATAGGGGGCGCGTTTGCCATTCTGTACCTGCTCATCGATGTATTGCAGCCCGGCGCCTTCTTCATGGACCCGGCTTACAATACCAAGGGGGAAATTGATGCCTTCGAGTACAATTACTTCAGCTTTGCCACCCTAACCACACTGGGATACGGCGACATAATTCCCGTATCGCCCCACGCCCGGGCCCTGGCCGTTTTTGAGGCCATAATGGGGGTGATGTACCTGGCCATCATCATCAGCCGGCTGGTAGGGATGTACATCATGCAGTCGTTGAAGATAGAAAAGTGAAGCCCATCACCACTGCCAGATATACTTTCGCCGCCCGCAGACGTACTTGCCTTCCCGCCCTACACTGAAGTTGAGCTCGAGGAAAACTCCCGCCCGGAAGGGGTGGGTCTGGGTGTAAGAGGCATAATCCTGATAAAAAGCCGGATACCCGGCTGCTTCGCCGGCGTCCGATACGAGGTCGGTGACGGCATACTCCAGGCGGAAGCCGATCTTGAGGGTGAAGTCTTCCGACCCGGTGATGAACCCGCCGAGGCCGGCTACGGCAGAGACGTAATTGTCTGCGTAGAAGTTGTTCACCTCCTGAGGCTGTTCGGCCAGGGTTTGCTCTACGGAGCGGACAAAGCTCATCTTGGGCCCGAGCTCAAAATGGCTGCCATTCTCCGTATAAAACCGGTACAGCAGATAGAGGTCTACATTATTCCATTCGACCGCATTGATCGATTTGTCGCCGTTCTCCGTAAAATCCAGCTCCTGGCGGTTATTCAGCAACAGGCCTTCCAGGTTGACCACGCCGGTGGAGCCGATGTTAATGCCGGCCACCGCGCCGAAGGAGGGGGCGCCGTGGAGATTGTAGCTGTGCTGCTCGTCATTCAAAATATTGTTGTTGTAAAAACCATTCAGGCCGTACATAACCTTTGCGCCCAGGGAGAGCCATCCCTGGCTGTTGGCGACCGTATAGCTCAGGAGTAAAAAGCAGGTGAAGATCAGGTACTTTGACATTTTGGCCGGTGGTTTAGTTGGTGTAAATGTATTCATATTATGTTAAAAAGCAGAATCCTTTTTGGCTGAGGACTGGTATGGTTGAGCACGGGGGTATGTTCCATTACGTTCTCCTGTTCTATAAAATCCTCCCTGATTTTTTTATATTGTTTAGGAATCAAAAGCTCCTGCTATGAAAAAGCCCTTTTTCTCATTTATCATCATTATGCTTCTGTTTTGTTTACCCGGCTGTGCTCAGGAAAACACCCCTGACGCGGAAGCCCAGATCGGCGCTGCAGTAATGGCGGCGCCAGAGGAAGCCCGGGAAGGAGCAACGGTTTACGGCTATACCAACAAAGGGAACCTGGTTCTCCTCCGGGAGGGAACGAATCAATTGATCTGCCTGGCGGACGACCCCAACCGGGAAGGCTTCCAGGCTGTCTGTTATCATCGGGGCCTGGAGCCATTTATGGCTCGTGGCCGGGAGCTGAAAGCCGAAGGAAAAGGTAGCGGTGAGATTTTCGATATCCGGGAAGCTGAGGCTAAGGCCGGCAAACTGAAGATGCCGGATCAGCCTACCACCCTTCACCTTCTGGAGGGCCCCGGTGGAAAATATGACCCGGAAACCGGGAAGGTTACCGGTGCTTATTATCGCTACGTGGTTTATATCCCCTGGGCAACAGCGGAGTCCACCGGCCTGCCCACCCGCCCCATCGTTCCCGGCGGGCCTTGGATCATGGACCCCGGCACGCACCGGGCGCATATCATGATCACGCCGCCGCCTAAGGATTAAGCAACCTGCGGCGTGTTTTCCTGCAGGGGCGATACTTTGCTCCAAAAGCATGTAGCAGGGGATCGGTAAAAAAACGTCCACTATGAATTGGCAATACTGCTTTCATCGGAAAAACTTACTGGATGAAACTGTGTTGGCAGGCCCAGCTGCGGGCCCTGGTATTCCTCACCTTAATTTTGTATATTTAAGGGAAACTCAATCCGCATGATCAAAACGAGCTTTACCCTCAATGGCAAGACAGTACAGGTAGAAACAGCCGCTGACGCCACCCTGCTCTGGACCCTCCGCGACACCCTCAAAATGACCGGAACCAAGTACGGCTGCGGCGCTTCCCTCTGCGGCGCCTGCACCGTCCACCTCGACGGTATGCCGGTACGGGCGTGCATGACCCCGGTCTCCATGGTAGCGGGCCGGTCGGTCACGACCATTGAAGGGTTGGCGGAAGAAGAACTGCATCCGCTGCAACAAGCCTGGATCGACGAGCAGGTTCCTCAATGCGGCTACTGCCAGCCGGGGCAGATCATGCAGGCAGCCGCCCTGTTGCGGAATAATCCCCAGCCGAAGCGGGAAGAGATCGTTTCGTATATGAACGGCGTGCTCTGCCGCTGCGGCACCTATCTGCGCATCATCAAAGCCATTGAACGAGCATCACAATCCAGGTAACTATGAAAGGCCAACAGGAAAGAACAAAGCCAACGATTTCACGCCGCCAGTTTCTGACAGCTGCCGGAGGGATAACCTTTGTCGTGGCGGCCGGCGCTTTCGCTCCCGGAATTTTCGCCGAAGAAAGCCGGGAAGGCCCTGCAAGAGATGAACAGATCACCGCCTGGGTGCGCGTGCAGGAGGACGGCCGGATCATCATCTACAATCCGGCCGCAGAAATGGGCCAGGGCTCCATGACGGCATTGGCCGTAATCATCGCTGAAGAGATGGACGCCGACTGGGCCGATGTACATATCGAATTTTCCCCGATCGAGCCTTCCACTTATGGCCTGCAATGGGGCGGCAAACTGGGCGGGCCCATGATCACGGTCGGTAGCCGGACGGTGCGGGGCTACTACCACAGCCTGCGGCATGCAGGCGCTCAGGCGCGCTACGTGCTCCTGTACAACGCGGCTGAAAAATGGGGGGCGCCGATTAAAGAGTTGACGACAGCGGCGGGCAAGGTAATTCACAAGGCCGGCGGCCGGCAGATGAGTTACGGGGAAATCGCTACTTTTGCCAAAGCTCCGGCAGAACTTCCCGAAATATCGGAGTCACAATGGAAAAAACCGGAGGATTTCCGCCTGATCGGTACGGTGATCCCCCGTTTTGACATTCCCGCTAAGGTTGACGGGAGCGCCCGTTTCAGCATAGATATAGAAGTGCCGGATATGCTATACGGCGCGATCTCCCGCTCGCCGGTGAATGGCTCGAAACCCGAACTGCTCAACGAAGAAGATGTCCGGGAGATGGAGGGCCTGCTCGATGTCGTCCGCCTGGATCACGGTATCGGGGTCATTGCCGAAACCTTCGAGCAGGCGCTCAAGGCCAGGAAAGAACTTCAGATCAGCTGGAGCAAAGGCGCCAAAGCCGAAGGATACGATAGCGTAAAGTCTTATACCCTCTACCATAAGACGGCCCATGATGATGCTATTGAAGGGGAGATCGTGGAGCAGTCGGGGGATATGCGCCAGGCGCTGAAGTCAGCTGATAAAACCTATGACATCGAATACAAAACCGACTTTGCCTACCATGCGCAGATGGAGCCCCTGAATGCGGTGGTCTCCGTTGCCCCCGATGGGAAAAGCGCCGAAGCCTGGGTGGGTTCCCAGGCGCCGGATACCGCCCGCAGAGCCATCGCTGAAGTGTTGAATATCGATTTCAGTGACGTGAAATTACATCCCTGTTACCTGGGCGGTGGCTTCGGCCGGCGCTCTATGGCCGACTATGTGGAAGAAGCAACGATACTCTCGAATAAGGTTCGCCGGCCGGTCAAGCTGATCTGGACCCGCGAAGATGACGTACAATACGGAGCTTTCCGCCCCATCTTCCTGCAGCGCATGCAGGCCGCCACCGACGAAAAGGGGAATATTAACGCCTGGGGCCATTGTATCACCGGCACCGGCGGCGGCCTGCTGGATTCCGGCGCCAGGATCAATTACTACACCATTCCGAACCAACTGATCGAGGTGCGCAGCATCGACGAGGGCGTGCGTACCAAGCACTGGCGCTCGGTCGCTCATGCTCCCAACAAATATGCCATCGAGGCTTTCCTCGACGAGGTCGCCCGGGGCCAGGGCATCGGCCCCTACGAGTTGCGCCGCCAGTTGATGAAGGATCATCCGCGGGAACTGAACGTGCTGGACGAAGCCGCCAGGCTCTCCAACTGGAACTCCCCCGAAAAGGAAGGCCGCGCCCGAGGGATGGCCTTCTGCGAGCGCAGCGGCTCCCTTGCGGCGGCCGTAGTGGAAATTTCCCTCGACCGGGACAGCGGCCAGATCCGGGTGCACCGCGTATGGGCGGCACTCGATGCCGGCGTCGTCGTTCAGCCCGACAATGCGATCGCGCAGATGGAAGGCGGCATTGTGATGGGCATCAGCAATGTACTCCACGAGAGCATCACCTTCCGGAACGGAAAGGTCCGGCAGTCCAACTTCCACGACTACCCCATACTGAGGATGGCCGACGCCCCGGAGAGTATCGAGGTCAGCCTAATATCATCACAGGAGGCTCCGCAGGGCATCGGCGAGGCCAGCATCCCTTTGGTGGGCGGCGCTATTGCCAACGCCTTCCTGAAACTGACGGGCAAGCCGCTGCGGCACATGCCGTTTACAGCGGAGAAGGTATTGGAAGTATTGGAGGGGTAGTGTCAGCCGCTGGGCATGGCATTCAATCCCTCAGTCAATCATTAATTCAGTCCATGTAAATACCACCTGATTGGCCAACGTTTCAACAGCCTCAGCCGGGGCGCTCGGCCCTTGCCTGAGCGTTGTTGCTGTGAAAATTCATTTTCCTAACCATAAAAGCTATCATCATGCCAGTACAAAGATTAAAGGAGTTCCTGGACAAGAACAAGGTCAGGTACGTCACCATCAGCCACTCGGAGGCCTTTACGGCCCAGCAGGTTGCCGCCTCCGCCCACATCCCGGGCCAGGAATTGGCCAAGACGGTAATGGTTAAAGTAGACGGCAAGATGGCCATGGCCGTTCTGCCGGCTTCCTATCAGGTAGACTTCAGCCTGCTGAAGGAGACTACCGGCACCGATAAGGTCGAATTGGCAAGCGAGGAAGAATTCAAGGGTTTCTTCCCCGGTTGCGATGTCGGCGCCATGCCTCCCTTCGGAAACCTCTACGACATGGATGTCTATGTTGCAGAGAGCCTTACGGAGGATGAGGAGATCGCCTTCAATGCCGGCTCCCACACGGAGTTGATCCGGATGTCCTACGACGATTTTGAAAGGCTGGTCCGGCCTAAAGTGCTGAGATTTTCGGCGTATTGAACCTGGCGCTGTTGATCAGCGGACAGGTTTTTATGAAAAAGATGGCACACTGGTTTGCCCGGGTTTTTCATGGCCAGGGGGGAGGGTGCCTCCTGGGCAGGAAAGAGAAGGGAAATCAGTGTGTCTTCTGGTAAGCTGCCTTTTCCTGGCCTAAGGCTTCTTTGGTGAGCGATAAATAACGCTCCTTGTCTCCGGCTTGCTGAGCCACAAATGCTTCTGCGGCTATCGCCATGGAAATGCCTGGTTTCATTCATGTTTGACCACCATACAGGAGTTTAACTTACAGCAAACTCCGTGTCTTTACACATAATAGGGGCATGGAACCCGAGGACAATGTCGGATTTGGGAATACCTTTTTCCAACAACATCTGGCCGACGGCCAAGGCTGTGCCATCATGGGCCTGCCCCGCTCGTGGACAACCTCCATATTGTCAACCCGCCCACGACTTCCGATCCAACGACCTGAAATGTATCGCCTCCGCCAGGTCCTCGATCCGGATCTCCTCACTCCCCCCCCAGGTCCGCCGCGGTACGCGCCACCTTCAGTATCCGGTCATACGCCCGGGCAGAGAAATGTAGCTTCTCCATTGCCTTATAGTTACGAAACGGCCTTAAGTTGATTAAACTGACCCGATCAATAATTTTTCAGCGTAAACCCAAAAGTCAACATGCTATCCTGTTGTTTCTGGTTTTCGACGACTATACTTTCAAAGGTAAGCCGGTAGTTTATTCTAAAATTCAATAACTTCGAGAGGGGAAGCTCTAAACCGAAATCTGCTTGCCAACGATAATTATCACCTCGCTGAAGAGAGGGTTGATAATAACTTTCATGACTGAGGATCAACTTTTTATCGAACAGCTGATACTTGCCATTGATCCAGATCGTACCGCGAAAGGTTCGGATGGATCGAATCCCATTGTACACGGTGCGATTAAAGGTATCTTTGTTAAACACGGTTCGCTCATATTCACTGGAGAGCGCAATTTTCAGCCAATTCTCGTTCTTGCGCAGCACCTGAAAAGTGACGCCTCCACCAAGCAGAGAGCGTATACTGATCTGCCTTCTAAAATTGGTGCTTACAAAACCCAACAACAAGGGATATATTTTTTGCTCAGGATTAAAGTATAAAAAGTTGAGGCTTAAAATATCTTCATCGGCCTTTTGCTCCCCAAACTCTTGATACACATAGGAGTTTTTATTTTTGAATACCCATTTCTTCCACGGTTTATAACTCACATCCGAGTTCATTCTAAAAATAACCGTTTGTACATTCCCACCCTGGAGAACCCCAGTTAACGAAAGGCCTGCTTGTAATTTAAGCGTATCACTTTCATTGGTTTGGGCCAAAAGGCAGATGGGGAAAACAAAGAGAAAAAATATGGATCTCTTCATTCTGTTTCGGGTTTGGTAAGAGAAAGCACACAGCTTTAAAATGAAAATCAGCTGAAAAAGAATGGCCGAAAATAGTAAAAAAAAGAAAAGTAGAATCACACCGTCACCACGACTAAGATAGCGTTCATTTGACTACTCTTACCAAAGTGCGAAGTTGCCTGCCTGTGCGTGCGTGTTCTCGGGCGCGCGAAACTAATATTACAAACTGAATAAGACCTGCTGATTGTCAGGTGTGATCCTGGTATAATTATATCCAGATCCGCGCCTCCCGCCGCTCGTTGACAATCTCCAGGTTGTCAACCCGCCCACGACTCCCGATCCAAAGACCTGAAATGAATAGCCTCCGCCAGATCCTCAATTCTTATCCCCTCACTCCCCCCCAAATCCGCCGCCGTCCTTGCCACCTTCAGTATCCTATCATACGCCCGCGCAGAAAGCTGCAACTTCTCCATCGCCTTTTTCACCAGCATCAGCCCGGCAGGGTTCACCTTACACACCTCCCTTACCATACGGCTCGGCATCTGAGCATTGTTAAAGATGTTCGGATTATCCTTAAAGCGGGCCTCCTGCATCTCCCGGGCGCGTTGCACTCGCGCAGCAATATCCACGCTGGTTTCCGAGGGCAGTTCATTGCCGGTCAGCCGCTCGTAGGAGACGGGAGTGACCTCCACATGCAGGTCGATGCGGTCGAGCAGGG
>CAYQKY010000087.1:0-32516 GCA_964418125.1 uncultured Phaeodactylibacter sp.
ATCCTCCGTAATTAAAATATTTTTTTGACTTTTGGCGAGTTCAATGATCTTGTTGTCATCCATTCCTGGTTCCAATTCCAGTATCCATTCGGCCGATTAACCAATTTTTCTAATCTGCCGGACAATATTTCCATTTAACCCCTCATCTGCCAGGACCGATAAACTCATGCTGCTGTGATGACTTCTTCGGATTCCATAATGGCAGCCGCATAAGCTATGGATGCCAGAATGTCTTCCAATTTCAAATGTGGATACATTTCCAGAATGTCTTCAAACGTATAGCCGTCTGCAATCTTACGTAAAAGCAGTTCGACTGTGATTCTTGTGCCTTTCACAGTAGGTTTGCCGAGCATGATCTTTGGGTTAGATTGAATATGTTTCCTATAGTCTATCATCAGTTCCTTTTATTTCGAAAGTTAATCCTTTTTCCAGAATAATGCTATTTTACCCCTGGAACAAGCTCTAACCCCATCGAATTTCCAGCCTCCTTCGTCTGACAGATTGGGAACATCATCCTTTCTCTGGTATATTCTTTCTTATTATTTGACCCCAATAACCAATCATGGATGTCGCCATTCTTCTATTGAATTTCCTGGGCCTTTTTTTCCTGGGCCGGTATATTGTTCAAACCGTCAAATTGTATCAGGCTGCCGAAGACAAGAGGCGCTTTTTTACTTTCCGGCGCTTTCGCCGTATCATCAGCCTGGCTTTGATCATCGGCCTGCCGTTGCTTCTGGCCAATTTTATTTTTCCCCTGTTCCCTGAAGAACGGCCCTACCATAGGGACTGGAATGAGGACGCCCTGTGGTTGATCTCCGCGTTGCTGGCCTTTCTCATTTCCGGGGTATGGCTGGCCTACCTGCGCCGCCTGGATATTTTCGAACCGGAAAAGTGGAACTTCCCGCCCATTACTTTTATGCTGTCCTGTATATGTGCCGGGCCGCTTTGTCGCTTGATATACAGGTCCATGGAGCTTTCAGGCCTGGATTTTTTCAGCTATGACTCCTGGGTAGGCCAATTTTTGTACTGCGTTTTTATCATTGGCGGTACTGAGGAACTTTGCAAAGCCCTGCCCGTGCTTTTTATATTGGTGCTATTCAAAAGAGCGATCAATGAGCCATATGATTATATACTGTATGGTTCGGTGGCAGCGCTTGGCTTCGCCTTCATCGAAAATATAAGCTACATTTTTTTCAGCCGGTTTGCCAGTGTTGGCGCAAGGGCCTTATACGCGGCTGTGGCCCACATGGCCTTTTCCTCGATATTTTGCTATGGACTGATGCTCTGGCGGTTTCAGCTTACCCGGATGAAGGGCTTCGTGATCCTCCCCTTGTCTTTCTTCCTGGCTATGGCCGCCCATGGTTTTTACGATTTCTGGCTGATGAGTGAATGGAGGGAAGAATACAGCGCAGTGACCACGGTTTTCTTCCTCATCACCGTACACCTGTGGGTTATGCCGCATAAGTGTTCTGATAGAAACCTTTTTAAATTCAATTTACCTTTATGACCCGCTCCCGGTTCCAATTCACCTACGCTTCCGAAGGAGTTGTCTTCAGCTTCATTTTATTCATGGTTTACTTCGCCCTCATCATCGGCGTATGGGTTGAGATGGACGAGGTGTTATGGAAAAAACTGGCGTGGACGGCCTTTTTCAGCCTATTTGTTGTGCTGCCGGTAGTGGCCTGCCTGTCTCTGAAACGAGTACAGATAGACAATCACCGGATCCTCCTCACCAGTGTGTTTGGCAGCGGGCAGCGGGTTTACACCTTCCGGGAACTCGATGGCATCTACCGCCGGCGCCATCCCGACGGTTACATCGAACACTATACTCTGCTGCTGGTGAAAGAGGGCAGGGTAGTGGCCCTCATCCGGGGCGGCCTGTTCGAAAACTTCGAAGAGCTACTGGCAGCCCTGCCGGAAGGGGTGCTGAAACGAAATAAAAAGGTAGGAGAGTGGGAGATGTTTAAAGTGATCTTCAGACAGGGAATGTGGGTGTAAAAGTTCAGCCTGCCACGGTATTCCAAACCTGAAATACCAGCACCGCCACATTCAGGACCACTCCCATCACCGGCACCGCCAGCGGATAGGTCCGCACGCCCTCCGGCGCCTCATCCCGCCGTTTGATCACCCACAGGGCCAGGTTGATCATGATGAATACGGTGAGCAGGATGTAGTTGGTGGCCTCGGCCAGGGATTCCAGGTCGAACAGCAGAGCCAGGGCAAGGATGACACCCGCCCCCAACACTGTCGACCAGATCGGAGTCCGGGTAGTGGCATTGACCTTCCCGAACAGTTTGGGCGCCATATCCTTCTCCGCCATGCCGTACAGCACCCGGGCGATCATCACGATCTGCACCAGCACGCCGTTGATGATGGCCACCAGGCTGATGCCGCTGATGATCTTGGGGTAGTGCTCGCCCTCCCTGGCCAGGATGTCCGCCAGGGGGGCGTCGCTTTTGTCGAGCTCTTCGGGAGTAAGGCCCAGGGCGGCGATGGTGGAAACGATGAGGTACAGGAATGTCAGGATGCCCAGGGAGATCAGAATGGCCCGCGGCATGTCCTTCTTCGGGTTCTTGGCCTCCTCGGCCACGTTGACCATGTCCTGGAAACCGATGAAGGTGAAAAAGGCGAGGAAGGCGCCCAGCATGATGTGTTCCCAGTCGGCCGCGTTGAAGCCGGGCACAATCTCCCGCCAGCGTTCCGGAAAGGCGGCCAGGTTGTCCCCGGAAACGACGATGACCAGCAGGATGCCGATGATCTCGATCGTGGTGATGATGGTGATGGTTATGGCCGACTCGGTAATACCCCACACGGCAATACCGCTCAGGAGGAGAATGATCCCGGAAATGATGGCCCAGGCGGGTATCTCAACGAATACGTGCACGTAGCCTACATAGCCGTTGACGACCGTGGCGGTGGAAACGATTGCGGACAGCACGATCAGCCACCCCACCAGCATGGACAGGTAGCGCTTGTCGAACGCCCGGTCCACATAGTTGACCTCCCCGGCGCTCTTGGGTATCCGGGCGGACAGCTCGCCGTAGGAAATGCCCGTGAAGGCGGCGATCAGTGCGGCAATCAGGAAGGAGAACGGGGCCAGCATCCCGGCCTCGCCGGCAATCTTACCCAGCAGTACATATATGCCCAGGCCGAGGATGGTGCCCACCCCGTAGAAGATGAGCATGGACAGAGAGAGGCTTCTTTTTAATCCTTTGGCTGGTTCCGGTTCTTTGATGGAAGGCATGAAGATCATTGAAAATCAACAAGTCGGTTCTCATTTTAGAACCATGATCTTACCCGCCCATGTTCATTTTTCGAGGATATATAGTGTACGAACCCCGAATCCCGAATCCCGAACCCCGAATCCCGAATCCCGAATCCCGAATCACGGCCCCTCCAAATCCTCCAGCTCCCCTATCTGCTGCAGGTACTCGAAAGTCTTCTTCGCCTCTTCCTCATCCACTACGCTGATGGCTACGCCCACGTGGACGAGCACGTAATCCCCCACCTGCGCCTCGGGCGCCAGGGAGAGGTCGACGTCTTTTGTTATCCCTCCAAAGGATACCTTGGCGACGCGGAAGAGGGCGTCCTGGCCGGCAGGTATGGCTGTTATTTTTCCGGGAATGGCAAGGCACATGGCTGGTTGATTATGTTTATAAAGTTAATTTGTTGATTGGGTTAGCCCCCTCTTGGCGGCACTTCGGCAGCCTTTCCCCCCTCCCTCGGAGGGGGTTAGGGGGAGGCTTTTCCCCTCAACCACTCATACCACTGCTCCATCCCTTCCCCGCTGGTGGCCGACAGCTCGATGAACTCCAGGTGGTGGTTGACGCGCAGGGCGTACTCCTTGGTTTTCTCCACATCGAACTGTACATAGGGCAACAGGTCGGTCTTGTTGATGATGCACAGGTCGGAAGAATAGAACATATCCGGGTATTTGATGGGCTTGTCATCTCCTTCGGTAACGGAGATGATGACCACGCGGGCCCCTTCGCCCAGGTCGAAGAGGGAGGGGCAGACCAGGTTGCCGACGTTCTCGATAAAGAGCAGGGAATCATCCGCCGGCCGCAGTTTTTTCAGGGCTTTGTTGACCATGTCGGAATCGAGGTGGCAGCCCTTTCCGGTGTTGATCTGAACTACGGGCGCGCCGGTGGCGGCGATTCGGTTGGCGTCGTTGCTCGTCTGCTGGTCCCCTTCGATGACGTAGCAGCTGAACTCCTCACCGAGGTCTTTGAGGGTGCGTTCCAGCAGGCTGGTCTTGCCCGAACCGGGCGAGCTGACGAGGTTGAGCGCCAGGATATTTTTGGCTTCCAGGAAGCCGCGGTTGCGCTCAGCCAGCAGGTTGTTCTGTTGCAGGATGTCCTGTTCCAGCTCTACCACGGTTTTGCCGTGGCTGTGGCCGTGCTCGTGTTCATGGTGGCTGTGGTGGTGGTGATGCCCGTCATGATCGTGAGAATGGTGGTGATGCCCATGCCCGTGGTGGTGGTGATCATGTCCGTGGCCATGTTCATGATGGTGATGATGCTCCTGGCCATTCTGTTCTTCACCGATCAGTGTGATGGTGACGGCGTCGGAGGGTTGATTGCATCCACAAGTGCTGCACATGATAATTGGTTTTGCGATTGATAAACAGATGGGGCCAGTGGCCTAAACGGCCTGGCTAGCCCTTTCTTCCTGCACAAGCGTCATGGTTTTTATCCGCAGTTCCTGCCCCTGCAGGAGGTCGCTGAAATATTCTCCGCATTGGGGGCAGGGCTCGAAAAGCTGTTGTATTTCATATTCATGGCCGCAGCCGGCGCATTTGGCCATCGCAGGAACATAGAGGATGTGGCGCTCCGCCCCGGCGAGGACGGTATCCGGCACCGCGGCTTCCCAGGCGAATTCGAGGGCATCCGGCTCGATGCCGGCCAGAGCGCCGATCTCCAGGGTGATGCTCTCCACCCGGGCAGCCTGGTGTTTGGCCACCTGTTCCCGGGCGGAATCCACAATGCTCATTACGATGGATAGCTCATGCATGGCTGGCTGTTTTTATGTCTAAATGTGTAAGCGTGTAAATGTTGGGGGCGTCCGGTTGTGTCCCTGGCCTCGTTTACACATATACACGTTTCCACGTTTCCACCTTTACACATTTTTCCTCGCCTGGCTCCACTTCTGGTAGCCGATCAGCAGCACAACAGCCGCGCCTACCAATATAAGCGGTATGGCATGCTCCGCCGAAGTCAGGTAATGCGCCAGCTCATGGCCTTGGAAAAAACCGTGGCCATCGTGGGCCTGGGTGGCCAGCGGGAGGCTCAGCAGAGCAGAGGAGAAGAAGAGGGCTTTACGAAACATCTCTCTATTGTTTTAAGGAATGAAAAAATACTACAACATCAAAAATAGAAGGCTTTACCTGTCTGCCTAGTGATAAAAGTCACACTGAAGCGCTGATATATATCATGAGACAGGTACTTTCAATGATTTTTCTTTACGCTTAAGTTGTCAAATTATATTCGGTGATGCCGGATATTCATAAAATCAAACCTTAGCAGTCATGACGCCTTCAAGCAATCGACCCACCTACTACGAAGAACTGCGCCAGAAAGGCTACTCCCGCCGGGATTTCATGAAGTTTTGTACCACCATTGCCGCCTATATGGGCCTTCAGGCCTCAGGGGTGGCGCAGGTGGCCGAAGCGTTGAAGTCCAACTCGCGGGTGCCGGTCATCTGGATGCACTTTCAGGAGTGTACCTGCTGCAGTGAATCCTTCATCCGTTCTTCTCACCCTATAGTGGCGGATGTTATTCTGGACAAAATATCGCTGGACTACACCGAGACCCTAATGGCTGCTTCCGGCCATCAGGCGGAGGCGGCGATGCACAAAACGATGGAAGAATATCCCGGAGAGTACGTTCTTTGTGTTGAAGGGTCGGTCCCTGTTTATGAAGATGGCGTTTACTGCTGCATCGGCGGGCGTTCGGCTGTTGATATTCTTCAGGAGACGGCTGCCGGCGCCAAGGCGATCATCGGCTGGGGCAGCTGTGCCTGCAACGGCTGTGTACAGGCTGCCAAGCCCAACCCGACCGGCGCTACGCCCATACACAAGCTGGTGAAAGGAAAGCCTATTATTAAGGTGCCGGGGTGCCCGCCCATCGGCGAAGTAATGGCCGGCGTACTGGTGCACCTGGTAACCTTCGGCCGCATTCCTGAACTGGACCGCATCGGCCGCCCGAAGGCGTTCTACTCCAAGCGCGTACATGACACCTGCTACCGCCGCCCGTTCTACGACGCCGGCCTGTTCGTGGAAAGCTTCGACGACGAAAATGCGCAGAAAGGCTACTGCCTCTACAAGGTGGGCTGCCGTGGGCCGATGACCTATAACGCCTGTGGAGTGACCAAGTGGAACAACGGGGTCAGCTTCCCGATCCAATCCGGCCACGGCTGTATCGGTTGCAGCGAGGAAAACTTCTGGGACAACGGGCCGTTCTACCGCCGCCTGACCAACTTCCCGGGCTTTGGCATCGAAAGCAATGCCGACAAGATCGGCGCCGTTGCCGCCGGTGTCACCGTCGCCGGTATTGCCGCCCATGCCATTGGCACCAACCTTCGCAAGAAAAAACTGATCGACGGGCTGGTCGCTGAAGGTAAAGAGTCCGACCAAGCATTATCCTAATTTTTGAAGCCGACGTTAAAAAAAATATATCATGAGTAACAGAATAGTCGTCGACCCCATCACCAGGATAGAAGGCCACCTGCGCATCGAAGCCGACATTCAGGATGGCAAAGTGGTGGACGCATATAGTTCCGGGACTATGGTCCGCCTCATCGAAAGAATTTTACAGGGCAGAGACCCTCGCGACGCCTGGGCCTTCGTTGGCCGGGTGTGCGGGGTATGTACTACGGTGCACTCACTGGCCTCCTGCCGCTCGGTGGAGGACGCTCTGAACATCGTTATACCACCCAATGCAGAGATCGTGCGCAACCTGATGTTCTGTGCCCAGTACATGCACGACCACGTCGTGCACTTCTACCATCTGCATGCTCTTGACTGGGTGGATGTGGTCAATGCCCTCCAGGCCGACCCGAAGGCCACCTCCGAGCTTGCCCAGAGCATTTCAAACTGGCCCAAGAGTTCCACAGGCTACTTCTCCGACCTGCAAAAGCGGATCAAGGGCTTCGTGGAAAGCGGACAGCTCGGCATCTTCACCAACGGATACTGGGGGCACCCTGCCTACAAACTCCCGCCGGAAGTCAACCTCATCGGCCTGGCCCACTATCTGGAAGCCCTCGAATGGCAGAAGGAAATGGTCAAGGTCCATGCCATATTCGGCGGTAAGAACCCGCACCCCAACTACCTGGTCGGCGGTATGGCCTGCTCCATCGGCCTGGATGATGTGAGCGCTATCAATGCCGAACGGCTGGCTTACGTGGGCCGCCTCTTCGAAGAGGGCAAGCGCTTCGTCGAACAGGTTTACATCCCCGATCTGCTGGCCATCGCCTCCTTCTACAAGGATTGGGGCGCCATCGGCGGCGGGCTCGGCAATTACCTGGCTTATGGCGACCTGCCCACCAACGGCTACAATGACCCGTCGAGTTTCCTCATCCCTTCCGGCGCCATCCTGAACAAGGACATCAGCCAGGTTTACGACGTAGACCTTCGCGAAGACGCCCAGGTCCAGGAATTCGTCAGCCGCTCCTGGTACGAGTACGCCGACGGAGACAACACCGGCCTGCATCCCTGGAAAGGAGAGACCAAGCTCAACTACACCGGGCCCAAGCCGCCTTATGAGCACCTTAATGTGGAAGAAAAATACAGCTACCTGAAAACCCCGCGCTGGAAAGGCAACGCCATGGAAGTAGGCCCGCTGGCCAGAATGCTGGTGGGCTATGCCCGCGGCCGCGAAGACTTCAAGGAAGTGGTCGACGGCGCCCTGGCTAAACTGGACGTACCCGTTACCGCTCTGTTCTCCACGCTGGGGCGTACCGCCGCCCGCGGCCTGGAGACGCAGCTGATCGCCAACTGGGCAATGGACTTCTACGAGCAGTTGCTGACGAACATCCGCAACGGCGATACCCGCATGGCGGATACTTCCAAGTTCAACCCTGAACGCTGGGAAGCCTCCGCTCAGGGCGTCGGCCATACCGAAGCGCCGCGCGGCGCCCTGGCCCACTGGTGCGTGATCAAAGACCAGAAGCTGGAAAATTACCAGCTGGTCGTGCCCACAACCTGGAACGCATCGCCCCGCGACCCGGAAGGCAAAATGTCGGCCTATGAATCCTCCCTGATGGATAATACGCCCATCGCCGACCCGGAACAGCCGCTGGAGATCCTGCGCACCGTACACTCCTTCGACCCCTGCATGGCCTGTGCCGTGCACCTGTACGATGAGGAGGGTAAGCAGGTTAATCGCGTGAAGGTGCTGTGATTGTAATTTGCTGTTAGCTTTTGGCCCTGTGGAATAATTACTGGGTGGTACAACGGTATCCCAATAGCAAATTCCACAGGGTTGGCGGCTGGCAGTTGGCGGGCAAGCCAATAGCCAGCCGCTAATGGCCAACAGCCAGATATACTAACCTGGAAACCACAATAACATGGCTACACATAATCTCCGCCGCGTATTTGTATGGGAATTACCCGTGCGGTTTTACCACTGGATCAATGCCTTATGCATAGTTGTACTGTGTGTGACGGGTTACATCATCGCCCGGCCGCCGGCTTTTCAACAAGGAACGGAAGCTTCATTCTCCTACTGGTTCGGCATCAACCGCTTCCTCCACTTTGTCTTTTCTTACCTTTTCCTGTTCAACTTCATCTTCCGGCTGTACTGGGGGTTTGTCGGCAACCGCTATGCCGACTGGAAGAACTTCATCCCCACCAACCGGAAGTTCTTCGAGGAAATGTGGGAGGTGATCAAGATCGATATCCTGCTGCAAAAGGATAAGGAGCACCTGTCCATCGGCCATAATGCACTGGCCGGTTTTGTTTACTTTTTCGTTTTTATCGCTTTTGCCATTCAGTGCCTCACCGGCTTTGGCCTGTATGCCGCTATGAGCGACTGGTGGCTGCCCAACCTCTTTGCCTGGGTGCCCGGCCTGTTCGGCGGTGATTTCGAACTCCGGCAGATCCACCACGCTACCATGTGGTTCTTCATCATCTTCTCCATCATTCACGTCTACCTGGTGTTCTACCACGACTATGTAGAAGGCCGTGGCGAGACCTCTTCCATCATCGGCGGATGGAAGTTCATCGAAGAAGAGGCCTTTTTGCAGGAAATGGAGGAGGAGAAAAAAGAGCAGGAAGAAGAACTGAGAGAGATTAAACTCAAAGCATTAGAGAAGAAACAGAAAGCGAAAGCCTGATTCCAAGTCGGAAATGCGAAGTCGGAAATGGGAAGATGCTCTACGGAGCTATTCCGATTTCCGATTTCCGACTTCGCAAAAAGCCACCAATATGCAAACCACCACCCAATATCCGAACCTTTTGATCCTCGGCATCGGCAACCTGCTGATGGGCGACGAAGGCGTAGGCGTACACCTGGCGCAACGCCTGGCCGAACAGCCATTTCCTCCCGGAGTTGACGTCCTCGACGGCGGCACCGGCGGCTTCCACCTCATGGATTATTTCACTTCCTACCCCTGCGTCCTCCTCATCGACGCCACCCTCGATGGGCGGCCTGCCGGCGCCATCCGCCTGCTGGAACCCCGTTTCTCCTCCGAATTCCCCCGCTCTATGAGCACCCACGACATCGGCCTGCGCGACCTCCTGGAGGGGCTGCAGGTGATGGGCCAGATGCCCAAAGTCTATCTGTTTGCCGTTTCCGTGGCGGAGCTACAGGAGATGCACATCGGCCTTTCGCCGGAGGTGGAGGCGGTGATGCCGGAGTTGGAGAATAGGGTGAAAGCGCTTGCGGAGGATCTGGTGGGGATGAAAGTATCTGCACCCGCATAAACCTGTGGGCTTGCTGGCCGTAAACATTCCGGTAAAATTTTACCAAACCGCGCCCCTGGGAATAGGGGGCTCCCCTTCCATTTCGCATCTCTTTTCAAACAGCACTCTCCACTAATAGTACCATTACCCTTTAGGCTGCCTGTAACCCGGATGAATTCCGGCCCGTCAGAGTAGAATCGCCTGTCGTGTGGTGCCTTGTCCGGTGTATCCTGTATTCGCTTGAGTTCGAAAACTTTAATCACCCGGTAATACTGTTTCATTATGTGGCAGAACTACTTCAAAACCGCCGTTCGTAACCTCTGGAAGCAAAAGTACTTTACGCTGATCAACGTCCTGGGCCTCGCGCTCGGCATGGCCTGCTTCCTGTTCATCCTGGCCTATGTGAAAGACGAACTGAGCTACGACCGCTATCACGAAAAGGCGGATCGCATCTATCGGGTGGATTTCACGGGCACCGTATTCGGGCAGGATTTTGACATGACGGAAGTGGGCGACCCGCTGGGCCCCACCGTTCTGAACGAATTTCCGGAAGTGCAGCAACAGGTGCGCCTCCGCCGCCGGGGCAGTTTTCTGGTGCGCCACGAAGACAACAGCTACCGGGAAGAAGACGTGATCTTCGCCGATTCCACCTTCTTTGATGTATTTTCCTTCTCATTATTGAAGGGCGATCCGGGCGCCGTCCTGACGGAGCCCAACACGCTGGTGATCACGCCGGCCCTGGCTAAAAAGTACTTTGGAGAGGAGGGCCCCATCGGCCAAACCCTCATTCTCGACAATGATCAGCCTTACCGGGTCGCCGGGATTATGGAGGAGATGCCGCCCAATACCCATTTCTATTACGATATGATCCTGTCCATGGCGTCTCTGGAGGAGAGCCGGAGCAACCAGTGGGTGAGCAATAACTTCCATACTTATCTGGTGCTTCGCGAAGGAGCAGATGCCGGGGCGCTTCAGGCCAAACTGCCTACCCTCATCGAAACCTACATCGCCCGCCAGCTGGAACAGTATCTGGGCATCACGCTGGAAGATTTCTACAAGGCCGGCAACCAGGTCGAATATTCCTTGTTCCCGCTGACGGACATCCACCTGCACTCCAGCAAATTTGACGAGCTGGCGCCCAACAGTGATATCCGGTATGTTTATATCTTTTCCTTCATTGGCGCTTTCATCCTCCTGCTGGCCTGCATCAATTTTATGAACCTGTCTACGGCGCGTTCCGGGAACCGGGCGCGGGAGGTGGGCTTGCGCAAAGTCGTGGGCGCGCAGCGGCGGCAGCTCATCGGCCAGTTCCTGGGCGAATCGGTTCTGCTGAGCTTTATCGCCCTGCTGCTGGCGGTATTGCTGATGCAACTGGCCCTGCCGTACTTCAATCAGCTGGCCGGAAAGCAACTGAGTTTCTGGCAGGCCGGTACCGGCTGGTTGTGGGGGGCTATGTTGGGCTTATCTCTGCTGGCCGGCCTAATAGCAGGCAGCTATCCGGCGTTTTTCCTGTCGGCCTTCCGCCCGGGGCAGGTATTGAAGGGGCTGTTCACCCGGGGGCGTGGCGGCAGCGTTTTTCGCAACGCGCTGGTATCCTTCCAGTTTGCGATCACCATCGGCCTTATCGTCGGGTCTTTGGTTATCTACAAACAGCTTCGGTTTATTCAGAATAAGAAACTCGGCTTTCGGAAGGAACAGGTGCTGATCCTGAATGACGCCTACGCTTTGGGCAACAACGCCCTGCCGTTCAAGGAAGCCCTGTTGCAGCTGCCGGAGGTGAAGAACGCCTCTTTTTCGGGCTATCTGCCCACCCCTTCCGGGCGGAGCAGTACCAGCGTATTTCTGGGCAGGAGTACCCGGCAGGAGAATACCCACATCCTTCAGGTATGGAGGGTAGGCCACGATTACATCAATACCCTGGGTATAGAACTGGCGCTGGGGCGCGATTTTTCACGGGAGCATCCCTCCGACTCCAGCGCGGTAGTTCTCAACGAGGCGGCCGCAAAGATCTTCAACCTGGAAAAGCCGCTGGGGCAGGAGGTCAGCCGCCTGGATGACGACACGGCGGAAGAGTTGCTCACCTATAAAGTGATCGGTGTGGTAAAGGATTTCCACTTCTCCAGCTTGCGCGATAAGATAGAGCCCCTGATGCTGATCCTGGGAAACAGCACCGGCAACCTGGCTATGAAAGTGGAAACAGATGATATTCCGGCCCTCACCGCTGCCCTGCGTCAGCAATGGGAGCGCTTCGCCCCCAAACAACCCTTTGATTTCGATTTTATGGACGATGACTTCAATGCGATATACGATGCCGAAGTACGCATCGGGCGTATCGTCAGCCTGTTCACTTTTCTGGCCATCTTCATAGCCTGCCTCGGCCTGCTGGGCCTGGCCGCCTACACGGCCGAGCGGCGCACCAAGGAGATCGGCATCCGTAAAGTGCTGGGAGCGCCGGCACAAGCCCTTTTCTTTCTCCTGGCCAAAGAGTTTACCCGTTGGGTGGCCGTCGCCAGCCTTATTGCCTTGCCCCTGTCTTACCTGGCTATGCAAAAATGGCTGCAGGACTTCGAATACCGGGTACAGGTGGATGTGGGAACACTGATCCTGGCCGCCCTGGCCGCCTTGGCTGCCGCCCTGCTGACGGTGAGTTATCACGCGCTCCTGGCGGTGCGGAGAAATCCGGTGGAGGCGTTGCGGTATGAGTAGTGCTTTGGGGAGGAGTGTGTCTGGGAGTAGAGGGCAGTGTGTCAGCGAGAGCAGTGTGTCAGGGAGTAGAGAGCAGTGTGTCAGGGGAGCACAACACTGATACACCGATACACTACAACACTGATACACTACACTGATACACCGATACACTACAACACTGATACACCGATACACTACAACACTGATACACAACACTGATACACCGATACACTACAACACTGATACACCACAACACTGACACACATCTTACTTATTTCTTAAATATCGGATCATGCCCAAAGTCAGCTTTATGGTATCGTCTGTCAATTGATTAAGTTCTTTAATCTTATCGATGGGTAGTAGCTCCAGATCCTCAAAGAGATAAAGCATGCTTTTAACTTCGTTCCCTGAGCTGTAGGAAATTTCTAAATATCTGATCTTTTCCTTTTTGCTAAACCGGCTGAATCCTTCAGCAATATTGTTCATGGTAGACAGCGCCGCCCTTCTAAATTGTGATCGTGTATCCCAGTCATTATTTAATTCGCCGTATTTACTGTAGATAAAGGTTGTTCTGGCTAATACTCTGGCAGCCTGCCAGCATTTAAGGTCCTCAAATCTGCTTACTTTTTTCATAGTTATAGAATTTTTAGGTTTCTATATAAGCAGTCGCAAAAACCATTAAAATTCCATAAACCTGGAACCACTTTTTTCGAAAAATTCTCAAAGGCCGTTACCCCCCCTACTCCCTGATACACTCCCCCCCCGCTCCCTCACCCCAACGCCACATCCAGCACCATCATCACGCTAAACCCTCCGATCACGGACAGGGAAACCAGGTCCTCATGGCCACCCCGGTGCGCTTCGGGAATGAGTTCTTCCACTACTACGAAGATCATGGCGCCGGCGGCGAAAGAAAGGGCATAGGGAAGGATGGGCCTCAGGGAAAGCACGGCAATAGCCCCCAATACTCCAAAGATGGGCTCCACAATACCCGAAGCCTGCCCGTAGAAAAAGGCTCGCTTCCGGCTCATGCCCTCCCGCCGGAGAGGCACGGAGACGGAAGTCCCTTCCGGGAAGTTCTGCAGGCCGATACCGAGGGCGAGGGCCACGGCGCCGCCCAGCGTTGCCGCCGACAGGTCATAGGAAACGGCGCCAAAGGCGACGCCGACCGCCAACCCTTCCGGAATATTGTGCAGGGTGATGGCCAGCACCAGCAGCACACTGCGCTGCCAGCTCGTGGGGATACCCTCGGCATCCTTGACTTCCAGCCCGAGGTGCAGGTGGGGCAGCAATTTATCGATGAGTGAAAGGAATAGCGCGCCGCCGACGAAGCCTGTCAGGGCCGGGAACCACTCCGGCATATCGCTGACCTGCGGGGTCATCTCGATGGCCGGTTTGAGCAACGACCAGAAGCTGGCGGCAATCATCACGCCTGCAGCCATACCCAGCATGGCGTCCAGGACTTTCTGGTTAACCCGCTTGAAAAAGAAGACCAGGGCAGCGCCCAGGGCCGTTACGCCCCAGGTAAAAAGGGTGGCATACAGCGCCTGAACAGGAGGCGTGAGGCCGGAGAAAGAGTCGATGAGGGTTTGCATGACGATAGTTTAGTGTATAAGCGCATTTGTGTACAGGTGCATTCGCCTCGGCCACCCATTTGTTTTGAGGCAAAAGTACAGCCCTTATTTGTCAGCGGATCTGCAGAGCCAATACAAATACACGATTGCACAAATAAACAAATGCACTTTCAGATCTCACTCGGCGACACCCCGTAGGCATCCTTAAAGCACTTGGAGAAATAGGCCAGGCTGTTAAAACCGGCCATGAAAGCTACCTCTGAGGCATTGCCGGCGCCCTTTTCCAGAAGCTCCCTGGCACGCTGAAGGCGCATCTCCCGGATCACCAGGCTGGGGGATTTCCCGCTGAGGGCCTTGAGTTTGCGGTGTAGCTGGCTGCGGCTCAGGCCTACGGCATTGGCGAGGGCAGGCACGCCGAATGTTTCCTCCTCCATATTTTCCTCCACCACCTGTACGATCTTGTTGAGAAATGCCTCGTCGGCAGAAGTGGTAGCTACTTCCTGCGGCCTGAAGCTCACCTCTTTGCTGAAGCGTTCCCGCCAGCGCCGCCGCTGTTCGAGCAGGTTGTGAACGTGCAGGCGCAGCTCTTCGGCATCGAAGGGCTTGATGAGGTAGGCGTCGGCGCCCCGCTCCAGCCCCTCCAGCTTGTCTTCCTGCTGTGCTTTGGCCGTCAGCATGATGATGGGAATATGGCTGGTGGCTTCCTGCCCTCTGAGTCGGCGGCAGAATTCCACCCCGTCCATTTCCGGCATCATTACATCAGTGATGATGAGGCTGGGCACTTCGCGGGTTGCTACATCCAACCCCTCCTGTCCGTTGGCAGCTTCCAGCAACCGGTAGCGGCTATGTAGCTGGCCGGTAATATAACGCCGGACTTCTTCATTGTCTTCAACCACCAGGACAATCTCTTCGGAGGAGAGGGGGGGGGCTATCGATGCTGTGGATGCAATAGATTCTGTTGGTGTTCGGGGTTCGATAGCATCAGCATGGGCTGCGGGCTCAACAGGAGCATCAAAAGTACCGGCTCCTGTCTGCACCAGTACGCCCCGCTTCAGCACCGCTTCCCCTACAGGTAATGAAACCAGGAAAGTGGCGCCTTGGCCCTCTTCGCTTTGCACCTCGATGCGCCCGCCGTGAAGCTCGACGAGCTCCCTGACGAGAGCCAGGCCGATGCCGGTGCCGGCCGCAGCCCCCTCTACCCCCCCCGAAGGAGAAAGCTCCCCTCGGTCCCCCTGAAGGGGAGAAGTTCCGGCAGAGAGGCGGCTGGAGCGCCCCTCTTCAGCCACCCTCCCTGCTTTGGGGGGGGCTTGGGCTCGGGAGCTATAGAACCGCTCAAAGATATGCGGTAGCTCCCCTTCCGGGATACCGATCCCGGTATCCTGCACCTTCAAATGCAGGCGGCGGCCGTTTTCGAGGCTCCTGGCCTGCAGGCTGACCTTGCCTTCTTCGCCGGTGAATTTGAAGGCGTTGGACAACAAGTTGGCCAGGATCTTTTCCAGTTTATCGCGGTCGAAGAAAGCGGTATCGAGGCCATCTCCTACCTCGATGTCGTACTGGATCTGTTTTTGGGCCGCCATGGTTTCGAAGGAGTGGGCTATGGCCGTGATGAAGCGGGCGGCGTCGCCCCGTTCCAGTTGGAGCTGGGTGCGCCCGCTTTCCAGCTTGCTGAGATCGAGTAGTTGGTTGACCAGGTTGAGCAGGCGCTCGCTGTTGCGCAGCATGATGCGGTAATACTTCTGGTGGTTGCCCTGGAACTGCCCCCGCGCCATTTCCTGCAACGGCCCCTTGATCAGGGTTAGCGGCGTGCGGAACTCATGGCTGATGTTGGCGAAGAAGGCGGACTTGAGGCGGTCCAGCTCGCGCAGCTTTTCCGCGTCGGCTTTTTCCAACTCGGCCTGCTTCTTGCGCAGGCGGGCGCGGCTTCGGGCCCAGAGCACCAGAGAAACCAGGGCCAGGATGGCTATGAGCGAACCATAGAGGATGCGGTTGCGGGCGCTGCGCTGACGGGAGAGTTCCAGTTCTGCCCGCGCCAGTTCCTTTTCTTTCTGCTCCGTTTGGTATTTGGCCTCCATTTCAGCCACGCTCTCGATCACCTTCTGGTTGTTGATAGAATCTTTGGCCTCCATGAGCAGGCTCTGGTATTCGAAGGCTTTCTGAAAATCCCCTTTTTGCCGGTAGGCATCCGCCAGGGATTCATAGGGAAGGGAAAGCAGGCTGTAGCTGCCTACCTCGCTGGCGATCTCCAGCGATTCGTGGAAATAGGGAAGGGCCTCTTCCAATTGGCCTTCTTTGAGATAAGCAGAGCCAATATTGTTGAGGTCATTGGCAATACCGCTTTTGTCCCCTAATTTCCGCCTGATCTCCAGTGCCTGCTGAAGATAGGTTCTCGCCTCACCATATTTTTTCTGCTCCAGATGTACGGCGCCAATATTACCCAGCAACAGGCCTTCGCCGAATTTTTCGTTCAGCGCCCTGGCGAGTTTCAGGGCCTCCTGGTAATTTTCCAGGGCAGCCCCCCATTGTTCTTGCCGGAAATGGTTTAAGCCAATATTGGTAAACGCCCGCGCCATGCCGATAGAATCGCCAAGAGCAGCTTTCAGCTCCAATGAGCGTCTTTGGAATTCGAGGGCATTTTGCAGGTCTCCCCGTTCCGAATAGATGATGCCGATATTGCCCAGGGTAGTTGAGGCTGATTTTTGCAGGCCGTTTTCTTCGGCAAGGGAGAGCGACTCAAAGTAATACTCCAGGGCCTTATCCTGGCCGCCCCGAAACCAGTAAGCCGCGCCCAGGGTATTCAGGCTGGTGGCCAGCAGCGAAGGCTTGCCTGTTTTTTCGGCAAACTCCAGGGACCGCTCTCCCAGCAATATTGCTGAATCCGAGTTGGTTCGGTAATAACTGGCGCATAGCTCCACCAGATAGAACCAGCGGGCCGAGTCGCTCTCCGCCTGATGGAACCCCCGCCAGAGGGAATCTGCCGGGGCGCGTTGGCTGATCCCCAACCGGGAGACGGTAAAGAGAAAGAAGGCAAATAAGGCCACTCGAACAACCATACAGTTGCGTTTCTGTTCGTGCCCTGAATTTAAGAAAAAGTGCTCCTATTACAAACCTGATGTGCCGGGATTGGTATTATTCAGGCGGCAGGAGGGGATATGAATGCACCCTGCTTACTTTCCGGGTTCCTTTTTCCGTTTTTTCAGCTGCCGCTCCAGGTCGCTGATGGTTTCGGCAACGGCCGCTTCGAAGCTGGCCTCGTTGGAGGTGGCGTGGATACGAGGCCCCGGCACACTGAGCCGGATATCGCAGACCTTGCCCTTGCCGTCGGAGCCGGGTTCTTCCTTGAAGAAGACATCCGCCCGGATGATCCAGTCAAATTTTCTCGCCAGTTTATCGAGTTTCTTCTGTGTCAGCTCTTCAACGGCATCGATCTGTCGGGCGCCTACAAATTGGATGGTGGTTTGCATCGGTCGTTTTTTGATTTTGGCTTGGCAGGATCAGAGCTGGCCCCTGATCCAATCAATTAACAACACAAACGCCCCTTCTTGTTTATCGGCGATGAGAAAACCTACCTCCTGTATCAGGCCGGCCTCGATCGGCGGTATGCCTTCCAGCGTACGGCCCCGGAAGGTAGGTATAAAATCACTTAGGGGAAATTCATGCGTTTCCCACTCTCCCTTCCGGGTGTCGAACTCCGTTTTGTAGGACACCCGGCTGTAAGGCCCTGAAGTGCGAATGCGAAAGCTGTAGCGCTTGCCGTCGCCCTGAACCCGGACGGCAACTTTCCAGATGCCGGGCGGGATGGGCTCCCTCACCTCTGCCCGGGTAGAGGCGAAGCCGCCGTTGTTCTCCAGGGATACTTTGCCGGAAAAACGGGCGGTACCGTCACCGGGGATCTCGATGCGGCTCCGGGACAAGCCGCCCATCACGCCGTCGTTGACGACGATCCAGCCGAGATGGTTCTCTTTATTAAAATCTTCGATGATCATCAGCCAGGTTTTGTGAAAACATGAAACCGCAGATTGTTTATCTCGCCAGGTACCCGCCGTCTACCGGAATGTAAGCGCCACTGACGAAGGAGGCCTTGTCGGAGCTGAGCCACAACACCAGCTCGGCCACTTCCTCCGCCTTGCCCAGCCGCCCGATGGGGTGCATCTGGCGGACCATTTCGACCTCGTCTTCCGACAGGTTGTTGCTGATCATAGGTGTTTGTATAAAGCCAGGGCCGACGGCTACAGTGCGTATTCCCTGTCCACTGTATTCCAGGGCGGCGGTTTTGGTTAATCCCAGCAGGCCGTGTTTGGAGGCCACGTAGGCGCTCGACCCTTCAAAGGCCACTTTGCCCAGCACCGATGACATGTTGACGATCACGCCGGCTCCCGCTTTCAGCATTTCCGGTATCTGATAGCGCATGCCGTAAAATACGCCGGACAGGTTGATGCGCAGGGCGCGGTCCCATTCCTCTACGGAGCACTCCCCGATGAGGGCCTGGGGGCCAGTAACGCCGGCGTTATTGCAGGCAATATGCAGAGCGCCGTATTTTTCGACCGTGGCTTCCACCATTTTCCTGTTATCTTCTGCTTTTCCGGCGTCGGCCTTAAAGAAAAAGGCCTCTCCACCGGCCTCTTCGATCTGTTGTACCGTCTTTTTCCCTCCTTCTCCATCAATATCAGAAACGCAAACCCTGGCGCCGTTTTCAGCGTAGAGTAGTGCAACGCTTCTTCCTATTCCGGATCCTCCTCCTGTGACGGCCGCTACTTTTTTTTCCAGCAATTTCATAAAGTTATGTTTTTTGTTCATCTCCATAACAGGAGAGATTGGGCGGTGTTTTTTCGGGAGGGGTGATTTTTCGCACTCAGGGCGCCGGCCAGGTACGCAGCCGTAACGGCCAAGGGGTATTAAGAGCCTATCCGAAAACCTCGCTTTCTCGGCTACCTTCCGAGGTTTTCGGATAGGCTCTAAAACAGCAGGAGCTGCCTCCCGGAGGAAGCAACTCCTTTGCCATCATCAATAAAAACGCATTTTGATGGTTTGTTTGCCGGGAAGGCAAACGGCAGGAGGAGGGCTGAAGGCGTTTCCCTTCCCGGCAGGCTTACGGAAGCAATCCGCTGGCAACTAACAAGGAATAACCAACAACCATTTCTGCCGCCGGGCAGCCAATAACCATTGCCTCCCGCTTCCTCACCGAACCGGCTCGGGAGCGCCTTTAAACTTCCGGTATTTGCCCGTCAGTTTGCCGATGAAGTAGGTGGTGGGGATGATGAACTTGCGGACGAAGCCCGGCATTTCCGGCATGCCGTATTCCGAGCGGTAACGTGTCAGGAGGTAAGCTCCGTCGAAGGGTTCCGGCTCGGCTTTGCCGGAGGCGTTCTGGGCGTTATACAGGGCGCTGAGGAAGAATACAATTGTATTGGCGGGCTTGAGCCAGCCCTCGCAGTGGAGGATATCCTCGCCGGCGTTCCAGAAGCGGTGGGGTTTGCCTCTTTCGAAGACTACGGATTCGCCCGGGCCGGCATATTGGGGTTCTTCTCCCAGGAATTGGTATCCGAGCTTGCCTTTGATCACGGTAAAGCCCTCATCCTGTTTGTAGTGCACGTGCATGGCCGGGCCGGCGCCGGGCTGTACGAAGGCTTCTGCCAGCACCTTATCGCCGCCGGGCTCCTGGACAATGGATTTGAAGGTCAGTTTTTCACCGAGTACATTCTCGATGGTGTGCGGTAGTTTAAAATTCATGGCGTTTATATTTGATAATGATATCTTCCCTTATGTTATTCCTTCACTTCAGCCAGCACATTTTTCTCCACCGGCGGCACCGTCTGCAGGTACGCCCAGATGGCCGAGATGTCCTCATCCGTCATGAGGGTGTATTTGGGCATGGCCGGGCTCAGGCTCTTGCCGTCGGGGCGCTGCCCGAAGCGGACGGCGTTGGCGAACTGCTCCTCCGTCCAGGCGCCCAGCCCCAGTTCGGGGTGCATGGTCAGGTTGGCGGAAGGCTTGATCGCTGTGTGGTCCTGAGGGCTATGGACCATATTGCCGCCGGCGAGGTACCCTTCGGAGTTTTCCGGATTTAGCTCATCCAGCGTTTCAAAGCTGGCGGAATGGCACATAAAGCACATCATCGCTCCATCAACCAGGTACTTTCCATGAGCAACCCTATCGGAGGCAGGTGGAGCGGTGACTTCCGTTTCCGGATAGGGCAGGGGTTTCATGGCGAGGTTGATCACAACTTTAGCAAGCAGGGTCGGCTCGTGGGGGGGCTGTGGGGTAGCTACCGGCTGTACCCGGGAGGCGTCCGAGCGGAGGTAGGCGATGATGCTTTTCAGGTCTTCATCGCTCAGAAGGTTGAAACGGGGCATGAAGGAGGGGGCGAACCGCCCGTCCCGCTTGATGCCGGTGCGCAGCAAGTACATCAGTTCTCCATCGGTATATTTCCCGATGCCGGCTTCCGGGTGTTGGGTGATGTTGGCGGCGTACCAGGCGCCGAAGGCCGGGTCGTCCTCCATCAGGGCGCCGGAGAGCTTGCCGTCTTTTCCCAGGTGGCAAGTGGTGCATGTTTGGTTGACCAGATATTCGCCACGGGCGGCCCGCTCTGGCGTGGGTTCAACGGTGATATCCGGCGCATGGACTTCATAAGTGGGGATGCCTTTGATGTTGAAATAGAGGGCAGCGGCGGCCAGGAGAAAGGCTATGGCTCCGATAGCGATACCGATGATCATTAATGCTTTTTTCATTGTTACTGGGTTTTATTGATGAATGACAATATTGAATGTGCATGGGCAATCCCAAAATGAAGCGGGATGGTTTTTGTCGGCTCCGGAAGTTTATTTGCCGGCGGGCCGGGAAGTTACCTTCACCAAAAGCATGCAACAAAGGTAGGAGCAAGGGGAAAGCGCGGTTTGTAATAATGTCGCAAAGGTTTGTAAATTTGCCGCAACCCCCTTTTTATCCGATTTTTCACCCAATAAAACAAGTATCGCAAAATGCCTAAGAAAAAGACATCCGAACAGAAGTCCATTGCCATTCTGTGTGCGGGCGGCCCGGCGCCGGGGATCAATACCGTCATCAGCACCATATCCAAGGTCTTCCTGAAGGATGGCTACCGCATCATCGGTATCCATGACGGTTACAAAAACCTCTTCAATGGCAAGGCGGAAACAGTGGACATCAATTTCCACTATGCCGACCGGATCTTTCCGAGGGGCGGCTCCACCCTGCGCATGAGCCGCTACAAACCTAAAGATGATGAGTTCTCTGCCGATTTCTTTCTCAAGAACAACGTCAAACTGCTGGTGACCATCGGTGGAGACGATACGGCTTCCACCAGCAACCGCCTGGCTAAATTCCTGGCCAAAAAAAAGGTGGAGATCCAGAATATCCACGTCCCGAAAACCATCGATAACGACATTCCGTTGCCCGACGGCATGCCCACCTTCGGTTTCAACTCCGCCAAGGACGCCGGCGTGGCCATCGGCAATACCATCTATGAAGATTCGCGCACCAGCGGCAACTGGTTCGTCATCGCCTCAATGGGGCGCTCAGCCGGGCACCTGGCCTTTGAGATCGGCGCCAGCTGCCACTTTCCTATCATCATCATCCCGGAAATGTTCAACAAGGCGCGCATCACCCTGAGCAAGGTCATCGACCTTATCGTCTCCTCTATGGTCAAGCGGTTGGTCGAGGGCATCGGTTACGGAGTGGCCATCGTCAGCGAGGGCATCTTTCACGTACTGGACGAAGAGGACATCAAGAACTGCGGCATTACCTTCACCTATGACGCCCACGGGCACCCCGAACTCGGCAACGTCAGTAAGGCCCACATCATCAACGTGCTGGTGCAGCGAAAGCTCAAGGAACTTGACATTCAGATCAAAAGCCGGCCGGTGGAGATGGGCTACGAACTGCGCTGCCACCGCCCCGTGGCCTATGACCTCACCCTTTGCACCATCCTCGGTATGGGCGTCAAGAAGCTCTTCGACCAGGGGCTGAAGGGCTGCATTGTCTCCACCACCCGCACCGCCGAGATCGTCCCCATTTTTCTGAAGGATATAGAAGATGAGAACGGCATCATCCCGCCTCGCCTGGTGGACATCGATACCGAATTCTCTCAAATGGTGTTGAGCGATATGCACGTGCTGACCGAACAGGATTACAAAAAGGCGAAAAAATGGGTCAATATTCCCGAGACCTACGACTTTTACCGCATCCTGAACTGGGAGCCTTCCAGTGCAGGCCTCCGGGCGAGCGTGGAAAAGGCTTCTGAGCAGTAAACAGGATCAATAGCATCTGCCGCCTGCCCTGTGGAATGATTGCTCCGTAAATTCCACAGGGCCCGAAGAGCGCAGTATCAATGCTTTCGGCTTTGCCGAAGGCATTGTGCCATACTACTGGACATTTTGAGTCCAGTAGTATGGCATTGTGCATCGAACAGGGCCGCTAAACAGGTACACCCGGCCTGAAAGGAGTATCAATAGCAGCGCTGGGAAGTACCTCAAAATTCGGAATGACTCACATTTTCCCTCCAAAATTTCCTATCTTTCGTCTGAACAGAAAACGAAAACCATCTTGGAGTATCCGGTCAAAAGCGCCCTTTTCGGGCTGGCGGTGGGAGATGCGCTCGGTGTACCGGTGGAGTTTGTCGGGCGGTCCTGGCTGAAGCGGTTCCCCGTGGATGACATGCGGGGTTACGGCACGCACGACCAGCCTGCCGGCACCTGGTCGGACGACAGTTCCCTGTCCTTCTGCCTGGCTGAGAGCCTCTGCGGAGGGTACGACCTCCACGATATCGCCGAACAGTTCATGGCCTGGTGCTTCGGCCAGAAGTGGACGCCCCACGGCGAGGTTTTCGACATCGGCAACGCTACTCTTTCCGCCATAGAGCGCCTGCGCAACCGCGACCTGCCGCCCCAACTGGCCGGTGGCATGGATGAGGGCAGCAACGGCAATGGCTCCCTGATGCGCATCCTCCCGCTTGTCTTCATCATCCACAACAAACCGGTCGAAGAACGCTACGAGGCCATCAGCGATGTATCCAGTATCACCCATGGCCATTTCCGGTCGGTCTTCAGCTGCTTTGTCTACCTGGAGGTGGCCCGGCAGCTGTTATGGGGCAAACATATCGTTGAGGCCTATACTGAAGGAATTGCCATCGCCCGGCAGTATGCCGAAGAACGGGAGTTTAACCGCAGAGAATTGTCTTACTTCAGCCGCATACTGCAGGGTAAGATGCCGGAAGTCCACGAAGACAATATCTTCAGCTCGGGCTATGTGGTGCATACCCTGGAAGCCAGCCTCTGGAGCCTGCTAACCACCTCCTCCTATTCCGAGGCCGTGCTCCGCGCCGTCAACCTGGGGGAAGATACGGATACCTCCGGCGCTGTCACCGGCGGCCTGGCCGGCCTGGCATACGGGTTTGATGACATTCCCAGCGGCTGGGTGGAGCAACTGGCCCGTGTGGAGGAGATCGAATACCTGTGTGCTGCCTTTGCGGAGAGCTTGTGCCGGTAGGGGAGGTTTGTTATTCGGGATTCGTTATTCGTTATTCGTTATTCGGGGGTGCGGCGCATTAATCGATCATCATTCCACCCAATAATCATACACCTGCGGCGGGCCGCCCAGATAATCCTTCAGGCTTTCCCGGATCTCCAGGTGCGTGGGGTGCTCCATGTACGCCTGGTAATCGGCCATGCCGTCGAAGGCCATTCGGAAAGCGATATTGTGGCCGGTGACGAAGCGACCGTCGCCGGTGTCGGCAATTTTGCCGACTTCCAGGCTTTTAACCAGGTCTATTTCACCAAGTTTTCGGATACTACTGGTCAAGGAGGCCATCTCTTCCTCCGGCAGGCCTTCTCTGGTTTTCAGGAAAACGATGTGGATCAGCTGGCCTTTTTCCGGGCCGGCGCGGAGTTGTTCTACTTCCGCTTCCATCTCCTGCAGACGGATGCGGGCCCGGGAGAGCTCCTCCTGAAGGTTGGGGTCCACCTGTTGCTGGCAGGCAGGGAACAGGAAAAGGAGTGAGAGTAGCATCAGAAAAGGAAATGGGTTTTTCATATCGAGTTTATTGGTGAAGGTAGTAAAACAAATGCTCACCAGGCGGGCTGGCCCATATTTTCCTGAAGCTCCTTCCTGAACCGCTGCACCCAGGTTCCAGAGCTTTTGCTTCAGGCTTTCGTAATCTTTTACCTGATGGCGCGCCAGCAGTGTCTTGTCATCGGACAGAGTAAAGTACTCTCCGGGGATGCCGGCAATCCCGGTAGATTCCAGTCCTTTGCACAGTAGGGTGCTGCCCGGCCGGGGCACCAACCAGATGATGTAGGATTTGGATGGTGTCATCGCTGATTGCGTCCCCCTGATTTAGGGGCTGTCAATGAATGATTGGATAAATTCGCGCGCCAATGGGGATGCCTTCGCTTTGAGCTGCGGTAGCCGGAGGAAATTGGCGCCCGAGATGGCTCTGTCGGGGTGCAATTTACTATCGTGCTCGGACTTGAGCCCGGTTTATATTAAATATGATTGTGTCCGGCTACTTACCCTGCTTCCTCCTTCACCCGCACCCCCATTCGCTCCACATCCCGGAAAAACCGCTCCGGCTCCACTACGCCGCCCTGGAACCACAGGCCCGGCCGGCGCGCCGTGCCGTCCAGATATTGCAGGAGTGTCGCCGCCACCGGTATGGCGGTAAGGAGGTAACTGTCTTCGTGGGACAGCCGGAGCCGGAAAGAGCTACGCCTTCCGGCCTTCACCCCTTCCGCCTCCAGCACCAGCCGGGCCAGGAATGGCGGCTTGCAGAACCGAAGGCTCCACCAGAACAAGCCGGCCAGTGCCGAATGCCAGCCGGAAGGCAGCAGCCGGAAACCAACCAGCAGGAGGGGCAGCACCAGATAATCGGTTACCGGGTTGAAGCCGGCAATAAAGACGCCGGCCTCCCGGAGAGCAGGGATCTCCTCCGGCAGGCCTTTCATCTCCTCAAAACACATGGGCGCACAGGCCGCCTTTCCGATCGGTTCGCCGAAATCATGGGAGAAGGTTTTCCAAAAGGAGGGCGTGATCCAGCTTCCATTCTTGTATATCCGGCTGGAATAATTTTTGAACTCTTCCACGAACTCCTCCCGGGTGCTCTGGGTAACCTGCATGGCGCCCCAGTCCACCTTCAGCGCGGCGTAAATATTAGCCTGTTCCAGGGCGTCAAACCGCAGCGCTGCATAGCGGGCCAGCGCAGCGAGGATGCCCGGGTGGAAGCCGCCGTCGGTGATGAAACAGCGCCCGGCGGCCTCGATGGCGGGCCGCAACCGGCGGAGCGGCTCCAGTTTGAGGGGAGAGGACAGCTGAATGTCGTAATAATCGGCGCCACGGTGCAGGCAGGCCTCCGCCACCTGAGCGGTGTAGGGAATGGTGGCGGAGGCGAGGATCAGCAGTTGAATGCCCTTAAGGGCCGATTCCAGCGCCTGCCGGTTGCTTACGTCCAGCTCCAGGGCACAAAGGTGAGCGCCGGGGTGGCTCTCCTTCAATCGGGCCACGGCGCGCTGTGCCTTTTCCTGCTGCCTGCCGGCGATGGTGAGCTCAACGTCCGACCTCTCTTTCAGCAGGCGGTCGGCAATGAGGTAGCCGGCGTTGCCGTATCCGCCGGCCAGGAGGATCTTTGTTGCCATAGATATTGGGTTTAGAAGGCCTGACAAGTTTCCGGCTGGGCCCAGCGGAGAAAACGTGTCAAACCTAACTTACGATCGACTCACAAATATAATCGGGAATGATCCCCGTCGAATTGATCAGCAGGCCGGCGTTTCGCCCGCTGGTATTACCTGACAGGACGAGGGTGGTCTTCAGGCCAAACTTGTTGCCGCCCAGGATGTCGGTATGCAGGGTATCACCCACCATCAGGATGTCGTCCCTGTCGTATTGGCCTTGCTGGTTGAGGTGGCCGAAAGCGTACATGAACATCTGGGAGTCCGGCTTTCCGAAATGGATAAAGGAGCGGTTCAGGATGCTTTCCACCAACTGGGCGACGCTGCCGGTGGCCAGGGCGACATCGTTCCTGGAGACGGGGTAGAGTTTGTCGGAATTGGCGACGATGACCGGCATGGCCTTCCGGCGCAGGAGGTTGACGGTGGTGTTGATATCACGGTTCCAGTCGAAGCCTTCGTCATCCAGAAAAACGAAGGCGTCGATCTCGTCGGCCCTGTCCAGGTCTACCTCGCTGGCGGGGATGGAGGTGTTGCCCGACTCCAGGATGTAGCTGGCGGCGTTTTCCGTGCCCAGGTAGGCGATCTTTCCGCTTTTTACTTTGTGCTGAAGGTACTGCTTGGCGAGCATTCCGGAAGTGATGATCTCCTCCTGTTCGATGCTCTGCAGCCCCAGTCGGCGAAAAACGGCGAACTGCTCCTGCTGGCTGCGGGAGGCGTCGTTGGTCAGTATGCGCAGGGCGATGCCCCGTTCGCGGATGAAGTCGACCGTCTGCTGTACGCCGTCGATCAGGCCCCGGTGGTTTTTCAGTACGCCGTAGGAGTCCAGAAAGACGGCTTTGAACGGTTCGATGACGGAAAGGAATGACTGTATTTCCATGGCCTAAAGGTTGAGTGCGGTTAATAGCCTGCCGGCGTCAAACTCCTTTTCGATGGAAGGAAGGTGTATCTCGTAGGCCTCCTTCTGGAGCTTGGTGGCGAATATTTCGTGGAAAAAGTACCGCCCGTCCTTGATGACGTAGTTGAGCAGGAAGAAACGGTACACCTGTTTCAGGAACCGGATCTCGTCCGCGGTAAAGGGAAAGATCTGGTGGTAGGTTTTCAGAAAGAGGAGGAAGCGCTCTTCCATCAGCGGGCCGATGTTGTAGGTGAACACGGTCCGGTCTCCGATATCGGATACCACCCGGCTGATGAAGTAAAAGTCCATCATGCGGGTGCTCATGCGGAACCAGTCGTAGTCCCAGCGGGAGTAAAATTTGAAGGAAGAAGTGAGGGAGAAGTTGCCGATGTTCCAATCGACGAAGACGGGGATCTTGTCAAACTGGCCGGCCTTCAGCCTTTCCATATCCTCGAAGAACAGCCGGGCCTGCTCCCGGATCAGGCCGTCGTGCAGGCGGTACTCGTGCTGCCCCACCTCCGTATCCATGATCTCCAGCAGGTGGTGGATGTCTACCTCCAGCGTTTTGGAAGAGGGCGGCAGGGTGTGGCGGATGTTGTGGCAGGCCTTGTGGAAAAGGGCGAACTGCTCGGCCAGTTTGACGATCTGCTCCTCACTCAGCCGCCGGGGCGGGCGGTTCATGATCCGGATGGGGCGGTAGAAGACGACCCAGGCGTCGATCACCTCGTTTTTGTGGCGGTGGACGAAGAGGTTGTTGCCCTTCATCAGGGAGCGGGCCAGGAAATGCTCGAAGGGAGCGGGCAGGTTGTTCGACAGGGAATTGATGATGGTATGGTCCTCCACAAAATATTCGTACTTCCCGAAGTAGGACAGCTTGGCGATGATGATGCTCTTGTTTTTCAGTACGATCCGGTAAACGTGGTTGGTCGATACCTGCGCGCTGATATCGGTGATGCGGGCGATCTCCCGGCTGCTGTCGTACGCCAGCCAGGCCTCCCGGATGATGGCGGTGAAGTCGATAAAGGGCATAGGGCGGATTGTGTATATTGGCTAATCTACAAAAACTTCATCGATAAAGAGCCAGGCTTTTTCCCCCTTGCCCGTATGCCAGTCCGGGCAGCGGCCAATATTTACCGCTCTGAATTTCACGAAGCGGGCCTTCCGGCCATCCGCCGCCATTTTCCAGTTGACGGCCTTTGGTTCTTCCGGCCCAGGGAGCGAAGGAAAGTCCTGTTCAATGGTATTCCCGAAATCTTTGCCGTCAACGGAGAAACTCACTTCAATGCGGGAGGGCGGAAATATCCAGGCGCCGGCCTGGCTCAGGTAGCGGAGGCCGGCTTCATTGACTGGGCGTTCTTCCTTCAGTTCGACGATAGCCTCAAAGTCGGCTTCCTCATAGCCAAGCCAGTGGCTGCCCGGGGCGCCGGGCGTTCCGTTGGGGCCGTCGAGCAGGGTTAGGGCGCCTTTGGCCGGGTATTTTTCCGAGGGGGGCGTAAGGAGAGAAACGGATTTGATATGAGGGCTGATCCTGGCCTGGGCGGAGGCCGTTTGGCTGACCCGTCTGCCTTCCCGAAAGATGGCGGCCTTGATGGCGGCGGATTCCGGGAGGGTAAAAGGAGCGGTGAAAACCGGGCTTTGCGCATCGGGTTCGGAGCCGTCGAGCGTGTAGCGAAGCTCAGTGGTGGAAAAGGGCTGAGTGATACGGACTTCCACGGGGGCATTGAAGCTTTCCTGTTCCAGGCTGATATGGGCCTGCAGGAATTCGTCTTCGTATTTTTCTATGTTCTGTATGAGCAATTGCTCCAACTCTGCTTTTTTAGCCTGGTATTCGGGGTTATCCGCCAGGTTGTTCTTTTCCCAGGGGCCTTCCTTCAGGTTGTACAATTGCTGATGTACTTCCCCTTTTACGAAGTAGTGGATCAGCTTCCAGCCGTCGTCGGTGCGAATGGCGCGCATCTGGCGGGCATGGGCCAGGAATACATCTTCCCGGATGCGGCTGTCCTCATGCTGCAGGGCGGGTAGCAGGCTCTTCCCTTCCACCGAACCCGGCACATCGATGCCCAGCAGTCCGCCGAGGGTGGGGAAGATATCGTACAGGTAGCAGAGGGTTTCCGCCCGGCGCCCTCCTTCGATCCCCGGGGCGGCAATGATGAGGGGCACGCCCACGCTGTGCTCGTAGACGCTCTGTTTGCCGTACAGCCCGTGCTGGCCTACCGCCAGGCCGTTGTCGCCGGCGAAGACGATGATGGTATTGCCGAGCACACCCTGGGCTTCCAACTCGTCGACCACCCTGCCGATCTGGGCGTCCACTTCTGAGATCATGGCGTAGTATTCGGCAATGTCCTGCTTCACGATGGCCGGCGTGCGGGGGAAGGGCGCCAGGTTTTCATCGCGGGTGCGGAGGTGGCCGTTGTCGAAGGGGTGTTCCGGGAGGAAGTTAGGCGGCAGCGCAATGTCCGCGGTATCGTACAGCTGGCGGAACTCATCGGGCGCCTCGCGGGGGTCGTGGGGCGAGGTGTAGGCCACGTACAGGCAGAACGGCCCTTTGCCGGCCTGGTTGCGGATGAACTCCACGGCGGCGTTGCTGTACATGGCGCTCGAGAATTCTTCCGCCTGCCATTTGTTTTCCGGAGCGTAGGTGTTGGCGGGGTCGAAGTCCCAGAGCCGGGGGCGCCGGTGGCCGCCGTCTTTGGGCCAGTGCATGCCGCCGATGAAGATGTTGGCTCCATCGGAAAAGGCCTGGCTCATCGGTGAGGTGTTGTTGTGCCACTTTCCGGTGAAGAAGGTGGTGTAGCCCTGCGTTCTCAACCATTCGGGGAAGAGGGTGAAGGTAGTGTCCGGCTCGCCCAGCCCCTGGTCGATGAAGGCTTTGGGGATGTGCGTGAATGGCCTTCCGGTGAGCAGCATGGCCCGGCTGGGCGCGCAGACGGCCCCGTGGTGGGAGCCCATCACGTAAGCGCGGGGGAAGCTGACGCCCATGGCCGCCAGGCGGTCCATATTGGGGGTATGGATGGTTTCGTTGCCCCAGGCGTGAATGGTGTTGGCGCGCTGGTCGTCGGTGAAGAGGACGACGACGTTGGGGAGGGGTGTTTTTTTGTGGCAGGACAGCAGGAGCAGGGGGAGAAGGAGGAGCAGCAGGTGTGGCCTTGGCCCATTCCATGCCGGGGTTGCAATGGGGAAATAGGTGGAAATGCGTGGAAATGGGCGGGCAGGGCTATTCCTGCCTGGCCTATAAGTGCAATTTCTCATTCCTATCAAAATTTAAGTAACGTTTTTTTTGTATTGTCCTGCCTGGCCGGTGGTTAAAACGACTCCAGCCATCCATATTTCGCCATCAGCTCCAGCCCCTTTTCCATGAACGCCTCCCGGCCCACCGGCCGGTTGAAGAGGGCCACGTACAGGATCCCTTTTTCGGGGATGCTGAGGTGGAAGGCCCGGAAGCCGCCCTGGGAGCCGGTGTGGAAAACCCGGCGCACGTGCAGCGGGGGAGCGGGCTCATTGATGAACCAGCTGAAGCCCAGGAAGGGCGGCAGGCTGTCCGCCCGGTTTTCCGGCTCATAAACGGTTCTGGATTCGGCGATGGTGGCCTCGTCCAGGAAGGCGCCCTGCCGGATGGCCAACTCGTACTTTGCCAGCTCGTTGACGGAGCTCCATACGCCGCCGTTTCCGGAAGCGGCAAAGGTAGGGTACTCCCCGTAATCGTACTCCCGGTACTGGCCGTTCCCTTTTTCGTAGGCATGGGCGACGCCCTCCTGCGGGTGGGGGCCATCCGTGATGGTGCTGTTCGCCATGCCGGCGGGCAGCATGATCTCCTCGCGGATGTAATCCTGCCATTTCCGGCCCGCCGCCTGCTCGATGATGAGGGCCAGGCCGTTGAAGGCGGGGTTGGAATACTCGAATTTTTCCCCCGGTTCGAAGTTCAGCGCCTGCGCCCCTTTGATGGGCTCCCAGTTCTCAGCGTCTTTGGCGGTGAGGTAGAATACGCTGTCCTCTTCCGTCTTGCGGAGGTCGGGCAGGCCGGAAGTGTGGGCAAGCAGGTGTTTGACCTTTACTTTCCGGGCGATCTCCGGGTTGTCGAAGTCGGGGAAGTATTTAGGCAGGCTGTCTTCCAGCGACAGGGCGCCCGCATCCCGCAGCTTGAGAATGCCGTAAGCCACAAAGGTCTTGCTGACGGAGCCGGTATTGAAGAGGGTGTTGGGCGTGATCTTTTCGCCGGTTTCCAGGTCAGCCAGGCCGTAGCCTTTGGCGAAGAGGATGCTGTCGCCTTTCATAACCAGAATGGCGCCGCCCGGTTCGTTTTCGGGCAGTTCGCTCCGGAAAAGAGCGTCTATCTCTGAGGAAAAGCTGGTAGACGGAGGAGCTTTTTTGCAGGCCCAAAATAAGGTGGGCAGAGCGAGAAAAAACAGGAAGTACTTCATGTTCTGTCGTTTATAGTTTTTAACCATACCGGATCAGCCGCCCCGGTTCATGCTTGTCTTTGCCCCGTCTTCTGTGAAGTACGGGGTTCTGCCGGGGAAAGATACAGGAATCACCCCTCCTCCACCGTATACAACCGCATTGCCGTGGCCTTGCCCCTCAGTTCTACTTCTCCGATCGCCCGTTCCCGGAAGCCGGAGGCCGGCAGGTTCAGTTGGGCCAGCAGGCTTTCCGACAACAGGATATCTACCCCCAGCTCATTGCACTTCGACTGTATGCGGGCGGCGGTATTGAGCACATCACCGGAGTAGGCAATATCCCGTTTGATGACGCCGATCTCACCGGTTACTACGGTGCCGCAGTGCAGGCCCACCTTGAAGGAAGGAGAAACGCCGTACTTCTGCTGATAATGCGGTACTTTTCCCCGTATAGACCTCAGGGCCTCGAAAAAGGCATGAATGCAGTTGTTGTCCCTGAGCCCTTTGTCCAGGGGCCAGCTCACCACGATCTCATCGCCCACGTATTGATAGACCTCTCCTTTGGTGGCCAGGATAGCGGGCGTGACATCCTGGAAAAAATCCTTGACGAACTCGAAGTACTGAACTTCTTCCAGCTGCTCGGCAATAGTAGTGGAGGAGCGGATATCGAGGAACAGGAAAATGCGGCCTTCCGTTTTGGGGTGGAAGTACCGTCCCATGATGAAGGCCCATAATACCCCCGGCCCGTATTTGTCGTTGATCTGCAGGGTGAGAATGGTGACGGTGGCGACGAACAGCCAGAAGAGGAAGTTCTTCAGGTTTTCCATCCCCGTCAGGTATTCTGCGACCGATGGCAGGATGGCCGGGTCAAAGATGCTGACGCTCAGCCGCAGGGAATTGTAGATGAAGGTGCCCAGAAGGCTCGTCAGGAAAAAGAGCGCCATAATGCTGAGCAGAGACATCAGCAAGGCCGGGCCGTAGGCATGGGTTCGGAGCCAGGAATTGACGAGAGGCAGAACCAGGAAGCCTGCCAGTAAGCCGGCAATAAAAACGGCAGGCACACTGGATTGCACCAGAATGAGATAGGTTCTCATACCGGGCGAGACATTGTAGCTGGCCAGTATCGCAAATTCATAGGAGGCCTGAAAAAAGGCGACGGCCGCCCACAGGGAAGCGATTAGGAAGGCGCTTCGGAGCCTGTTTCGGAGCTTCTGTTTTTTCAGGTATGTTGTATCTGAACTCATTCTTTGTAAATTCCCACCAGTATGTTTTTCGAACCGGGCATTATGCTATCCACAATCAACCCAGAACCTCCAGTTACGTCCACCCATACGGCTTTCCGTCGAGCAGGGTCATGTCCTGGAGGATCAATGCCTGCACGGCCTTGTCTTTTAT
>CAYQKY010000088.1:0-30674 GCA_964418125.1 uncultured Phaeodactylibacter sp.
CTACCGGTTCCAGACCATGCTCGACCCGCTGGAGCAGCGCTACGGCAAGCGGATGGCGGCCCTGCTTTTCCTGCCAGCCCTGACCGGCGAGGTATTCTGGACGGCGGCCATCCTGACGGCCCTGGGCACCACCTTCGGCACGATCGTGGGGCTGGATACTACCACATCCATCATCCTGTCGGCGGCCATCACCATTGCCTACACCGCCCTGGGTGGGCTGTGGTCGGTGGCGCTGACCGACTTCGTTCAGCTGATCTTACTCCTGGGCGGGCTTTTCCTGGTGGTACCTTTCGCCCTCGGCCACGTAGGCGGATGGGAATCGGCCTGGCAGAGCTACCGGGAACTATACGGCCCGGCCGCCAGCCTGCTGCCCAGCCGGGAAGCCCTGGGCGCCTACTACTGGAACTGGTGGGACTATGCCTTGCTGCTTACCTTCGGCGGCATTGCCTGGCAGGTCTACTTCCAGCGGGTGCTCGCCTCCCGGGATGAAGATACGGCCGTACGCCTTTCCGTCCTGGCGGGCGTGATCTGCCTGATCGCCGCCGTGCCCGCCGCCCTGATCGGCATCAGCGGGGCGGTGGCCGACTGGGGTTCCATGCAGGCCGACGCGCCTCCCAATGCCGCTTCTACCCTACCCTGGGTGATCCGCTACATGACGCCGGGCTGGGTGGCCATCCTGGGGCTGGGCGCCATCGCGGCGGCGGTGATGTCGTCGGCCGACTCGTCCATTCTCTCCGCTTCGTCCATGGCGGGATGGAATGTCTACCGCCCGCTGTTCAAACCCAAAGTGGAATCGGGGAAGTTATCGCAACTGATCCAGCGCATCATCTGGATCGTGGGCATCGCCGCCACCCTCCTGGCCCTGAAGATCCGGAGCGTTTATGAATTGTGGTTCCTCTGCAGCGATTTTGTCTATTGCCTGCTGTTCCCGCCCCTGGTTTGCGCCCTGTTCGACCCCAAGGCCAATACCTACGGGGCGCTGGCCGGCTTTCTGGTTGCTTTTGTATTGCGCTTCGGAGGAGGAGACGCCACCCTGGGATTGCCTATCCTGCTGCCTTATCCAATGATTGAGGAAGGAGTCGTCCTTTTTCCTTTCCGGACACTGGCTATGGTGGGCGGGTTGCTCTCTATCATCGTCGTATCCCGCCTGACCGGGCAGTGGATGCCGGCAAGGCGATTGCAAAAAATGGAATAACGAAATGTTTTACCAATTCCTATACTATCTGGGCGCCCTGTTCACCCTGCCTTTCACCCCCTTACTGATCCTTCAGGGGAGAAGGGTGCGCGCCGCCGTGCCGAAACTGCCGGAAGCCGATGGGCCGAGGCAGGGGATCACAGGGAAGGGTGATCCCGGCCTTCGCCTGCTTGCCCTTGGCGAGTCTACCATTGCCGGCGTTGGGGTGAATACGCACGAAGAGGGCTTCACCGGATCCCTCGCCCGTTACCTGAATCAGGCTACCGGACGGCAGGTGAAATGGCAGGTGCTGGCCCATAGCGGTTATACCGCCCGGGCAGTGCGCGAACAAATCGTACAGCTGCTCCCGCCCTACCCTCTGGGCCTGATCGTCATCGGGCTGGGGGGCAACGATACTTTTCAGCTTCATAGCCCGCTGAGGTGGAGGTGGGATATGATCCAACTGGCCAGGGCTATCCGGGAAAAGCAACCGAAAGCGCCTATTGTAATCAACAACTTGCCTCCGGTGGGGCACTTCCCCGCCTTTCCTCTTAGCCTTCAGCTGATACTCGGCGGCCTGGTATGGCTGCATGGCAGAGTGATCCAGGATGTTCCGTCCTTGTTTGATGAGGTTTACTATCTGAGCAAGCCCATCAACCTGAAGGAATGGCGGGAAAAAGTGCCGGATGGCGCCGGGCCAGAAGCTTTTTTCAGCGATGGCGTACACCCTTCCGGCCTGACGTACCGGCTGTGGGCGGAAGAGGCAGGAGCATTCATCCTGAGGAAGGTAGAATTCTGGCCCAAATAACGAACCGCGAATACCGGTCAATCATTCACCCGAAACTTCCGGATCATCACCGCGCCGCTCTCATTGAGGTTGGAACTCAGGATGATGATCTGCTCCTTTACACCGTCATCCACGGAAATGGCGACGGTATTCGGCGAAATATCGCCCAGGCTTTCAGCGTGAAGGACGAGGAAATTATCATCCTGGTTCAGCTTAACCGGAATGCCGAACTTGCGCTTATCCACCCGGTGGCTGTTGAGTATCCGCTCTCCGTTGAGGAAAACAGTAGCCACATCTCCATCCACCGTCCCATTATCCCAGACTTTTATCTTGATGCTGGAGTTCTGCACCTCCAGTACCCGCTCCACCTTGATCTTCCGCTTACTTTCCGCCTCGTACGGGCGCTCCAGCATTGTCTGTTTCTTCACGATCGTCCGGGTGAGGATAGGTTTTTCGAGGTATACCTTGCCGTTAGCGCAGGGCCCGGTCTCCAGGTCATATCCTTCAATAAACCCATTCCACTCTCCTTCCAGCGCCAGGCGGGCCTTTTCCCGGCGGAACCTCAAAGTACCGGATTTGATGCACCATCGCCATTTCGGGTCAGTCTTATTAGTGACTTCGAGTTCCTTGAAGGAAAGGAGCTGGAAAATGGAATCGTACTGCCACTCGAGGCCGTGAAAAGCACTGCCTCCATTATCCTCAGAAACAATGTAAGATTGTCCCTTGCCGCCTTTTTTGAAGTCAGCCTCAAAATAAAAGCCATAGTCTCGGTCAGATTGAGAAAGCGTCCCCGTCCATTTGCCGGTGATGGTAGGAGGAATGACCTCTTCCACTTCCTCATCAACAGGGGCCTTACCTCGTTCCAGCACCATTTCTCCGGGGGTACAACCATCGGCTTTCCAACGGCCTTTCAGGCGGTCGTGAAAGGGGAACTCTTCGAGGGTAAGGGTAGCGTACTTCAGGCACCATTTCGGTTTCGGAGGGTCGATCTGGCCGAGCTCCTGCACAATGAGCTGCTTGCCGTCGAGATAGGCAGTGAGCTGAAAGCTGGCGGAAGCGGAACCATCTCCTGTTTGAGAAAATGAGGTGCCGGCATAGGCTGTTGTGCCAGGTTGAAGGTCCACCTGATAGAAAAAGGTGTCAGGCTTTCCATCCTGTGTGATATAGCCTTCCCAATGGCCGGAAAGATCCTGAGCTGCCAGGGAAAGGCAGATCAGAAAGGAGGGGAAAAAACAGAATACTCTCATAATATGTCTTCGGTCTCCTCAAATTTAAGGAATCTGAGGCATAAAAGCCCAAACTGATAAGGATCATTCCGCCGGCTGATAAAAATCATCCCGTCCCCTGCCATTCCCTGCTATTTTGTAAGTAGAAAAAATAGCAAAAAGCCAAGACTAACCTGCTGGTGCAAAAAGCCTGCACCAGAAAATACATGACTATGAAAGTACTAGTAAATGCACCTTTCCAGGTCAATGGTTCGCTGCAGGAGGCGATCGATGAAAAAGTCGGAAAACTGAAAACCTATTTTGACCGAATCGTAGAAGCCGAAGTTTATCTGAAAGTTGGAGAGAACCGACACCGGCACCGCCAACAGATCGTAGAGATACGCCTGAATGTTCCCGGAACAACGCTCTTTGCCGAAGATAGAAGTGACGTTATGGAGAAAGCGCTTGCCGGCGCCGCGGAAAAGGCCAGAAGGCAACTCGTGAAATACAAAAAACAGCTTTCGGGGAATTACTGACCCTTAAAATCCGGCTTGCGTTTTTCGATAAAAGCGGCAGCGCCTTCCCGGAAGTCTTCCGTAGCGGTAGTGGCCCCGAATGCCTGTACCTCCCGGGCAAACCCATCTTCATCATACTGGAAGAAGGCATTCACACTTTCGATAATCCTGGCGATCGCTACCGGCCCTTTGGATGCGATCTTGCTGATCAGCTCTGCAGCCTTTTCCACTTCTTCCCCGGGAGGAACAACGTAGTTGACCAACCCCAGGCGATAAGCCTCTTCAGCACTGATCATATCGGCGGTCATGAGCAGCTCCATCGCTTTGGATTTACCAATGTACTGGATCAGGCGCTGGGTGCCACCGTAACCGGGAATGAGGCCGAGGTTAACCTCCGGCTGTCCAAAGCGGGCGTTTTCCGTGGCGACGCGCAGATGGCAGGCCATGGCCAGCTCACAGCCTCCGCCCAACGCGAAGCCATTGACTGCCGCAATGACCGGCCGGGGGAACCGCTCGATCGAAAAGAAAATATCGTGCCCGCGCTGGGCCATCGCCTGGCCTTGAGCCGCATCGAGCGCCAGGAATTCCTTGATATCCGCTCCCGCAACAAAAGCCTTATCGCCGGCGCCCGTCAAGATGACACCCCTCAGGCCGGAACGCCCGGGCGCATCCTCGCTGAAGAAATGCCGGAGCTCCAGCATGGTTTTGGTGTTCAGGGCATTGAGGGCTTTCTCCCGGTTGATGGTTATTGTTATTATTCCGTCACTATCCTGGATCAGCAGGTTCTCGTAATTCATATTTTCGGTTTTACTTCTTTAGGTTCGCGAAAATACGAATTTTTGGGATTCGGGATTCGTCTCCATAGTATCCACATACGAATACACGAATACACGAATACACGAATACACGAATACACGAATACACGAATACACGAAACTACGAAACATTCTCCCGGTTCATCACCCGTTCCTGATGGTTGATGGATTCCTGATGTACAGACTTGAGGAATACATTGATAAACTCTTCGCTGAGCCCCTTGAGCTTGCCTTTGGCGACGCCCTTTTCAAGGATCTCGCTCCAACGGGTGGTTTGCAGGATGGCAATATTTTTGCGCTTCTTATATTCACCGATGCGTTCGGCCAGCTTCATACGGGCGCCGAGCAGGTTGAGCAGTTCCTCATCGATCTCATCGATCTCGTGGCGCAGGTGTTCCAGGTTTTCCAGAAATTCCATATCGTCGGTGGTGGGTTGCCGGAATACGATGTGCTGCATCAGTTCCTCATACTGGGCGGGAGTGACCTGTTGTTCGGCATCGCTCCAGGCCTTATCCGGAGTGGGGTGCACTTCGGTCATCAGGCCGTTGAAGTTGAGGTCCATAGCCTTCTGGGCAACGGCTTGCAGGATATCGCGCCGGCCGCAGATGTGGCTGTTGTCACTGATGATCGGCAGGTTGGGAAATTGCCGCTTCAACTCGATGGGGATCTGCCAGCGGGGAACGTTGCGGTATTTGGTATCACCATGGTAGGAAAACCCCCGGTGGATGACGCCGATGCGGGTGATGCCGGCCTTGTAGATGCGCTCGATGGCGCCGATCCATAACTTCAGGTCGGGATTGATCGGGTTTTTGATCAGAACGGGAATGTCCACGCCTTTCAGGGCGTCGGCCACCTCCTGTACGGAGAAGGGGTTAACGGTTGTCCGGGCGCCCAGCCACAGAACGTCAATGCCGTATTTCAATGCTTCGAACACGTGCTGGGTGTTGGCCACTTCGGTCGTTACCTTCATGCCGGTTTCGTCCTTTACGCGCCTCAGCCAGCCCAGGCCCTCCGTGCCTACGCCTTCAAAGGCATTGGGGCGGGTGCGGGGTTTCCAGATGCCGGCGCGAAAAAGGTCGACCTTCTGCCGGGCCAGTTGGCGGGCGGCGTCCATTACCTGTTCTTCCGTTTCCGCACTGCAGGGCCCGGCGATGATCAGGGGCTCACTGTCGGGCTTGCCGTCAATAATTGGGCGAAATGTCATTTCCATGGTGATAATTTTTTGTCGTAGTTATTTTTTAAGAATTCTTCTGATCTCGTTTGCGTCCTGTATGAGTCGGTAAAATGTTTCAAAATCATTTTTGATGAGCAGGCTCCGAAACCGGGCCAGCTGATTGATGTGTTCATCCAGCACGTCCAGGACATTATCCCGGTTTTGGCGAAAGATGGGCACCCACATATCCGGAGAACTCTTGGCCAGGCGGACGGTGGAATCGAAACCGCCGCTGGCCAGCTCGAAAATGCGGCTCTCGTCCTTCTCCTTGGCCAGGACGGTCAGCGCCAGGGCAAAGGAGCTGAGGTGCGAAATATGGGACACATAGGCCGTATGCACGTCATGCGACAGGCAATCCAGTTGAACGACGCGCATAGGGATGGAGCGGTACAGGCGTTCGGCTATTTTCACCGCATCCGGGCTGCTGTCTTCGGTGTCGACCAGGACAGTGCACTTATGTTCAAACAAGCCGGGAATTGCCGCTTCCGGGCCGGAGTGCTCCGTTCCCGCCATGGGGTGAGTGGCCACGTACCGCCCGCGGTTGGGGTGTCTTTTTACTGCCGCCAGCAGTCGTTCTTTGGTAGAACCCACGTCGATCACAACTTGTTGCGGCCCCACTTTGTCCAGTATCTGAGGGAGCAGGTGCAGCATAGCGTCGGCCGGCGTGGCCAGCACGACGATGTCCGCCGCGCTTATTCCTTCCGCCAGCCCCATATCCTCGTCGATCAGCCTGCGTCGGATGGCCTTGTCCAGGTTATCCTGGCTGGCATCCACGCCGATGATGCGCTGAGCGAAGCCGTTCTCCTTCAGTGCGATGGCGAGCGAGCCGCCGATAAGGCCGATGCCGATGATGGTGATGGTCATTGCGGTTTTGCGGTTTCAATCCTCCGTATCGCCTCCTCATACAACGCCCCGTCGCTACACAGCGAGATCCGGATGAACCGCTCTCCCTGGGAGCCGAAAATGGCGCCTGGGGTCAGAAAGACATGACAGTTGTAGAGCACTTCATCCGACAGCTCGAAAGCATTGATGTACCGGACCGGGATCTTGGCCCATACGAACATGCCCACCTGGCCTTTATCGTACGTGCACTCCAGCAGGTCCAGCAGCCGGAAGACAGATTCACGCCGTTCATTGTATACGGCATTGAGCGATTCGTACCATTCCGGAGGGCTCTGGAGGGCTTTCACCGCCGCCATCTGCACCGGCTTGAACATGCCGGAATCCATATTGCTTTTGAAACGGAGCACAACTTTGAGGTAGTCCTCCCGGCCGGCAAGCATGCCGATACGCCAGCCCGCCATGTTATGCGCCTTGCTCAGGGAATTCAGTTCCAGGGCCACTTCCCGGGCGCCGGGCACGCTGAGGATACTGCGTTGTTCCCGGTTTAGGATAAACGCATAGGGGTTGTCGTTGACCACCAGTATTCGATGGCGACGGGCAAAGGCAACCAGTTCTTCCAGGAAGGCCTGGCTGGCCGGCGTGCCCGTCGGCATATTGGGATAGTTGGCCCACATGACCTTAACCCGGCTGAGATCCTGCCGGCCCAGAGCTTCCAGGTCGGGCATCCACCCCAGGCGTTCTTCCAGCCTGTACTCGCGAATGGTAGCCCCGGCCAGGCTGGAAACGGCGCGGTAGGCCGGATACCCCGGGTTGGGAACCAGCACCTCATCACCGGCTTCGAGGAAGGACATGGCAATGTGCATCAACCCTTCCTTGGACCCCATAAGGGGTAGCACCTCCCCTTCCGGGTCGAGCGTGGCGCTGAACCATTGCGCATACCATTCGGCAAAGGCGCGGCGCAGTTCCGGGATGCCGGTATAGCTTTGATAACCGTGTACGTCGTTATTAACCAGCCAACCAGACAATTCGTCCACCACTTCCTGGGCGGGCGGCAGGTCGGGGCTGCCGATGCCCAGGTTGAGAACGGGTTTGCCTTCGGCCCGCATCCGGGCGATCTCCCGGAGTTTCGTGGAAAAGTAATATTCCTGTACTTCTCCCAACCGGCTGGCGGGGGTGATGATCATGTCGTTCTTGGTTTTGGCTGGCTTGGTCATGGATTTGTTGTTGGTTGTTGGTTGCTGGTTGTTGGTTGTAAGAAACAATCAACGGGCAACAAAAAACTAATAATCGTAATGCTCTCCCTTCCGGTATACGCCCATCACCCGCAGGTTGTGGGTCAGGGGCAGGATGGCCTCGATGGCCTGTTGATAGCCCACGGAGCCTTCGGTCACAAAGTCGAGGAAGAAGAGGTACTCCCAGGGGTGGCCGATGATCGGCGCCGACTGTATCTTGGTCAGGTTGACGTTATAGGCCGCCAGTACGGCCAGCACCTTATAGAGGCTTCCTACGGTGTGGTCAACGGAAAAGGAGAGGGACACTTTCTCCGGTTCTTCGCTTAAATCCGGCTTTTCGCTGTGCAACACCAGAAAACGGGTATGATTCTTTTTGTTGGTTTCGATGCTTTCCGCCAGGATCTCCATTTCATACAGCTCGGCCGCCAGCGTACTGGCGATGGCGCCGATGCCTTTCAGCCCGTTCTCCCGGATATTGCGGGCGCTCCAGGCGGTATCGACGGTTTCCACCAGGTGGATATTGGGGTAGCGGGTGAAGAACGCCCGGCACTGATCGATGGCGATCGGGTGGGAATGCACCTCGCGCAGGTCCTCGATGCGCTGGCCCGGCAGGGCCATCAGGTTCTGCTTGATGCGCAGGTACACCTCCCCGGTGATGGAAAGCCTGGACTGGTTGAGCAGGGTGTAGTTGTGCATCAAGCTGCCGGCCAGGGTATTCTCGATGGCCATCAGGCCTACATCGGCCTTCTCCCGGCGTTCGACCATCTCGACCAGGTCCTCGAAAGTATGGGCCGGGACAATCTCCAGCGGAGCTTCCTTGAAACAATGGCGGGCGGCAATCTCGTGGAAGGCGCCGGCATAACCCTGTATGCTCACCCGCACCGGCGAGGCCGGTTGTGAGGCGCTGGTACTGCTGTCGGTTGCTGTCGTGATCATAATCTGTTTGGTGTTTATAACGAAAAAGCCCCGCGTCGGCGGGGCTTTTTATGGTTGTTCTTACTGGCTGAACACAATGAAAAAGCCCCTTTATGGTGCACCATAAAAGAAAAAGAAGTAAAAAAAGCAGCTCTTTTGGTTATGTTGGCCAGGGTACAGCATATTTAAACTGTTATATCCAAAAAAAAAGCCCCGCTTGCGGGGCCTCTTAATTTTATCTTCCAGTCATCCGGACAAAATTTTCAGCCCCTTATGGTTTACCATAAAAGAAAAAGCTGAAAAAATAAAAATTGTCCTTCTGAACTTTCATTTCATTCTTATTTGACAGATGCAAACGTAAAGATTAATTTCTTACGGTGCAAGCCTGAGTGATTAATTTTTTATTAATTACCGGGTTTGGGTTAGTACCTGGTAATGATCCGTCAAAGGCTTCTTCTCTTCCAGCCTTTGCCAAAATCCACTTTAGCCTCCCCCTTCTCGTCCAGGTTCACTTCCAGCCACTGCTTCAGCCCCTGGAAGGAAAAGCCCAGCTCAGTAGCGTCGGAGGAGAGGTTAAGCTTGAGGGTGCCGCTCAGGTTTTGGGGCTCGGCTACCGGAATTACATGCCCACTGTAACACAGGGCCTTGGCCAGCTGCTGCTTTTCTATTCCTTTCGCTTCAATGTGCAGGGTGATGTCCAGGCTGTTGATCCCCAGGGCGTAGGTAAGCCCCCCTCCAAGCATTAGTACTATTCCAAAGATAAGATGCGGTTTCATGTCGGGTGATTTAAAGGTTGTTTCGGTGATTTCTTTCAGTCGTTTGTCCATAAGATTACCGGAGTGGCCGCCCACCCCCTGCGGGCCAATCGATTTTTAATTTTTTTTAACATATTTCAGGTGTCTCTTCCTTTGCCAAAAAGGAACAGGCGCTTTCAAGTTGTCCTGAAAGCGCCTGTTCGAACCGACGGCCTTCCTTACCGGAAGCCCTTAAAAGTTGCCTCAAACTTCAGCCTGCCTCTACTTCACCAAAAGCTTTGCCACCGCCACCTTATTCTCCGCCTGCAGGCGAAGCAGGTACAGGCCGGGCGTGAGGCCTTCCACACCGAAGGAGGCCTGGTTGGGGCCGCCGAAGCCGAGGGCTGTTTCGATGTCCATGACTTTCTGGCCCATAATATTGAGAAGGCTCAGGGTGTAGCGGGCGTTGTTTTCCAGTGCAAAACTGGCCAGGGCCTCGCCATTAGCCGGGTTGGGTTGAACCTGAAGCTGGAAATAATCGGCATCAACCACCTCCTCTGTACTCGTTATCCCAAACTCGCCGTAGTCAAAGCCGGCGCTGCGCAGGAAGTAGTAGTCGATCGGGAGAAGGTCGCCGCCGGGGTCGTCGGGAGTCCCCCTTGGAATGCCATAAATGATGGGCAATTCCAGGTCCCAGAACGCTCCGCCGGTAATGGCGACGGGGGAAGTGTGGTGAAAATACCCAACGGCAACTACGTCCGTAAACTCGAAATCGTCGAATACGGTGCCGGGCGCCAGGCCATAGTTACGCGGCCCCACCATACTGTCCCTCTCCACACTGTAGGCCACGCCATATATATCAGGGTTGGTATTGGGCTGGTCTTCGCCCACTTCCTCATAGTAGGTCTGGGCGAAAGTGAAGAAAATGAATTTCCCGTCTTCCGAGCGGGACGCCTGGACGCGGGCATCGAGCGTGGTGGTAGCGGCTCCGAAATCGGCATCCGAATTATAAGAGCCGCCAATGCGCCGTTCCTGCCAGGTGGTTCCGTCGGTCATCAGGTGGAAAAATTCGTAGACGCCTTCGCCTGCCCAGTAGGTATTGGAAGCGGTATCCGTATGCCCCGACAGTTCGACGATCATGTGCAACATGCCTTCGTCATCAACGGCAATGTCGAATTGTTTGGTGAAGGGGATACGGGGAGAGTCGCCCGCCGGGTCGTCGGAGGTTCCGTCGCCATCAGCATCGATGGGAATGGTGTAGGCAATAAGGGAGTCCAGTTCCTGCCATTTTACCCGGGGTTGCTTGTCCCAGGTATCGCCGCCATCGGTAGTCTTCCAGACTATAGGTTTGGAACCGGCCAAAACTTCCGTGTCATCGCCGTCAATGCCGGCGATGACAGCGTACCCCGTCTGCCCGTCCGGGCTGAAAGCGATCCGGGGGTTAAATGCGAAGGAATCTCTGCCTTGGGAATAGTTCAACGGCAGCTCGATGGCCGTACGGCCGAAACTGTTGGCCGTTTCGTTGAATGTAAATTTGCCCAGGATCACCGGGTTCAGCAACTGGTGAGAGAGATTTTCCTCCCGGCGGTAATTGGCGTGCCATATCGAACCATCCACATTGTATACCAGCCCGAAAGGAAGGTAAATATTGGTATCGGCGTTGGTATAGTACGCCTCGTCCACCATGGTGCCGTCAAACTTGGCCGAAGCGACAAATTCCCACCCCCAGCCGCTACCGAAATCGGGGTCATTCCAGAGTGAAGCGCCGCTTCCAAAAAAGAATGCGTTGGCAGGGTCATCATTACCCGGAGGGTTGTAAATGGTGCCGTTGGGATACCGGTTGCCATCCAGGGCGATACCATCCTCCGTCATGAGCATGGGCGTAACCTGCTTGGTGGTGGTATCCCAGGTGACGCCTCCATCGGTAGAGACATCGAAACTGATGATGCCGCTGCCCCCGGGATGGGGGTAATTCTGGCGGTGACAGAACACGATGGAATTGATATCCGGATTGTAGGTTACCGAATTCTGCCCCTCGGTAAGAACGGAGTAGATGTTATAGGATGATCCCAGCGGCACGGAAAAGGCAGAGCCTTCCCGAAACCCAACTTGCGCATTCCCCTGCGGAGCCAGCCCCTGCAGGGATTGCCCCACAGTGGGAATGTCGGGCCTATGAGCTTCCGTATCCCAGATGCTTCGCATTTCCGATACGCGCTTTTGAAATTTTGCCGGCCGGCTTCCCTGAGCCCAGAGAGCAGAGGAGAGTAGAAGGGCGAAAGTAACGGGTAGCAGTAGTTTAATTGACTTCATATAGCTCTATTGTTGGTTAAGAAATCTGGTGGCAGGCGAGGATACAGATCTGAACCTGACAATAAATAAAACTATACTGCTGACAAATGCATCATAGGCACATCCCTTTGTTGGCTGGGTTGCAAAAAGTATTGCAGTCGGCGGTAGTTTCCGCTTGTTCAGATCAGGTACTTGAAGTACATGCTGAACAACACGATCACAACAAAGAAGGCCATCAGAATTTTGGCTTCCCGGGTGAGCAGCCAACGCGGGTCGACGGTAAAATCCAGCGCCACCTCCCTGGACTTCCCGGGCAGCGCCAGGCTCAGGCCGAAGCCCAAAGACAGGGTAATGGCCGCACCGATGAAATTCCACCAGAACCAGAAAATCTCCTCCACGGCCAGCCACAGAAAAATATTTACCAGGACGCCGGCAGCCAGCCCTATATTCGCCCCGAGGGCATGCGTCTTCTTCGTCATGATCGCCAGAAGGAACGTCGCCAGTATGGGGCCGAAGAAAACGGACCCCACCTTGTTGATCGCTTCGATCACTGTATCGGCGATGTTGCCGGCATAGATGGCCAGGAAAATGCAAACCAGGCCCCAGAAGAGGGCCGTGAACCGGCTGTACACCATATACCGCTCGGCCGGGATCTTTCGGCCACGGCTGATGAAATCCTCCATCGTGACCGCCGAAAGCGAGTTGATAGCCGAGCTGAGGGAAGACATGGCGGCCGACAGGATGGCAACGATCAACAGGCCGATCATCCCGTGAGGCAGGTAGTCTCGAATGAAGATGGGGATCATCATATCGGGCTTATCCGCCGGCACCTCCGCCCGGAATTCGGGAGTGATCAGGACCATGGTGCCGATGATCAGGCCCATAAAGCAATAAGCGAAGGTCAGAGGGAAGCGGATCACCCCATTGAACAGGAGCGTTTTACGCACGGTAGCCAGGTCGCGGGCCGACAACATGCGCTGAGCCTGCGACTGGTCGGTCCCATAGTAAGAAACATAGAGAAAGAACCCACCGATAACCATGGGCCAGAAGCCGAATTCCTCCCCTTTGTTGATGCCCAGGGAGGAGAAATCGATGGCCTCGAGGCGGCTGCGGTCCAGGTTGGCCAGGAAATTGTCCCATCCGCCCACTTCGATGAGGCCGAAAACCATGCAGGCTATTATCCCGATAAAAAGGATGATCATTTGTATCATATCGCCGTACACCACGGCCTTCATCCCTCCCTGCAAAGAGTAGATCAGGGTGATGACGCCGATCAGGGCCAGTGTACTGAAAAAGGAAATATCCAGCACACTTTCCAGAATGATCGAAACAGCATAGATCATTACGCCGGTAGCAAAGGCCCGGCTCACCAGAAAGACAAAGCTGAGCAAAAGGCGGCTCGAAGCGCTAAAGCGCCGCTCCAGATACTCGTAAATACTGACCACTCCGGAATTGTACAAGGGAGGGAACAGAATTGCCATCAGAAAGATCATAGCCAGGGGGACGGCCAGCTCGTAGCTTAGCCATTCCAGCCCCCCTCCTTCGCGGATGCCGACAAAGGCAGGAGCCGAGATAAAACTAATGGCAGACAACTGGGTGGCCATGACCGATAACCCCAGGGGCAGCCAGCCAAAACTCTTGCCGCCCAGGAAGTAGTCCTTCCCGTCTTTCTGGTCTTTGAAAATATAACCGAGGCCCAGGAAGCCCACGGCATAGACAACGACAATGACATAATCAAGGGTGTTCATATAGTGAGGTAGTTGGTTTTTCTCAGCGGATGGAGGCCGTAAATTACCAAATTTGATTTATTTAATTACCTGAAAGCCCGAATTTGATATGGTCATATCTGATCGGCCAGGGAGCAATGCCCTTTCTTTTCTTCATGAGAAGAAATAAGAAACCACCCAAAAACAAAGCTGCAACATAAAGCGTATCAATTTAGGTGATAAATACTTGCCCTATTTTAATGTTTAAACTTTATATTTACCTGAACTTTCAAAGCCCATTTAAATGAGAATCGAGGAAGCCATACAACAAACCAAGCCCTTCCGTAATTCCTGGCACAAAGCCATCGTCAATATCCTTTACACCAACAACTGGATAGAAGAACAGATAAAAACCGAGCTCAAGCCCTACGGCATTACCATGCAGCAGTACAACGTCCTGCGGGTACTCAAGGGAGCCGGAAAACCCATCAGTACATCGGTCATCCGGGAAAGGTTGCTTGACAAAATGGCGGATACTTCCCGCATGGTAGACCGCCTGCACCAAAAGGGGCTCGTATTGCGCAAAGCCTGTAATCACGATAAACGCCTTGTGGATGTGAGTATCAGCCCGGAGGGGGAAAAACTCCTGGCAAGCCTGAAAGCCGTCAACCCGGGACTGGATGATATACTGAGAAACCTCACTGAGGAAGAAGCAGAAATTCTGAACAACCTGCTCGACAAAGCCAGGGGGAAAGAAGAATGAAGGGCCCTGGCCGGAAAGCTATTGCATCCAATAGCCAGAGGGTAGCCCAACAAATCATCTACATCCCCCGGCCGACTTTAATAAGTGCCGCCATTTACTTCAATTTTTTTCCCATCTCAGAGAATTTTACCTGGAAGGCCTTCGGTTCCGGGTCCATCAACTCCGGGTAGAGCACCTTATAGAACTCCAGGTGATCCTGCCCGATGGTAAAAGCCTGCAGGTCCTGATCGTTAAACTCCACTTCAACTTTAAAACGGGCCCTGGCCTTTTCCTCCAGCCTTTCCTTCAGCCACTGCTGATAGCCTACCCCCTCACGGAACAAGCTGCCCAGAGAGATCAGCTCCCGGATTTCCGGGTTATAATTAACGTTATGGATGCGGTATTGCAGGGTTGAAGTGCCCGGCACCGCCCATTCATATACCTGCAGTATGCTTACCACCCGGCCGGTATTTCGGATCAGCTGAAACTCAGAGCTCATCACTCTGCCTTCTGCTTGGAAATTCTGAATAAAATCCGTGAATTCGTCGATTGCTGTCTTCAGGCTGGCGTTCACAGCGGAATTGAATACTTCATGCTCCCGGATAGCGGGATATTTGACATCAAGCGTGTAGTGCAATATCGTATCTTTCCGGCTGAAACCGATAGTGGTGACCTCCGGGCCGGGGCCGGCATCTCCCTCCAGCAGGGGCGCCTCCCGGCCATCCTGCCCGGGTTTGTCATCCGAACGGCAGGCAAAGCATAAAAGCGCGATAAAAATCAAAAAAAGGCTGGCTTTTTTCATATCTACTTTTGTTATTCGCGGCAAGTACTCAGTTTTGTCAAATATTAACAAAATATTGCCCATAAAAAACAAAAGCCAGCCCGAAATTTCGGGCTGGCTCACACATGGACTTAAGCTCCTTCGCAGGCCCTGAGCGGGGTTTTCGGACAGGCTCTTATTCAAAAACATACGCCGGACAAGCATGGCCGGTTGCTACAGTTTAACCAGCCGCTGCACTACCTTCCTGCCACCTCTTGCCACTCCCAGCATATAAGTGCCGGCAGGCAGTCCAGTTGTATCGATCCATTCATTCAAATTGCGCTCAACGAAGAGTTCTCTCCGGAAAACCTCCTTCCCCTCAGCCGTTGCCAGCCAGATTTGCCACCGGCCGGGCGTGAGAGCAGAAAGCTCAACCCGAAATCCATTCCGGAACGGGTTGGGAGCGATGGCCAGTTTTTCAACACCTAATTCCTCGAGGGTATTCACCATGAGCATAACCATTTCAGAAACCCGGGTACAGCCGTTGGTATCTGTTATCTGCACACTGTAGGTTCCGTTTTCGGTGGCAGTATAAGTGTTGGTGGTTGCTCCATCTATGAGTTGCCCGTCCAGGAGCCACTGATAGGCGGAAAAACCGCCGGGGGCAGAAAGCTCAGCGCCGTCTACCATGATCAGGATATCGGGAAAATCGGCGCTCACCACTTCAAAGCCGTTCGAAGGTGCGGAATTGCAGCCCTCCGGCCCATTGGCCCAAAAGGCAACGGTATACGTCCCACCTTTTGTTGCCTGGTAATTTTGCTCCGTGCCCAAACCCACGAGAATACCGTTGCGGTACCAGGCGTAAGAATAACCTGCCGGCGCCGTAGTAGCAGACAGAACAGCGGGTTCATCCGGCCCACAAACAACTTCTTCTCCGGTGATGGCAGGTGGTTCCGGAGAATCACAGGGGGCAGCCAGGCGGTAAATAATGCCGTCGCCGATCGCCGCTGCGTACAGTTCGCCCTGGCTATCCTCTCCGAAAGTGACAAATTCTGTGTTGTCGAGGTTGGCCACCTCGGTGTTTTCCCATCCGCCCTGCCCGTCCGGGGCCAGCGCCCAGAATCGGCCCGAGCAGTAGTCGGCATAAATATAATAGCTGTACAGATCCGGATACTGAGAACCCCGGTAGACGAAACCTCCGGTGATGGAGCAGCCCACACTACTGGTATTGGAATAGCTGTGGACCGGGAAGGTATATTCACTTTGCGGCGGGCAACCTCCCGTGTTGAACGGGTCGGGGCCTTCGTAGCAGCGCCAGCCGTAGTTCTGCCCCCCTTCACTGCCCGGCTCCTGATAGTTGACCTCTTCCCAGCGGTCCTGCCCGACATCGGCGATCCACATGGCCCCTGTCAGCCGGTCGAAGCTGAAGCGCCAGGGGTTGCGCAGGCCGATGGCCCAAATCTCATCGAGGGTAAAATCATCATCGGCGAAGGGGTTGTCTTCCGGTATGCTGTAGGGGTTTCCATTGTCTACGTCGACGCGCAGCATCTTGCCCAGGAGCGTCTGCCGGTTCTGCGACCGGTTGCCGGGGTCGTTGGCCGAGCCGCCGTCGCCCAGCCCAAAATAGAGGTAACCGTCGGGGCCGAAATTGAGGTCGCCGGCATTGTGGTTGTTAAAGGGCTGGTCCACCTCGAGGAGGATGAGCTCGCTGTTGGGGTCCGCCTGGTCCGGATTGCCCGCTGACACGCTGAACCGGGAGATGCGCGTGTCTCCGCTGTTGTTGGTGTAGTTGACGAAGAAATGGCCATTGTCGGCATAATCCGGGTGGAAGGCCAGGCCCAGCAGGCCCCGTTCACTGGCCTGGGAATTGACCCGGGCGTCAATATCCAGAAAAGGCTGTGCCAGGGTATTGCCATTGGCATCGATAATGCGGATGCGCCCGGCTTTTTCCGCGATAAACAGGCGGCTGTCCCCCGCATGGGCTATGTCTACCGGCAGACTGAAACCGGAAGCAAAAACCTCAAGCTCAAGGTTCGGCTGGGCAGAAAGGGCAAGAGTAAAGAAGGGCAAAACCAATAATAAAAGAAACCTCATCGTTTTTTTTGGGTGGAAATATACCCAAAAGATGATGGATATCCCACCAGCTTTTTGTCAGCAGGATGCCAGCTTTCGAAAAGCCTTTTGGGGCCATCCTTGGTGATGCCAGTACGAGTAACTAACTTTAAGCCGATTTTATAAAGCAAAACTATGATGCCCAAAAAGATCCTTTTCTGCCTGCTGGCCCTGAGCTTCAGCCTGAGCGCCCTTGCCCAGCTGCCCCGGACGAACATCTACCTCTTCGATGTCAAGCAGGGCGATGACGGCCAGCTGGCCTTCCATACCCCGCGCTTCCTTACGGAATTCAACCGCAACGGATACAACGGCGACCCCTCTTTCTTCAGCAATACCGAGCTGTACATTTCGGTGAAACGGCCGGGCGACACCCAGGCGGACCTCTTCCGGCTCGACCTGGAGAAAAAGGCCAGACAACGGGTGACGGAAACGCCGGAAGACGAGTTCTTCCCGGAACGGATGCCGGAATACTACACCTTTTCCGCTATCCGCCTGGAACGGCAGGGCCGGGACAGCACCTACCGCCTGTGGCAATTCCCCATCAACCAACTGGTGGACGGGAAGCCGGTCTTTAAATACCTGACCGGCATCAAGGCCTACTTCTGGCTCAACAGCCAGGAGATTGTCGTGTATAAAGAGGAAGAACCGAGCACCCTCTCCATTGTCAACACGACCAATGACCAGATCACGACCATCGCCACCAACATCGGCCATTGCTTTACCCGCCTGCCCAACGGCAACCTGGCCTTCGTCCAGAAAAGCCGCTATGAGGACTGGAAGATCATGGAGAAAAACCTCTATCGCCGCAAGGAGCCGGCCCGTACCCTGATCGAAACCCTGCCCGGCGCCGAACATTTCGCCGTCCTGCCCGACGGCACCATGCTGATGGGTAAAGGCAGCAAACTGTATAAGTACAATAAGATCCTCGACGACACCTGGAAAGAGGCCGCCGACCTGCGCTTCTACGAGATCCGCAATATTTATGACCTGGAGGTAAGCCCCGACTTCAAACTCGCCATCGTTGCGGATTGATTAGTCGGGAATTTTCGTTTCCGGCCGGCGCCCCACCTTCCGGCCCCGCCGGAAACGAAAATTCCCTCCTGAGCATTGAGCTTGGGGTTTGGGATAAACCCTTGACGACTATGGTACAGCGAAATGCCTTTTTGCTTTTTTTTCTGGCCTTGTCCGTTCTGTTGAATGCACAGGGCGAACAGTCCTATCCCCGGGAGATAAAAGAGCACCGGAAGCATTACAAGAAAGACTTTCTCCGGGAAGAACGTTCCCCTCTGGATAAGAAGGGCGTCAGGAAGTTGCGCTTTTTTCCTCCCGATGAAAGCTACCGGGTTACGGCAACTTTTGAACGAACACCTGATGCCGAGCCCTTCGAGATGGCAACTTACAGCGGAATCACCAAGCCTTACGTGCAATACGGCACCGCCACCTTCACCCTCCGGGGCCAAAAAATGGAAATCGCCGTATACCAGAGCCTGCGCCTGCGGCAACTTCCCATGTATCGGGATTACTTGTTCATTCCGTTCAAAGACCTGACCAATGGAGGTTCTACTTACGGCGGCGGCCGCTACATGGATATCCGCATGGGCGACATTCAGAACGGACAGGTAGTGATCGACTTCAATAAAGCCTACAACCCCTACTGCGCCTATAGCGACGGATACAACTGCCCCGTGCCGCCGCTGGAAAACCACCTGGATATGGCCATTGAGGCGGGGGAGAAGGACTTTGGTGGGGGCCATTAACCATGAAGCCCCCACCAGGAACCCTATTCAAAAAAGATCGACTGCACCAAAGGTGTTTTTGATCTTTGATCTTGTTGGCCAAAGGACACTTATTCGTAAGCTACGAAGGAATTGCTCGCCCGTTTTTTTTGAGCAAATCAAGCCTTTTTCCCAATAATTTGCCGCCGGAAAAGCGAAAAGCCCATACCGTGCGTTTTATTACTGAACCAAATACAAAGCCATGAAAAAGCTGATCGTACTGGCCATTCTCTTTGGCCTCCCACTTTTTTCCCTCACCGTTCAGGCCCAGGAGGTAAAGGGCAAAGAAAAAACGGAACAGGAAGCCATGCAAAAGCAGGAAAAAGAACTGGCCAAACAACAAAAACAACTGCAAAAGCAGGAAAAGCAATTGGCAAAGCAGCAGAAAAAACTGCAGAAACAGGAAAAAGAACTGGCCAAACAACAAAAGGGACAGGAAAAGGCCATGAAGGAACAAGAAAAAGCGTTGAAAAAGCAGGAGAAAGCGCTAAAGGAGCAGGAGAAAGCCATGAAAGAACAGGAAAAGGCGCAGAAGGAACAAGAAAAACAGAACAAAAAGAAAGGCAAGAGCGGCCAATGACAAAAGAGCGGCCCTGGCTGCCTATTCCCGCCCCAACTGCTGCAGGCCCCGCCAGGCAATATCGAGGTCTTTGCTGATGTGGTAATCCTTGGCGTACAGGAAATTGAGGCGCTGCACGGTGGGTTCATCCAGTTTATCGATCCGGAGGGCGTCGAGGGGGGAAAGGACACCCTGACGAAGAGGGGGCAGGCTGCCCGCCTGCTGGCTCGCGGAGGCATACCCTACCCAGGAACGCCTGCCTGCCAGCACCCTCAATATATTGCGGAACAGCCCTCCCGCATTGGGGATCACCCAAACCATTACCGGCAGGGAAAACAACAGGATAAGGGCCAGCCCCAGGTCGGCCAGCCGTTTGTTGCGGCGGCTCCGTGGTTGCGCAATACCATATTGAATATCGATGGTATAAAGCTCTCCCGCCGTATTTTTTGAACTGCTTCCAATAATGCTGATGCTTTCCTGAGGAACGATCTTGAAATCTACAGCCGGCCCCAGGCGCGCCATCCAGCTCATGATATCCTGAGCACTGACGTCCTGTGAACAAAAGATCACTTCTTCGATCTTATAGATCTGCACCACCTCGTCCAGCTGGGGCAGGCTGCTGAGGTAGACATGCGTATCGGCATCCGGCCAGGGGGCTACGGTGCCGATGAAATTTTTGTGTACCTGCGCCAGGTGCAACAGTCGCTGCACGCGCTCGCTCTCTTCCTGAGAACCGACGATCACCAGCTTTTTTATCTTGTTCTGCCCAAGTTTAAAATTGCCGAACCGCAAAAAATGAATGAGGAAACGCAGGGCTACCGTAGAAAGCGCGGCCCAAAGCGCCCCCAACAGGATTAAGGCACGGGAAGACCGGTATTCGAGGTCCAGAAAGCCATACACGGCGGCCAGCAGCACGGTACCCACCAGCAACCCACGTACCAGGCGGCGGATGCTGAACTGCCGGTCATACCCTCCGCTGAAGTAGACCGTGGCCAGCCAGATGGTGATGTAAAGAGGAGCATTGAAATACAGGAAAGAAGAATCGTAATAGCCGGGGTCCCGAAAATGATATACCGCCCAGAAGTTCTTCAGGAACACCAGCCCCCCGAAAATGACGGCGGCGTCCAGCACCGGGAGATATACCTTTGCGAGGAAATTGGAAGCCACCGTGACCAGAGCCCGGAAATAAATGGCCGCCTGCAGCATCAGCACAAAGAGCCGGGCCTTATCGCCCCGGAAGTGCTTGCGGGCAAAAATGATCATGGCCGTGTAGAAGGCCTTAACGTAATTGAGGCTGCCTTTTTTGGTGCTCTCTCCTTTGTAGTGAATGATGGTGGCTTCCGGAAAATAATAGTTTTTATATCCTGCCTGTATGATGCGATAGGACAGGTCAATGTCTTCTCCGTACATAAAAAAGGCTTCATCCAGCAGGCCTATCTCCTCCAGAACGCTCCGGCGCAATAGCATGAAAGCCCCCGCCAGGACTTCTACTTCGTGTATTTCCTGTTCATCCAGGTAACCCAGGTGATAGTGGTTGAACAAACGGGAGCCGGGAAACAGGCGGGACAAGCCGGTAGTTTTACAGAAAGCCACCCAGGGCGAAGGAAAGCCGCGTTTGGACTCCGGCAGGAATTTGCCGCTACCGTCGATCATGCGCACGCCCAGCCCCCCAGCTTCCGGATGAGCATCCATAAAAGCGATACACTTCTCAAAAGTGTCCTCTTCAACCACGGTATCGGGGTTGAGCAAAAGAACATATTGCCCCGAAGACTGCCGGATGGCCTGGTTATTGGCAATGGAAAAGCCGGGATTGTGCTTGTTGGCGATGAGCGTTACCTCCGGGAACTTCTCCTGTACCATGGCCACAGAATCGTCCACAGAATTGTTGTCTACCACCCACACCTCTACCTCCAGGCCCCGCGATGCCCGGCGTACGGACAGCAGCGCCTGCTCCAGGAAGTACTTGACGTTGTAATTGACGATTATGATGGACAGCTTCATCAACGGGAGCGTAGCTTCTTTTTCAGATAATAAATTGCAGCCTGGCAAAACTCCGGGAAACGCCCGTCTTGATTTAATTCACTCCATCGGTTGATAGCTCGCTTGATCTCTCCCTCGCTCCAACTTTTTAAACTTTTCCGTGCTTGATCGATCGCAATCCTTCTGCCTTCTACTAAATATCGGGGCTTATTTAAGTTGAGCGTTTTATCGAGATCATTATTCACATCCGGATCATTGGAATAGATTTCGCCACCACTTGTATATTTTATCAGGGCCTCACACCTTTCCGACCTTGGATCTATCGTTAAGGGTATATTTCTCCGGCTTCTATCACAGTGTTGAAGATGCCCCGGGTATCCATCATTACCATCACAAACACCCAACATATTCATATAACTCAAGCTGGAGGAAAGATCTTCGCTTTGAGTAATATAATGTTCTATAAAAACCCTGGGACGCCCTTTTTTATCCCGCTGACCATCAATTCGGCGCATGCAGTAGGCACAAATAAACCCTTGCTCTTTAAGCAAAGCCTGACGGATATCGTCTTTATTGCAGTCATCAAAGGAGGCGCCGGGGGTAGATTGTACTTCCGTTAAAGAAGCAGGTTGGTTGGAGATGTCTTTTCTGATATATTTCATTCTTCATTCATGAATTCCTGATGCATGCGCGCCCGGATGATTTCCGGATCATCACTACCATATTTGCCTTCCATCTCATTGAGCATATCGTGAGCCTCTCCAGCCTTTTTCGGATCATCCATCAAACGATACAGGCGCCGGAATTCTTCTTTAGCATCTTCTGGACGTTCAGCAACGTTAAATAGGTCTTGAAGTATGGAATTGGAATCTCTGCCGAAAGTGTGTGGTGTTTTTTCAACCAGTTTGAAATCTTCCAGGATGAACACATTTTCCCGCCTAAGGCTACTAAGAACCTGAGGAGAGTGAGTTGTTGCAATGAATTGGATATTGGGGAAAGCAGATTCCAATCTGGGGATGATGGTACGTTGCCATGCGGGATGAAGATGAAGTTCTATTTCATCAATTAGTACAATTCCCGCACCTAGTAATGGATCTTCCAGATCAGGATTGGCTATACTAAGCCTTCTCGCCAGGTCTCCAACCATTGCCATTAACCCCTTCTCTCCGTGAGAAAGTTGTGAAATGGCCAATAGTTCCCCATTTTTTTCAATGACGAATTCCTGAACCGGTTGCCTCCTGACAAAAGGTTGTGAGAAACCAGGCAATAAAGCTTGAATAACTGTCCTGACAGCCTGAAGGCCTCTGTCTCTGAAATTTGGGTTTTCTCTAAGCCTCTTTTCATTTTCAAGGTCTTCCATTCCCCTGAACCACCGAAAGAACTCTGCAAAGCTTAAATTCGTCCTGAAAGCGCGGGACAAGATTGAAAATGGATGAAGGTTTGAAATATCTTCAGCTTCCAAACCTGGAAAATCAGAAATAAATCTCTTAGTGGGATAGTAAACGAAAAGAGGAATATTGAGTTCCCCAATTTCACTTTGAACCCTTTCTTTGAAGTGTTCGAAAATATCTCCTCTAATGCCCGCAGGTTCTCGGCTTTCGATCTTTCCCTTGTAATCAGCATGGATTTCAAGTTTATCATCTTCCATTATGAACAAACCATTCAATGAGGTTCCTCCAGCATTTAGTTTAATATCTTTTTTCGACAATCCGGTTATAGGGATTTGTTCAGATTCGTCCATCCTTGAATAAAAAACATCCAACAAAACAGCACAGCCTTCCAGTATACTTGTTTTCCCCGAACCATTCACGCCAATAAACACAGCACCTCCCTTCTCCGGAAACTCCACCTCGAGTTTCTCAAAACCCCTATAATTTTCCAGGCTTAAATATTTAATCCTCATTTTCCAACATTTTATTGAACATACGCCAAGCCCTGGTATTCATTCCTTCATCCACTCATTCATCCGTTCCCTTATACGGCACCCGCGCCACGATCGACCTTCCCAGCGTCAGTTCATCCGCATACTCCAGGTCTCCGCCGAAGGAAATCCCCCGGGCGATGGTGCTGACCTGCACGCCCGTGTCCCGCAGCTTCTTTGATAAGTAAAAAATGGTCGTTTCTCCTTCGATGGTCGGGCTGATAGCCATGATCACTTCCTTAATGCCTTCCGGCTGAATGCGCTGAACCAGGGAATCGATGTTCAGGTCAGCTGGCCCGACCCCTTCTATAGGGGAGATCACTCCACCGAGGATGTGGTACAGCCCCCGGTACTGCCCGGTGCTTTCGATCGCCATCACGTCCCGGATGTTTTCCACCACACATACCAGGCTCTGGTCGCGGTAGCGGCCTGCACAGATGGCGCAGAGCTTTTCATCGGAGATATTGTGGCAACGCTCACATTCTTTGATATTGCGGCGCATTGTCACAATGGCTTCGGCAAACTGCTCCGCCACTTCCGGCTGCTGTTTCACCAGGTGTAAAACCAGCCGGAGCGCCGTTTTCCTCCCAATACCGGGCAGGCTGGCGAAGGCATTGACGGCCTCTTCGATAAGTTTAGAAGAAAAATTCATAAACGCAAAAATAAGAATATTGCCGGGGAAAACCGCCCATGCCTTTTTATAATAGTGTTTTCCCGATTACGGCTCCCCGGAAAAAAGTTCTCTAAACCTTACTATCCCGAAGCTGTTCAATAATCGTAGAAAAATGGAAAACAAGCCTAATTCATTCAATCCACGCAATAGAAAGCTACGGAGGTTGGGGAAACGGCTAATATTCATTTTCTTTGTAATCCTGACTAAATAGAACGCCGACTTTAGGTGCATCGGTGAGTCTGTACCGCTGCACAATACCTGTAAAAACACTCAAAATCAAAAACCATGGCAGAAGTCATACGCATGCCCCGAATGAGCGACACAATGGAAGAGGGCAATATTGTAAGCTGGCTGAAAAAAGAAGGAGAAGAAGTTGAAGCCGGTGAAACCCTGGCAGAAGTGGAAACGGACAAGGCCACTATGGAACTGGACAGTTACTTTGATGGAGTACTCCTTCACATCGCTGTAAAGGAAGGCCCGGTGCCCATCGACGGCATCATTGCCGTGATCGGCGATAAAGGGGAAGATTGGCAAAAGGCCATTGATGAAGCTGAAGGGCAAAGTAATGGTAAGAGCAAAGGAGAAGAAGCCGCCGCCTCCCCGGATAAAGGGCCGGCAAAGGAGGCACACCCAGAAGCGGAAGCCCCCAAAGAACAGGCGCCGGCCGAAGCAGCCACTGATGACAAACGCATTAAAGCCTCTCCCCTGGCCCGCAGCATGGCCAGAGAGGCCGGTATTGACCTGGCCAACGTCTCCGGCTCCGGAGATGGAGGGCGTATTGTCAAGCGCGACGTAGAAGAAGCCATGGAGAGCAAAGAAGCCGCCCCGCAGGTGGCTGCCCCCTCCCCTGCCCCCGCCGGCAAACCGGCAAAAGAGGAAGCTGCCAAAGCGGAAGAGCCCAAAGTCGTACCCTTTGCCTTTTCCGCCGGCGGCGCCAATTACGAGGAAAAACCGGTCAGCCAGATGCGCAAGACCATTGCCCGCCGCCTCAGCGAAAGCAAGTTTACCGCTCCCCACTTCTACCTGAAGCGGGAGGTCAACATGGACAAAGCGGTGCAGTTGCGCGAACGCCTCAAGGACGTGGCGCCCACCAAGATCTCCTTCAACGACTTGGTGATCAAGGCCGCCGCCGCCGCCCTGCGCCTGCACCCTGCCGTCAACTCCTCCTGGCAGGGAGATAAGATCCGCATCAACAAGGATGTCAACATCGGGGTAGCCGTCGCCGTAGAGGAAGGCCTCCTCGTACCGGTCATCCGCTACACCGATATGAAGACCCTCTCCCAGATCAATGTGGAAGTGAAGGAGCTGGCGGGCCTGGCCAAAAAGCGGAAGCTGCAGCCCGAACAGATGGAAGGCAATACCTTTACCGTCTCCAACCTGGGCATGTTCGGTATCGAAGAATTTACCGGTATCATCAACCCGCCGGATTCCTGCATTCTGGCCGTGGGATCCATCATTCAGAAGCCCATCGTCAAGAACGGAGAGATCACCATCGGCAATATGATGAAATTGACCCTCTCCTGTGACCACCGCGTGGTGGACGGCGCCACCGGCGCGCAGTTCCTGCAGACGCTGACGGATATCCTGGAGGACCCGATCCGGCTGCTGGTGTAAAGTGAGGGATGGTACACTGATCTGTTAAGATCCATTGAGGTTGTTTAAGATCACTTCTTCCTCCTGATCTTAATTTCTCTTAACAGATCAGTGTACTATCCCTATCTTGTAAGGAAGAACTCCCGGAAGTGTTTCAGCTCCTCTAATTCCTGTTCAACGAACCGGCCGAACAGGCGATCGCCAACCTGATGGCGTAAGGCGGAAATGCCTACGTCTATTAACCGGAGCCCTTTTTCAGTAAGGAATATATTGTCAAAAGAAAATCCCGGCATATCGGAAGGGCGGCGCAGATCCCGGTGGACGAAGCCGGCTTTGTGCAACCGAACCAGTTCATCTTCAAAAACGTCCAGCCACAATTCCCGGCGTTCGTATTCATAGGCGCGGAAATCTAAAGGATAGAGGCGCTCCATTACCAACATATCGCTGTCCAGGTTTTCGTCGAAATCCAGGCGAATGAAACGAACTACCAGGCCGTTTACCTCGTTGGCAAACTTCATCTTCTCCGCTTCCGAACCAATATCGGATCGGGTATCCCCACTGAATAACTTGGCTACCTCAGTTTCGGATAGCGCTATTACCGTGTTGTTCGCCCCTCGGGACAGGGTTTTCGGATACCGCTTCGTCATAGTTTTCTTTTTATTACTTCAACCAAGATACACAGGATTTATCGGTTTTGGACTGAACAAATATTATTATTCCAATGATCAACCTTCACGTTCACTTGTTGTTATCATTGTGTGATTTAATTGGCCCTGCTGTATTGATATCCTGCCTGCCTTGTGGCCGGCGCCCTTCAAAAGCGGGATTGCAGTTCAGGTTCCACTTTGCCGCATTCCCGCTTTTGAAGAACCAAACAATCCAAACTGTTTACATGAAAAAGACTCTGGTTCTGGGAGCATCCGATAATCCCATCCGCTACTCCAATGCCGCGGTCCGGCGGCTCGCTCAGGACGGATTCGAAGTGGTTCCGGTAGGGGTCCGGGAAGGAGAGATCTCAGGCGTACCCATCCAGAAAGGGCAACCCCGACTGGATAATGTGCATACTATCACCTTATACCTCAACCCTCAACGCCAGAAAGAATACTACGATTACATCCTCAGCCTCCGGCCCGAACGCATCATCTTCAACCCGGGTACCGAAAACCCGGAGCTCATGCGCCTTGCCAGGGAGAACGGCATCGAGGTGGAAATGGCCTGTACGCTGGTCATGCTGGCGGTGGGGCAGTATTGATAGCGCTCTGTGGTTAAGGAAAGTCCGGGCCTTATCCGAGTATCTTGATCATTCCATCATTCATTCATTCATTCCGAAAAGAAATGGGCAATGGAATGTCATCCACTGCCCAATCTGAAGGAAAATATTTTCCGATGGCTTAATTACCTGCCTCAGGCTTTAGCGCCTTTGTAATCCTGATGGCCGACTTCCGGCATCTTGCATTCCTCCTCCGGTTTTTTTCCGCAGACGCTGCATTCCCCGACCTGATTTTTCAGCATGGGGTTATTGGTAGCGCAGGTGCCCCGAAACTCCTGGCCGGTAAAGATATGCCGGATATTGATCAGGGCGAACGAAATGCCGAATACTACAAAGATGATCGCTAAAACATATAGGAACTCCATAGAATTGGATTATTGTTTTTCAAAAAGTTCTATTACTCAACAACCTCCCGCCGAGATTAGTTTACTTTGCATAATCGTTAATGACGGACGCAAATTTAGCATAAATATCAAGGAAAATGCAACATAAACTCGACGCCTTTGCCCGCCTGCTTACTATTATGGATGAACTGCGGGAACAATGCCCCTGGGACCGCAAGCAAACCTTTCAGAGCCTGCGCAACCTCACCATCGAGGAGACCTATGAACTGGCCGACGCCATCCTGGATGAAAACCTGGATGAGATCAAAGAAGAGGTAGGCGACCTGATGCTGCACATGGTGTTCTATGCAAAGATCGCCGACGAAAAAGGCGCCTTCGACATCGCCGATGCTCTGAATGACATCTGCGACAAGCTGGTCAAACGCCATCCGCACATCTACGGCGATGTGGAAGTCAACGACGAAGAGGATGTGAAAAAGAACTGGGAACAACTCAAACTGCGGGAGGGGAAAAAGTCCGTCCTCTCCGGCGTGCCCCGCTCCCTGCCGGCTATGGTGAAGGCCTACCGCATGCAGGAGAAGACCAAACAGGTGGGATTCGAATGGGAGAACAGCGAGCAGGTATGGGAAAAAGTGGAGGAAGAGCTGGCGGAGTTCCGGGAAGCCATGAATGAGGATCTCCCTCAGGAGAAAAGAGAGGAAGAGTTCGGCGATGTCCTCTTCTCGCTGATCAACTACGCCCGTTTCCAGGGCATCGACCCGGAAACTGCTCTGGAGCGGGTAAACCAGAAATTCAAAAAACGGTTTGAATACATCGAAGCCAACGCTCCCAGAGAGATCCAGGAGATGAGCCTGGCGGAGATGGACGCCCTGTGGGAAGAGGCAAAGAAGGGCTGAATTGTTTGATGGTTAAATTGTTCCCGCTTCCCGGAACCTCCCGGCAAATAATTCCCCGCGGGCCATGCCATTAGCAGGCATTTTTTTACCTTTGCGCTTTTGGGAATCTATGGCCTGGCCTAAACTAGGGTTCAGTCCCAATTGTTGAGAATACAGTATTTACACATAACCACCGGCCTTCTTTATGAGAAAGATAGAACTGGATATAGTCGCCTTGTCCCATAGTGTTACCCAGTCCCACAATTACGCCGTGGTACTGGGTGAGCAGGATGGCTCCCGCCGCCTCCCGATCGTCATTGGCAGCTTTGAAGCGCAGGCCATTGCCGTGGCGATGGAACGCATGACCCCCAACCGCCCATTGACGCACGACCTGTTCAAAAACACACTGGAAACGTTCAATATAGACCTCAAGGAAGTCATCATAAACAACCTCCTGGACGGCATTTTCTACGCCCGGCTCATCTGCATAAAGGACAGTGAGATCATCGAGATAGACTCCCGCACCTCCGACGCCCTGGCCATGGCCGTCCGCTTCAACTGCCCGATCTACACCTACGAGTTTATCCTCGACGCCGCCGGCGTGGTGCTCGAAGATACCGAAGAGGAAGGCGCTCCGGCAGAACAGAGCGCACAGCCCAAAGGCAAAACCGCCGCCCTCTCCTCCTACTCCATCGACGCCCTCAACAAAATGCTGGAAGAAGTGCTTGCCGAAGAGAACTACGAGCGCGCCGCGGAGATCAGGGATGAGATCCGCAGGCGGGAGCAAACGTCGTAGAAAACGAGCACTCAACCTGCCGGGTTTCCCGCACGCCTCCTGTCAGCTGAACCCGGTAGCGTTTATTGCAGACGAATAAAAGGCTATTCAAGCTCCTTCAGTACTTCGATCACCCTGGCCATCATCTCTTCCGTAAAATCCAGATGGGTGACGAAGCGCACGGTCTGCGGGCCGAAAGGGGCAGCCTTGATCCCCTTCTCCTCCAGTTTTTCCAGGAAGGAAGCAGCGGTACAGGGCGGTTTCACATCGAAAATGAGGATGTTGGTCTGCACCGGCCGCACATCGCTCACGTAGGCCATTTGTTGAAGTACTGCGCCGATCGTCCTGGCCCGTTCATTGTCCTCCTTCAGGCGTTCCACCTGATGATCGAGGGCGTAGATGCCGGCGGCGGCCAGATAGCCGGCCTGCCGCATGCCGCCGCCCATCACCTTGCGTATCCGCCGGGCTTGTTGGATGAATTCTTTACTTCCGATGAGCACGGAACCCACCGGCGCCCCCAACCCTTTGGACAGGCAGATGGAAATACTGTCGAACTGCTCCCCTACCGCCTGTGACGTTTCTCCGGTTTCCACCAAAGCGTTGAATATGCGGGCGCCGTCCAGGTGAAGGGCCAGGCCCTGGTGCCAGCACAGTTTGGCAATCGGCCGGACTTCATCGAGAGTATAGTAGCTGCCTCCGCCTTTGTTACAGGTATTTTCCAGCACCACCAGGCGGCTTTTGGGCAGCCAGTCGGCCTGAGGCTTAATGGCCGCTTCCACCTGTTCGGCCCTGATCTTACCGTTCGTACCTTTGATCAGGTTGATGGCCACCCCGGAATTATAGGCATACCCGCCCACTTCATACTGGTAAACATGAGAATACTCATCGCAGATCACCTCATCTAAAGGTTGTGTATGCACTTTGATCGCGATCTGATTGGTCATGGTGCCGGAGGGGCAGAACAGGGCCGCTTCCTTATGGAAAAGAGCCGCAACCTTCGCTTCCAGGGCGTTCACGGTAGGGTCTTCTCCAAATACATCATCGCCCACTTCGGCTTCCATCATGGCCTGTAGCATGCCGGGGGTGGGTTTGGTAACCGTATCACTGACTAAGTTGATCATCGTTCTTTTTGCCACAATTTAACGCACCATTCCTACAAAAACAAAGCGCCTCCTTCCGGTTTCATCCGAAAAGAGGCGCTTAAGTATTGTCAGGGTTGCCGGTTGTTTGTTATGGGCCCGCACTTGCAGAGAGCATGTTGGGATGCCAATCAACAAACCAACCAGTCAACCATTCTACTAATCCTCCTCCACTTCCTCGAACTGGGCGCGGCGGGCTTCATGCTCCAGGTGCGCCTGCATGGAAGAGACGAATAATTCCTGGTACTCGCGCAGGCCGGTACCTGCGGGGATGCGCTTTCCTACGATCACGTTCTCCTTCAGGCCGTTGAGGAAATCTTTCTTGGCGCCGATAGCGGCCGTGCTGAGCACCTTGGTCGTTTCCTGGAAGGAAGCGGCGGAGATCCAGCTTTCCGTACCCAGAGAAGACTTGGTTATGCCCTGCAGCAGCGGGCTGGAAGTGGCGGCAACAGCATCCCGGTATTCTACTATGGCCTTGTCGTTGCGGCGCAGGAAGGAATTCTCTTCCCTCAGTTGGCGCAGCGTGACGAGCTGGCCCGGGCGCAGGCGGTTGGAATCGCCGGCTTCGGTAACCACTTTCTTGTCGAATATCCAGTCGTTCTGTTCCAGGAATTCGTACTTCTCGACGGCTTCGCCTTCGAGGAAGCTCGTATCGCCCGGGTCTTCGATCTGAACGCGGCGCATCATCTGGCGTACGATCACCTCGATGTGCTTGTTGTTGATCGTAA
>CAYQKY010000089.1:0-30628 GCA_964418125.1 uncultured Phaeodactylibacter sp.
GTCAGGTCTTCGGCATCTTCCCGGTTTTTGACCATCTTCAGCATCATGTGGAAGATGGGGTTGCGGTAACGCTCCAGAAGGATAGAATAGGCCTTCTGGTCCCCTTTGATGGCCTGCTTAACAATTGAGTAGTCGTCCAGCGCTCTGGCGGAGGTGATGTTGTTGTGTACTGCTACTTCCATTTTTCCTTTGATTTAAAAAGTGCCGGCGCGAACACGAGGTAGGAACAAGCGTAGAGTACATCGAGGATTGGAACCCATCTGATCAGAGAAGTGTCGTGTAGTTTTCTCAGTATCAGCATGTACAGTGCAGAGGCTACCCCTATCCGTGCCAGATAGTTAAAAAATACGATTGATTCCAGATTGTGAAAAAGGATCAAGGCGATGCCAAAGGCGTAGTGCCCAAAGTGGCTGGTGGACAGCAGGCCGAGGGCGAGCTGGTGCACCAACCGGTAACGGGTGCCAGTGGTTAAGTGCCTTGACTTCTGGCGATAGTAGCCTCTCCAACTACTTTTTGGTTCTGAATAGACGAATGCTTGAGGTGACAGGATCACCCTGGTGTTGGCTCGCGTAGCTACCTGGTTGATGAACAGGTCGTCATCACCGGATGCTATGTGAGCATGTGAATCGAAACCTCCGGACCCACGAAATAGAGATTTTCGATAACACAAATTGCGCCCTACACCCATGTAGGGCAATCCCATTAATGCAAAGGAAAGATATTGGATAGCAGAATAGGCGGTCTCAAAGCGAATAAAGGCATTCAGGATGCCTTTCCCACGAAAATAAGGGCTGTACCCTAATCCGATCTCCGCCCAATCCCGAATGAATGCTTGCATAAAATCGAGCCACTGGGGGCTCGCCGGGCGGCAATCGGCGTCAGATAATAAGAGTATTTCAAATTTTGCAGCTTCAATGCCCTTGCTTAAGGCTGCTTTTTTCCCACGAGGAGTATTGACTTGTACGTCAATAAGGCGCAAGATGTTACTTTTTTTTTGAAAATCCAAAAGAACTTCCAAAGTTTTATCGGAAGAATTGTCATTTACCACAATCACCTCGTACGCCGAATAGTCCTGAGCCAGGAAATACGGGAGGTTTCGCCGCAGATTGTCTTCTTCATTGCGCGCACAAATAATTATGGAAACGGGCTCGGGAGGGCAGGGAGGAGGGGGCGGCTGCCGGTAAAAGGCCAGGCGAGAGAAGACGAACAGCCAGTAAAAAAGCTGTACGGCAGTGCATCCCAGAAAAAGAAAAAGCAGTGTATCCTGGATCAAATGTCCTTTTTGGCCAGCAAATTACCGGTTTTTTCCCAGATGGTATCGCGCAAGGCCCGCAGCTTGCCCTTATCAGCACTCCGCCGGAAGCGGAAATAGCGGATGACGTGCTTCTGGCGCCGGTAAAAGGCCCAGGCAAAGAAGCCGGAAGGCAGGAGCGTGAGCAGATAGATCAGCGCCGTTTGCCAGTCGTACAGCCAATAGATCAGCTTATACTGCAGAAAGTAGAATAAAGGGAATGTGATCAGCCCCGCCAGGATCTTTACTGTAGAGTTGTATTCGACGTCGAGCTTAAGCCGGCGGGCCAGCGCTACCGGAATAAAGGCCGGCAGGAAATTGTGGACAAGGCCGTGCAGGAATACGGGAAATAGAACCACCAGCCCGATAAAATGAAGCCATAACGGACGGGGCGGGCGGCCCAGCGCCCGGTCTTCAGTACGCTCATCTCTCAGCGCCCGGAAGTATTGTTCCACTTCCTGCCGGAATTGCATGGCCTCTGCCGGCGAGCTTTCCTGCCAGGCGCGGAACCGGGCGGCCAGATACTGGGAGCGGGCAAAGTGTACGGGCTCCGTCACCGGTTTGCTGTTGCGAAGCAGTATTTCCAGGCGGGCGATCAGGCGGTCTTCCTCTTCATCGCGGGTATGAATGACGAGCGCGCGCAGGGCCTCTTCCAGGTCGTCGGTCAGTTGCCGGGCGGCCTGGAAAGTATCTTTTTGATAGAGGGCTTCGTAATCTTTTATCCAGATGGGCTCGCCGGCATAGATAGTGAGGCGGCTGTCGAAACAGTTGGAGGCTTCATAGGTCAGCCCCACCGGCATGATGTTCAGTCCGAGCTCAAAACCTGCATTGTTCTCGGCAGCCAGTGCAATACGGGCGGCGCCTGTCTTCAGGGGCCTTACCCGGCGCCCTTTATAGCTGGTGCCCTCCGGCGCGATGTACAGGCACCCCCCCTTGCCCAGAAAATCACTGGACTGCTGAAAGGCCTGCTGGTTGTTGACCGGCCGCCCCCCGACATCCTGAGGGCGCTCCACCGGTATGCAAAAAAAGGTGCTGAAAAACCACTTCGAAAAAGGGCTACTGAACAGGCTGGCATTGGCCAGAAAGTGGACGATCATCGGTACACGAACGGCCGCATGCAATGGGTCCAGAAGGGTATTGGGATGGTTGGACACCAGAATAGTGGGCCGGCCGAACTTAAAGTTCTGCCGGTTGAGTACTGTCGTCCTCGGGTAATACGCCCACAGGCAGATACGGGTCACCAGCTTCAGGAAGTGGTATATTATATATAGTATCGGATTCAAGGTCAGGCTTTGAAATTGAGTAAAAAATCGCGAACGTCCTGGCCGAACTGTTCACCTTCTCCGAAGTGGAATTGCACCTCCACTGGTATGGCAAAAACCGGTATGCGGTCGCCGATCAGGAACTGCCGGTGCAACTCCAGCCGCATGGCGTCCTTCTCGGTGGTGATAATGGCTTTCTTTTCGGATTCCATCTGGTCAAATTTCGCTTTGAGCTGGCCCACATCATATTTGGTGAAATAGTGATGGTCTTCATATTCCAGTATCCGGACTTCCCCCGCCTGCCGGTCCAGGTATTCGACCAGGTAATCCGTATTGGCAATGGCACTGATGAGCAGGACCTCCATTTCGGGATGGAGTTCCAGCACATAACGAGGGTTGAAGATATAATACGGTTTGCCATAGTGGTAAAAGGAAAAGTAGATCTTCTGGTGCGGGAGCGGATTGACCTCTCTGATCATGGCCTCCTTCTGTTCAAGGCTCATTTCCATCGGGCATTTGGACACAATGATGATATCGGCGCGCTGATAGGCAGAGCGCCATTCCCGCAGCCGGCCGGAGGGCAGCAGGTAATCGCGCGTAAACGGCCGGCTGTATTCCGTAAGCAGGATATTGAGGCCGGGGCGGACAGACCGGTGCTGGAAGGCGTCGTCCAGCAGGATCACCTGAGTATCCGGCCGGTCCATCATGATCTTAGGGATGGCAAAAGTACGGCTCTCCGAGACTGTAACCTGGATATCCGGAAATTTCCGTTTGAACTGGAGAGGTTCATCCCCTACCTGCTCGGCGTTCATCCGGCGTTGTACCGTCAGGAAGCCCTTCGTCTTACGGCGATAGCCCCGGCTGAGGGTGGCTACCTCAATGTAATCCTTGAGCAGGCGGATCAGGTATTCGATATGAGGCGTCTTGCCGGCTCCTCCGACGGAAAGGTTGCCCACCGATATGACAGGCACGTTGAACTCGACCCCCTTCAGCAGCCCGCGGCTGTAAAGGGCGTTGCGGATGCTCACTCCCAGGCCGTACAAGAGGGAGAAAGGAGCGAGTAATATCTGGACGAGTGTGCGTTGTATCATCTGGGCGAAGTCGGAAGCCGGAAATCGGAAATCGGAAATTGCGATCAGTACATACATTTCCTTTGACCGAAGGCCGCCTTCATGGAAAAAGTGTCTTCTTTATTATTTACTTCGCAAAAGTAAGGATTTATACCTTTGCAGCCATGAAAGCAATGATCTTTGCTGCCGGCCTGGGCACCCGCCTGCGCCCGCTGACGGAAAATAAGCCCAAAGCATTGGTGGAAGTGAGCGGAAAAACGCTGCTGGAACTTACCATTCGGCGCCTGAAATACTTCGACGTCCGGGAAGTAGTGGTCAACATCCACCATTTCGGAGAGCTGATCCTGGATTTTCTGGAGCAGCATCAGAATTTCGGCATCGATATTGCCATCTCCGACGAGCGCGGGCTGCTGCTCGATACGGGCGGCGGGTTGCTGAAGGCGGCGCCCTATTTTAGAGATGCACCTTTTCTCGTGCACAATGTGGATATCCTCTCCGATATAGACATCCCTGCCCTTTATCAATCCCACCTGGCCTCCGGCGCGCTGGCCACGCTGGCGGTGCGCGATCGGCCCAGCTCCCGCCACCTCCTTTTCGATGAAGCGGGCCGGCTGGCCGGCTGGCGCCACAACCGCACCGGCGAGGAGCGCATCAGCCGGCGGGCGGCCCGCTACCAGCCGCTGGCCTTCAGCGGCATCTACGTGCTCAGCCCCCGCATTTTCGAATTCATGCCTCCCGGCCCTGTTTTTTCCATCATCGACGTTTTCCTGGAAGCAGCAAAGAGCGAGCCCCTGCCGGCCTATCGCCATGATGATTCTCTCTGGCTGGACGTCGGCAGGCCCGCCGCACTCGAAAAGGCAGAAACCCTCGTTAAAGCGATTCCCCTGGCATGAAACATCACCTTCCCATCGGCACCTTTATCAATATGGCGACGGTAAGCGCAGGCAGCCTGCTCGGCCTGTGGCTTCAGCAGCTCTTCCCCGCCAATGTACAGGCCATCATCTTTCAGGCCATCGGCCTGGGCACGCTGGTGATCGGCATTCAGATGGCCCTCAAAGTGCCCGATGGCTTCCTGCTCATTTTTATCTTCAGCCTTATCCTGGGCGGCATCTTAGGCGAGCTCATCCATTTCGACGCCTTGCTTAATGGCTTCGGCGATTGGATCAAAAAGGCCTTCCGCGTGGAAGACAGCCGTTTCACCGAGGGGCTGGCCACCGCCTTCCTCTTGTTCTGCATCGGCTCCATGACGATCGTAGGAGCCATTGAAGAGGGCCTGCAGGGCAAGCGGGAGCTGCTGCTCATCAAATCCACCCTCGATGGCATCACCTCTATTGCCTTCGCCACTACTTACGGCATTGGGGTCCTGTTTTCCATTATCCCCATGTTGTTCCTGCAAGGCGGGACAACCGTCCTGGCCCGCCAACTCCACCGATTCTTTACTACGGTAATCATTGCCCAGCTCAGTGCTGTCGGCGGCGTGCTGATCATCGCCATCGGTATCCGCCTGCTGGAACTGGGCGCGGTCAATATCGAGAACCTGCTGCCTGCACTGGTGGTAGTGGTGGGGCTGACCTGGGGGGTGGAAAGATGGAGAAAATAGGAATCCAGCCATAAGTGGTTTGTTCCATAAACTGCAGATAAAAAAAGGAGTAAGCATCAACCAGCCGGTACAGCTTGTCTTTTTTCTTTTTGCCATAAGGCTGATAGGCCATAATGAAATCCGACTGCACCAATTCCTCCAGTATAGACGTTAAAACTTGCTTTTGGCAGAAGTGACAACAATTTGATTCCAACCCCTGGTTCATTCCCGCTGCAATACCGCATTCCCCACCGCACATTCCAAACACCGTTTCTTATCGCAGTACTCATTCTTCAGCTGCAGTAGCGCCTGGGTCTGAAAAGCAGACTCCGCCGAAGCGCCAATAGCCTTCCAGCGGCGGATGACGGCATTGCCCTCCGGCCGGGTGTCGGCCAGGAGGTCCAGTGCACGCTCCTGGTATTTTTCCTCTCCTTTGCGTTGTCCGTAGAGGAAAAGGAAAGGAGCGATGGTATTAATGAAAATGAGGTGTATGGCGTCCCGGCCCAAGGCTTTTTGCTTCTTGTCCGATGCCTTGTCGAAGGTGTAGTGCGTCCACCAGTAGTTGGAGAGTTTCACTTCAAAGATATTTTCCACCTCCGTCATATTGATGGCGGCCATCACTTTGCTGAACAGGTTATCGGATTGGAAAAGCAAGGCGCCCAGCTGGGCAATGCGCAGGGTGGGGAAGTTCGCGGGGCGCAGCCGGAGGAACTTCCAGCTCTGCGGCGGCAGCGGCTGCAATTTGTATTTACGGCGCAGGAAGCGGTATTCCTTCTGCAGCTGTTGCGGGTATTCTTCCCCGAAGGGGCCGGTGAGCAGGCCCGACTGGCCAAAAAGCAGGGCTTCCAACTGGAAGAGGCTGTGCCGGTGTTTCCTCAGCAGGAGCAGGGGGCAGCGCTGCGCCAGCATCATGAACGGCTCGGCATTGGCCCGGGCGCCGAAGCTGCGCGCCAGGAAGTGGTAGAAGGTTTCTTCCCAGTTCTCCTTATTCTGCTCCAGTTGCCGGGCGATGGCCAGGGCTTTCTGTTCCAGGCGTTCGGCGGCCAGGCGTTCCAGCCAGAGGTTGCGCGTCAGCTCGCTCACGGCAGCGAACTGGCCCTCGCAGGCGATCCAGTCTTCATTATTCAGCAGGCGCAGGTAATGGGCGGCCAGCTTTTGTGGTATCCGCTTTTTCATTTCCAGGCAGGGGATGCGCTCGCCCCGGGCATGGTGTACCGGCGTATCTTCCTCCATGACCACGTGCAGGATCACATTGTCGTAGGCGCGGTCCTCATGGTGGCCGTGCTTCAGCCAGCCGGAAGCCCTGAGGTGCATTTCCACATTGCCGGCCCATAGGGTGTCTCCGATGCGAATGCGGGCGTTGAGGAAGTCGGGCCCGGCGTGGGTGTTGTACGTCCCGGCGTGAAGGATCTCTATTGGCTCGCCGGCGGTCGTCTGGAGCGCATCGCGCCCGAAGCGCTGCAGGCGCCAGGCGTAGTGTAATAAGTCTTCTTTCATTTCGCGCGGTTTCAGGTTTTGAAAAATAGTGGCGTTGGTTTTTTACCTGATCTTGCGCGCGATGTTGTTAGTTAAAAAATGAGATGTGTTGGTTTGGATCTCAGAACGCGATAAAGGCAAGATGTAAATAATTTCTAAAAAAGGCAAATTTTTGTTTCAACTTTTTTGTTTTATAGCTATTGGAAGAAAGCGGTTTGCCGTCCGTCCGAATTGAAGCAGTCCATGTTCAGCAAACTACAAACGCACCCGCTCATACACCTCGAAAGTATACCGGTGTGGGTTCTTCTCATCCGGCTCATGGCCCTCGCTGGAAACCAGGCGCCATTCTTTTTCCGGCAGTTCGGGAAAGAACGCCTCCCCTCCTTCCACTTCCACCTCCACCCGGGTGAGGTAGACGCGGTCCCAGAAGGCTATGCTCTGCCGGTAGATCTCTCCGCCGCCGATGATGAAGGCCTCCTCCTCCCCGTTGTCATAAGCGATAGACAGGGCCTCCTCGATGGATGGAGCGATGAGGCAGTTGGTGGCCACGAAGAAGGGGTTGCGGGTGACGATGATGTTGGTGCGCTTAGGCAGGGGCCGGCCGATAGACTCGAAGCTCTTCCGCCCCATGATGATGTGGTGGTTGAGAGTTTTGCGCTTAAAGTACTTCAGGTCGGCGGGCAGGCGCCAGGGAATATCGTTATCTTTTCCGATGACATTATTCCGGCTCACCGCCACTATTGCGGAAACGATCATACTGTTCCTCTTTTTTAGTTGCCGGCAAAGATACTTTTCTTTCCGGACACGCGCTTTGCGCCAGGATCTCTCTCGTCCGGCGGGCGGAAGCTTCCAGGCTGTTCTGCCGCCACCGCGGGATGGCCAAAAGGGCCGACGCCTCCTCTTCGAAGGGGGCGGCAGGCAGCACCCGATAGATGCGCCGGCCATCGGCGGCGCGCTCCGGGTAGCACCAGATGGGGATGAAGTGGCAGCTCTCTATGCTTACTCCCCGTTCATTCTTCACCAGTTCCACCTCGAGGATGATGCCGCCGTCGGTTCCCGGCAGGCGCATGCCGGAGAAAAAATTACCCAATGAGTATGCTACCAGCTTGGGTTCTCCCCACCGGTCAAATATCCATTCTACCGGTTGTACGACATGCGGATGGGCCCCAATGGCCAGGTCGGCGCCCCATTCGATGAGGCGCCGGGCCAGCTCGCGCTGCCCGCCGGTAGGGATATGTGTGTATTCCTCTCCCCAATGGAGGGCAACGATGATGGCGTCGGCCTGCAGCCTTCGGGCCGTTTCGATGTCCTTTCTCATTTCGGCCTCATCCATAAAATTGACCAGGGCCGGCGCCTTGACGTGCGGCGCATTAAGGCCGTAGGTATAATTGAGGAAGGCCAGTTTGAACCCGTTCCTGTAGACGATCAGCGGATGAGCGGCTTCTTTCTCCAGAGGAGTACCATATGTTCCGGTGTGGTAGAAGTAGTTTTGCTTCAGCACGCCGAGGGTATGGGTTATCCCTTCCGCTCCGCCGTCGTTGGCATGGTTGTTGGCGGTAAGCAGGAGGTTGAAACCGGCTTTTCTGAGTGCCGAAGCCAGTGCATCCGGTGTGCGAAAGGTGGGATAGCCGGCGTAAGGCGGCCCGCCAGAAAATGTCAGCTCCAGGTTTCCAATGGCGAGGTCGCCCCCCCGCAGAATGTCCTGCACATAGGTAAAGCTGCCGGAGAAATCATATTGCCCATCCGGCCGCCGGGCGGCATCGAGCTGATCCTGGTGGGCCATGATGTCGCCGGTGAAAGCCAGGCGCAACCGCTGTTCCTGAGCAGTGGTAATTGTAGAAATGAGGATGAAGAACAGAGGATATAGTTTCACTTTGAGGGAGTTCGGGATTCGGGGTTCGTTGTTCGGGATTCGGGATTCGTTGTTCGTTATTCGTTATTCGTTATTCGGGATTCGGGATTCGGGATTCGGAGTTCGTTATTCGGGATTCGGGATTCGGGGGCTCGCCGAAGCCACGATTCCCGATTCCCGATTCCACGATTCCCGAAACCCAGGCACGAATACACGAATACACGAATACACGAATTTAACGATTCACGATTCACGCCCCCCTACGGCGTTGCATCCATCAGGTTGGCCTCCATGATGCGTTGTTCCAGCCACTTCCGGCTGTCGTCGATCTTGCCGTTTATCAGCTTCTCGATCATGAGGCTGGCGATAGGAGCGGCGAAGGTGCCTCCGAAGCCGGCATTTTCCACATAAACGGCAATGGCAATCTTAGGATTATCCTTAGGGGCGAAGGCAAAGAAGATGGAGTGGTCTTTACCATGGGGGTTTTCCGCCGTTCCGGTCTTTCCGCAGACCGATACGCCGGGGATGAAAGCCGAGCGGGCGGTACCGGCCAATACTACCTTTTCCATACCGTTGGCCACCAGGTCAAAATACTCTTTTTTGATGTCTACCTTTCTTTTTCGGGTAAACTCTTCCGGGATGGCCATTTCATTGCCCATCAGCCCTTTAACCAGGTGTGGGGTGTAAAAGAAGCCGCGGTTGGCTATGATGGCGGCTATGTTGGCCATCTGCAGGTTGGTCAGCAACAACTCCCCCTGGCCGATACCCAGAGACCGTATCCAAACCGAATTCCATTTCTGCCCCGCCTGCTGGCGGTTGAAATAGTCGTCATAGAATTTGGAGGTCGGGTAGAAACCTTTCTTTTCGCGGGGAAGGTCAATCCCCAGCTTCTGATAGAGCCCGAACTGATGCAGGTAGTGGTTGAAGGTATCCAGCCCGCGCTGTGGGTTGTAGAAATTGTTCTTTCCATCGACGATCTCCCGGAAAACCGTTACAAAATAAGCATTACAGGAGTATTGGATGCCCGTTTCCACATTATAACAATGGGGGTGGCCGTGGCATCCTGTCAGGCGCATGCCATTATAGAAATAGGCGCCGCTGCAGGATACCGCCCGGTCGGGTTTGATCGCACCCGTCTGCAGGCCAATGAGAGCGACGATGGGCTTGAACAGGGAGCCTGGCGGGTACTGGGCCATTATGGAACGGTCGAACAGCGGGTTGTTGGGGTTTTGCAGCAACTCGTTGTAGGCCTTCCCCCGGTCTCGGTCGATGGCCAGAACATTGGGGTCATAAGTGGGCGTACTCACCATGGCGAGTACTTCTCCGGTAGCAGGGTCAAGGGCGACGATACTGCCGATCTTGTTCTGCATCAGCTCTTCACCATAAGCCTGAAGCCCGAGATCGATCGAAGTGATCAGGTCGAGGCCCGATTCGGGGTCTTCATCCAGTTCACCTCCATTGTAAGACTCGATCTCCCGTCCCAGGTTGTCCTTAAGCACAAAGCTGACCCCTTTCTTACCCCGAAGTTCTTTTTCGTACGACAATTCCAGCCCGCCACTCCCGATATAATCCCCCGGCAGGTATTCCCCAATAGAGTTTTCCACCTCTTCCCGGTTGACCTCACGGATGTACCCCAGCAGGTGAGCGGCATTTTTATGGGGATAGCCCCGTACGTGGCGCAACACCGGCCTGAAGCCGGGAAACTCGTACAGCCGTTCCTGGAAAGGGGCAAAGTCCCGGGCGGAGATCTTCGTCAGAAAAGGGAAAGGCACCGATTTGGAAAACCGGGGGTCCCGCCAGTTTTTGTTCAGGTTCTCCGTTATGTCGAAGGTGCTGTCTATTTTCAGCAAATCGCGCAAAGCCTCCTTATCCAGGCCGGGGTTCACCTGATTGTATGTCACCATCAGGTCGTAGGTCGGGTTATTATAGACCAGTATATTTCCGTTGCGGTCGTAAATGGTACCGCGGGCGGGATAGACGACCTGTTCGTCGATTGCAGTGGCATCGGCTTTATTGCGGTAGGATGAGTCCAGTACCTGTAGCTGCAACGCCCGCACAATGAGCACTCCTGCCGAAATGGCGAAGAACAAGCGTATAATATATTGCCGTTGGATATTCTGGTCTGCCACTAATACTGCGTTTTAATCCTCAGGGTTAAAGATAGAGATTAAGATAATAACAAAAAACATGGATAATGGAAAGCTATACAGCGTTTTCAGCAAAACGGATTTCAGATAAACCGGAGAAAAGGCATCAAGGCTGAAATATACCAAAAGGTGGAAGGCCATGACGATAGCAGAATAGGCCAGGAACCACTGCCAGCCCATTCTTTTTTTGGTAGGGCTGTGATTGACATTATAACCATCTCGTGGTTGCAGCCATTTGAGGGGCAGGGGCCGGAGGTAGGCAGTGAGCACGCTGGCCGCTGCGTGTACGCCCCAGGAGTTGTAGGCCGCGTCTACCAGGATCCCCATGGCGAACGACGAAATGAGGGCGGCCGGCATGGGCGTTCGCAGTGGCAACAGGATGATGAAGAGGGGGTATATGACCACATTGATGTAAAACGGCCCTTCCCATCCCCAGGAAAGAGGCTTGAAAAACAGTACCTGCAGAAGGAACAAGCCGATAAAACGAGCTATATTGATGGGTATTGCGTTTGTCATTGGCCGGCCTCGTCAAGTTTATCGATCTCTTCCTGCATCAGGTTGTTAACGACATAGACATTTCTCACGGCAGCCATGTCGTTGAAAAGTTCCACCTGGATCTTAAAAAAGTTGTTGCCCTGAATTTCCTCAAAACTTTCAATCACGCCGATCTCTATACCGGCGGGGAAGAGATGGCTGTAACTGTTGGTAACGATGATATCACCTTTGACGAATTTGGCATGCCGGGGTATAGCGTTCAGCTGCATGATCTTAGGGTGCCGGCCATCCCAGGTGAGGGTTCCGAAATAACCCGTTCCCTTAATGCTGGCGTTGATGTGGGCCTGGCTGTGCAGGATAGACATGACCTGGCTGAAGTGCCGCGTCGTATCTACAACTATACCGATGATACCTTCTTCATTGATGACCCCCATATTCGGGTGTATGCCATGGCGTCCTCCGCGGTCAAGGCGCAGGAAGTTGTTATTGCTGATGATGGAATTGCTGATGACATGGGCGCCGATGAAAGTATAATGCTGCATCAGGGAATCCCCGGCCATGGTATCGCGGTTAACGGCATTCGAGTAGCGGGCGTTGTCCAGTTCCTCCATCAGCTTGATGTTTTTTGCCTGCAGGCGGACCACCTCATTCTTCAGCCCCCAGTAATCGGTGACCCAGTCGGAAGCCTTGTCAAAATAGGCAGTGGCCAGCCCGTAGGAATTGGAGGCAATCTCCCCCTGCCGTTGATTCAACTGTACGATCAGCGTAAAGGAGATGGCTTCCAGCACAAAGAACAGCAGGAAGCCGCCGTAGGCCGCAAACAATTGTAAAAGGCCTCGCATGGCGGAGTTGGTTTATGTTGGAAAACGAAGGTCAAACGCTCTTCCTGTCGATGAGGAAGGAGAAGCGTTCGGTATTCTTCAAGGCAATACCGGTGCCGCGAACTACTGCTCTGAGGGGGTCCTCTGCTATGTGTACTCTGAGTTTTGTCTTTTGCGCAATCCGCTTGTCAAGCCCGCGAAGTAAGGCGCCGCCGCCGGTCAGGTATATCCCTGTCCGGTAAATGTCGGACGCCAGCTCCGGCGGAGTGGTTTCCAGCGCTTTGAGGATAGCATCCTCAATTTTGGAGATGGACTTGTCCAGCGAGTGCGCGATCTCGCTGTAGGAAATCTTTATCTGTTTGGGAATGCCGGTCATGAGGTCGCGGCCGTTGACGGCATAATCCTCCGGCGGGGTATCCAGCTCGTGAAGCGCGGAGCCGACGTGGATCTTGATCTGTTCGGCGGTGCGCTCACCGATCAGTATGTTATGTTGCCGCTTCATGTAGCTCATGATATCATTGGTGAATTCGTCTCCGGCAATGCGTATAGACTGGTCACAGACGATGCCGGATAAAGCGATGACCGCAATTTCGGTAGTGCCGCCTCCGATATCGATGATCATGTTGCCGACGGGTTCTTCCACATCCAGGCCGATACCCAGAGCGGCCGCCATAGGCTCGTGGATAAGGTAAGTCTCTTTGGAGTCTACATGGTCGGCAGAATCAAAGACTGCTCGCTTTTCTACTTCCGTGATGCCGGAAGGAATGCAAATCACCATTTTCATATGGGAGAAAAAGCGGCGGCGGCGGCCGATCATATTGATCATGCCTTCGATCATACTTTCGGCTGCCTGAAAGTCGGCGATCACACCATCTTTAAGCGGGCGCACCGTTTTTATATTCTCATGGGTCTTTTCGTGCATTTGCATGGCCTTATTGCCCACGGCAATGGTATCGCCAGTGCGGCGGTCGATGGCCACGATAGAGGGCTCGTCAACGACGATCTGTCCATCCTGAATGATCAGGGTATTTGCTGTACCCAGGTCAATGGCAAGTTCTTGGGTGAAAAAGCTAAACAATTTCATTAAAGCTGTTCTCCGGGTTTATAATGACGAAGCGCTAAATTACTAATTCCTGAAACATCGCGCAAAACAACGCAAATTTAATGGAAAAAGGAAATAAACCCTTCAAGATTAATGCAAATACGAATTTGGCGCGGCCCTATTTGATTGCGGTTCGGTTTCCGCGGTTCGCGCAAGCCCCGAATCCCGAATCCCGAATAACGAATCCCGAATAACGAATAACGAACACCCTCACACGCCCACCACCACTTCCCACATATCCTCGCGGCGAAGGTACTGCCGGGCCAGCCGCTGCAGCTCCTCGGCATTGATATTCCTGGCCGCATCGGCCATTTTCCCGAAGTAAGACATGGGCAGGCCTTCCGTTACCTGGGTGCGGACAACCTCCGAAACGTTGAACGGGCCGTCGAGCATAGTCAGGAAGTTGCCCATAAGGTAATTGCGGACCATGGCCAGTTCCTCCTCTCCTACCGGTTCTTCCTGCAGGCGGTCCATTTCAAAATAGATCTGCCGCAGGGTGTCTTCTACAAATTCATTACCCACTTCCGTGCCCACATAGAAATAGCCGTCGAACAGCATGGAGTCCAGGCTGGAATATATATTATAAGTGTACCCTTTCTCTTCCCGGATATTTCCCATAAGCCGGGACCCGAAATAACCGCCCAGGATGGTATTCAGCACGTACATGCCCAGGTAGTCTTCGTGGTGCCGGTTGAACAGGCGGCGCCCGATGCGGATTGCGGCCTGCACTGTGCCCGGCCGTTTCAACTTTTCTTCCCGCGGCGCCTCCCGGCTGGGCTGGAGGCTGGCCCGGGCAGGCTCACCCGGTGGAATAGCACGGCTGAGGTATTCGTTGGCCATTGCTATGATCCCGGGCGAAGACCTGCCGCTGATGAATGCTATACAGTTGCTGCTGTTGTACAGGCGGCCGAAGTGTTCCAGCAGGTCATCGCGCCTGAGGGCGCTGTAGGTTTCCGGAAAACTGTTGTAACCATAGGGATGGCCCTTGCCGAAAATGAGCTCCGTGATCTGCCGGTAGGCCACAATATCGTTCTTTGCGAGGTCGACCTCCAGCCGGCGCTGGTTGCGCTTGATGAAGGCATTCAGCTCCGATTCGGGGAAGGATGGGGCCGATAATATCTCTTCCAGGACCGGCATCAGCTTCCCGAAATGTTTGTTCAGGCTGTAAAGAATGATATTGGAGGTGTCCAGGTTGAAAGGGAAACTTAGGCTGCACCCGTAAAAATCAAGCTGCTCGGCGATCTGGGCGGCGCTGAAAGAGCGGGTCCCTTCCCGCAGTAGGCTGGAGGTGGCCCGGGCAGCCAATTGTTTTTTTTCGAACGGCCGCCCCGCCTGAAAGACGAGCTCCAGCTTGATCACATCCTGAGTGCCCATACAGATCTCATATAAAGGCATACCGTTATCGAGCTGGTGCTCCTGAATTTCAGGCAGCTGTAACGTGGAAACTTCCTTTATCGGCGGCGGATTGGTTCGGTCTGGCATCTCGGTCGTTTGTATATGGTTGTTCGGCAGTTGGCGGTTTGCTGTTCGCGGCAGGCAAAGGCCTACCCTCGTTTTGGAGTAAAAGAGCAGGTACATTTTACCCCCACCCTCAACTTACTGAACACCGCGTGAGCCAACTGCCAAATGTAAAATGGCCCCGCAGAGTGTATTAAAACACGCTTACTCTGAGAAAAAGTTGTGCAAATTAAATGCTTTCCGAAAAAATCCCTTTATCAAAAGTACTCCTTATCAACAACCTGTTGATTAATATTGCTGATAATGTCTGCGAGAAAAGCTATTTTTGTGGTTTAGCAGTGAAAAAAAACAAGTTCACTGCGTGGAGAACTTATTTTTTTAAGCGTTCCTTTGTGGCTACGAAATCGAATTGTCAAACCCTACCCGATAAACTATGAAATTCAGTGTTTCTTCTTCGGAACTACTCAGGCACCTGCAGATCGCCGGCGGCGCCATTGCCTCCAACTCCGTCCTGCCCATTCTGGAGGACTTCCTGTTCACCATTTCCGATAACCAGCTGAAGATCGCAGCATCCGACCTGGAAATCTCAATTACCACTACCATTGAAGTAATGGCCGATACGGATGGCTCGGTCGCCGTTCCTGCCAAGATCCTCCTGGAAACCCTGAAAGCCCTGCCCCAGCAACCCATCACGTTCACCGTAGACACCGACACTTATGGCATAGAGATCACCTCGGCCTACGGCAAGTATAAACTGGCAGGCAGTAACCCCGACGATTTTCCCAAAATACCCGCCCCGGAATCGGAAGACGACAAACTTTCCGTCTCGGCCTACTGGCTCTCCCGCGGCATTTCCAAAACCATCTTCGCGGCAAGCAATGACGAATTGCGCCCCCCGATGACCGGCGTCTACTTCCAGGTAGACTTCAGCAAGCTCATACTGGTGGCCACCGACGCCCATAAACTGGTGAAATACACCCTGCAGGAAGTGAACAGCGAAGTCTCCACTTCCTTCATCGTCCCCAAAAAAGCGCTCAACCTGCTAAAGGGTATCCTGCCGGAAAAAGAAGAACAGGACGTTCAGCTTTCCTTCAACACTTCCAACGCCTTCTTCTCCTTCGACCATACGGAACTGGTATGCCGCCTGATCGACCACCGGTACCCGGACTATAACGCCGTTATCCCGGTAGACAACCCCAATACCCTCTCCCTCGAACGGGGAGATTTCCAGAATTCTCTACGCCGGATCGCCATCTACGCCAATAAGACAACCAACCAGGTGACCCTGAAGATCAAGGAGGACAACCTGACAATCTCCGCTCAGGACCTCGACTTCTCCAATGAGGCCACCGAACAACTGGCCTGTTCCTACGACGGGGACGAGCTGGATATCGGCTTCAATGCCAAATTCCTGATCGAAATGCTCGGAGTCCTCGAATCGAAAGAGGTGAAAATGGAACTGTCAACTTCCACCCGGGCAGGCATTCTGCTTCCGGCCGAAGGGTCGGAAGGAGAAGAGATCCTCATGCTGGTTATGCCGGTAATGCTGAGCAATTAGCCCCTGCCGTAAATTACCTTCCTGGCGTGAGAAGCAACGGCTAAACAACCTTCAGAAAGGCCTTCTAATGAAAATCACACCATCCCTTTTTCACATCATACCGATCCTTTTTGCCCTGACGAGTTGCAAGCAGGGAGAGCCAGAGCCGCAAAAACCGGAAGAGGTCCTGAAACAATATCAGGCCTACATCGATAAAAACCTGTTTGAAGAAGCCCGCGGCCTGAGCACTCCCGCCGGGCAGCAGTGGCTGGCGGAACTGGAAGCCATTATTTCCAATGAACAGACAGACTCCACTGTGCTGGACACCAGGTTCCTGTCGCTTAGCTGCGAAGGAGCGGGAGACACCCTCAAATGCTCCTGCGTCCTGGAAGACCAGTACGAACGATACACCGCCGATTACCGCCTCGTACGCCTCGATGGCCAGTGGCGGGTTGATGCTCCCGAAGAAGACATCATCATCGAAAATGATATCCTCGAGTCCGTCCCCGATAGCCTGCTGGAGGAGTACCTGGAGGAGGAAGGAGTGAAGGAATGATGGAGTGAATACCCAGAAATGAAGCCAGAAATCATGTCAGGAAAGGATGGAAAAACAGGCTTGTTCTTTGGTTCCTTCAACCCTGTGCACGTGGGGCACATGATCATCGCCAACTTTATGGCCACCCGCGCCGGGCTGAAGGAGGTTTGGCTCGTCGTCTCCCCTCAAAACCCGCTCAAACCCAAGCGCAGCCTGGCCAGGGATTATGACCGCCTCCACCTCGTCCGCCTGGCGATCGGCGACAACCTCCGCCTGAAGGCCTCCGATATAGAATTCAATCTGCCCAAGCCTTCCTATACCATCGATACGCTCACCTACCTGAAGGAGAAACACCCTTCCCGTTCATTCGTCCTCATCATGGGAGGAGACAACCTGGCCACCCTCCATAAGTGGAAGAACTACGAGGTCCTCCTGCGCGATTACGAAATCTATGTTTATAAGCGGCCCGGCCACGAACTGGGAGAGTATGCCGGCCACCCCAACGTACAGGCTTTCGACGCCCCCCAGATGCACATCAGCGCCAGTTATATCCGGGAATGCATCAGTGAGGGCTATTCCGTGAGATACCTTGTGCCGGATGCAGTGTATGAATACCTGGAAAAGACGGGGCTGTACCGGGAGGGAGGGAATGAGGGAATGAAGGAGTGATGGGAAAGGCCTTGCAGCCTTATAACCATTTAACAATATAACCCTCCGGCCATCCAACCATGAGCCCACCCCCGCGCTATACTCTTGACCCCTTCTGGTTCTCGTGCGGATAGCCTTCATCTTCCAGCGGTTCGACCAGGAGGACGCGGCCGTCGATCACGCCTATGATGCGAACCGGGACGCCGGGTTTCAGTTCACCACCACCGGTGATGGCTTCCAGTTCATAGGGGGCATCGCGCAGGTTTATGTGTACTTTGCCGAAGCCATTGCGGTGGGGAGGTATGGGCTCCATGACTTTTCCGGTGCTTTCGATGAGTTGTTCCGCTGCCGGGTTGTGCCCGGGGGCCAGCGGGAGAAAAAAGCGAACGAGGGCCTTGGCAAAGGCCGCGGCAAGCAGTCCGCCGGCGATCGAACACGATAAGACAATGGGCAGGGAAATGTTCTGATAGCTCAACAGTACCGCCAGCCATCCGGAGGCGGTAAAAAAAGTAAGCAGAGAACGGGGATGGAAAAAACGGGAGGGGCGGCGGTCCGGTTCCGCTCCGCCGCCCTGGGAAAGTTCATACAGGCTCAGAGCGGAAAAGATAGCCAGTAGCAGGCTGGAGACGATAGCCGTCAACCAGAATACCTGCTGTGCCCAATTCTGGGCTTCCCACCAATCTCCAAATAATGAAAAATGCATGGCGCCTACTGTTAATTGCCCCGGGTGGAACTCTCTTACAAGATGCAAGACCAAAGATAAACCATGTAAGGCGGCCGTCCTTATGTGTTCGACAAAGGCCAGGGGATTATCGTCAAAACGGGGCGCTTTCGGAAGCTCCTCCCGGGAATGATGGAAAAATACCGAGATAATTGTCCGATTTTCGTACCTTTACAAAAGGTTTAAGAGAGGTTTAATGTCCACGAATCAAATGATCGAAGTAAAGCTTTTTTCCGGAACCACTTCGGAATATCTCGCCAGGAATATTGCTGAATATTACGGCCACCCCCTGGGCGACATCAAAGTGAACCGCTTCAGCGACGGAGAGATGCAGCCCACGATAAATGAATCCGTGCGGGGCGCCTATGTGTTCTTCATACAATCGACTTACGCCCCGGCTGAAAACCTCATGGAACTGCTCCTCATGATCGACGCCGCCAAGCGGGCCTCGGCAGGGTATATCTCGGCAGTGATCCCTTATTTCGGCTACGCCCGCCAGGACCGGAAAGACAAACCCCGGGTGCCCATCTCCGCCAAAATGATCGCCAACCTGCTGCAGGCCGCCGGCGCCAACCGCATCATGACCATGGATTTCCACGCCGACCAGATACAGGGCTTTTTCGACATCCCGGTCGACCACCTCAAGAGCGAGGCCATCTACATCCCTTACCTGCAGGAAATGGACCTCAGCAACGTCATCTTCGCCTCTCCCGACGTGGGCGGCGTCAAACGGGCGCGCACCTACGCCAAACACTTCAGCCGCAACCTCGTCATCTGTGACAAATACCGCAAAAGGGCCAATGAAGTGGCCGAAATGACGGTCATCGGCGACGTACAGGACGCCGACGTCATCCTGGTCGACGACCTGGTCGATACGGCCGGAACGCTTTGCCGGGCGGCCAAGATCATCATGGAAAAAGGCGCCCGCAGCGTGCGCGCCATGTGTACCCACCCGGTGCTTTCCGGCGACGCCTACCGAAAGATCGAAGACTCCGTACTGGATGAACTTCTCGTCTGTGACACCATCCCGCTGAAAGAGGAATCGGAGAAGATCAAGGTGTTGTCCACCGCAAAATTGTTCTCCCGGGCCATTCGCAATACTCACGAACACCGTTCCATCTCCGCCCTTTTTGTGGGAGGCTGAGGCCTGCGGAGGCATTCACTCGTCAAAATCCAGCTTGATGTGCGCCGGATGGCATTTCTTGCATTGCGCCTCTTCGAAAAAGGTGGAAAACGGCCGCCTGATGGGCTCCTGAGTAATGGCGCTGTGTTTAATGAGCTTCCCCAGCAGTTCGTTAGTGATATCCATATCCAGCAGGATGGAATCTTTCGTCCGGGGATAACTGACCAGAATGACCGGAACAGCCCCCTCCCGGTCGCCCTCTTCCCGCTTCACCATCTTCCATTCATTCCTGCCCGTACGCACCAGCTTCTGGTTCTGGTAGGGCACCCATCCGACAGTGAGGGAAATTTCGGGGTGGAAAGAGGATATTTCCGAGGGCTGCATGGCCCGGGCTATCCTTTCGGTTGGCATCTGCCGGGTTTCACTGCAGTTGGATACGATAAATACGATCAGTAAAAAAAAGAATGCGATTCTCCAGGTCATGACTGCTTTTTTTGTTAATATCTCGCTGTTGTTTGAAAAAGCCACGTTAATTCCGGGCTACTCCCGCCCTGAAACATCCTCGCAAAATAGCGAAATAAAATATATTCGCTTTCCCTTCCCATTTGATTTTGAAACCGCTGAGTGCTTGTTTGGAGATAGCCATTTGCAGCCCAAATAGCCTGCCCCGATGCATTTCGGAGACTACCTCCAAACAAGCACTGAAAAGGCCCACAGGTTCCTCCCGAATACAAAACCCGCCGGACACCTGCATATTTTCAAAAATCATGCTTCCGATTTTAAAGTAAATTGCCTATCTTTGCGTGCCTTTTCGGAATTAGGCTGATAACAGTAGAAAGCATAAACGACAAAGTCGATAAATCATGGAAGTAATTGCTGTAAGCGGAAAGCTGCGCACAGATCTCGGGAAGACGGCTACCAAAGCTGTAAGGAATGAAGGCATGATCCCTTGTGTGCTTTATGGAGGAGATGAAGTCATCCACTTCTCCACTGCCCTGAAAGACGTTCGGGACCTCATCTACACTCCTGACTTCAAGGTCGCAGAACTCTCCATCGACGGGAAAACCTACAAGTGTTTCGTCAAAGATATTCAGTTCCATCCGGTGACGGATGCGGTCGTGCATCTGGATTTCCTCCGCCTCATAGAAGGCGTGCCGGTCAAGGTGGAAGTACCCCTGCGCTTTATGGGCGCATCGCCGGGCGTGAAGAACGGCGGCAAGCTGATCCAGAAACTGCGCCGGGTAAAGATCAAGTCGACTCCGGAACACCTCGTCGGGGAGCTTCAGGTAGACATTTCCAAACTTGAGCTCAACCAGTCCATCCGGGTTCGCGACATCGACCGCGTGCGCGAGAACATCGACATCCTCAACTCCCCCGGCGTGCCGGTTGCTTCCGTAGAAGTGCCGCGTGCCCTGCGTTCCGCCACCGCTGCCGCTGAAAAGGCAGGCAAAGTTGCTGAAGGTGAAGAAGCGCCTGAAGGCGAAGAGGGCGAAGAAGGCGCCGGAGAAGAATAGGATATTCGTTTTCACCCCGAACCGTCCGGAAGAGGTGCAGGAGCAGGAATTGCTTTGCACCTCTTTCGTTATTTGTACCTGTTCCAAAACCTCCTCTCTATGCTCCACGCCACCTTAGTGCAAACAACGCTCCACTGGGAAGATAAAAAGGCCAACCTGAAAGCCCTGGGCCGGAAGCTCGACAGCCTGGCCACGCCCACTCACCTCGTCGTCCTTCCCGAAATGTTCACCACCGGCTTTACCATGAACGCCCGCCCCCTGGCCGAACCCACCGAAGGGCCTACCTGGGAGTGGATGGCCGCCCAGGCCGCCCGGCTCAATGCCGTGATCACGGGCAGCTTCATCGCCAAAGAGAACGGCCAATACTACAACCGCCTCCTCTGGGTGCGCCCCGACGGCAGCTACGAACAGTACGACAAGCGACACCTCTTCACCCTGGCGGGCGAGCACGAACACTACGCTCCGGGCAACCACCGCCTCATCGTGGAACTCAACGGCTGGAAAGTGCTGCCCCTTATCTGCTACGACCTGCGCTTCCCCGTCTGGGCCCGCAATGTAGACGGCTACGACCTGCTCCTCTACATCGCCAACTGGCCGGAAATGCGCCGCCAGGCCTGGCGCGCCCTGCTGGCCGCCCGCGCCATCGAGAACCAGGCCTACACCCTGGGCGTCAACCGCGTCGGCAAGGACGGCAACGGCTTCCCCTATACCGGCGATACTTCCGCCTACGACTATGCCGGTGAGGAACTGCTCCACGCTACGCAGGTGGATGGGCTGTTCACCGTCCAGCTTTCGTATGAAAAACAGCAGGAGTTCCGGAATAAATTGCAGTTTCTGGCGGACCGGGACCGGTTTGTGATCGAATGAAGGGCATAAATGAAGTGTATATGTGTATTAGTGCATTCGTGTATATGGAGCAGCCCGCCCTCCACCAATACACCAATGCACCAATACACCAATACACCAATACACGAATCACGAATCACGAATACACCATCCCCCCTTAACAAAACCCTCACATTTCAAAAAAAATAAACTCTGAACCCCGGCCGTTTATTATTTCGATTGCTTAACCCCCAAGCTGATTGACGCCATGTTCAAAGCCTTTTTAAGGACTGCCGTCCTGTCTGCATTTTTCTTGTTCTCTCTGGCGCACTGCGCCGTCCTGCACGACCCGCCCACCGGGCCGCACAACCCCTCGCGGGCGAAGACAGGTTCTGAAGAAACCAGGGTCGTTGAAAAGAGCAGCCCCCAGCGGGATGCCGTAGTCAGCTACGCCAAAAAGAAGCTGGGCGCCGGGTACCAGGAGGGCGGCGCCGGGCCCAACCGCTTCGACTGCTCAGGCTTTACCTCTTTTGTGATGAAGGAATTTGACGTCCCCCTCTCCCGCAGCTCCCGCTACCAGGCGGAGGAGGGTAAAAAGATCCGCGTGGAGGACGCACAGCCCGGCGACCTCATCTTCTTCAAGCGCAGCCCCACCGGGCCGGTATTCCACGTGGCCATGGTGGTGCGCAACAGCCGGGAGGGCATCGAGGTCATCCACAGCACCTCGCGGGGCGTGGTCATCGACAACATCTCCCGGTCGAGCTACTGGGAGCCGAAGATCTATTCGGCGCGGGATGTGCTGCGGTAAAAGAACCAATCTTTCGGGTTATCCTGATATCCTGTCATCCTGTCCCTGTCTTGACGAACCGCCGCACCACCTGCCGCCCCCCCGCCTGCAGCCGCAGGAAGTACACTCCCGGCGGCCAGGAGGAGACGTCCACCTGATGCTGCTGAAGGCCCGAGGGAAGCGCCACTTCTTCCTGGTGCAGCAGTTGGCCGGCCGTGTTTTGTATGGTGAGGATAGCGCTTTCAGCTTGTATACCTTTAACCAGGAGGTGGAGGGTGTGGGTGGTGGGGTTGGGGAAGAGTAGTAGCCTTCCCATCCCTTTATGCAATAAAAAATTTGTATTGATCAACATAGATGAATCCACATTGATAGTCATTTTTCGCGTACCTGTGCTTATCAACTGCTGCTGATACCAAAGGTTTACATGTATGCTAAAAGCAAAACGGCCAGAATGCAGTGGCTGGTCCCAAATAACAGGCCGACAGCAAAATATGGTATCGGTTGCTTCCGGAAAAAAATAACCTTCATCTACAAACTGTGTTAATGATTCACTAGTGCTATCATAAACAGCACCTGGAAAAAGAAAATAAAAAGAAGGTAAGGTTATAACCCCTTGTGGATCAATACTGAAATTAAAAGGACTAGGGCCAAATTCGGGCATTACTGTAGGAACTCCATTCTCCAATAGCCGTAGTGTATCCACTAGTGTCAAATATTTTTCTCCTGAATTCTCGATATTTACAATATCAGGGACCAAAAAACTGTCTTTGACAGAAATCACATAGAGGCCAGGCTGTTCATAGTAATGCATTGGGTGAAATACATCTACAACAATATTTGGATGCTGAGATAAAGGTGTTGTTTGGCCATAAATCGGTTCAATAACACCATCACCCCAATTGATCATTAGTTCTCGCGGCCTATTAGAATTCTCTCTGAAAATCTCAATACTCGTTTCCACTAGCAAACTTCCAGGAAATAACATACCTGCCCACAGTTCCCCACCTAGAATATCTTGAGCCAGACTTGCCTGGGCATAAAATATGCAAAATGACAATAATAAAAAATTAGATCTCATCAGCCTTTAATTTAGAATGATCTTTTTCGTAAAACTGCAAACCCCATTGGTGTTACTGATCAAATAAATACCTTTGGGGTAGTTCGATAAGTCTATTTGGCCGTTGGCTTTCGAACTGGTTTCTAACGTTTTTTCTAAGACCACCTGCCCCAAAATTGTAGAAACAGAAATATGATTATTCCCTTCAAATATGGAATATTGTAGTATTCCACTGGTTGGGTTTGGAAATACTTCTTCTCCACACTTTCGAACATTAATATCTTTATTATTCACAAGCGTTGAAACATTCAATGCCCCGACAAATGCGTCATAAACACCACCGGCATAGACGGACTGATTGACAGGGTTTCTTAACGGAAAGTTGACACTACTTCCAGTAAATCCTGTAAGATATAAGAACCCATCGTCAGCTATTTCAATGGCTTGAAGTTTTTCGCTTCCATTTCCTCCGAAATAAGTACACCATATCAAATTATAATTGTTGCCGTCAAAAGCTGTAATAAAACCGTCAGATGACCCCCCTCCAAAAGTTGGAGTATTGCCTTGCTGGAAAAAAATTTGCCCTCCTGCGGGACAAGCCGGAAATGTAAAACTACTTGGCGGAGGTAGGCAGTAATAATCGGATGATACCGGTGTCGGCCTCCAGGTAGTTCCGGAAAAAAAGATGGTGCCATCATTTGCAAGGGTTATATCTGTCAAATAGTCGGCAAGATCAAGTCCATTGCCAAAAGAACTGGACCATACAATATCTCGGTTTTCCAGCTTCATTACGAAAAATCCTATCTTATTTTCATTGTATGCACCAGGAACTTCTACAAACGGGAATCCAGGCGACCCTGTTCCATCTCCATACGTTAGGCCACTAATTGCAATCTCATTTCCTGAAGGAGATATGTCAATTTTTGTTCTGAATATACCTGCAATAGAGTTTTCATCCTCTTCCCCACCAATATAAGTAGACCAGATCAGTTCCCCATTTTCATTAAATTCGGCAATAAATGCATCAGTCGTATTAGGATGCCCTCCACTCCATGATTGTTCATAAGCTCCACTGATATCACATTTAGGAAAACTGCCATCAGAAGTAGGTGTACATTGATTACTCGACGAAGTAGAAGAAGTACCTCCAACAACAAAGATATGTCCATTATCAGCTATTTCCAGGTCTGTTATCATTTCAACTCCGGAACCCCCAAAATAAGTAAGCCAAACTGGACTAAGATCAGGTCCACCGGGCGCTTTGATTAACCATGCATCATGACTGCCCTGAAGGGAATTTTGCATAAAAGATGTTGATGTTTGAGCCTCAGTTGGAAGATCTGTGCTAGTTGTTCGTCCTGCAAAAAATAGTTGTCCGACTCCTGGTGCCCCCTGAGGCCCAAAATGAATATCCAATAAAAAATCTTCCCCATTCCCTCCATAATAGCTGGCATTCGTAAGCGAACCATCATCTGTGAAAAGGCGAAAGACAATACCATTGAAACTTGTCTGAGAAGGAGAATTGCCAGCCTCAGGGAAATCTGGGCTGTTGCTCGCTCCGCATACTGCAATGTTGAATTGGGATGGGGAAATATCCAGCCCATATCCATAATCCGTTCCACTTCCTCCAACAACTGAAACCCATTGAATTTCTCGATCACTACCATATTTGGTAACAAATGCATCAAACATTCCACTAATAGTATTCATTCCGAGGCCAGTAAGGTCAATGCTGCTAGTAAATCCAGTGATAAATGCATTGCTACTTTTATCAATTGCGATATCTGATGAAAAGTCCACTAACATGCCGCCATAGTATTCAACCCAGTCGTCTTCAAATGGTGAAGTTGTAGAAGTTGGTTTCCCCACCTCAATCACCAAATGTTTCTCCTCATCATACTCATCTATTCCTCCGAAATGCACTACCGAATCACCCTCGATCTCATACTCCGGCAGCCACTCCACTTCCACTCTTCCCCCTTCCGCATCCACCTGGTAGGCCTGCGGGGCCGGCAGCTCGAATTTTCCCACCGAGGTTTCTATCTCCACGCCTCCCGCATCGGTGATCTCCAGGCCGCTTTGGCCGTCGAACTTCAGCTGGATGCCTTCCGGGTTGCCGCCCGGCTCGATGATGAAATAGTACTTCACTCCGGCATTGTTGGAGTAGGCCATCAGGTCTATTTTATGATAAATGTCCGTTTGCACGGCCCGCTCGTACAGGCCCACCCGGGCCCGGCCTTCCGGGATGTGGCCCAGGTAGTAGTTGTGGTAGGCCTGCTGCCGGCCTATGCCATAGGCCCGGGCATCGTTCTTACCGTTTTTGAAAGTCATGTCCACCCGGTGCAGGGTGTCTGGGGTATCCACAAGTGTATCTATGGCTGTGGTGACAAAACTTATCCTATCATGGTGAAAGTAGGTGGGCGGGTAAGCAGCGGTATTGTAAAAGCGCACCTCCTCCACCACCGCGCCGGAGCTGTCCGCCAGCTGCCCCCGGTTCTCGATGAAGGAAATGGCGGTGGAGGCAGCTTCGCCGCCCGGCGATAGCGCCACATTTATTTTCATCTGTTTTATTTTTTTGATTCAAACAGGCGCATCGGCTTCAATTTTGCCAATGCACCTTATTTAATTATCTTGAGCCAGAGGAATATCACCCTCCTGGGCCATAAAATGATATATAATGCATTTTTCCCTCGTTCTGGTCGGAAAATTTAACCATCAACAATGCACAATAATCAAAATGTAAAGGGTAACAACGGCTCTCCAATGGGTTGCCCTCATCAAAGATGTAAGGGCAGGGCCCACGCCGCCGTCGCATCTTAAAATAATAAAAATAAGTCGTCTCGTTTCCCGGTTTGTAAGAAGCACAAGTCGGCGCTCCAAGTGCTTGCCTGAAAAAAGTGCTGTCGATGTTCGCACAAGGCTGCGCCGGGTCGTGTAGCATCCCTCTAATCGAATAAATCGTGTCAATAAAAAAGTGGAGGTAGCGGCTTACAAATTTACGGTGTTCAAATACTCCTTCCGGCTCATCCATGATGGCATAGATATCATAATTCCAGTAATTTTCACGCTGGATCGGGTACATCGTCTTGAGATAATCCCACAACCTTTTCTGACAAACATCGAGGTTCGTAGTATCCAATGTCCGCCAAGGGGTAGTTGGGGGAGGGGAAATATCGTTCCGGTCAGTTGGCGTATAGGAAACCGTATCATTCGATACGGGCACTCCCTCATCTATCGGAAGAGTTTTTTTCTGGCAAGTCATGGATAGGGTTAGAAAAAAAAGCCCCATGGCAACCAATATCGAATTTCTCATAGTTTCATGATTTTGTACTGGCCTACTCCTTTTTCATTGGAAATGATAAGCAGGTAGGCGCCGGTTGGATATGCGGAAAAATCAATCTCGAAGCCTGATAACTGTGACTTGCCGGCAGCAAGGATTTGCCCGGATGTGGTGGATAAAGTCCATGAAAATAGTTGGCCGGATTCCGATACCCATACGTGGCCCGCTGTAGGGTTGGGGTATATCCTGAGGTTGACCGCCTGTTCTTCTCTGTCGGCAACAATCGTACCGCATCCCCCCGTCGTTATCGTAACTGGCGGCACACTTGAACCAACACAACCATTGCTGATTATGCTTTGGCTGTCGCCGAATATGCTATTGCCACCGTCAACGTCCTCGCTCTTAATGCCTGTCGTAGCTTCAGGGTGCATCAACGGGCCGCCGCACAGAAAACCGAAGCACCTTGCATGGTTGATGTTATGACCATGCCCTAATTCATGCTCTAACACTCTTCGTGCCCGGCTTTGAGTTCCCGAAAGGGCAAAATCGTCATTAATGATTATGTCGAGGTCGGACATGATAAAACCGCCGTCCTCGTCGGCGGGGCCTGAACCGTTGCAATCAATCGGGAAATATGCCTGGCTTTGAGCCAAAGCGGCTTGTGCATTCGGCGTGGCGAGTGCCCCGACAATGACATGGTTTATTCCGTCGTTGGCAGCAAAGGGGGCAAAAGTCGTTGCTACCTTCCTTTTAAACCTGATTTCTGTTTCGGCACACCACGTGGAAAGCGCATTGTCGAATGCGTTTGGAATGTTAATGGCCCAGTTAGGCGAGTTGACGTTTGCGCCGAACTGGAATTCATAGCCGTCTTGTTCGCCATTCAATCCGTTATTGTTTCTTAACCCCAGTCTCTTTGCTACGTCATCAACATCAAGCCTGAAATTGGTAAGTGCATACGGTATTTTTAAATCATCGTCCGATTCGGCAACTTCGTTGCACCTGTTCCTAATTCTGAATTTCCCAGTTGAAGCAGGACCGTGAATTCCTGTTTGGTAATCCGTCGAGGGCACTTTTACCTGGATTTCCGTGTCTGTCCACTTCAGGATGCCGCCGATTCTGAAATCCTCTGTCGAAGCAGCAATGAACTGAGGGTTGTTCGTATGGTCGTCGCCATTGGTAAAAAGCACCGAACTCCCTGTTCCGTTCATGCCGGGGTCTGCCCCTCTTTCATATACCCCGAAACCCGTACCCGTGATGGTCAGGGTTTGATTGTCGCCCGCCACAATCTCATCCGGCAACCAGCCCGATATTTCTGGAGCGCCGAGGCAACTACAGGCAATGGTGTTCTCGGTGTCAAATGCAAAAACTGGGTCGTACACCATGGGCATGGGGAAGGTAGAAGGTTCATAGTACAGGCTGAACCCCTGCATATCGAACTCCTGGAAGGTAAGCCCCGGAGCAGACAGGCAAATATCCATCGTCAAGGTGATAGTACACAATGCCTTTGGTGTGGGGCCGAGCATTGCCAGTGAGTTAGGGTTGGTTACGCTCGAAGCCTCGATTACTATAAGGATAGCGGTGGAATTGAGGTCTTGAATCGTAAAATTATAGTTAATGTTGTCCCCTAAAATAGTACCTGGGGAAAGGTCGACCGTAGCGAGGTTGTTAGCAACCTGAAACCATATGAAAGGTGTAGGCGCAAAATCAATTTCCAGGTGGGCAACATCGAGGATGGTTGGCTCGTCGCTACTCGCAAAGACTGTGAAAGTATATTCGTCTGTAGCGGAATTAAAGGTGACGTTCTCAAAGGAATAGGTGATTGGAATGGCTCTCTCTTTGATGATAACGCCTGTTTTCCTTTTGTCAAGTATAATATGCTTAAACGGGAGGGCTTTCCCATCACAAATATAAGACGCCCCGGTTTCTTCGGGCTGGAGCAGGCCGTCAATGGCTGATGGGAGGTGATGTAGGCTGGATAACGGGGCTTTGAATGCCACTCTTATGATCGATCGGTAAAAGGTATCTATTACTATTGCCACTGTTGCATCGTCATTATTTGTTACGGCAAAATAGGCCGTTTCAGAGGTATAATCACTGCTAGTGGATGTATAGGCCGTGGCCATTTCCTCACCGATTGGCGCAATCGCGACATTGAATGAGGAAATAGCGTATTCTCCAAAAACGTCCGTGCTATATTTTAATAGCGACGAAAGAGAATAAAGGGCCTTTGCCGATTGCAGGGTACGGGTTTTAATATCCAGATGCCCAGCAATGCTGTCAAGTCCCGGTTCGAGATAAACATTTCCCAGCATGAGGAAGAGCGTGTCGCCGTCGCCTTGACATGCCTCCTCTCCCGGCATGCTTCCTGCCTTGGGTTTGCTGGCCCATTTTGCCTTTTCCTGCAGGTATGCCCGCTTGTTGAATTCTCCGATGCTTGCTTTTGGCAAGTATGCTACCTGCCCCTCAATGCAGTTCTTGCAAGGTTCGAGTGCAACAAGATAAGAATATCCCGGATGATAGGTTTGGACATGGGTGACGGCGAGCAGGCCTTCCTCGGCCGCACCCCCTGCCGTCAGCACGGGAATAGAATCCATCCCGTCCGTTTGTCCGGCCAAAACGGCCTTGGGCCTGAACCAGTTGATGGTGTAGATAGTGTTTCGGCCAGCCGACCATACACTTTCACTGCTTGCCACCTTGCCGTCGAACACCAGTCCTTCGCGGGAAACTTCTGTGGGAAAGCCTTGCCCAAAGGACTCAGTGCAAATTGGCAGGGTTGTGAAAATGGCCACCAATAGTGCGGCCAGGTTGGGAAATAAATTCAAGGTTTTCATCAGCAACAAGTTTAGTGGATAAAATGGTTTGAAGCGTTTTCCATTCGTTTTGATTTATTTTTTTATTTTACTGGACAGAACCCTTTACATAGACGTTGCCGCTGCCATCGAAGGCGATGGCCCTGGGTACGTCATCCCCGTGGAAGCTGCCGTCGTACACCGCCTCCCAGTCCAGGCTGATGGTGGAGCTGTTGTCCAGCTTCAGGGTTTTGAAGTCTTTGCCGTTGGGGCCAGTGCTGTAGCCGGCAATGTAGATGTTATCGCCGCCGTCTGCGGCCAGGGCGGTGGCTTCCTCCAGGCCCACGCCCGAAGAGGTGCTCAGGCTGGAAGCCAGGGCGCCGGATGTGGCGTTGAGGGTAATGCTGCCCGCCACCCAACTGCTGGTGTTTTTCTGCACCACTCCGGATAAGACAAGCAGGCCGCCCGATTTAGGAAACAGGAAGCTGCCCACATCGTAGAGGCCGAAGCCGTCTACTGTCTGAACCCAGTTCTGGCCGCCGGAGCTGTTGTACTTCACACACAGCATGTCCATAGAGTTGGAAACGCTCGACGTGCCGCCGGCGATGTAGACATTATCGCTGGAGTCGATGTAGATGTATGTGCCGCCGTCATAGAAGGAGGCGGCGCCGTTGTAGGTAGCGTACCACTGCTCAGTTCCACTGCCATTGAATTTGACAGTGAGCGCGTCGTAGTTGTTGGACGGCCCGTTGTACACCGTGCCGGCGACGATGACGTTTCCCGAGTTGTCGAGGGCGATGTCCGCTGCGATCACGTTGCCCGTGCTGTCGGGCACATTGAAGGTGGTGGACCAGAGTTCATAGCCAGTATCGTCGTACCTTGTCAGAAGCAGGTCGTATTTCCCAAAATCATTGACCTGGCTACCAGCAACATAAAGGTTCGAGGAGGCGTCGGTGATACTGACGAGCCGGTCAACGGACTCTGCCTGTTGGCCGGTAGTGGCGTACCATTCTTCGAGGTAAAAAGTTTTTTCCTGGGCAAAGAGCAGCGCACTGAGCGCGTTAAGCCACAACATGGCAAATATTATAATGCGTAAATAAGGGGGGCGAAATAAAATTTCCTCATGGCGTTGGAATTATGATGAAAAAATAGGGTTTTGTGTCGTGCCTGCCGTTGCCAGTCAATAAAGGGTTATGCGAATCCAGGGCTAAAGGGCCTTCAATGGCCCACCCTGGGGAATAATTGACAATTCCACAGGG
>CAYQKY010000090.1:0-29786 GCA_964418125.1 uncultured Phaeodactylibacter sp.
TTACCCTTGCAGCTGGCTGAAGCCGCTGCCGACTTTTTGAGGACGCCCTAATTAACGACAGTTGCTGTGAATGCAAGGCCTTCTTGGGTCTCAATAATTTGTTGCTATTGCGTCGCAAGCTCAGGGGCTTCAAGAGAAAAATTATGATGAAATTTTTCTGTACTGGCTCGCAAGTTTTACGAGTTCACTATATAGGCCAAGACAAAGCCGACGATATAGTAGATCCTTGGTAAGCTTTATCCAGAGCGAGTTTTGCATTTCCCATTGCATTTCTACTATTCACGAAACCGTAAGTGTGAGGTTTCAAAAAAGGCTTGTTCTTCAATCAAGTTGGGAATAAAAATGTGAAAAAGGGTGGGAGCAAATGGATAACCCCGGTTTTTTCTGTAGAACCAATTGCAATCAGGATGCACTGGTATCTCAACTTAGATCAATATCCACATCTTTCCCCAAAAATCTTGTTTGAAGTACACGGAACCCTGTCTTTCTCAGGCGATCTATATTTCTGTCAATTGGATGCCCATAGCTATTCTTGCCAACTGAAATTATGGCTTGTGTGGGCTTGGCCTTGCCTTGAAGATCGTAAAGAAAACTTCCTGCATTTCCACCGTGGTGAGGCACCACCAGGTAGTGGTCATTTTCAAAACCCAGGTCAGGTAAGATACAATTCGATATCTGTTTATAGTGTACATCAGCTGGCAGCACTATAGAAGAATTTGGGCGGCGTATTGCCATACAGATTGCATTTTGATTTCGGTTTCTATGTTCACAGGAATTATAAAAGATCAGGTTTTGTGCATCATCATTCAATTTAATAAGTGGGGCATAACCCAGACTTTTCTCTGGCTTCTCAAATGGGGCTAATGGAAACATATTCTCTTGTCCAATAAGTCTTTGTATTCTTACAAATATCATCCGGCTTGTCATGGTTGGCAAGTAACTTCTGCAAAGGAAGTATTGAATGGACGATAATGTCTCATCCGACATTCCTTTTAAACAATGGTAATGATCAACATCCCAATGGGAAATAACAACGTTAGGCTTATGCTCTTGGAAAGTTGTTTCCCTCTTCCCTATAATCGCCTTTACATCTTCTTTAGAAGTAAAATAGTGGGTGCCAATGTCAAAAACTAAAGCCAGGCGGTTGTTGATTCTTATTTCATTCCAGCTTCCTTGGCCCACATTCCTGATGGTTACCGATACAGGCTCATTTAGATCTACCTCAATTTTTTTCGGATCATTTTTGGTCCTAAAATCCAGGTTTAGATAGAACCTTTCTTCAAAAGAAAAGGATTTTGATTTCAAAAATAAGGGATCTTTAATGTTGCTAAGGTCAATCTGATAGCCGATGATTAATGAGTCTCCCTGAATTTGAAAAATATTAACTTGACCTAATGCAACTAATGAGGCCAAAACCTTTTGGTCCATTTCATAAGTTGTGCCTTCTCTTAGCTTTTTTTGATGATAATTTTTTATCAGTATCATTGAAGGGTCAGAAATCCCTTTATTTGGTGCTACCGCCCTTATAATATCGAGAAAAAGGTTATAAGTGTTTGATTCCACTGGATCTACCAGGACAGTATTGCTTGCTTGGTCAAAGCGTTCAACATAGACGTAAATGCTATCTGCTATGTGTCCTTCTGACATAGGATATGGTTTAACTCAATAAAAGAGCAAGCTTTTGCTTTTGATCAGAGAGCCTATTGATAAAAACTATAGAGGTTATTCCATTGCCTCCTTACCCACCATTTCCAACACCTCATTCCCCAGAAAATAAGCCTCGATCAAATCCCATCTTTCCTGATCAGTATAGGGAGTAGTGAAGAAATGCTGCATGATCTGGACAGCATGGTGGTGCCTGCGGTCAATATCCCGGAGCAGTTCATTTCGGTAGCCGAACCTGGACAGCATCTGAATTTTCATGGGGTCGTTGATACGAATGAAGATCTGGGGTGTTTCTCCGCCGGCGATCTCATAGGAAGCCAGGTCGAAGGATTCAAGGATATAAGCCAACTTAATTGTATGGACGTTTTTTACCTGGTCTGTGGGGATAAAAATTTCTTTTGTCCGGTCATACTTTCCCAATGATCCAAAGTGTTTATTGAATACCCTCTTGATCGTCACTTTTGTTTTGCGATAGGCCTTCCCCACAATTCGATACTTGGTAACCACTTCCGACCGGCGGGTTTGAATGAAAGTGCCTGAGGTAAGGGAATCGGTTCCATTTTCACCGAATTCATTGTTACTGGCATAGATGCTGGTGAAAAGGTCAGCAATTCGTTTGGACAAGCCCCGTACATCAATATTCTCATTGATCTCGCCTTTCTCCTGATAGCGCACAAAGAAGAAACGGACTTTATCGGCTAATTCTTCTTTGGTGAAATACCCCTCCAGATATTCAAAGGCTTTTTCCGTCATGCTGAAATACTGCTCAAGCTTATCAAGTGTCGTTTGAACATCTTCATTGAGAAAAATATTCAGGCGGACCTGAGGACTTACTTTTTCAATGGAATCGGAGAATAGGTCTTGCTCAAAAAAGCTCCGTTTTACTCTGGGGAAACTCACTTTCGAGAAATAATTTTCCCAGATCTTGTCGAGTTGGATGCGGTAAACAGGCATTTCTATGGCATCCGGATATTCTATTTTCTTGACATAGGCGCTATATTTTTGAACGAATGCGGGCTCATCATCTATATTTACCCTGGCGAAGACCGTGGTGTACAGGCTTTTGGGCCGGACTACAATAACATTGTATCTGTATTTCCGGATCAGGTCTTTCTCCAGAAGGAGTAGAGTGCTTTTTACTTTCTGGTCCAGATCGAGTTCGGCGTAGGGAAATATATGTTGAAAATCATCGACAGAAACCAGGAAGTTGCGTTGCTTTTGGCGAAGGAAAATATTGTTGAGTTTACTCAGTACCATATTAACCTGATACTGTTTAATGGAAGACAGGCCGTAAAGGATCTTGGTAAACTTAAGGTCAAGGGGGTTAAAATCCAGTGCTGCTACCCCTTGTATCGAAGGAATCCGGGCAACGCGACCGATCTCCTGGACATAATCCGATAAGTTGCCAGAAGGAGCATGGTGGTATACCCGCTGGATATCACTGATATCCACTCCCATTCCGAACGCTTTCGTGGCCAGCATTACGATGGCTTCATTATGAAGAAATCGGTCAAAGGATTCCTGTTTGTCCTGGGCATGCATGGAACCATAATACCTTCCGGTCTTAGCTTGTACCTGCTCGCCGAGCGATAGCGTCATTTCCCGTATCTGGCTGGTCCAGGGAAAGTAAAAAAGCGTCTTTTCCTTTTTATTGATGAATTCTTCGATGCGCCTTTTCGTTGTTTCCAATTTTACCTGGACGTGGTTGGCAGGAATCTCCAATTTTCGTATATCAAAGCCTATATTGTCGCGGCGGACATTGCCAAGGAAGATCTTTGAATTCTGTAGGTTGAGGCTGTCGATGGTCTCAAATACCATATCATCCTTCCCGGAAAAAACAGCAGTAGCTGTTAGCGCCATTACCGGAAAACGGTGGTCATAGTATTTCCGGATCTTACGAATATAATTGCCAAGATACCAATAATCCACCCGGAAGTCTCTGCCCCATGTTGTCACCAGATGCGCCTCGTCTATTACTAAAAGGCCGAGGCGGCGGTTTCCAATAAACATATCGAGAGCATAGGATAAAAGCAGTTCTGGCGACATGTAGAGGATGGAAATCTCTCCACTCTTGGTTCGGGCGATGATGTCTTCCCGTTCAACGAGAGAAAGTTCAGAGTTGATATAGGCAACACCATGGTAATTGCGGTCTCTTTTCATGGCGATGACCTGGTCCTTCATCAGGGCAATGAGCGGGCTGATCACTATGGTGACCGCCTCATATTTTTCAGAGATATAAATGGCCGGCATTTGAAACAAAAGCGATTTGCCGGCCCCCGTCGGCGCGGTCAGGAAAACATCCTCAAAGAAGGACCTTGGGCCGTTTTCCAGCGCCTTTTCAACCTGCTCGATAACATATTCAACTATTGCTCCTTGCGACAAGTCAACCAGTTCTTTGGTTAAGTCCGGCTCTTTGTAGACCTTAAGCGTCCGGAAGCCTTTGCTTCCCCAGTACTGTTCCAGTAAAGTATTTAATTCCGGGCGGAATTCATCCTGATGCCGGTCAACCTTCAGAAAGAGGTTCAGCTCTAAACCGGCTTGTTTGAAAAGCCAGTCCAGTTTACTCAATTCATCTAATGCGGCTGGGAAATGGAGTATGTTTTCATCAATGATGAGGTTTGTCGGGGCATCTATCTCATCAAAAAACACCTTGCGCTTGAATAGTTTATAACGGCTATTGGATGATTTATATGCAATGTGGACAGGTGGTAATTCTTTTTCTGTTACTTTCTTGAAGTTCTTTATGGGTTCCAATTCAGGGAAGAAAAGCAGCCGTTCAACATTTTTGTACAGCTTTTCATCTACATCCAGGTATTGGATGTAATCCTGTCCGCCCACAGGAAAAGCATTGCTGTAGAATTGATCGAAGATCTCATCCTCTTCAAATTCGACCTCATGCTCAATCTGGTTTTCCAGGTCGGCAAATTTCCTGTTGCTCTGATTAGGGTAGGACCTGTACAAGTTGTTTTCAACAATGATGAATCGCACTGGAAAACGGTCCAGATTGGTGAAATTTTGCTGGACGAGCACGAGCTCCTCTATAAGCATCATCCGGGGAAAGGTGCTTTTTTCGCCCAGTGCCTGAATATATTGGAAAAGCTGTTCCTCGATCCTATGCAGGTCAATCTTTTTATCTGTGTCAAATGGCAAAGTTCCGAGTATGGGCGGAAAAACCGGCGCCATATCTTCCAAAAAGTCATTTGGAAACCCTTTATAAATTAGTACTGTTTCCGTGGGATAATCCCTGTCACGGATCTCATTGAGGTGATGGGCAATAGAATCTTGAAACATGAGTACAATGAAATTTTAGCTCACGCAAAGGTTTAAAACATAGGCGCCTGAATCACTTCATTCAAACTCACTCTCCCCAAATTTCAGCACCGCGCGTCATGTGGCGTTTTTTGATTATTTGCAGCCTGGTTTTGCCGGATTTTCAAAGGTATTAAAACAAATCCTCTCCAAGAACCCTTTCTTCCACTTTACAAGCGTCTTCGTAAAAGTCGTGGAATACCCGGACCAGCGCCTTCAGGTTTCCCTCTTCCGGGGATAAACTAAAGAGTTCTTTATTCGCCAGCACGATCCGTTTTTTTCTTGCCCGGGTCAGTGCGACATTCAGCCGGTTGGGGTTGAAGAAAAATTCTGCTCTCTGTTTGGCCGTAGACGGATTCGAAGTGGCCAGGGAATAAATGACCACATCCCTTTCCTGTCCCTGTATGCGTTCAATGGTATCCACAAATATTTTCTCCTTCACCTCTTCCGGGTGATCCAGTTGCGCCAGTGCATTTCCGATCAGCCTGACCTGCGCCCGGAAAGGAGTGATGATGGCAATTTCATCGGGGCTAACGCCACATAGGAGCAACTCATCCACCAATTCGACAGCCAGGGAAGCTTCGTAATCCGACCGGGTGTTGGAGCTGTAATGATGGTGGCAAAAGAGGAGTTCCGGCTTATTTGGGTTTAATAAATCTGAATGTTTTTGAGGAGGCCTGTTTAAGTTCAACGTCCAGCTTGCATTATTGGGGTGGGGTTGTAACCTGCCCTGGTAGAACTGCCGGCTTGGGAATCGGTTGATGTCCCGGTTCATGCGGTAAGTCACATCGAGCATGATTCCCGGGCTGTGCCGGAAAAGCAGCTCGAATACAGAGCCGGAAAAAACAGGGTCTTTCTGCTTTTCAGAAATGATAGGGGGCAGCTGTTGGTGGTCACCGATGAAGATAAACTTTTTACCTTTTACCATTGCTGCAACTGCAAGCGGGATACTCAACTGGGCAGCCTCGTCAATGATGACGACATCCCACTCCATAAACTCCAGTTTTCTGGTATGTGGAGAGTAGCAAGTCGCCCCTACGATTATCCCCCGGCTGTTATTATCATACCCACTACTTCGAAAATCGGAAGTATTTACCGCAGTTGAACCATTATAGTTCAGGTTTTCCTTTTGATAACTTTTCCCCACCTTGATAACCGGAGAAGAATTTGTCAGAGAGGACGTCTTCTGAAGCGCATTGTTGATGGCGGTATGCGTGGAGGCCGTAATGAGCACTTTATTGCCCTCCTTGGCAAACGCTTCGGCAAGGTGTGCCAGCAGCCAGGTTTTTCCCGACCCGGGAGGACCTTGGATCAGATAATAATTCTCCGTCGAATAGGCTTTAGCAAAGGCTTCCTTTTGAGTGGCGTTTAAATTTGTTTTTTGAACCAGCCCCCTGGCAATGTTTTCCCTTTGCGCGTTAAATTTCGGGCGGATGGACCCGTCGAAGATGCCAGAGATGTAACTGCGTTTCAGAGAGTCATTGGCCAGTATGTGTGTGGATTTCTTGACGATATTCCGTATGTCAACCTTGGCGTTGTCTATTTGCCAGCCATTGCTCTCTGCAAAGCTTTTAGGTAGGGAGAAAGGCCTAAACCCTGATTGCAAACGCATTACGGTGCCTTTGTCTTTGATCACATTTAGTTCAAATGAATAACCGTGTCCATGCAGTAAAACAGGGCTTCCTTCCCTGAACTTGGAAAGATTATCGTCACATTGTACTATCACCTCCATGAAATCGATTTCTGAACCTTGGGTGAAAAGAGGGAGGAATTTTGCAGTCACGTTGGCAATGGTATCTCCTTTGACTACCCGGTCGTTCAAAGGCATTTTTTTAACCTCATCGACCTCGGCGTTTTTCGAATCATATTCAATATCGATAGCTTGGTTCAGGCGCTTAATAATGTCGTTCATGGTTATTTGGTTTAGAATAAGTCAGAAGGAATAGATCTGGTTTTCAATGGGTTAATGACATACCCGTTTTGGGATTTTATGAAGCTGATCAATTCTTTGAATACTTGGCCCTTTTCCAAAAACTCTTCGGCCCCTAAGAGGATCAAGTGGTTCTTAGCCCTGGTTATAGCAACGTTCAGTTTACGGTCAACCCCTTGCTCATTGATGGATTGGATGGCGCCCAGTTGAGGGATGCTTTTTATGGCAAAGGAAATGATGATCACGTCTCTCTCGCTTCCCTGATATCGCTCCACCGTATCCACCGTTATACCCTGGTACTGGTCCGGCAAGTGTTTCCTAATGTTGGCAACCTGAGCCCGAAAGGGAGTGATGACGCCAACGGTTTTTTGGATGTCAAATTTCTCTCCGTATATTTTGTGAATGAACCGGACAAGCTCACACACCAACTTAGCCTCTTCGTCATTGACCTGTGACTTTAAATCCTTTTTTGTTGGAATGAAAACGGTTCTGGACTGAACGAAAACGGAACTTATCGGGTCATCAGGGAAGGAAGAATACTCAGGGATGGGTTGCTCCTGCACCAATCCTCCTGGCACTAAAGCATTGTCATAAAAATTGATGTTGGGGAATTCAGCGATGTCTTCATGCATCCTGTAATGAACCTTCAACATGCCATGGCAATCATCCCATCCTTTGCTGATGGCATTTTTTTTGAGGCGGCTGAACAGAGACTCCCGGAAATTTTCAATTCCGATACGGTGTAGTTCTTTGTCCTCGCATCTGCTATCTTCTTCACTTTGCACCACCACGGCCGGCAGTTGGTTCTCATCTCCAATGAAGATCCATCGGTTAAAGTGTTTCAGGATGCCTGTCAACTGAGGTTCGAGGAGCTGCGACGCTTCATCTACAACTAACGTATCAAAGGTTTTGAACTTCAATAAGTCGAGGCTGGCTGTGAACATCGCCTGTGTAGAAAGGAAAACCCTGGTTTTTTCGACTTTTTCGTGGAGTTCATCCAGCTTGAGGCGCCCTGACAGATTTGACCAATGGTATGGCTTGTCTCCTTTTCCTAGCCTGATGCACTCCACGCCCATTTCTGAAAGCTTTCTGCTCACCTCATCAATTGCCCGGTTAGTAAAGGCGATGACCATGACATTCTTTTGTTGAGTAGAAAGCTGTTTCACTATCTCACATAGTACTTTCGAGGTTTTACCGGTGCCGGGAGGCCCTTGTATGAGAAAATAGTCCTTTGCCGAGAGCGCTCTTTTCACCAATTGATGTTGGATGGGGTTCATCTCCCCCTGGGGAATTTTCACCGCCTCTTCAAATCCGGGGCGCGCCAACCCCAAAGTGAGGTTGATCACCCTCTCATCAGACTTTAAGAACTCGTAGCTCAGTTGCAGCATACGCTTGAACCCGGACTCTCTGAAATCCTGGTCCAGTGCCCAAAACTGATGCCCCTTGAAGTAATCCTTATCCAACTGTTTATTGGTAAGGCTTACTTTGACCTGTAGTCCCTGAACCGAGCGAATATTGCATTTTAAGATCTGACTACTCAACGGGTTTAAATGTTCGGGGTCGGGAGTAGGGTAGAGGATGGCAATATCGCCCTCTCTGAAGGTTGTTACATCCGGGGAGAAAAGATCAGGGTTCATCTCCAAAGTAACATGGAAATCATCTGTTACGTCCTTTACTTTTAAGTAAACCAGGACGTTATAATTGTTTAATTTTTCCGCTTTTGAAGATCTCCATAGGCTTGAAAATCCGTTTGAGGAACTATACCCATCACTGCTTCCCACCTTAGCGACCTGCAATTCCCGATATATGAACTTCAAATAGCCCAGGAAATACTTCTTCAACAGGCCGTTCAGCCCTTTGATCGTTTGTGTGAAATCGGATAATTGATCTTCGAGATATTTGGGATAAGGGCCGAAATCTTCAGAGAGAATATCGAAGAAAGGCTGGAAGTCTCCTTTAGCAAGTTTCATTTCGCTGGCAACGATCTCGTTACGGGTCATTAAAAGCTGTTGTTTGGACAGGAATTCTTCCTCATTCACATGTCTAAGCGGGCTTTCTTCCAGGGAAGCATTGGAATAAAGAATAGAACTATGCCCGATCCTTTCGGGAAAAGTGGAGGACAAAAGCAGGTCGTAACACATCGCCTGGGCCTTGTGGTTCGAATAGAGCCCAATGTTCAGCCCAGGGTAATTCCTGGTGGATTTCAACTCAATAATGTCTTTTCTGTTTTCAGCTTTTTTCCGCTCGACAAGCAGGTCCAACCGCCCCTGGAGGCCAAACTTGCTGGAAATAAAGGTAGGTTCTACGACCAATCGATCAGGCTTGAAATCTTTCAGCACTTCCTTTAATATCTTCTCATGGTCACGGGCTTCAACAAAAGCTTTCTCGATGTTTGTGCGGTTGTACCTGCCATTGTCACTGGCCATGCAGAGCATACCAAAAGAGCTCTCCCGCATAACATGCTCGAAGGACTTTTTATAGTCGTACTCCGGGTCAGTAGCAATGTCGTCCAGCATCTTCCCCACAATGTTCCCAACCATAACCCTGTCTGTGACCTCTCCCTTAGTGAACCGGCTGAGGATATAAAGCAGAGGGTTATCCCCTTGTTTCTGACGGCAATTCGATAGTTCTTTGGCATCGATCAGGTAATCCGGTTCCAATACAAGGAGGGATTGTGGGGTAGCATAGAATTCATCTTCTTCATCCTGGTATTTTTTGACCTCTGTCACATAAATATTCTGGTAAGGTTCAACCAGATTGCCAAATACTGCAAGGTCACTGCCAAAGCCATCCGCCTTTTTATTGTTCCAGAGTTTCAGCTTGATCAAGCCCAGGTCATCTGTATTGCAGGTGAGCACACAATACCTTCCTTTATGTTCACCATCCGGAACAAAAACGTTTTCCACAACCGCATGAAACTCGTAGGAAGGCTTGATCGGCCGTTGAACTTTTTCTGATGCCTGAATCCTTGATAAATGATCAGCGTAGTGTTTTTTGACTTCTTCGGGCACCGGTAATTTTGCGAAATAGCTAATGGACTCTGCCAGTTGGAATAAACACCTTACTTCATCCATCTGCCTTGGGGAAATACTGGAATCGTGTACTACTTTATTCGCATGAATGCGCAGGTTATGAACCTTGTCAATTACAGCATCTGGGACATCATATTCCTTGAAAATAAAGGAGGTTTTTGCAAATAAACCGTTCAGGTGCCGCCTCACATCTTTGGTAAGCTCATTGAAGAGATCCTCAAGGATGATGCGGTATTTGGGGATCCTTTCCTTTTCCGTTAAACCTTCGCGAATTAAGACCTCTTCGATCCTCTCGAAGAGAAGTTCTCCTGCCTGTTTTCCGATGAATTTCATGTTTGGTTTGATGTTAATTGAAAGAAGGAAATTACTCAGCCAGGGCTTTTTCGCTATATTCGGGCAAAGACTATCCTCTGGCCCTGCACTTGATGTTTTGGGGCATTTTTTCTACTTGGCACATGAGGGAAATGGTCAAATCACTCGATGACCTTTATCCTTTCCAGCAAAGCAATATACTTCTGCTGCAACTGCGACAATTCTCGCCACAGTTGATTATTTTCTTCCAGCAGGCTCTTTTCCTTTTCGGCGTCTGAAGGTTTAGCAGGAGCGCCATTTGAATCCTTAAGCTGTTTCGCCAGGGCTTCCTGTTGTTTCATGAGTTGTTCCAGCATTTCCTCGATCTTGCTGATGCGGCTGTTAAAGCTGGCATCTGCTTCGGTTTCCTCCTGCGGTTCTGTTTCTTTGGGTTTGGCGCCATTGTCCTCCAAGAGCAGGCCCACTGCGGTGGGCTGGATTTCCGGATGCGTTTCTTCTTCTGCTCTTCCTTCATGTTCCTTAGTTGGGGGGCTTTCTACTGGTTCTTCTCCCATTTCCGTTTCTAACTCAGGTGGCGCCTCAGCAGTTGGCTCCAAAACATCGGCAGGCTGTCCCGCGGGGGCTGCCTCAGCTTCAGGCTGCTCAGGACGGCCTGAGCCTTCAGGAATAAGAGGTATTTCCTCGTCATCAATAGTTTCTTCAAGCAGGTTGTTCTCTATTGCCTCTATATCCTCTTCAACAGCAGGTATTGTAGTAGTGCCGGATTCTGTAAGAGAGTAATAATCTGGAAGGAAAGGCAACCGGTCAATTTCCTTCAGGTCAAATTCATATACAGAAGCGGCAGCTACTCCCTTTCTCTTGAGAGACTCAAGGTTTTCCTGGAGCATGGCGCCTAAATCTGCTTTTATTTCCGGCTTGATGGCGGCAATCTTATGGTTAGGCCGTTGTTTCAAGTCGACCAAACCTCTTTTTAGCTGGATTTTCATCCAGCGCTCCAGTAAAATTCTGCTGGTATCCAGCTCAAGTTGAGTGTCCAGCAGCAAGAAGCCTTTGTGTTCATCAAAAAGTTTTACGGCTTCGATAAGTTTGCTGTGCGTACGTTCAATGGCGCAAGCCCATTCGATAGCTGAAACATCAACCTTGTTTGATATGGCATAATTGGCTATTGCCCGAACGAGAAGGTATGTTCCACTGGAAGAAAGTTTTTCCCGGGTTACCTGGGAACGTGCGACAGCTTTGGTAAAAAGTGTTGCTGCTTCAACTGCGTCCGAAGAAGCGAAAGAATCCTCTGCCAATTTTTTCAATTTATGGTCTTTCTTTGGCTTGTAGTTCTTGAGAGGCGTGGAACTAACAACCTTTTCTGAAATTTTCTCCAGAAAATCTGCAGACAGAATTGCCGAACGGTTTTGGGCGTCCCTGTCTGAAATCTCAATAACATTTGATAAGAGCAATGCCGCTTTGGAAATAGGTTCATTTTTTGCCAAAGCCAGGTCCAGGAGGAATGGCCAGAGCTCTCGGTCGCTATAGGCAAGATCTACTGCCTCTGAAATCTTACCTGAGTCATGGAGAGCCCTCAGGGCGATTTTCTTCTCCGGCATTTCTGAAAACTGTTCCCTGGCTTTTAGGAATTCACTTACAACTTTATCTGTTTTCCCCAGCTTGTTGAAGTAAATGACCCGTTCTACAGGATTAATGGTAGATTGTAATTTAGCCTCATAGTATAACTCATGGTCATATTCATCTGAAAGCTCCCAACAGGCGGCTGCCCGGTTATATTGTTCGGCTTTAATATGGAGGCGGGCAACCGCATCTAAGAACTGGTTGTCGGCAAGATCGAATGCATCGAGTTTTTCAGCCAGGCTTTTTGCTTTCTCCGCCGGCATATCGGGGGCCCATTTTTGGATGAGAGTGGAGAGCTTTTTTATGAACTCCTCCCGCCAGGTTATTTTCCCTTTACATTCTGGCTCGTCCAAAGCGGTGAGAACAGTTTTTCCATAATCAATCAGGGGTTGGTGATCTACATTTGAATCGGACATGATTCCGGCAACGTAGCGCCGGATCATCGCTTTACGGCTTGTTTCGGTATCATGTAAGAGGATCAGGTCCTGCCAGTATTGGCCGATCCAGTAACAAGTGCTGGCATCTTCTGTGTATTCAATTTCTTTGAATTTATCACCTGCTTCTTTGTACTGGTGGGAAAACTGAAGTGCTTTTGCCTGGCAAAAGATAACCTCCTGGCCAAATTTCCTTCCCAATTGGGAATATGCTTTTGCTGCATCCATCAATTTATCCGGATCTTCGTAAGCGAGGCCGTTGGCGCGGTCTTCTTCGGCAATCTTCAACAGGTTAGTTTTATCTGTATTGTGCAACGTTTCCAGGTTTCCATGTTCAATGAAGCGAGTTACAATAGATTCCTGCCATTCGGGATCGCGAATCTCCATTTCACTCAGCCCAGCTAAAACATCCCAGAACTTATCAATTCCATTTTGAGAGTCCAGGATGAAACACTCTTCCTGGGCTCTGGTTACGGCTACATAGAGCTTATTGAAAAAGAAGGCAATTTTGAATTGCTCCCCAGAGCCAAGAGCGTCAAATGTTTTTTCTCCATTGAGGAGCTGATGAAGCAGGTCCGGCGAAAATTCGTCGATAAATTGTTGGCCAAAGTTATAAATAGCCACGCTTGGATATTCAGAACCTTTTGAACGGGCGGCGCTCTTTACAATGAAAGAAGGTTCCAGCCATTTATCGGCCTCCACCAATGATTCCTCTTCTCCGTCATTACACCCCAGGATAAATACGACTCCGGTACCCAGCTTCTCTTTAAGAACCCTTTCATCTTTACTGGTGCAAAAGATCATCGGTGTTGGAGCTTTGCCCAGCCTTTTGGCCTCTTGTGGATACCGAAGGTCAGTAGTTTTGAGGAATACCCGCCGGAAGTACTGGATCGCATTAGCGAAGTCGACAATTTTTTTGCTGGACCGGTAATTGTAAAAAAGGTCAGCGATGAGCTCTTTTCGCATAGAGAAATCAAGCTCGTCGGATAATTCCTTGTCGAACAACCGCTTGAGCTTTTCCAGGCTAAAGCCGGTGGGGTTGACCGTTTGGAATGGATCGCCGGCAAAGGTAATGGGGATCTGCTCCAGTGCTTCCAGGTTGTAGTCTGTGAACCTGGATATGCGGATGAGGAGTTGCAATTCCACTCGTGTAAAGTCCTGTGCCTCATCACACAAAATGGCAGTATACTTTTGATCTTCGGGTATGGAATCATAGGACTGCAGGATGTCCCTCACGAGGTCGAGCTGATCCCAGTATCCCTTTTCGCGAAGTTTTTTATAGAAGGGCTTCCAGATATGGTTGAATACTCCTTCATAAGTCTCTTCGTCTACCCCGTTTTTATCCTTTGTGTAAAGGTTCTTGAAATCTTCAGGGGTAAACTCCTCCACCGTGGCGTCTTGCCCTTTGATAAATGAATAGATGATGAACCAGGCTATCTCCGCAGGGTATCGTTTGATCGTATAATCGGGGATTTTCCCATTTTCATAAAGGTATTTGAACTTGGCAAAGTTAATGTATTTGCTTTCCGGGTATTGGCTCTGATCCTCTATCAGGTTTTCCAGCAGAAACCTACGAAAAGGATAGAAAAACTCATTGATATGCAACGAATCCAGGTCGGCCCCCTGATACTGCGAATTGCTCTGCAATTTGCTTCTTGTATCGTATAGAGCTTTCTTCAGCAGTTCTTCATTTTCTGTCAGGAAAATGATGTTGCCTTTAAAATCGTAGGCACTTTTCCGGAACAGGACTTCGGCAAAGAGGTAATAAAGCATTTCCGACTTGCCGCTACCGGCTTGCCCGTTGATAAATTTGGGGAAGCTGTAGTCTTTAAGCAGCTTAAGTTGTTCAGGAGAAAGGGCCAGGTTGGATTTATTGCTGTGCGTCTGGATCTCTTTCCATTCCTTGCGCTTTCCGGTAAGGCTGACAATACTCGAAGAATAAGCGCGGACTGCACCTTTGCTTAACATTTCAATAGAGTATACCCCGTCTTGTATCCCTTGAAGAGGCTCATATTGAATAGCCGCCTGAATTTTTTTGTTTTTTTTCTCTGGTTTATCTTCGGTAATTATGCCTCCGTTGTGTAAAAGGAATATCCGTTCATCCTTTTCATCCAGGCATTCTTCATATATCAAATATACCTCCTCATAGTAGGCAATCTTTAAATTTCTATTGTTTGCTACTTCTTCGACTACTTCGTATTCGATTCCTCCTTCGTCTTCCTTGTAAATGGCTTGCAGCAACCGGAAAAAATCATTGGCATAGTCCTGCATATAATCGCTGGAAAAGGCCATCCAGTCCTGGGTCTCATAAATACTGAACTCGGGGTTGATGCTGAAGCCTTCGTCCAGAAACCAATCTGTAATATTGTTTGGAGGAGAAGGTAATTTTTCTTTTTTCGGGTTAATGAACTTAAGGTAGCTTTCTTCTGCTTGTTCAAGCTCTTCGGTAGGAATAGGGAACTCCTCTTTATAGGTTCCGGATTCAATGTGAGGAAGTACATTGTTTTTCCACCGGGGCTCGTATTTGCTTTGTGAAATATATTCTCTCAGCAGATAGATGGAATGTTCTTCTCCACCATGCTGAAACTTATGCTCTTGTATGATCACTCGCATATTGGTTCCCTGGCCAATAAAACGTTGAATAAAGATTCCGGCCCGGTCGTACACTTTTAAAGTGGCGCTTGGCATTAACTTCTTGCGAGCTCTGATGGCGTTTAACCGCTTTGTCACAATCTGGCTGACAGCCGGATCTTCTTTCGAGAAAGCATCTTTGTACTGAGCGCATTCAAAAATAAACGGCATGGGTATAGAAGTTTTTGTTGGCCTATAATGGAAGGCCACTTAGTTAAGCACAAATTCACTTCAATTGGATGTAGCTCTTTTTACGGAAGATCACTCTACATTGTTGCTAGATTCATAAAATAATTACGGCCGAGGTGTCATACTTCAAAATCAAACTCCCCAAAATCAATCCCCCCCTCCGGCCGGCTCGCCATCCGCTGGTACTCCCGGAGCATTTTGAAGGGAAAAGGGATCACCGATGGCGCATCCACCCGAACAAAATCTACCGCCATAGTATCCAGGAGCCGGTTGAAGAGCAGCCGGCTGTTTTTCCAGCCCTTCAGGCGGCGCACCACATTGGAAGTTGCAAACATCCCTTTGGACTTGCCCATATCCCGGTTGGCCCAGAACAAGATTCCTTGCTCTTCCTCCACCGTATGGATGTCCACCAGGGCGGCAAAGGCTTTATCAACCTGCTCCTTATTCTTGAAAGGATGTTTGAGCCAGTAGCCGAAGCGTTGCTTGAATAATTCGGCAAAGAGTAGGTGTTGCTTGTTTTTGCCCTTCAGGCGATCCTTTACCTCTATCACATTGATGGCTGCGGCTTCCCCTTGTTCTGACAAGTACTTCCATAGTTTGGCTATTTGCTTCGTTGTACCATGGCCAGCCATAAATTCCCTGACGAAGTTCCTCAATTCGGCGCACTGCAAGGTAGCTCCATCCAGGGTTACTCCATTCATGATGTAGTGATGAACGTTGTGCAGATCCGGGTAAGTCCGGAGTTCTGTTTGTTCGATCACGTTGATATTGCCGCCTCCGTCAAAGATCACCCCGTCTGTGATCCTGGCTTTCCTGGCATTAGCGCCGGTAAACACCTCCGCCATCAATTCATGAAAGGGCTGGTTGAAAAGGTCGCGGGTCAAGGTACTGAATGTCAATCCACCTTGAGGAGATATAGCCAGAAAGTGAAAGATCATTTCCTCCTCAGGCTTTTCAGCGATGGCAAAGTACCAGTCCCGGTCCATTTGCAGCCTCTTCCAGTCAAAGATGGTGAGCCGGCGCTGGCTGATGTCGTATTTGATGTGGCCCTCCTGGAGCGTTTTGAAAAGCTGGTTCTTTCCGTTTTCCAGGTACTGTTGGAGGGTGAAATTCTGCACCGCGCAGTCCAGGGTGGACTCCAGGTAGGGGTCCTTTTCCGCCCTATCCAACCCATAATATTCTGCATCGTGGTTGAACTGCAGGTTTAGGCAGCCCGGCTTTATCTTTTTTGTCAGCCGTGGTTGAAGGCCATACTCTTGGCGAAGGATGGTACGGATCTCCTTTAGCTTTACCGGGTCACCTACATTATCGATCAGGCGGGCCGGCGCTTCCGCCAGTCCTGAAAATGACTCGTCAGCCGGTTTGAACTGGACGGAATTGAAGCCATCGGTTATTAATTTCTGTTCCAGCGTGAAGTAGGCGCCAAACCGGGGGTAAAAAGCATCGAAGAGCAGTTCATTCAACAGGGCGATCTTCGTATGAGGGTACACCTTAGGGTTCAGGGAGAAAAAGTCGATACGGTTTTTCAGTTTACCCTTCCTGAAGCGCCGGGGCGGCCGCATGCGGACGTATTTGTCGGCGGCTTTTACCTTTTCCTCCTCAAAACATCGGCGGAAAGTAGAATGGCGAGGGTCGAAGATGTATTTTTCGATATCGTGCAACTTCTTTTTCCGCTTCGGGCATTCTTTCCCCCAATCATTTTTGGCCAGGTCATCGTACCGGGACAAAGCCGTAAAGGTAACAGTATCCAGGCTGATGACATGGCGGGGCAGCACCCTGGCCTCAAGAGCAACCCTGCTTTGGCCCTTGGGATTAAAGAACTTACTGTTCGGCGAAGTAATATAGAGTTTGCCCGTCAGGTTATTGTATCGGTACCGGGGATTTTCCGAACCCGCGCAGGCATTGAGGAAAAGCTGGAATAGCTTGTGTTCCCACCTAATCGACTCGGAGTATATGGGTTCCACCCGCAAGTCGTCCTCCAATTCCAGTTGCCGGATCAATTCATGCCCAGAAGCGCCGGGCACCTTCCTTTCGTACAAAGCAAACGCCTCATTGCCCCAGTCGAAACACACCGACAGCATGCCCTGGCCCGGCTCAGCCAGGAGCCTATCCAAAAAAGCGAGGTTGCGGTAGGACAAGTAGCCTTTATCCCGGCTAAACCTCAGGATAAGAAAATCCTGATTGATCCTATCGTGGTTGATATCGAGGATAAACTGGTTGAAAAACAAGTTAGGCATGTTCAGAAATATATTGGTGAATGAATTGGATGGCAGGCTGCAGGATTATCCCCCGGCGGGCATCCACCAGTCCGGGGACCTCAACAATCCCATCGCCGCCAGGAATGGGCTCAAACCGTCCGCCCGGGCAAACGATATTGACAATTAGGACACGCTGTACATTGGCCTGGGCCATTTTGCGGCGGATCTTCTCCTTCTGTTCCTGAGCGTCCACTCTGGTGTGTGCGCCCCAGAACTTGAAATCCACGTACAGCCGCTCGGAAACCCGGGCGTCAAACAGCTCATATTCTCCCTGCTCAAGAGGGCGGCAATCCATTCCGTAGAATCGCAGTATTTTTTCACCGATGGCTTCACCCAATGCGCCCAGGTAGATATTCTGGAAAAGGGGAGGGGAGAGGATGAACTCCCCCGGTTCAAAAGAGGCCGCATACCCCTTTTCCCGGAACAGTTCGGCAATCAGCGGTATCTGAAGCAATTCGGGCAAGAGAGCCGCAGCATCCGAAGCTTCCTTGCCAATATTTTCATCAAAAGAAATCAACAACTTACTTCTGAAGTCATCCTCCGAGCGATAGAAGTACCGGCTGGCCGGGTTCCCCTCCGGGTGAGTGATGTAGAACTTTTGCATCCCCGACCGTTGCAGCCGTTCCCTGTCTATGGTTGGGTTTTTCAGGACAAACTCCCGCAAGCCCTCCCAGAAGCGGATGGTTTCCGGCCGCCAATTCGGAATGCCACGGGTAAGTTGGTGCAGCAAAGCCGAGAAAGCCAGGGAGCGGTGCAGGTTCTGGTTCATTACCTCTTCAGCATAACTGGGAAGTGCCGGCGCTGGCGCCGGTTTCTGGCAATACTGGAGCAGTGCTTCGAATTCCGGCACCAGTAAATAGCCCGATGCCTGGAAGAACTGAAGGTAATCCCGTATAGCATCATCAAAAAGAAGGTGAGTAACCGGCGCCTTCAGCCGCGTCCGGGACAAGCGCCCGGCAGCCTGGATCAGTAGGCGGCAGAAATGCTCCGCTACCGCCTTGCGCTCGTAGAGCTCCTTGTTGCCCGGCACCCGCAGGAGCGGGTTGAACCGCCGGCGGAAGGCATAGCGGATGCGTTCCCTCTTCTCTTTTCGGCTGATGGCGCCGCCCTCTGCCAGGTATTCCACCTCAAAGAGGTAATCGAGCAGCTGCTCATCAGAAATATCCTCCCCATCCGGGAAGTATTGGAGCAGGTAAGTAGGCTTCTCCAGGAAAAGGGCGTCGTAGTCCTTCTTCCTGCCACCGTAGCCCAGGCCATTGATGGCCACCAGTTCCACGCCTTCCGGCGCATCGTACTGGATATTCTGCCCGGCGCCCATGGTCTGATAGGTAGAGATCAGGAAAATGCGGCCGCCTTCCGTCAGTTGGCGGTTGATGTCCTCCAGCTTCTCCTCAAAACCCTGGCTATCGACAATACGGGCTTCTGCCTCCACCGCCTTTCGGGCCTTCGGCTCCTCTTCCTCCAGGTATTGTACCCGGAGTTGAGCGAACAACTCCTTTAAGTCCTGTTCCCGAAAACGATCGAACGCTCCGGAACGGGGGAACTTATTCAAAAGGCAGAGGAAGGAATAGATCTCAGGATGCCGAATGAAGTGGAGGTATGCTTTGCCAACCTTCACATATCGCTGCACTTCGAATTCCTGTAGGCTATGAAACTGATGCAAAAACTGAAGCACTATCTCCTTGTCTGTGAAGAGCTCTTCCAGGGCATGCCTTTTATTGACGCTACACCGGATGCCAACAGGCCGGATCTCCCTTTGATCACCGTGGCTGTTCTTCAGAAGAAACTCCTCCCGAAGCACTGCCTGTTCCGTTGGCGCCAGCTCAAAAAAGCGGCCCTGCAGGTGGTGCCTCAGGTGCGACAGGGAATAATTGGAAATGGGAGAATCGAAACCAGCCGTGGCCGAGATGCCCACCACCTTGGCATGTTGGCACAAATTCAGGAGCCATGTCTCCGGAGTAGTCAGCGTATCGGCATACATGACCTTAGAAGTAGCGTCATGGGTTTTGCGGTTGAGGATATCATAGTAGCGAAAACCCTGGTTGACCGGAGAAAGGTCAAATCCGGTGGAAGCATTGTCCTGGTTGACGAGAACCAGCTGAGAAATATGGCCGATGAAATAACGCTGGGTAGTAGTGTCATGAAGGTCAAAGAGGTCGAGGGTAGTACGGATGGCATTTTCGATGCTGATCTCTTCGGGGTTCACTTCATCGTGCAGCTCTTTATACTCCCGTGCGAAGTCCAGTACAAAGAAGGAGAAAAGGTGGATGAAGCTCCGCAAGTCATTGAGGAGAAACAGCAGGTTCTCATTGTCGGTTTCGGGCCGGCCATGCTCGATCCGAATGTAATTCACCAGGTCATCCTTATCGTAATGCCGGGCCAGGAAGCCAGGCTTCTTCCCCTTTTCGCCTCCCTCGAAAACCGTATGGTATTCAAAATCGTGGAACAGAAACGCCCGGTTGGCGCCATCTGTGCCCTTATGGTAGAAATGAGACTGGAACTGGTATTCCCTATAGATCCGCCAGGCTTCTTCCGTCAGTTTGTCGAACTTGCCCTTCAGGTAATCCAGCCGCTTTCGTGCCGCCCTATTGATCCGGGAAACTGGCAGCTTCCTGGATTGCACCCCATAGAAAATCTGGATAAAAAGGCCCAGGATATCCTGGTTGAACCGAATGGCATTTTCGATGATGGCCCGTTTAATGTTTTGCTTCGTAGCATCGAACTCATCAATGAAGACAATATTTCCCCCGATGTATTTTGGGTTGGTAATTTGAATATTCGGGCCAATGACCGTATCGACATACAGATAAAATTTATCGATGGTGCAGAAAAAGACACTCTTCTCGAAGAACTGGACAGAGGGGTACAGTGTTTCCACCCACCGCAATTCCGGCGTAGCCCGCAATATCCTGAGCCGTTCCTCAAAGCTGGTGGCGCTTTGAAAATATGGTTTCAAAAAGGCCTTTAGTTCCTTTCGGAAGGCGAGCTCTTTTATGGACAGTTGCTCCTGGAGGTATTGTTTAAACTCCGGATGGGCAGGCGCGTTCCTCAGCGCTTCCGCTGCTTTACGCAAAGGCTCGAAAGTACGGAAGTTACCTTTAACCGAATCGGGGATATCGTGGTGTTTCAGGAAATGAAGCACCTGGTCGGAGTAGCTGCTGAGCAACAACACCTCCCGGTTGAACAACTCTTCGCCGACACGTTCTTTCAGCTCCTCCACTGGCAGGTTCTTCTTTAAATTGGTGATGAACCAAACCCTATTGCGAAGCTTTTGCCGGATATGTTCGGCCATGTACTCCAGCACATAGTAGGTCTTGCCGAACCCTGTAGGCAGCGTTAGCAGGAGCAGCCCGTTAGGCCGGGAGGCATCCTGGCAATGGTTGAAAAGAATATCCTCAAGCGTCAGCTGACGCTTCGCTGTTGGTTTTTTACCCTCCATGTTTTCCAAAGTGGTTTATACCGGAGATACACCAAAGCATGTGCCAGGGGAGAGAAGCCTTGTTTTGTTGGCATTTAAAACCTATATTGAGTTAATAAATGATTTTAGTGATTCAAAAAATGAATCAATATGAAGCGATTGTTGATTTCGTGGATTGCTACCAGGAATGATTTCACCAAGGAGGATGGGGATGTCAAGGTCAATGAAGAAGGTACCACCGCCAGTTTCCACGAGTACTTTTATAAGGATAAGTACGAAAAGCACCTCCTACTCACCGCAAAAAAAGAAGAGGATACAGCTATAGACTTTCTACTTAGCTACCTGAAGCAAAGACATCCTGAGCATGTCGTTGAACCTAAATACATGGGCGTCGATGACGTCATCGACCTGGAGCAGATCCTTTCTAAAATCACCCCATTGCTGCTCGAGTATAAAGGGCAGCCTGTTGATATCTTTATCTCTCCCGGCACCCCGGCCATGCAAACTGCCTGGTACCTGGCCCACTGGTCGCTGAACCTGGATACCAGGCTGCTGCAAGTGCGGCCGAAGCAATACACCAAAACAGGTAAACCGGAAATGGTATTTGTCAATTTAGAACGGGACGCCACCACCTCCAGCGCCATCATCCGTCAGAGCAAGACGGAGCAGCCATCCAAGTTTATCGAGGAAGAGGATTTCCTGAAAACGGCAAGCATCGGCCCGGTTTACGAAAAAGCCTACAAAGTTGCCCAGGCCGCTGAGGCCACTGTCCTGATCCTGGGAGACACCGGCACCGGCAAAGAGCATCTCGCCCAGTACGTCCATAGGCAGTCACCCCGCCGGGACGCCCCTTTCCATGCCGTCAACTGTTCCGCCATGAGCGACCAGCTATTGGAATCCCGGCTCTTCGGGTACAAAAAAGGCGCCTTCACCGGGGCAGAGCAGGATACCCCTGGCATTATCCAATCCACCGAGGGAGGAACCGTCTTTCTGGATGAGATCGGAGACATCTCTACTTACATGCAGCAATCCCTGCTCCGGGTACTCCAAGAAAAAGAAATCACCCCGATAGGAGGGAAGCCTCGGAAAGTAGACGTCCGCTTCATCGCCGCCACCAACAGAGACCTGCTCGCCCAGTGCGAAGCCGGCAAATTCCGCTGGGACCTGTACTACCGCCTTTCCGTCGTGGAGTTGGAGTTGCCTTCCCTACAGGAGCGGGGCATCGAAGAGATCAAAGCTTTGATCCAGTTCTTCATCAAACAGAAGAAGAAGCTGTTCAATGCCGCCAAACCCCTCCGCTTTTCCCAGGAAGTGAAGGACAAGCTCTTGTCCTATCCCTTCCCCGGCAACATCCGCGAGCTGGAAAACCTCATTGAGCGGCTCTACGTCCTGAGCACCGATGGAGAAGCCCGCCTCCAGGACCTTCCTTCCCGAATTATGGATCCCCGGCCAAAGGACTCCCTGTTGCTGGCCGATATCGAAAAGTGGCACATCGAGCGGGTGCTGCGGCTCAACGGCGGCAAGCAGCGGAAGACGGCCAGGGACATTGGCGTAGCGTATAATACCTTAATGAAGAAAGTGCGGGATTATGGGGTGGATTTGGAGGGATTTAAAAGATGAGTGGCCACCGATTTTCTTGCCACAAAGACGCTAAGGGTACCAAGAATACACCAATATGCTGGAAGAACGGCGAAGCGCCATCATATCCAACCTTCAGAAAATAAAATAGGCAGAGAAGATATAACAGAGGAAAACAATAGCTTTATCTTGTTTTAATCCTTATATTTGGATGTATTTCTCAAAAAAGTCTTTTAAAACAAATGCTACTGGAGTTTTCCGTAGAAAATTTTCGGTCTTTTCGGGACCGCCAGGTACTGTCTCTGCTGCCGGATGAAGGCAAGAAGGAGGAAGCCCGCCATTTTTTTACCATAGCCGGAAAATACAGGGTATTGAGGTCTGCCATTGTCTACGGCGCCAATGCCTCCGGAAAGAGTAACCTAATGAAGGCGATGCAAGCGTTGCGCAACCTGGTGCTGTCTTCCGCCGACCGAGCGCCGGACAAGCCCTTCGACGAATATGCCCCTTTCCTGTTCAACGCCAGGACGGCCAGCGCCCCGGTAAGCTTTGAAACGGATTTTTTGCTGGAAGAAGTGCGGTACCACTACCGGGTATCGATACTCAAGGAAGAAGTAGTAGAAGAACAGCTGTTGTTTTATCCAGAGGGGAGGGAATCCCGCCTATTCAAGCGCATCCGGCAGGAATTTGAATTCGGGGATTACCTCAAAGGGCAAAAAGTGGTGGTGTCAAAGCTAACCGGGGCCAATCAGTTATTTTTGTCCAAGGCGGCCCGGAATAACATACAGCAGCTGGTGGAGGTATACCGTTTTTTTTCCGAACAATATATGCCCATCCCTTTTTTAGATAGCTGGGTGGACAAATATTACCTGCGGCGCATTGCCAAAGAACTGGAAAGCGGGAAGAAAAACGAACGCTTTATTAAGAACTTCAAATCCCTGCTGAAGAGCTTCGACACCGGGGTTGTCGATTTTAAGGTAGAAGAACCAGAGCTGCCTTTCATCGAGGAGGATTATGAAATATCCGTCGAGCACCAGGTCTACGATGATGATGGCCGTCAGCTAGGCACCACCTATTACCCCCTCGCAGAAGAATCCACCGGCACTCAGAAGCTATTCGTTTTGGGCGGCCTCATCCTCCGAGCCCTGATGAACGGGCGCGTGATCATTATCGATGAGTTTGAGCGCAGCCTCCACCCTTTGATCTGCAACTACCTCATTCAGTTATTTCACAACCCGGAGATCAACACCCGGGGCGCCCAGTTGATACTGGCCACCCACGATACCAACCTCTTATCCAGTATTGATTTCCGGCGGGACCAGGCCTGGATCGTGGAGAAGGACCAGGCAGGAGCTTCCGAAATTTTTTCTCTGGCGGATATCACTGGAATACTTAAGGATGCCCCTTACGAAAAATGGTACCTTTCCGGCCGCCTGGGCGGGATACCAGGCATTCAGCGCCTGGATTTCGAACTGAATTATACCCCAGCGGATGAGAAGAAGTAGAAGAAGGCCGAGGAGGGCAAGAAAGAGGATGCTCATCCTTTGCGAGGGTGCAACGGAGAAGAACTATTTTCAGGCGATCAAGGAAGACCCCGAATACAAGCAGGCATTGTCAGCCATTGACCCCCAGGTTGTTGCAGCAAAGAACCCCACACCAGAGCAGGTTGTCCGGGAAGCTGTCCAGAGAGCCGAGCAGGCTGAACAAGAAAACAACCCCTACGAAAAAGTGTGGGTGGTTTTCGACCATGACCATCATGCCCACCGAAAAAGTGCTTACGATGAGGCGCTTCAGCAGAATTGCGAAGTCGCCTTTTCCGCCATCGCTTTTGAAATATGGTATCTTCTTCACTTCGTCAAAACCGCCCGGGTTTTCCAGAACGGTAACGAATTGATCAGAGAATTGCGGAACCATTACCCAGGCTATAAAAAGGCGAGGCAGAATGATTTTGCCAACTTGAAGGATAGGCTGGAATCTGGGATTGAAAATGCAAACTGGTTAAGGCACCAAAACAGCGAAGGAGGCAAACACGTTACCGAACAGGGAGCCTGGACGGATGTGGACTTGCTGGTCGTTGCATTGATACAGGCTTCATAAAAAGGGGGCCCTTGGTGCACCAAGAAGAATAACTTTCCCATTTGATACGGCTCTTCCTGCCTGTCGGCCATGCTGGCACAGCAGGCAGGTTTCCGCCAGGCTGCCCCGGCCCTTTGGGTACGGTGGATGATGGCCCCAGGGGAATCCAGCGGAAGTGCCAGCATCTGTTTGGAGAGGGCGTCAGGACGGCGGTATTGCCCTGGTACGACGGTGGCGATAAGCAGCTGGTGCAGCGGCAGTTTGTGGTGGGGCGGATCGATCTTGCGGGTGAGAATATCTTGAGTTAAGCTTTTCTAAGCAATTCTGGGAAGGCCAATAAAGTCATGAAGGCTCCCGCGGATATTTTAAAAAAGGCGTAAGTTAGGCGCCTAAAGTGATCCAATTATCAAAATAAGTATCCATGCCCCACCTCTCCCTCGGCCGCACCGTCGCCACCCCCAGCATCGCCGGGCTCACCCAGTCCAACGACGCCTTTCAGCAATTTATCCAGAAGAGCATGCAGCGCCATGAATTGGGCGACTGGGGCGAATGCAGCCCCGAGGACACCCTCGCCAACAACCAGGCCTTAGAAAACGGCGCCCGTATACTCTCCGTCTACAAGCTGCCGCCCCACTTGCGCGAGCAAACCGGAATCCCCAAGATCTGGATACTCACCGAAGCCGACCGCAGCGCCACCATCGTCATGCAACCCGGCGAATATTGATTACCTTTGCAGCCAAAACAAAGCAACCTGAATGCTAATTGTCATCCCCAAAGACAGCCTGCTTCCCCTCCTCTTCCCGGGCCTCCCGGCCAGCGCCGAAGAGCAGGACATCCTCCGCGCCCTTAGGAAGCAGTACACCATTGGCGATTACACCCCCGAGATCCAGATAAAAGGCCAGCAGGTAGTCATCGATTTCGATGAAAGCAAAGCCCTGGCCGCCAAAGAAACCCATCAGCGCATCATCGCCCTGAGCGAAAAAGGGCAGTACGCCAAAGCCCGCCAACTGCTGGAGCCCATCATCCAGAAGGGCGCCATCAACTCCGACCTCCACCGCATCTACGGCCAGATCCTCTACGACGAAGGCCAACCCGATGCCGCCATGGACAGCTTCATCGAGGCCCTGCGCTGGAAACCGGAAAATAACGCCGCCCTCATAATGGTCGGGAACCTTTACGCTCAGGCACAAAATGACACCGAAACCGCCCTGCAGTTCTTCCGGCGCGCTGTAGACCTTGACCCAGAAGATCATGTCGCCCTCAACAACATGGCCGGCCTGCTCGCCAAGCAAGGCAAGCGGCAGGAAGCCATGAAGCACTTCCAGCGCGTCCTGGAATTGGAGCCCGGCTACCCCCAAGCCGCCTACGGCATCGCCCTGCTCCACGACCAGGAAGGCGAGCTCCTACAGGCATTCGACTGGGCCATCCGCGCCCTCAAAGCCAGCACCGGCGAACACCAGCAGTTGGCGCCCACTTGTGTACAGCTTGCCCAGCAGATCGCCCAGGCCTATCTGGAAGCCACGCCACCCGAATCTCTGTACCAGCCCTTCCTGGATGCCCTTGCCGCCCGCAGCCCCAGGCCCATCCGGGTAGAAGAAATCACCGACATCCCCAACATCGCCAAAATACTCGTAGCCGAATACCGGAAAATACACGCCCACACCGTTCAGTACCAGCCCGGCGCCCCGTTCGCCACCCACCTCATCATGCACGAGCTCGGCCACCTGGACCTCATCCTGGAAGCCCGCCGCGCCAGCGAGAACCAGCTGTTCACCTCCAACCTCCGCCACGAGCAACAATTTCAGTCGCGCACCGACAAAGACCGCCGCCGCATGCTCAAAGCCGGGCTCGCCACTGATCAGGCCGAAGGCTTCCTCAACCACTTGTTCCGCGGCCTCAACAGCCAGCTCTACAACGCCCCCCTCGACCTCTTCATCGAGCAGCGCCTCTACGAGCTATTCCCCGCCCTACGCCCCATCCAGTTCCTCAGCCTGCGCCGCCTCTACCAGGACGCCATCGACGGCGCCAACAACAAAAGAGTGGGCAAGCACGCCCCCAACTTCGTCCGCAACGCCAACATCACCCTCTCCTACGTCCTACTCCTCCAGTACCGCGACCTCTACGGCTGGGACCTCACCAGCGAGATCCGCGAGCCCCTCCTCCTCCGTAAAGCCGAACGCCTCTACCAGGACTACCTCAACATGAAAGACGACAAACAACCCGGCGAAGAATACGACCTCATCGAATGGTGGAGCGAGGAGCTGATGCTACAGCCGTTTTTCGCGCTAGAGAAGGAAGCAGGGCAGGAGGGGAAGGTAGTGTAAACCACACGCTGCTCCCGCCGGGAACGCCATAATTTCAGAGGATAACCACAAAAAACTGTCGAACTTTGCTCCATTCCCCGGAATAGAAAAATAAAAGCCATGTCATTTCCCACCAAAATAAAACTCAAGGGCTTATACCGGGACAACCAAACCCGTCACTGGAACTACGCCTGGCTCAACGGCAAGATCCTCGCCCCCGAAGCAAGCCTCCAGGTCCGCAACCACAGCCCCGACGGATTCGACTGGGGATACGGTGGCTCCGGCGCCGCCCAGCTCGCGCTGGCCATCTGCCTCGAGCTATACGGGCCTGTACTCGCCAGGAAGGTGTACCAGGAATTCAAGCGCTATCACATTGCCGGCCTGCCACAGGGACAAGATTTCGAGCTCGAGCTTCACCTGGGCAGCTTCAACCGCGAAGTGCTGGCCGCCTACAAATCCTACCAAGTAACGCTGATCTTATTCAAGGGAGACGAAGAATCTGATACTCCACTACAGGAAGAGCGCCTCCAACTCACCATTCCCGCAAAAGACAAAGCCGCCGCCATCATCGCTGCCGAGCAGCACTATTGGAGAACCATACTGCCAAACCAGGAAGTTCGGGACACCCTTTACACCGAGATCGGCGCTGTGGAAGAAGTTCAGGACACGCCAGCCAGGTAACTGATAAAATCGGCAGTCCTTCCGATTCTGGCAAAAGGGTAGTAGTTGTTAAAATTTGTTAGCTAAAATAGCTAACAAAATAGTTCATTACCTTACGACTCTTTCCGTTTAATGAACAGATCCCGTGACCCACCATCCAGCCGAAACTCAAACCCCTCAAGAAATGCGTGGATCTCCTTATTCGACTTATACACCGGCCTCGAGATGTGCGCCATATCCAGAAAAATGAGGTTGGCTTGCGGTTGCACCCTAACGAATTTCCCCCGCCCATCAAACAAGCTGCGCTCCTTGGGCACCAGCAGCTGCGAGCTCGCCGTCTGGATCTTCCCTCCGGCATCATAATACCGGTAGTTCATCATCGTATAGCAATACCCCTTGAAGAATGAACTCTGCAGCAGCTCGTAGCCGCCGAAGTCGGCAGCCACCTGCTTCAGGAACCGGAGCTGCTCCTGCAGCCTGCCGATCTCCTCCTTAAAATACGCCACCTGGCCCTCGCCAGGAGTGGCGCCCGCCTCAGCCGCATCCTCCAGCAACTGCTGCAGCTCCGCCTCCAGTTTTAGTATCCTGTCCTCCAACGAACCGATCCATTTCGCCAACTGCTCCGGATCCACCGGCTCATTGCTATACTGGTGCTTGAGGTTGAACTTGATCGATACAGCCGGCTTCCCGTAGTTGCACAGTTTGTACAAGCCGACCCGCTTATCCCGGAACGGCCGGAAAACATCCTGCACCGCAGCAGGCAGGAAGATCACCCTCACCTCCTCCTGGGGCAGAGGAGTAATATTGAAGAAACCCTGGCGCGTATCGACAACTTGGTCAGCCAGAGACTCCACCAGCTGGTGCAGCTGGAAGGAGAGCCGTTTGTACTCTTCAGTCGAGAGGTTTTCTTTTTCCATGGGTTCAGCAAAATTTGTTATCTAAAATAGCTAACATAAAATGAAAATACAAAAAAATCTAACCGGATGCCACGCTGGCTGATAAAATATTGCCCGGAAAGGATAAGGATACCGGCTCCAACACCCTTGCCTCACCCCACCAAACCCCGTATCTTTACAACACACAGAACCGATTATGCTGACGCAACAGGTCAGCATATACTGGCCTTGCAGATTTTGGCTGCTGCCAAAACCTGCGAGCGTCAGTATAGCAAAGGCAGCTGAGTCCCGCACTCAACTGCCTTTCCTTTTTCTAAAACCATCGAAACCAAAGCTATGAAAACCGCTCCCTTCATTCTGATCCAGGGCATCGTCGTCGGCCACAGCCTGTTCACCCAGCCCTTCGCCTGCGACCTGTCCACCTGCCACGGCGCCTGCTGCTGGCAGGGCGACGCTGGCGCCCCCCTCGAACCACAAGAAGCCGAAACCCTGCAGCGCCTCTACCCGAAGCTGGCGCCCCACCTCTCGCAAGCCGGGCGCAACCAGGTTGCCGCAAAAGGAACCAGTTACCGATACCGCGGGAAGCACCGCACCACCGTTCTCGATTTTGGCCTCTGCGCCTATGCCCGCATCCAGGAAGACGGTGTCATCCGCTGCGGCATACAGCAAGCCTATCGCGCCGGCGCAGTTGATTTCGAGAAGCCTATCTCCTGCCACCTGTACCCTCTCCGCCGCCGGCGCAACTGGCTGGGGATGGAGTACCTCTACTACGAGCAGCGCGGGATATGCGAATCCGCCTGCGGGAAGGGTAGGAGAGAGGGGCTGGCTGTTTTCCAGTTTGTACGGGATGCCATCATCCGGCAGTATGGAGAAGGGTTTTATGAGAAACTGGAGGAAAAGTATGCTCTTATTGAGGAGCGGGCTTCATCAGGCTGAAGCCCGCTGAATAGGAAAGCCAGGATCTCTTTGGAGGGTTCCTGGCTTTCTTGTTCGGGGAGGTGAGTCCAACGAATCGTTGGTTTTTTCAAACTCCTCTCCATACACTCAAGAAAGACTTTGAAAGGCTTTATTTATGCCTTCATCAACCTGAGTTAAAGAAGTTTTTTGAAACTTATCATTACTATGGCCACCATTTACACACTTTCACAATTCCATCAAGTAAATCCTGCATCACTACTTCACTACCTAGACGGAATATTTCTGGCAAAGAATCTGAGATCCTTTTCAGTACCGCAGATCGGATATCGCGTGGATGGCCCAAGGCTAGTAGGAGTTCTTCATACGCTTCATCTTTTTCTAATTCTTGGATCCTAAATAAAATAGGTCGCAACGCTTTGGCTCTGGAGGATTCAGATTGTATGGCGCGGGCGGCCTCCAGGGCTTGCCTCATGTCTTGCTGTCCCAGGTGAGGGGCCAAGCCCCAGAGCGCTTGGGCTCTGGAAGATTCATCTTGTATGGCGCGGGCGGCCTCCAGGGCT
>CAYQKY010000091.1:0-29239 GCA_964418125.1 uncultured Phaeodactylibacter sp.
CGGGATTAGTGGCTTTGAAAATCAATCCTTTAGGCCAGTTACTTGTTGCTAGTTGCCAGTTGTTTGTTCCCGGGAACTGACAACGGCCAACAGGCAACCAACAACGATCAACAAAATCAGGGTTTTGAGACTATATATTCTCGAATGCATCCCGAACTGACGTTATAATCTATAATAAAATAAACACAGGCATTAAACTTTAGGGATGCTTACGTAGAGCGCGGTGACATAAAAATAAAAACTTTTTTGTTTCAAACAATAAATTTCCAAACCTTTTCTTAAATTATCCCCGCAAAATGCCATTCAACAACCGCGAACACCATGACGAAACCCGAAGGCCTCCTCCCCGGCCCCGACGGCCGCCTCCGCTGCTGGTGGCACGGCAACAAGGCCGACTATCGGCATTACCACGACCACGAATGGGGTTACCCCGTCGGCGACGACCTCCGGCTGTTCGAAAAGATCTGCCTGGAGGGCTTCCAGTCGGGCCTGAGCTGGCTGACCATCCTGCGCAAACGGGAGCACTTCCGGGAGGCCTTCCTGGGCTTCGACTTCGAGCAGGTGGCGCAATTCGGAGAACGGGAAGTCGAGCAGTTGTTGAAGAACGCCGGCATCGTCCGCCACCGGCGTAAGATCGAATCGACGATCAACAACGCCCGCCGCGCCGTCGAACTGGCGGAGGAGTTCGGCTCCCTGGCCGCTTATTTCTGGCAGTACGAACCGCCGGCCTCCGAACGGCCGGAAAATATGGACTACGCCAGCCTCCTGCAGATGAACCAGACGCCGGCTTCAGTGAGGCTGAGCAAGGACCTCAAGAAACGCGGCTGGAGTTTTGTGGGGCCCACCACCGCCTATGCCTTTATGCAGGCCATGGGGCTGGTGAATGACCACCTGGAGGGATGTGCCTTCCGGGAGGCGGCGCAGCAAAGGAGGAAGGAGTTCATCCGGCCGGTTTGAGACATCTACGTACCTGGAATGAATGAATGAATGAGGGAATGAATATCCGGGGGCTTAGCCACGTTTTCATATCTCAATATTTGTGTCCGGCACTTACTACAGTATCAATTAAATTTTGTGCCGCTTATTCGTGCGGCGATCATCTTGATCGCACGTGAATCTGCTCAAAGGTTTTTGCGTCTCACGGCACGTTCGATCAGGCCTTCGCCTGCCATAGCCCGTACGGGCGGAGGCAGGATGATCGAACCACCAGCATCGCCTGCGATTTTTTTGCATAAATTATTTGACAAAGTACTTACACCTTTACACATGAATACACCCACCACCCGCCGCCAGTTTATCCAAACGCTTTCCCTGGGCGCCGGCGCCCTCATCCTGCCCAATATCCTGTGCCGCCCGAAGAAGGACAGGCTGGGCGTCGCCCTGGTAGGCCTGGGCTACTACAGCACGGACCTGCTGGCCCCCGCCCTGCAGCAAACCCGCCACTGCCGCCTGGCGGGCATCGTGACGGGCTCCCCCTCAAAGATCCCCGTCTGGCAGGAGAATTACGGCATTCCCGACGGGAACGTATACAACTATCAGAACTTTGACGACATCGCCAACAACCCCGACATCGACATCGTCTACGTCGTGCTGCCTACCTCCATGCATTCGGAGTATTGCGTGCGGGCGGCCCAGGCCGGCAAGCACGTATTCTGTGAAAAGCCCATGGCGCGAACGGTAGCAGAGTGCGAAGCCGCCATCCGGGCCTGCCGCGACAACAAAGTTTCCCTCGCCATCGGCTACCGCATGCAGCACGAACCCAATACGCGGGAACTGATCCGCATCGGGCGGGAAAAGGTATTTGGCAAAGCCACCCTGGTAAAGGCATCCGCCGGCTATTACGACAGCCGCTCCGATCACTGGAAACAAAAGAAAGAGATGGGAGGCGGGGCCATGTACGACATGGGCGTATACCCGCTGAACGCCGCCCGCTACTGCACCGGCGAGGAACCCGTTGCCGTGACGCGGGCCACTCATTCCACCAACCGGCCGGATATCTATACGGAAGTGGATGAAACGACCCATTTCGAACTGGAATTCCCCAGCGGGGCCCGGGCCGAGTGCGCCACCAGCCTGGGCATGGGCATGAACGATTTGCACGTCACCTACACTGATGGCTGGGCCCGCCTCTCCCCTTTTCAATCCTACAGCGGCATCCGCGGCGAAGCCAGCGACGGCCGCCGCTTCGACGCCCGCATTCCCAACCAACAGGCCAGGCAGATGGACGATGACGCGCTGGCCATTATAGAGGGCCGCCCCATACTGGTGCCGGGTGAAGAGGGTTTACGGGATATCCGCGTAGTGGAAGCAGTATACAAGGCAGCCCGGACAAAAGAAAGGGTGGAGATCCGGTAATGGTGCAGCCGGATTTCCGCAGCTGCAATGAACATCGGAGCTTCCCATCCGTTCCAACGAAAATCGGCAGGCAATAACAGTGTCCTGCAGGTTCGGCGAATTTCTGTGCCGACAGCCCGGATCCCACCGGCCTCTATCCAAGCACCTGGCTCGACGGCCTGCCAGATGCGCCCTGTGGTGATCGGGCCAAACAATTTCCTAACCAAAAGCTTAGTCCATGAAAAAGCCCATTTTTCTCCTCGCGTTATGTTTCCTGTTGGCTGCCTGTGGAGGCCAAAGTGGTGATGAAACCGCGGGCTCCTCTACTCCCCCGCAGAGTATGATCGAAGAACCTGAACCGAGCATTGCCGAAGGCAAAGGCATCGGCGAAGTAGAAAACGTCGAGCTGACCGAACCCCTGGACGAAGACATGATAGAGATGGGAGAGGCTATCTACCAGATGAAATGCGCCGCCTGCCACAAACTTACCGATCAGCGCGTCGTCGGACCCGGCTGGGCCGGCATCACCAATAAGCGAAAGCCGGAGTGGATCATGAACATGGTCACCAATGTGGACGTCATGCTTGCTGAAGACCCCGAAGCGCAAAAGTTGCTGGAAGAATGCCTGACCCGCATGCCCAACCAGAACGTTTCCATCGGCGATGCCCGCGCAATACTGGAATTCATGCGTAAGAACGACGTTGAAAAGGTAGGCGAGAGGGATCAGGCTGTGGAGGAAAGTTGATTTTTATCCGGCTGAACAGACGGAGGTTGCCAATCTTCGCTGAGAGTATGTTTGGAGGCTCAGCCGGGCCTTCGCCCGCCAGAACGGGCTATGGTACGCGGAGGCGGGTGAAATTGGTTGATTGAGTTGATTAGTCGATCAAACCAGTTCATCCGCAACTGCTCTTTTCCAGATGTTTATCTGCTCCACCTGAAAAATTTTTACAAACAAAAAACGAACCCATCATGGTACGCTTACTACCCTCACTTTTTCTCTGCGCTATAGGGGCCCTGGGCCTGTTCACCACCTGCGATACCGCCAACACGGAAAACGTCGTCAACGGCGATGTGGCCGGCGAAGTCTATGTACCGCCCGGAGAGTACGACGAATTCTACGCCTTCCTCTCCGGTGGTTACAGCGGGCAGGTCACCGTTTACGGGCTGCCCTCGGGGCGGCTCTTCCGGGAGATCCCCGTATTTTCCCAATACCCGGAAAACGGATACGGCTACAGCGAAGAGACCAAACCGTTGTTTGAAACCTCATTCGGATTTGTCCCCTGGGATGACACCCACCACATTGAACTGTCTCAGACGGACGGCGACTTCGACGGGCGCTGGCTCTTCGTCAACGGCAACAACACTCCCCGCATCGCCCGGGTAGACCTGAAAACGTTCGAGACGGTGGAAATCCTGGAGATACCCTTCGTGGCCGGCCTGCACTGCGCGCCGTTTATCACCCAGAACTCGGAATACCTCGTTTCGGGTACGCGCTTCAGCGTACCCATCCCTCAGGAAGATGTGCCCATCGATTCCTACTCGGAAAATTTCGACGGCGCCATAAATTATGTTTCGGTCGACCCGGAAAGCGGAGAGATGAAACTCGCCTTTCAGATCCTCGTCCCGGGGTTCAACTACGACCTTGCCCGCAACGGCAAGGGAAAATCCCACGGCTGGAGTTTTCTGACCACCTACAACTCCGAACAGGCGCACAGCCTGCTGGAGATCAACGCCTCTCAGCGGGATAAAGACCTGATGGCGGTGGTCAACTGGAAAAAGGCGGAGGAATACCTCGAACAGGGTACTTTTGAAACCCGCAACGTCAGCTATTACCATAACCTGGTCGATGAAGGCAGCGGCATCGCCACCTCCAATGAAGAAACCAGCGTGCGGATGATCAACCCCGCGGACGCTCCCGGCGTGGTGTATTTTCTGCCGGTACCCAAATCCCCTCACGGTTGCGATATCGACCCCACCGGGGAATACATAGTCGGAAACGGCAAATTATCCGCCGACCTGTCCGTCTATTCATTCGATAAAATACAGCAAGCCATAGAGAACGAAAACTACGAGGGAGACTTCGAAGGCATTCCGATCATCAGCTATGAAGCCGCCATCGACGGAGTGGTCAAAGAACCCGGCCTGGGGCCATTGCACACCGAATTTGACGGCAGAGGAAATGCCTACACTACCTTCTTTATTTCCTCGGAGGTCGTCAAATGGAACGTGGAAAGCAAGGAGGTACTGGACCGCCAGCCGACGTTCTACTCTCCCGGCCACCTGATGATCCCGGGCGGAGAAACGATGAACCCCAAGGGCAAATATCTGGTCGCCATGAACAAGATCACCAAAGACCGGTACCTGCCGACCGGCCCCGAGCTGGTGCATTCCGCCCAGCTGTTCGATATCTCCGGTGAAAAAATGCGCCTGCTGCTGGACTTCCCCACCAAGGGAGAACCTCACTACGCACAGGCCATATCCGCCGATAAGATCATGCCCAACGTCAAAAAATTCTACGCCCTGGAAGAGAATGAACACCCCTACGCCGCAAAGGGCGAAGGGCGGGCCAAGGTCGAACGCGAAGGCGAGGAGATCCACGTGTACATGACCGCCATCCGCAGCCACCTGGCGCCCGACAATATCGAGGGCATCAAGGTAGGCGACGAGGTGTATTTCCACCTCACCAACCTCGAGCAGGACTGGGACGTGCCCCACGGGTTCGCCATCCTTGGCAACAACAACGCCGAGCTGCTCGTCATGCCCGGCCAGACCCGAACCCTGAAGTGGGAGCCCCAGCGGGTAGGCGTCTTTCCGTTCTATTGTACGGACTTCTGCTCCGCCCTGCACCAGGAAATGTCCGGATACGTCCGGGTTTCTCCTAAAGGCTCCAATGTGCCCCTCAAGTGGGGGCTCAATGAGAACCTCAGCGAGAAAGATATGCTGAGCCAGGCGGAGGAAGAGAATGGCAGCTCGATGTAAAGGGCCGCATAACAGATTACCCAAAAGGCAATTCATCATCCGGGATTATCGGGCCCCGGGTGGTGAATTTGCTTTGTGCAGCGCTGAAGCCGGGGCACGCAGGGAATGCGCACCCTGGCTTAATCATTGCCACAACTTGATGAAATGAACAAAACCTCCACACTGCGCATCCCATTTCACTACATCGGAAAGATGCTTGCCGTAGCTCTGCTCGTCTTCCTGCAACCAGCATTCACCTTTGCCATATCCCATGTCGTCTGCCCTTCCTGCCCGCTTTCCAGCATCAAAGAGGCGGTGGAAACGGCGGAGGAAGGCGATACGGTCATCATTGAAGAAGGCGTGTATGAAGAACACGGCATAGCTGTAAACAAGCGGCTGCACCTTACCGGCAGGGGCAGGGCCGTGGTCGATGGTAAGGATCAGGGAGAGATCCTCTCTGTTTTTGCCTCCGGCAGCACCGTCCGGGGCTTAACCTTCCGGAATGTGGGCGTCAGCTATATCGAAGACCCGGCGGCCATCCGGCTGGTGCGTTGTGAGGGCTGCCTGGTGGCCGACAATACGCTGGAAGACACCTTCTTCGGCATCTACCTGCAGCAGTCGGAAGACTGCATGGTCCGCAACAACCGCATCACCGGGCGGGCGAAGGAGGAGGCTTCCTCCGGCAATGCCATCCACATCTGGAAGGGAGAGCGCATCCGGGTGGAAGGCAACTACGCCAGCGGCCACCGGGACGGCATCTACTTCGAATTCGTAGACGACAGCGAGATCAGGGGAAACGTGAGTGAAGGCAACCTCCGTTACGGCCTGCATTTTATGTTTTCCAACCGGGACGTATACGAAGACAATGTCTTCCGCGACAACGGCGCGGGCGTGGCCGTCATGTTTTCCCGGCAGATCAGCATGCTGCGCAACACTTTCGAATACAACTGGGGCGGCGCCTCCTACGGCATCCTGCTCAAAGAGATCAGCGACGGGGAGATGGCCTACAACACTTTCCGGGAAAACACCAAAGGCATTTACGCCGAAGGCGCCAACCGCCTGCACATTCACCACAACACCTTCCTGCGAAACGGCTGGGCGCTGGACGTCAAGGGCAACTGCCTGGACAACCGCTTCGAGTACAACGACTTTATTGCCAATACCTTTGAGCTGACGACCAACAGCAAGTACAACCTCAATACGTATTCGAACAACTACTGGAGCAAATACCGGGGGGCAGACCTCAACCGCGACGGCATAGGGGATGCCCCTTACCGCCCGGCCAGCCTGCACGCCCTCATTATCGGCAAGGTGCCGGCGGCCAGCGTACTGCTCCACAGCTTCTTTATGGAAGCCCTCGACTATGCCGAACGCCTGCTGCCCAGCCTCATCCCCGAACAACTGGTTGACGAAAAACCGCTCATGAAACCTGTACGCAATGATACGCATTGAAAACCTGAGCAAATCCTTCGGCAGGAATACCGCCCTGAGCGATATTACCCTTCAGTTGTCGGAAGGGCAGTGCGTGGCCCTGATCGGCCCCAACGGCTCGGGAAAGACCACCCTGCTCAAATGCATACTCGGCCTGGTACGGCCCAGCGCCGGAAAGGTGTGGGTCAATGGCCTTCCGGCGGCCGGCAACTGGGCCTACCGGGAATACATCGGCTACATGCCGCAGGTTGGCCGGTACCCCGATCAGATGAAGATAGAACAGGTGCTGGAACTCATCCGCCAGATCCGGGGCAGGGAGGCCGCCCGCCACACCGATGCCGAACTCATCGGCGCTTTCGGCCTGGAAGAAGTAATGGCCCAGCGCATGTATACCCTCTCCGGCGGCACCCGGCAGAAGGTCAGCGCCACCCTCGCTTTCCTCTTCGGCCCGCCCATCCTGATCCTGGACGAGCCGACGGCCGGCCTCGACCCGGTGGCCAACGAAGTACTCAAGGACAAGATCCGCCGGCAGTGCGAACGGGGAAAGCTGATCATCATCACCTCGCACATCCTCAGCGACCTGGATGACGTGGCCACCGACGTCCTCTTCCTCCAGGAAGGAAGGATGCAATTCTTCAAAACCCTGGCCAGCCTGAAAGAAGAAACCAGGGAGGACCGGCTCTCCCGGGCCATTGCCCGGATCATGCAAAAGGAAAAACCATGAAAAAGATCATCAGCTTTGTGGTGGGCGACATTATCCGCAACCGGATCGTGCTGGCCTATACGGCCGTATTGCTCCTCTTTTCCCTGGGCCTGTTCAGCCTGGAGCCCCACCCCGAAAAGGCGTTACTCAGCCTGATGAACATCGTCCTGGTGTTCGTCCCGCTGGCCAGCATCGTCTTTTCCACCATTCACTACTACAACTCCGCCGAATTCATGGAGCTGGTGCTGGCGCAGCCGGTGGCCCGCAGCCGGGTGCTGCTGGTCGAATTCGCCGGCATTGCCCTGGCCCTGGCGCTCGCCTTCCTGATCGGCGTGGGCCTGCCGGTGTTGTGGTACGAGGCCAGCGCCAAAGGCGTATTGCTCGTGCTGGGCGGGGTGATGGCCACCGTGGTCTTTGTGGCCCTGGCCTTTCTGGGCGCCGTTTCCTTCCGCGACAAAGCGCAGGGCATCGGCGCCGCCCTCATCCTGTGGTTCTTTTTTGCGCTGGTGTTCGACGCGCTGCTGCTGCTCGTCCTGTACAATTTCAGCGAATACCCGCTGGAGCGGGCCGTCCTCATCCTGACCATGCTCAACCCGATCGACATCGCCCGAATGATGATCATCACCCGGATGGATACGGCGGCCCTGATGGGGCATTCCGGGGCGGTGTTCCGCGAATTCCTGGCCGGCGGCTGGGGGTGGATCGCGGCCTGGCTGGCCCTGCTGGCGTGGGGCGGGCTTCCGCTGGCCGGGGCGGTGCGGATATTCAACAATAAAGACCTTTGAAGATTCTTACAGTAAACCCTTATCTTGCGCGCTCACAAAAAAAATTGGCGGGCCGGCCCCGCACTCAAAAAAACTCAACATGAAAAAAGCACTTTTTTATCTGGTGCTGGTGTTCTTCAGCGCCACAACCCTTTCCGCCCAGAAAACCTTCCAAGGCACCATTGAGTACAAATACGAAATGAAAGGCGAAGGCGCCGAGATGATGGCCGCCTTTATGCCCGAAAAGATGGTCGTCAAATACGGCGAGAAAAGCATGCTGACCTTCATGGAAGGCGGCATGATGGGCAGTATGATGGGCAAGATCATCGTCAACGGCGAAACCGGAGAGAATTTCGTGGTAAAAGACGAGGAGCAGGCCGTTTACATGATCAAAACGGAAGACATCGAGGAAGAAGCAGCCGGCAAGGAAAAGCCGAAAATAGAAAAACTGGACGAGCAAAAGGATATCCTGGGATACTCCGCCCGGCGTTACAAGATCACCACCATGCAGGAGGACACGGAAATGGTACAGTACGTCTGGATAACGGAGGAACTGAAAGCTCCTGAAATGGACAGCCCGGCCGGCAACCAGATGGGAGGCATGGTATCTACGGAATACATCCCCGGCTTCCCCCTGGAAATGGAAGTTGCCATCCCGGAGACAGGTATGACGCTCCTGCTGGCCGCCACCAACATCGACAAAACCAAGGTGGACGCCAGCGAATTTGCCCGCCCGGAGGACTATGAGGTGAAGGACTTCGAAGAGATGATGCAAATGGGGAAGGAGTAGTTTTTTTGAGTGGATCTGCAGGTTTAAGCTTCCGGATGGCTCGTCGTTAAACCTGTAGATCCACTCGCCCCCGGCTTCCCTTCCTGCCTGGCACGGCTGGTTCCGCCAACCGGCAATTCCCGCTGAAACAGACATTCGGCGGCGCTTTTCGCCGATTTTTGCCTCATCGGCGGCTCCGGTATTTTTTCGGTAAAATTACCTCCATGAAATACCTTCTCAAAACATTGCGCCGCCTCCTGTACCTGCTGGCCGGGCTGCTGCTCGGCTATCTGTTTACTGCGCTGCTGCTCTCCGTGATCACTATCCGGCCGGCGGAAGAAGTGGAGTGTGCAGAACGGCAGGCCGCCTACCTTACCACCAACGGCGTTCACCTCTTCATCGTCCTGCCGCTGGAAGCGGTGGAGCCTTCTCTGCAGGGGCGGCTCGCCGTCGCGGATGACACCCGCTTTATCGCCTTCGGCTGGGGCGACCGGGAATTCTATACCAATACTCCTTCCTGGAAGGACCTGTCTCCCGGCACTGCTTTCCGGGCCGCCTTCCTGAACACGCCCGCCGCCATGCACGTGATCCCCTATTCGGCGGAGCAGGCTTCCTGGCGAAAGCTGGAGCTCTGCCGGGTGCAGATAGAGTCTCTGAGCAATTTCATCGAAAGGTCTTTTCAGAAGGACGACAAGGCCAACCTGCTGCCTATCGAGGCTTACGGCTATAGCGAAAGCGGCCTGTTCTTCGAGGCCCGTGGCAGCTACTCCTGCCTGCGCACCAGCAACACCTGGGCCAACGACGCCCTGAAGCAGGCCTGGCTGCCGGCGGCGCTGTGGACGCCGTTTGACTTTGGGGTGCTGTGGCATGTGGGGTGAACCTTTTTTTAAGCCATAATTGTTCTTATCTTACAACAATAATTGCCTGATCAATACTCAAAAGCAGAATGACCTATTATATCGATGTAAATGATAAAAATCTGGTTGACTTCCTCCAGATCATCCAAACGCTGAAAAACCTGGGCGTGATCAACTCCTTCGAATCCATAGGCGATTGGGTTATGGAGGGAGAGGAAATGTCAACGGAGAAATTGATGTCTCTCCTGGAACATTCCCGAAAAGATGTGGAAGAAGGAAGGGTGATACCAGTCGAAGAAGTGAAAAAACAGGTAGAGGCTTGGAAGAAAAAATAGTCAACTGGACATTCACGGCCATGGAGATGCTGGCTGAGCTCTATGAATATCTCTCTGAACATAGTGAAAAGTCAGCAGTAAAGTATGTAGATGGCCTGGTTGAATATACTGAAAGGCTTAAAAAGCACCCGGAGTCCTGCGCGCCTTGCAGAAATCCCAAATTGAAACAGGCAGGATTCAGGTGCTGCAAGTACAGAAATCACGTCATTATCTACGAGGTTAACGAAAACTCGGTAGATATTCTGGCTGTAATTCATGGGAAAAGAGGCCCGAAAGATTTTGAAAAGATGGGCGAGGAATAGGGGCTGGGCAAATGGAACTTGGCTTTCTTTTAAAAACTCTAACCGGGAGATAGCACGTGGTAAATGGTCAACCCTGTAGAATATAGCGAGCTATCCTAAAGGGTCAAATAGCCAATTCCTGAACACAGCGACAACTCCGCCCGTACGACTTATTGGTGTTGTTGAGGTACAGCTTGCCGTAGTTGCTGTTGAAGTAGCAGAACCACGCGCTGTGCGTGTCTTTCTCCATCCCGCTCCAATAGTTGCCGACCACACCGAGGTAGTTGTAATCGCCATTGAGGCCCCGGTAACCGCCAAGGAGCGCATCGAAACCACTGTTTCCACCTTTCAGTAAAGAGGTATACGCCTTTTTGGGATTTTCCACCTCTTTGCCCTGCTCAAAATCATAGTAACCACCAAATTTCATCGCCAGCGCCTTCCACTCCTCATTCGTCGGCAGCCGCCAGCCAGGCGGGCAGGCTTTTTGTGCGGCTTCCCAGGTGTAGAGGCGACCAAACCCTTGTATTTTCTCTTTCTCTTTTTTACCAAATCCCAAAAATCCCCCACCTGATATCTTCTCATACACCCAACAACCCTCATCTATATCAAAATCCAAATTCTCCGCCATCCAGCGCAGGCCGTTGATTTCGACGGTGCGGTAGGTTTTGCCGTCGCGGGGGTCGGTGAAGGAGTTAGGTTGAGGTTCCTCGCCCTGTAGCGGCAGTGTACGGGGAGGTTGAGGCTGAGATTTAGGTTCAGGCTCAGGTTGAAGGGGCTTGGGGTGTTCTTTTTCCTGTGGTGGAATGATGGGCTCCGGCCCCACAGACCGAGCGTAGCCCTTTCTCAGCTCCTCGATGCGCTGCAACGCTTCCTGCCGGAAAGGCGTCTCCTTGCGGGCAAACTGGCGGAGGCGAAATAGGGAGTTGCGGGCTTGGAGGAATTCCCGTTTATGCTCAAGTCGCTCGCCCAACTTCAGCGCCTGGACCATATTTTTGGCAATGGGAAACTGTTGAGTGTATGCATCCAGGCGCAGGATCTTAGCGTTAAGCCCGGCGATGTCTTCTTCCGGGAGCGCCTCGATGTCCGCCCAGGCAGCCTGCCAGGCGGGAGCCTTTTGTTTCAAATGAAACACATACTGCCCCGAATCATCCCCCTTCACATCCAGCGGCTTGAAGACCGGCACCTGTTTACCACGGGTGGCGGCCTGCACGGCCTCGATCACTTCGGTGGCCAGCTTTTGCACGCCCATATCCTCCGCGTTATCGTGCAGCAGTTTCAACAGCTTCTCCGCGAACGGGCTGTTTTCCCCCGGCTGGCCATCCAGGGCGCGCTCGCGGCTGTGGCTGGCGGCCAGGCCCCAGCGGGAGCGCTTGTGCTCGTAGCCGGGGCGCACCGATTTGTAGGTAGCGAAGAGAGAGCCGGAAAAGCAGGCGTCTACAATGACAAAGGTATGAAAGCTGTTGATGGCGTCCAGGCGGGCCTTGATCTCAGAGGTGGAAACGAACTCCTATTCATTGGCCGGCCGCGCCTCTACCGGGACCCAGTAGCCAATGCCGTCCTCCACCTCGCCGTGGCCGGAGAAGTAGAGGACCAGGTTGTCTTCCGGGCCGACGCGCTTTTTCAGCGCTTTCAGCTTAGCGTGGATGCCGGGGCGGGTGGCCTCGGCATTGTAGAGGGTAGTGACGTTTTCAGCTTCGAAGCAGTATTTCTCCAGCATCACCGCCGCAAAGTCCTGCGCATCCTTCACACAGTTGTTGAGCTTCGGGCAGTGGGCATACGCATCAATGGCGATCACCAGCAGGTGGTTCTTGCCGTTGGGAGCACTCCCGGCTTCGTCGCCCAGATTAATGCCTTTGTGCGGGTTGGCCACTTGGTGTTTTTTTCAAATATGATACTTTCCTGGGACAGGATGACAGGATTTACAGGATTAACAGGATAGCCCGCAGAGGACTGCTCCTCGAAACTATCCTGTAAATCCCGTTATCCTGTCATCCTGTCCCATATCGCTCATCCTTCCTATAAGCCAACCGCTCCATCCTGAGCACCTCCATACTCGGAAAACCGAACTCTTCCACCACCTTCCCCTCGATCTTATAAATGCCCTTCCCGCGAAAAGGAAACGACTGGAGAAACTCCGGGAAGTGCACCGTGTCGAAGAAATGCCCGTCCTGCCCCAGCCAGCAGCCGAAGGCCATCAGCTGGCCCCGGCTGGTGCGCACGTCCTTTTTGCAGACGTAGTACCCCAGCACCCGGACGACGCGCCCCACGAAATCGCCCAGGCGGGCGGAAAGGGTGATGCAGTCGGCGCAGTGGCGGTTCTCCAGCAGCTCGAAGGGGGAGCAGAGGGGGAAGCCGAGGAGCTCGATCTCGTCGAAGGTTTGGTCAAGGGGGTGCTCCCGGAGATTCGGGATTCGTGGATTCGGGATTCGTGGATTCGTGGATTCGGGATTCGTGGATTCGGGATTCGTGGATTCGGGATTCGTGGACTCGGGATTCGTGGATTCGGGATTCGTGGACTCGCGGATCCGGGATTCGGAGGGCGGGAGGCCTGAGCCGTCCCCATCGGCAGTTCCCTCATCGTCCTTCCGAATCCCGATTTCCGAATCCCGAATCCCGATTTCCGAATCCCGAATCCCGAACAACGACAACGCCCCGTCCCACCGCTCCTTCGGGTTCATCAGCGCCACTTTGTCCCACATCAGCTCGTACTTGTTGCGGCCGGTGAAGCGGAAGGCGCCGATGCGGATGAGGATCTCCAGTTGTTCGGGCATGATGGGCAGGCGGTTGATGAAGTCCTCCAGGCTGCGGAAGGGGCCGCCGCGGGCGCGCTCGGCGACTATGCGGTGCGCCGCCTGCCGCTCCATACCGTGCAGGTGCACGAAGCCGATGTAGATGTCCCTGCCTTTGATGGTAGTGAGGTACTGGCTGTGGTTCACGCAGGGAGCATGGATAACGCCGCCGTTCATCCGCGCCTCGTGGAAATAGTACTCAGGCTGGTAGAAGCCGCCGAAATTGTTGATCACCGCCACCATGAACTCCAGGGGGAAGTAGGCCTTGAGATAGAGGCTCTGAAAGCTCTCCACGGCAAAACTGGCGGAATGGGCTTTGCAAAATGAATACCCCGAAAAGCTCTCGATCTGCCGCCATACCTCTTTCGCCAGTTCGTCGGAATGCCCGCGGCCGCGGCAGTTGTCGAAGTACTTTTGGCGGAGGTGCCCGAAGGTGTCGTCCTTGTACTTTTTGCCCGACATGATGCGGCGCAGCACGTCGCTCTCGTCCAGCCCCAGTCCGGCGAAGTGGTGAACGATCTTCATCACGTCCTCCTGATAGACCATCACCCCGAAGGTCTCGCCCAGTTGCTCCTCGAAGACGGGGTGCAGGTAGCGGAAGCTGTGCGGGTGGTGAAAGCGCCGGATGTACTCCCGCATCATGCCCGACTGCGCCACGCCCGGCCGGATGATGGAGCTGGCCGCCACCAGGTGGAGATAATTGTCACACTTCAGCTTTTTGAGCAGCCCCCGCATGGCGGGCGACTCGATGTAGAAGCAGCCCATACAGTTGCCGGAGCGCAGCTGTTCTTTCACCTGTGGGTCCTGCTTGATCTTTTCAATATCGTGTATGTCCACCGCCCGCCCCTGGTTTTGCTTCACCAGATCCACCGCGTCCTTGATGTGGCCCAGGCCGCGCTGGCTCAGTACGTCGAACTTGTGGAAGCCCAGCTCTTCGGCGTGGTACATATCGAAGTGGGTGATGGGAAAGCCTTTGGGCATCATCTGCAGGGCCGTGAAGGAATTGATCGGCTTCTCGGAAATGACGACGCCCCCGGCGTGGATGGACAGGTAGTTGGGAAAACCCTCCAGCCGGCGGCCGTAATGCAGGATGGTTTTCGCCAGTTCGTGGTGTTCTTCCGGATGAAAGGGGCCGGCAATAATCTTATCGATCTCGAACTTCGGCAGGCCGTATACCTTGCCCAGCTCCCGCACGATGGCGCGCCCCTGGAAGGTGGAATAGGTGGCGAGCAGGGCGGTGTGCTCCCGGCCGTAGCGCTTGAAGATATAGTCCGTCACGTCGTCGCGCTCGTCCCAGGAAAAGTCGATATCAAAGTCGGGCGGAGAGTTGCGGTAGGGGTTGATGAAGCGCTCGAAGTAAAGGCCGAGTTCCAGCGGGTCGACATCGGTGATGTGCAGGCAGTAGGCAACGATGGAGTTGGCGCCGCTGCCCCGCCCTACGTGGTGGTAGCCGGCGGCATGGGCGTAGCGCACGATGTCCCAGGTGATGAGGAAGTAGGAGCAGAAGTCCTGCTCCCGGATGACTTTGAGTTCCCTTTCAGTGCGCTCCCGGGCTTTCTTGTCGTGGCTGCCGTAGCGGCGCCCGCAGCCGTTGAGCGCCAGTTTTTCCAGCAGTTTAAAGTCTCCTTCCTTGCTGCCGGTGAAGGTTTGGCGGTTGTTCTGCAGGCCGCTTTCGAGTTGTATGCTGCAGCTGTCCAGGATGCGCTCCGTATTGCGCAGGATGCGGGGGTAGTGCTGATAGTAGGAACGCAGAGTGGCCGGCGGCATCAGCCGCTCGGTGGCCTTGGCCATCACCTTGGGATTAAGCCTGGTGATGAGGGTATTCTGGTCGATGGCCTGCAGCAGGCGGTGAGCCTGATACCCTTCATCGTCGGCAAAAGTGACGGGGCTGAGCACCACCAGCTTGTGTTGATGCTTGAGGAGCTGATGCGAAAAGAGCCGCGCCACATGCTCGGGGCGGATGCCCAGCAGCTCGTTCTCCCGGAAGTCCGTGATGGGCTTGAACAGGCGGGGGAAAATGATCCACGCGTTTTCCAGGGGCGGCGGCTGATCGGGCAGAGCCCGTCCGTCCAGGGAGCAATCCGTCAGCAGCTTGTTCAGCTCGTAAAAGCCTTCGGCGTTCCTGGCCAGGCCGGTGTACAAGCGGCGGCCGTCACGGCGGAAGTCTATCCCCACTACGGGCTTGATGCCTTCCCGTTCGCAGAGCCGGATGAACTCACCGGCACAGCTGGTATTGTTGATATCCGTCAACGCCAGTGCAGTAATGCCCCACCGCCTGGCCCGCTGCACCAGTTCTTCCGGTGAAAGCGTCCCGTAACGCAGGCTGTAGTAGGTGTGGCAGTTGAGGAACATGTGGGGGATTCGTGTATTTGTGTATTCGTGTATTTGTGTATTCGTGTATCCGTGTATTCGTATCTGCCCGTACGGCTCCGGTGCACTCAGAAGCTGTTTGAATTTGGTTTTTAGAATTTATTATGAGGCATTTTTTCGCCAGATGAGGACACTTTTGAGCTTCGTACCCTTAGGTACGGAGCGAAAAAGTACCGAAATATGGCGGAAACCTGCCTGCCAGCGAGCTGGCGAGCAGGCAGGAAGGGCCATAATAAAACTGAAGGATTAAATTCAAACAGCTTCTCAGACTGTTATTATTTTTAACAGCCATAGCGGGCGCCAACTGTTAAATGGCCTTAAAAAACGCTTTCATCCTGTTATACATTTATTAAAGCGGTTGCGAACAGCCTGCGGATGAAGTATGTTTGTAATGCACACACCGAAAACCCATGTTTCTTTTTTCATTTTTCAGATCTTCGCCCGTCTGTGCGCCGCCTGCTCTGCAACATCCCCCTTAAGGCAGGCGCCTCCCCCTCAGAAAGCCATCCAAACGCTGTATAACCCGCTAATTAAAAACCAACAAAACGATCCGGGCTAGTCATGAAATTCCAGTTCTCATTTCTCGCGTTCTTTTTTCTTTCTTTTTCCTTCGTTTCCGCCCAAAACATAGCCGTCGGCATTGGGCATTCCATCGAGGGCTTTGCCGCCAGCGAGATCGACGGCGGCTATTTCGGCGTTCAGATGGAGCTCGAGCACCGCGCCGGCAGGCGCTTCGGGTTATCCTATCGGCAAAGCTTCAGCTGGAACGCCAACGGCGACCGCCTCGCCACATCCATGCCTTCTCTGAAATTCTATTTCAAGGAAGCGCTGCAGAGCACTTACCTCGGGCTGAATGTGGGGTACCACAGCTTCCGCTACCCCAAGGGCTCCAAGCTTCAGCGCGACGGCGGCAGCATTGGCCTGTCGCTCGGCAAAAGCACCGCCATTACGGACCGCCTTCGCCTGGGCGGAGAGATCAATACACACCTCTTCTTCCAGGCAGAGGCGGAAGCTGTTTATTACAGCGCCGGCGTGCGGCTGAGTTATGCGTTCTAGAGGCTGGCCTGGGGGGAGGTTATATTGTTATGGCTGGGCGGTTGCAACAACTACCGTGGAGCCATAGAACCATGAAATCACTCCCCTACCCGCTTCACCGCCCCGTACCCGAACCGCTTCCGTATCCGGTCCATCGCCTGCATCAGCTGGCACTCCTCCTCCGAAGCATCGAACAGGCTGAGCTGCGGGCTGCCCGGCGCCAGGCCGCTGAACTGCACGCCCACCAGGCGCACCAGCTGGCGGCGCTCGTAGAGCTGCTCCAGGAGTTCGTGCGCATGCTGGATGAGAACCCGGTCATTAGCCGTATAATGGATCTTTCGTTGCCTGGAAAAGGTATTGAAGTCCGTATAGCGAAGCTTAACGGCAATGCAGGAGGTGAGCTTCTGTGATTGCCGCAGCTCGTAGGCCAGCTTCATCACCATTCCGGTAAGCTGATCGCGCAGGAACTGCATATCGATGGTATCCTCTTGAAACGTGCGCTCGGTAGAAACAGACTGCCGATCGGTATAGGGCGCCACCGGGCTGTCGTCTATGGCGTTGGCCTTTTTCCAGAGGCTGAGGCCGGGCTTGCCGAACGCGCGCTGCAGCAACAGGGGCGGGATCTGGCTGAGCACCTGCACCGTCCGTACGCCCATAAGGCTGAGCTTCCGGTAGGTGGCCTGCCCGACAGAAGGCAGCTTGCGTACGGAGAGCGGCGCCAGGAACCCCTTCTCCGTACCCGCCTCCACCAGCTGTGCGCCATTGGGCTTGGCCTCACCCGCCCCCACCTTGGAGACCAGCTTGTTGACGGACAGCCCCAGCGAAAGCGGCAGCCCCACCTCCCGGATGATCTTCTCCCGCAGTTCCTTCGACCACAGCCAGCAGCCGAAGTGGCGGTCCATGCCCGTCAGGTCCAGGTAAAATTCGTCGATGGAAGCCTTCTCGAAGAGGGGCGCTTCTTCCCGGATGATCTCCGTGATGATCTTCGACTGGCGGGAGTAGGCCTCCATATCGCCGCGCAGCACGATGGCGTCCGGGCAGAGCCGAAGCGCCATCCTGATGGGCATGGCGGAGTGCACGCCGTAGGCGCGGGCCTCGTAGCTGCAGGAGGCCACCACCCCGCGGGCGCTCGTACCACCGATGATCAGGGGCTTGCCCTTCAGGGCGCTGTTACGCTGTTGTTCGACGGAGACGAAGAAGGCGTCGAGATCGAGATGCAGGATCGCTCGTTCAAACATATCGTTTTGAGTTGGTTTCGCAGAAAAACCAGGCTGCGCCTGCTTTTCAGACGGGCACAGAGGGGACTGGCGTGCAGTTTTTTTTTACGAAGCAAGGCTCTTACTCCTGGCGCCAACTCCAGCCTTAAGCTTAGAACGCTGAACCGCTAAAGAGGGGGTAGTGCGACAAATGTAAAACCTTTTGTTTTTAGAAACAAATAATTTTATTTTCTATGAAATTTTGCTATCTTGATGGCCTATATTCAGCGCGCTCAAAAACCATCTAAACGCTCCCTAAACGGTTCAAAAATTTATTGATTTCATCAATAAATTTGATTATATTTACAAAGCCTGTTGCTCATGAAACTGATCAGCATCCGGTCCGGTGAAGAAACGGAAGCGGAAATCACTAAGGTTGAGGAGGAAGATTATGAAAAGATAACGGCAGGCGGACGGTTCTCTTTCGACTGGAAACGGGAAAGAGGGAACCTGGTTTACAAGATCCGGTTCATTGGCAGAGAGGAGATACTCGGCCTGATCTCTCTGGTGGATATCCCACGGGAATACCGGCTCCACATCAACCTGATCGAGTCTTCTTCGGAGAATCGGGGAAGGAATAAGTTAATCGGGCGTATTCCTGGATGTTTGATCGCATTCGCTATCAGGTTATCCATTTCCTATGGCTATGAAGGATTTGTATCTCTCAAACCAAAAACAACATTAATTGAACATTACATCACAGAATACGGATTCAGCCAATACGGGATGTATCTGGCTATTTATGACGAAGCATCCCTCAGGTTGACCGCTAAATATTTGGGTTATGAGTTATGAAGAGATCTTTAAAAGATTGCAGGAAAAATATACGATTGAGGAGATAGCCGAGTCCATGATGATCCCCGCTGAATTGACGGAACAGGAGGAAAAGGAATCCAGAGAGGCGTTGAGGCAGCTCCGGTTGAAGATCCAGCGAGAAAGAACAGAAGCAGAAAGAGCCTATTATGACACGCTCCGATTGCGCTTTCAGATAGAAGACTACCTAAAGGAAAAAGCGTTCTCCCCGGAAAAAACCTTCGGCAGGTACCTCGGAGAATACATCCACGCCCTGCGCAAAACCAAAAAGGCCTTTGCCGAAGACATCGGTATCCACTACACCCGCCTGAGCCGTATTCTACACGACAAGGAAGAGCCCAACCTGGCCCTGATGTACCGCCTGGAGAAGCACTCCGGCGAGCTCATCCCCGCCCTCCTGTGGTGGAAACTGATGATCAAAAAGCAGGAGCACCTGATCCGGAAAGACAAAGAGGCGAGGATCGCGGAAGGGAAGAAGGTGAAAAATGCGCTGAAGAGCCGCCCGGACGCGCCAGATTCATCTGGTGCGTAACCCTCCAACACTACCTTTCTTACTCCGAACGCGCCGGATACATCCGTTGCGTAATGCCCCCCCCTACCGGATATTCCCAGGCCGGCGCAATATGGAAATGATCTTCGACGATGCCCTTCAGGACGTAAAATATAAATTGCCCGCCGGCCTACCCGGCCACCAGCACCACAAACACCTCCTTCCTCCCCTCCCCTTCCCGCTCGAACCGGCGCAGCGCCCGCAGGCCGTATTCTTCCTGCAGCATTTCCAGCGGCACTCCCTTATCCACCACCGCGAACCAGTTCTCCCAGATGACGATGTCGCCGGGTTGGAGGGATTGTAAAGCCTCCCGGTCCAGTTCGCGCCTCAGTTCCGGCTGGAAATAATCCAGGCCGAGGGGGATACTGAGGTAGGGATGGCTGAAGAAAAAAGTAGTGCTGTCCGTACGCATGCCGGCCTCCCGGATGTAGGCCGCCACCTCCTGCGCCAGTTGCTGATCGGCATTCAGGGTGAACGCAGCGGGCCAGCTTACCGCCGCCTTGTTCTTCGTAAAGGGAAAGATCAGTACCCCGGCCAACAACAGGAAGAGCAGGGCCTGTTGCAGGGCCTTTCTACCATCAGCCCAGGAAAGTACAAAATTGAGCCCCCGCAGCGCCAGGATGGCGGCGAGCGGCATTACCGCCACCAGCACCCGCTTCAGCCCCATGGAGTTGAAAATGCCGAAATACCAGAAAAGCGAATGGGCAATGAAGTAGGCCAGGAAGCCTCCCAGGACGAGCCACCACTCCTCAGCTGCCGCTTTCCTCCGAACGGCCATGCCCAACATACCCAGCACCAGCAGAGCATAGAGCGCCGGCCCGATGACGTAGAAGAGCTGGTCGGCAAAGTGGAACAGCTTTCCGGCGCCGTAGACACTGTCCGGGGTGGCGTAGGGGATCTTGTTGAACACCCAGAGCAGGCTGCCGTGGGCCCAGGCGCCGGCCAGCGCATAAATTACGTGCCCCGTCAGCAACAACGGCAGCAGTTTCCACTTTCCCTTTGCCAGCAGGTAGACCCCCCACATTCCTATGATGACCAGCCCTTCGGAGCGCACAAAAGGCAGGAAGGAAACCAGCGCCACGGCCCAGGCCGTACGGCCGGTAAGCACGAGATAAATACTCAGGGCCAGAACCAGGCCGAAACAATGCTCCGTCAGGCCGGAAAAGATGAGCTCAAAGCTGTAAGGCGCACAAATGAAAAGCAGGGCGGCGACGGCGGCGTGGGCATACCCCAGGCGGCGGCAGCACAAGGCCGCCAGGTAGGCCGAACCGCCAGCGGCCAGCAGGTTGAACAACTTCATGCCGGCAAAACCGAACTGGGCGAAAGGAGCGCTGAGTAAAACGAAAAACGGCTTGCCCCAGTGGTCGAAGAACAGGCGCGGATGCGCAAAAGCATAGCGGGAGATCAGGTAGTGCTGCACGCTGTCGCCCGAATCCGCCGTGCCGTCAAAACGGAGGATGATAAACAGCCCGGCCGCCAGAAAAACGGATAGCAACAGGGCAACGCCTTTTTCGAATGAAACCTGCATAGCGGATGCAAGATAAACTATAACTTGCAGGCGTCAAATAAAGCATGCATGCCGATCACAATCCGAATTTCCGCCCGCCACCTGGGGCTGGTGCTCGGCCCGGCCCTTTTCGTGCTGGCCCTGCTCTTCTTCCGCCCGGAGGGGCTCTCCCCCGAGGGGCGGGCCGTGCTGGCTTCCACCCTGTGGGTGGCCGCCTGGTGGATCACCGAGGCCATCCCCATCCCCGTGACGGCCCTGCTGCCGATCGTCCTCTTCCCGCTGACGGGAGGGCTGGCCCTGGACAGCACCACCCAGGCCTTCGGCCACCGCATGATCTTCCTCTATCTGGGCGGCTTTATCATTGCCATCGCCATCGAAAAGTGGAACCTGCACCGGCGGATCGCCCTGAGTATTATCTACCGCATCGGCGCCAATATGAGCTACATCATCCTGGGCTTTATGGCCGCCTCGGCCTTCCTTTCGATGTGGATCTCCAACACGGCCACAGCAGTCATGATGCTACCCATCGGCATGGCCATCATCACCCAGCTGAAGGCCAACAGAGATATACCGGAAAAGACGACTGACCATTTCAGCAAAGCGCTCATGCTGGCCATTGCCTACAGCGCCTCGATCGGGGGCATCGCCACCCTCATCGGCACCCCGCCCAACCTGGTGCTGGCCGCCGTCGTCCAGGAATTCTATGGAGTGGAGATCACTTTTTCGCAGTGGATCGCCTTCGGGCTGCCCATCTCCGCAACCCTACTGGCCATTTGCTGGTGGTACCTGGTGCGGGTAGCTTATCCGATGAAGGACATTGCCCTCCCAGGAGGGAAAGCGGAGATCAAAAGCCAGCTGCAGGCCCTTGGCCCCGTTTCCTATGAAGAGAAGATGGTGCTGGCCGTCTTCCTACTGACAGCCCTCGCCTGGATCAGCCGTTCCTTCCTGCTGCAAAAATGGCTGCCGGGCATAGATGACACCATCATTGCCGTTACCGGCGCTATTGTCCTGTTCCTGATCCCTTCCAAAACCACTGCCGGGCAAATGCTCATCAATTGGGAGTCGGCGGTGGCCCTGCCCTGGGGCATCATCCTGCTCTTCGGCGGCGGGCTGGCCCTGGCCGAAGGCTTCCAGGAGAGCGGCCTGGCCGCCTGGATCGGCGGGCAGATGACGGGGCTGGAAGGCATGGCCCTGATCCTCATCCTCCTTATCCTGGTGGCCACCGTCAATTTCCTGACGGAGATCACCTCCAACCTGGCCACCACCTCCATGATCCTGCCCATACTGGCGCCCATGGCCCTGACGATAGGCGTACACCCCTATACCCTCATGGTGGGCGCCACAGTGGCCGCCTCCTGCGCCTTCATGCTGCCGGTGGCTACGCCGCCCAACGCCGTCGTTTTCGGCCCCGGATACCTCCGCATTCCGGATATGGTGCGGGCAGGCGTCTGGATGAACTTTATGTCTATACTGCTCGTCAGCCTGGCCGTGTATTTTCTGCTTCCGGTGCTTTGGGGGATAGACCTGGGGCAGTTCCCGGATGCGTTCCGGAGATAAAACCCGGAGCTATATATCTCCGGTTCTTTGACAAATCCTTTGTTCCAAAGAAGGATATTTCCTTATTTCAGCGTATTTCCGTTTATTTCCAACCGGATGTCACGGCCCCAATTTTATAATAACCCAATATCGTCCTCATGAATAACATCCGCTTACTCATCTTCGACCTGGACGGCACCCTCGTCGATTCCCGTTTCGACCTGGGCGACGCCGTCAACTACGCCCTGGAAAGGCTGGGCAAGCCAAAACTCACCTACGAGGAACTTCCCCCGCTCCTGGGCAGCGGCCTGAGCTACCTGCTGCAAAAGGCTACACTGGAAGAAGATTCCGCCATCCTCCGGCATGCCCGCCGGCTATTCGATGAATATTACAGCCAACATCACGCCGACAAGACCCGATGCTATCCAGGAGTGAAAGAGACGCTGGCCGCCCTGCCGCACCTCAAAAAGGCGGTCTACAGCAATAAGGCCCAGGCCTTTACCGAGGCCATCATCCGCGAGCTCGGCCTGGCGCCCTACTTCGACAAAGTGATGGGCGCTCAGCCGGACAAGTACCCGCTCAAACCCGACCCCGCGGGCATCCGCATCATTCTGGAGGAGTTGGGAGTTCCGCCGGAAAAAGCCCTCATGGTTGGCGATTCCACCCACGACATGGAAGCAGGCAGGGCCGCCGGCCTGCGCACCTGCGCCGTCACCTACGGCTACCGCCCGGCGGAGACACTAAAAGAAATGAAACCGGATCTTATGATCGGAGCTTTTGCCGAATTGATGGCACTCCCCTGAGAAACTACTGAAAAGCCTGCCACAGCCAACCCTATCAACCTGATTAACCTAATCAACCGGCCAAATCACATGCCTGACCACCTCCGCGCCCTGATCTTCGACGTCGACGGCACCCTGGCCGACGCCGAGCGCCACGGCCACCTGCCCGCCTGCAACGAAGCCATGCAGGAGCTCGGCCTGAACATGCAGTGGAGCTTCGAAGAGTTCATAAGTTTGTCTCATCTTCCCGGCACCGCCTTCCGGCTGGCCTATTGCCTGGAGCAGCAGGGAATGCCGAAGGAAGAGACAGAGAAATACGTAAAAGCCTTCAAGCTCCTCAAGCAGCGCCTTTACATCGAAAAATACCTGCCCCGCCTGCACCTCCGCCCCGGCGTAAGGGGCCTGATCGAAGAAGCGCTGGCCAACGTCATCCGCCTCGCGGTGGTTTCCACGTCCTACGAAGCACAGATCCACGCTCTGTTGAAAGGGCAACTCGCCGCCTACTACGAACACTTCAACCCCATCCTGGGCAAAGAATCCGGGCAAAAAACCGATAACGACGGCTTTCTGCACAAGCGCTGCCTCGAGCTGATGCAGCTACCCCCAGGCGAAGTGATCATGATCGAGGACTCGGAAGAAGGGCTGGAGGCAGCCCGCGCCGCCGGTATTCCTACTGCGGTATTCTACAACGATTACACCTTCGGCAAGCCCTTCCGCGGAGCAAGGCTGGTGGCGCCCGGCCCGGAGCATTTTAACCTTGGGCAGTTGGCCGCTGTTTTTGGAATGAGGATATAAGCCGGGAAATCAATCCCCCCCATTGAGCCGCCTCATCTCCTCCTCCATCGCCCCCCGGGAACGTTTGGCAGCTTTTACTTTCTGGTTGCCGAATTTCCAGGTGGCGCCGGCGCCGAACCGTTGGGTGTCGAATGTGCGCACCCCGTCGATCGCGATGCCGCCGTAATTTCCGTTGTAGAAATAGTTGTTGGTCGTGCGCAGCACGTCGGCCCCGGCCAGGCGCACCTGCAGGCGTTTGTCCAGAAAGTCCTTGCGGAAGCCAAAGTCGAGGTACTGATTGCCCCGCACCCGGATAGAGCCCCGCCATATCCAGTCGCTGTACCGCCCGTAGGCGAGGTCCATGGAGATACCCCAGGGCAACTTGAAATTGTTTTGCACCCGAACCGACCAGGTTGTCTGGCTGAGGCCGATCTCGGTGCCTTCCAGGTTGCCCTGATAAGTGCTTTGGCCCCCGTCGACGAAGGTGGTGAACTCCCAGAACCTACATACCTGCAGCGGGTAGCTGGCCGAAATGCTGTACCGGGTGGCCCGCGCCATGTTGCGGGGGATGATGACGTTGCGGTCGTCGCCCGTGATCTCGAAAATGGAGGCGAAAAAATCCTCGGTCACACTGTACTGGTTGGTGATGGCCAGCTTTTGCCGGAAAGAATAAGTGGCCTGGTAGTTCATGATGTAATTGGGCCGCAGGAAGGGGTTGCCCTTCCAGGCCGTCAGCTCGCTCAGGGGCTCTTCGAAGGGGTTGAGGTTCTGATAGTTGGGCCGGGTGATGCGCCGCCCGAGGCTGATGCTCAGCGCGTGGGTTTCGCCGTCGTGGAATGACAGCCCCACATTGGGAAACAGGCCCGTGTAGTTCCGCTTTACATCCGTATCGTCAATCTCCTGGATGCTCATCAGGCGGCCCCGGGAGGCGGTGTTTTCCACCCGCAGGCCGGCGCTGAGTTTCAGGAACTCACCAAGCTTGGCGTCGAGGATGGCATAAGCCGCCGCCACCTGTTCCGTATAGGTGAAATCATTGCTCCGGCCGGGATCGGGCGCCGGGCCGTTGGCGCCGGCCGTGAAAAAATCAAAGCGGTTGTCGGCGGCGATGCGGGCCAGTTTCCCGCCCGCCGAAAAGGTGAAATTATCCCAGGACCTCTCGTAATCCGCCTTCGCCGACCACATGTCAATGTAAGTGTCCGCATCGAATTCATTGTCGGAAACGCGGAGGACGGTGGTTCCATCCGCCGCAAAAAAAGTATTGGGCTGCCGGGTATGCCCCTGCGTGTTGAATGTGCCGAAACTGACGTCGGTGGTAAAGCGGGAGTTTTCGTCAATGTCCCAGTTGTAGTTCAGGTTGAAATTGGCATTGCGGAACGATTGGGCCAGCAGCGTCTGCGAAACCAGCAATTGATCCGGCTCTGTTGAGCCGGGTAGGGTAATACCCGTAGTGCTCTCCAGCACGTTGTCGTTCTGGTTGAAGATGGCCCGCCCGGTGAAGCCCAGGCTGTGCCGTTTGGCCAACTGGACATCCAGCCCGGCGGCCACGTTGTAGCCTGCGCGGCGCCTGACCTCATCGGAGTCGAAGTCGAGCACAAAGCCGTTTTGGTTTTTGGTGTCCAGAAAGTTATCCATGTGATCTTCCTCCGAGCGGGAAAGTTCCAGGGAGGCCCGGATGCGCTCGCTCCCGTAGTTGAGCGACAGGCTGTTGCTGTACCGCAGGTAATTGCCCTGGGTAAAAGACGAGGATAGGTTCCCGTTGAAGCCCTGCGCCGGGTTCTTTTTCAGGCGGAGGTTGATGATGCCGGCATTGCCCTCCGCATCGTGCCGGGCGGAGGGGTTGGAAATGATCTCGACGGCCTCGATATTGTCGGAGGACATATTCTGCAACAGGATGGCCAGGTCGTTGCCCGACAGCCGGGTGGGCCGGCCGTTGATGTGTATCTGTACGCCCTCCTTGCCGAGCAGCAGGATGTTGTCGTCCATATCCACGCTGACGCCCGGCGCTTTGCGGAGCAGGTCCAGGCCGTTGACGCCGGAAGCGCTGGGGCTGGCCGACACGTTGAAAACGAGCATGTCGGCCCGCACTTCCAACAGGGCCTTTTCGGCGACCACTTCTACTTCGGCCAGATCGTTGCCGCCGGCCATCACGATATCGCCAAGCGACAGTACGCCTGGCCGTTCGTCCAATTGAAAGACAACGGATAGTTTGGCATATCCCACCATGCTGGCCTCACACCGGTAGCTGCCTTGCGAAAGGCCGGCAAGAGTGAAAGTGCCGTCCTCGTCCGATATTTCCCCTTTCACGAAGCTGCTGTCGGCAGCGTCGAGCAGGAGGATATTCGCAAAGGCCAGGGGTTCGCCCGCTGCTTCGAGGATGCGGCCTTGCACATGGGCCTGGGCGGAAAGGCCGGCAGCGTAAAAGAGGCTGATGAGCAGCAGGAAATAGAATGATTGTTTCATGATTTCAGGTGTTATTTGGGTTGTTTTAGACTCGAGATGACACCTAACTAGATGTCACCTCGTCATCGTCTTCGACGCCAAAAAATTTTGGTTCGCCCTATGGAATTTGAAATTATTCCACAGGGCGAACCATCTGGCCGCTATCTCACCGCCTCCGCCGCCTGCTTTGTGTCCGTAAACTGCTGGAAAGCCGTGATCTTACCGTCCTTCAGCGTCCACAAATGGGCCGTTTGTGAGTTGATCTCTTTGCCCGTTGTCTTGTGCCTGGCGTTGTACCGCAGGGTGGCCAGCACCTGGTTGTTCGACATGTCGTGCAGCTGGATGTCCGTCAGGTTCCAGTACTCCCACTCCGCCCCGATGCGGGCGAACACGCCGTTCAGCACGGCTTCCGGGCCTTTGTAGGGATTCTGGTCGGCGTAGGGGAAGCCCTCGGCCTCGTTCCAGACGATGTTGGCGTCCATGACAGCCAGTACGGCGGGTACATCACCCTTGGCAAATGACTGGTACAGCCCGTCCACCACGGCGATATTCCCCGGCGACGAGACCACGCCCAGTTGTGCCATCAGCGACATATTGTCCATAAAATCCCGCTCCTCGGCAATGCGGCCGTCGGGGCTCATTCGGGTGATGGTGCTGCCGTCGAGGCTGACCTTATTGCCCGTGGGCGGGATGCCGAAGAAGTCGCCCGTGTGCGTGCCTTTGAAGGTCCAGTGCTTGACCAGTTGGCCACTCTCGCCGAACACGTTGTTGATGGTGAATTCAATGTCGGAAAAGCCCGTGATGAAGTTTTTGTAGAACGCTGCCATGCCCTCGATGCCGGCCACATTTTCCGGCTCGGCGTGCATGATCACGTCCTCGGTGAAATATTCGGAGTTGAAGAAGTCCAGCCGGCCCTCGTTCACGATGCGATCCCAGACCGTGGTGTACATCTCGATGTTGGCGGCCACCTTGGGGTCGGCATGCTCCAGGGGGTAATGTACGGACTTGGCGATCTTCCATTGCCCGTCTTTTTTTATCATCGCATTGGCGTAGCCGACAGTGAAATGGACGGGAATATCGTACACATTAGTCTTTCCGTTCACCTCGTAGGTGCCTTTGGCAACCCAGGTGTACTCGCGGTCCGACCAGTTGACGCTCAGCTGCCGCATGAATAGCGTGGCATTGTTCTGCCGGAACTGGCCGGCGAAGTAGGCGGCGATGTTGTCCGCCCCTTTGATTTCCCTGCCCTCCTGGCCGATGCGCACGGCGTCGTCCAGGTACATTTCCCGGAGGGCTTCGTGGTCTTGCTGGTTGTAGGCGTTCATGAAGTTGCGGGCAAAGTCCTGCATGTCGCTTTCGTCATTGGCCGATTGGGCCTGGAGGGCGCCAGAAATTGCGGCAAGGAGAAGGATGATGGGAAAAAGGAGATTTTTCATGATTATTTTCATTTGAAGTAAAATAAATGGTGTTGTAATTAGCGTCGGACACCTTCGAGGTGTCCGACACTTTATTCAAACAGCGGCCCCTTCCGTCGCTTTCGCATATTGGTACAAAGGCAACTTGGCCGGCTTGAAATGGATACCCAAATCCTGGGTGGCCAGGGCGTTGCTGTACACCGTAGTGGGTTGCCCGGCAGGCTCTTTCCCGTTGAGCATCAAGGAGATATCCGATATCCGGTAGCTCTCGCTTGTGATCAGGTAATGCTTGCCATGCAGGTTGGGGAGGGTGGCTGCCTTGTACACCGACTCGGCCACATCTGCTACATCCACGAGCGCCCAGTTCACATCCTGGTCGTAAAACGTCTGGATGAATGGATTGGGAGCGATCTTATTTTTGAATAAAAACTGTACACCCATCGAAGTGGAATCTGCCCTGCCCGACAACTGATTGCCCATCACCCCAACCGGAGAAACAGTCACAATGTCAAATCCTGGCGCTGGGTTTTCTTGTGTAAATTTCCGGACAGCCTGGTCGGCGTAGTATTTCGCCTGACAGTAGGGGTGGCTCTCCTGGCTGCAATAGGGCTTGTCTTTTTCGGTGAACACATGGGCTGGTTCAAAGCCCGGCGCCGGCATTGGGAAATCAGTATTGTGCGCCGCCACCGAAGCGACGAACACCACCTTTTTCACGGCCGGCGTTTCGCTGACTACCCGGAGGAAATTCTCCGTGCCTTTGATGGTGGGGTCGAACAAGTCCCGCTGCGGGTCTTCCACTTCCAGTTGGAAGGGCGTGCCGCTGTGCACGAGGATGTCGCAACCTGCGGCAAATGCTTTCAGTTGATCGAGGTGCTGCACGTCCAGCGGAACGAGTTCCAGGTTTTCCGCATGGGGCAGTGCGGAGAGGTGTGCATATTTTTCTTTGTTGGAAATGTCCGTGGCCGAGACTTTGACCCGGTATCCGTTTTCCAAAAATTGCTTGGTGACGTAGCTGCCGATGAATCCGGCGCCGCCGATGATGCCTACTTTTTTCATAGTTGATGTTTTTTTTTGATGGAAAAAATTACCTGCGCCTACTTCACCAGGTGTACCCGGCGGTAGATCTCTACGGCGCTGATCTTCTCGTAAAGCGGCCCGTATTTCTCGTCCAGGGCTTTGTATGCCGGAGATTCATGGATCTTCGTATACGCTTCTGCGCTGGGCCATACGCCCTCGAAGTAGTAGCGGTAACTCTGAGTTTCAGGGTTTCCCGTTTTGTAGAAATAATAGCCGGCGCCGGGGTACCCCATTTCAGCGATGGCGCCGTTCATCTCCGTCAGCGCGGCCGACCATTCCGCCTCGGTCACATCGACCGGCAGGTCGAACAGGTGGATACTTTTGCTGGCGGGCGGGGCGGACGGCTGGTCGTTGTTGTAGATCTCCCGGGAACACAGGTATTTGCCGTCCCGTTTTTCCCATACGCATACGTACTTGCCCGTGCCGATCACCTTCCCGTCAGCGTCCTTGTAGGTGGAGGCGCC
>CAYQKY010000092.1:0-29227 GCA_964418125.1 uncultured Phaeodactylibacter sp.
GTTGATAGAAGATTACAGCAACGACATGGACACCCTCGCCAACCAGGCGCTGCAATTGCTGGAAGAAGCCGCAAAAGAGAGAAAAACCGACGACAATACCTGGGCGGTGCTGAAAGAGGGCGCCACCCTGCTCCACCACCTGCAAACAAAGGGCTACACGCCGGAGGACGACTGGGAGCACGGCATCGATGTGCTCTGGAAAGCACTGGGGGCGTTCGCTCAGGGGTCCTGGTCCGCTTTCGTGGAGAATGCCGGCAAGGATGTCCGCCCCCGCGCCTGGAAACAGGAAAAGTTTGTGGTAGATGCTCTCCTGACCACCCTTTTTCAACTGCCGGGAGACGATGAAAGCCGCATAGAGCGCTTTTTCAACTCCAAAATGAGCGAGTACTGGAAAGCTTTTGTCGTGTTCTGGGAAGAGATATGGGGGAAGTTCAAAGACGGCCGAAAACCCTATTTCCAGGCGTGGGACTACCGCGCCAACCAGAAACTGACCACCTACCGGCTGCTCTGCTACCGCCTCCGGAACTTCGAAACGGAATTTGCGGCCCACCCCAATAAGCCCCGCGAGGCCCTTGATTACCTGAAAGACAAACGCGATGAAATACCTGTAGAAAAAAAGATGCGGCGGGAAATTTACTTCGCCCTGTTCAAATACCTGCGGGAATCGGGAGAGGAGAATTCCCTGGAGAAAGACCTGGAGGACATCCGAAAGATATTGGGCGATGACGATATATTCGACTTTCTGACGCATCACGACAGCCTTCCCCTCAAGGACCGCGGCAGGGCATGGCTCAGCTTCAGCGACCTGGACGACCGCTGGAAGGCCAACAAAAAGCTGGAGCATAAAATTTTGCCGGCCCTGATGGCGGCATTGAAACACGATGAACAGAACGTCCGGGAAGAAGCCATTCAATTCCTGCAACCGCATGAAACCGAGCTGTTCAAATACCTGCGGTATATGGAAAGGCGGGAAGGGCCGGAGGACAACGAAGACGGCCGCGAAACCTTCAAAAGGATCGCCAGGGTATACCGGGCGGACACGGCCAAAAAACTACTCGAAAACATCTCTTTTACCCTGCAGGAAAAAGGGAAACTGCTGCTGGCCACGCCCCGCATCCTCGAAGCCCGCTGGGAAGCTCCCGATTTCCCCAACCACGACGACCTCCTGCCGGTCATCCTGGCTACGGTCAACCACGAGGACCCGGAAGTATCGGCCCAGGCCAGCGCATTCCTCAAGCGGAAGTCCGACGTCATTCAGGAACGCCTCAACGACCTGATCAAAGACCTCAACCAGGAAGACAAGGCCAGCGAGCTGATCGCCAGCGCCATCGAGTACGGCAGCGAAGCCGCCCTCAAGGCCATCCTCGAAAAATGCGTCATCTGGGTGGCCAGTGATAAGAACGGCACCCTGGTCGACCGCGCCTCCCACAAGGCCCGCTACGTGCCCGGCGCCGTGCTGGCCCTGGCCAACCTGCTGAACAACCGCACGGACCTGAGCAAAGAGAAGGAAGTCAGAGACTATGTTTTTCAAAAGGTGCTCGACGACCAGCAGAACCCTACCGTCAAGCGGGTATTCGAAGATAAAAAACTGGACAAAGACGAGCTGGACAACCACACCACCAACGAGATCTACCGCTGGTGCTACTCCCTCCGGGAAAGGTCAAAAGCTTACGCTGACATCGTAGCCAGCCAGGATGACGCCGTCCGCCGGCCCGACGGCAGCCTCATCCCGGAGGCCACCTTCAGCATGGGGCAGTCCATGCTGAAACTGCTGATGGAAGAACAGATGAAAGAACGGGAGATCGCCGTGCAGAAATGGATCACCCAACTGCTCGGCGAAATGAGCGACCGATGGTTCTTCGACAATAAGACAGACATTTACGCCCAAATCAGGAGCCAGCTGGAGCGCCTGGCCATCGAGCCCCTCAGCAAACGCCTGCCCAAGGAAGAAAACCTCGACATCCGCGAAAACCTGGTCAAAATACTGGGCAATATCGGCGGCCGGGTGGCCGTCGACGCCCTGGTGCGCACCGTGACCGGCGAAGAACGCGAGCGGGCCGCCCGCCAGGAACTGCTCTCCGAATACTACCTCAAGCCTTCCAAGGCGCGCAGCGAAGAGGCCTCCATCCTGCTCAACGATGCGGTCGACAACGCCAAAAAGACCATGCGCCTGCTGCAGCAGCTCAACGTGGCCACCTTCGCCATGGGCGTCGTCCTCATCATGGGGGGCGTGATCATCTCCGTGGCCAGCCAGGAGCTGGGCGGGCGCGTCACCGGCGTGCTGGCCGGCCTGGGTGGGCTGGCCGCCATTCTCACCCAGTTCCTCAAAGACCCGCTGGAGCGCATACAGCGCGCCATGGCCGACCTGGTGCAGGTGCAGACGGCCTTCACCAGCTTCGTCTGGGAACTCAACCTCAACGGCACCTATATCCAGAGCCAGTACGTGGCCGAGGGCGTGCTCACCGATTTCGACCTCCGCCAGACCATCGGCCGCATCGACCACGCCATGGAGCGAACCATGCACCTCATCCAGGTGTACGCCGACGGGCAGAACCTGAAACAGCCCCCGCAGTTGCACTACCTCGTCCAGAACGAAGGCAAGGGAGGCCTCACCGTCACCCTCTTCGGGCAGTCCCTGCGCGGAACCGGCGAGCCCAGCGACAAGGACAAATTCCAGCTGGCCATCAACCACCAGCCCTCGGCCGTTCCCGTTGAGCTCTGGACGGACCAGATGGTGGTGTTCTCCCTGGATACCGCCCTGATGGCTAAATACAACGGCAGCCCCCGCCTGTGGGCAAGCCTGCTGCTGAACGGGCAGGAGACCAATGCCCTGCCTATCACGGTGGAAGCCAGGGAAAACCCTAAAGAAACCCCGGTTGAGGCGCCGAAGGAATTGCCGGAAAATATGCCGAAGGCAAAAAGCTGACGCAGAGCTGTTGAATCCCGGGGGCAAAATAATAAACCCCATAAAAGTACACCGTATGGAATAATTAGCATACCTTTACATCCGATTTAATTAAGTGTTTAGGATAACTGAATTTGCCTCACCTCATTTACTTTTACCCTTCCCTTAGTTTTTTCCATTCTTTTATCTTTTAACTTTTCCGCTTCAGGCGGAGCTCAATTTCATTTTTGTATGAATATTTTTGTTGCTAAATTAAACTTCGACACTCAAGAGGGAGACCTTCAGGATGCTTTTGAGGAGTATGGACAGGTGGATTCCGTGAAGATCATCATGGACAAGTTTACCGGAAAATCCAAAGGTTTCGGTTTTGTCGAAATGCCCGACGATTCGGAAGGGCAGGCGGCTATTGATGGACTGAACGACCAGGAATTCGACCGACGTACCATCGTAGTAAAGAAAGCAGAACCTCGTGAAAACAGAGGCGGCGGCGGTGGCGGCTACAATCGTGGCGGCGGCGGATACGGTAAGAGATATTAATGGCAAAGAGCATTTATGATGCTCCTTACATTATAGAAGTTTGAAAGAGAAAGCCCTGAGGAATCGGGGCTTTCTTTTTTTACCCCGGCAGTATTCCTAATCCTTCAGCCCATACCGCTCCACCAGAGCCCGGTAGCGCGGCGTCTGCGCCAGCGCATTATACGGCGGCTTGGACTCGTCGATATTGGAGATATTAAACCCCTTTTGAAAAGCTACTTCCATGTAGTGGTAAAAGCTGTCTACCTTACCGGTAAAGGCAAAGGTTTCGGCCAGCGTGGTGTAGGGATAGCCCTGCAGGATATCCAGCCTTATGGCCGCCCGGGCCTTGTCCATGGACAGAGCGTGCTCGCCCAGCATATTGTGGGCCAAGGCGGTTAGGCCCAGTGCATTCTGGTGGTTTTCGGAGCCGGCCAGGTATTGTTCTGCCTTCCGGACCGTTTGCACTACCGCTTCGTAATTGCCCGTATAGTAATCGCCCCGCAAGGCGGCCGCCGAAACCCAGGGAGTGGAAGGGTCCATTTCAAAAGCGGCGTTGGCGTGCCGAAGGGCCTGCAGGGTGTCTCCGCGCGCCAAAGCGGCCAGCGCCCGGGTCATATAACCCTGGGCGTTCTCCCCGGCCATCCTTTCAGCCCGGTCCACGATCTCCAGCGCTTCATCCATGGCGCCGCGGCTCACCTTACTGTCGGCCCAGGTGCTCCACGCGTCGGGGTTGTCGGGCGCGAAGATGGTTATCTGTTCGAAGGCGCTGTCTTTTCGTAATGCCGGCGCTGTGCAGAGCCCAGGCGTAATGGCGCCACCGGTCGGTATCATCCGGATCGAGCGCCACGGCCTTCCGCACGGCTTCCAGGCTCTCCTCTACCCTGTCCAGGCGTTGCAACGCCCCGGCCTGGCGGGCGTAGGCCAGCGGGAAATCCGCCCTGGTGCGGGCGGCCTTTTCGAACTTTTCCAGCGCCAGTTCGTATTTCCCTGTTGTTCCAGGATGCTGCCCCAGGCCAGGTAGGCCCTGTGGGCCTCCTGCGGGCGTTCCCGAAGCATGATGCGCACCAGTTCCAGGGCCTCCTCGTATTTTTTCTGCCGGTATTTGACCACCGCCAGGCGGTAGGGGTCGGTATTGGTGATGATGGGCTCCGCCCCGCGCCGGAGAAGGGAATCCAGGGCAGCTTTCTCCCCGCTTAACCTTAGATGTATAGCTTAGAGTTTGTTCAAAATTCAATCAATGGGCTCCAAGCGGCAAATTTTATCCTGCACTGCGTTAAAAAGCCTCGTCATACCTTCCAGGTATGCCTACGTTTTTTGCCTTGTTCAGAACAAAATTTCCTCGCTTTCGCCTCATCAGCGAATTTTGAACAAACTCTTATTGATTCTGCCAAATTAGCAATTATCAGCCTTTTGCCCAATATCTGGTAGTACTAAGAAGCAAGACAAAAGCGTAAATTAAAAATCGCTAAAAGGCGCACAGTATCAAATTATTGCGGTATCTTTGCATTCGAATTAATTAAGATCAAAGGCTAATTGTATTTTGATTTTCATTTTCTTTTAACCTTCCTTAGTTACTTCCATTTCTTTCATCTTTTAACTTTTCCGCGAAAAGCGGAGCTCAATTTCATTTTGGTATGAATATTTTTGTTGCTAAATTAAACTTCGACACTCAGGAGATGGACCTTCAGGATGCTTTTGAAGAGTATGGTGAGGTGGATTCCGTGAAGATCATCATGGACAAATTTACAGGAAAGTCCAAAGGTTTCGGTTTTGTCGAAATGCCTAATGACGACGAAGCACGGGCTGCCATCGATGGCCTGAACGGCCAGGAATTCGACGGCCGCACTATCGTAGTCAAAAAAGCTGAACCTCGTGAGAACAGAGGTGGCGGCGGCGGCGGCGGCTACAACCGTGGCGGCGGCGGCGGCGGCTACAACCGCGGTGGCGGCGGCGGCGGCTACAATAAGAGGTATTAATGGAAAGAGCATTGATAATGCTCCTCACATTATAGAGATCTGAAGAAAAAGCTCCGGGCGGCCGGGGCTTTTTCTGTTTTGGGAAGGTTCCCGATTAAACATGAGTTCTCCCTGATTTTTGAATGGATACAAATCTGGAGGATTTCCGCTGATTTTGTCCATGGAATCCGCGTTCCATCTTCACCCAGGCCGAAAATTCGGGATGGCATATGTGTTTGAACCCGGAAAAACGCTCCTGCCGCTCCTCATGCCGCTCCGGAATAACCTGCCGTTCTTTTTCCCATTCCCAGCTGCAGGCCTTCCTTCCGCCCTTTTTTACTCCGGATCCGGCGCAACCCCAACAACAGGCCGGCCAGCAGGGCCAGGGCCGCCGCCCCTGTCAGCAGCTTTACCCATTGGGGATAGTAAACCGGCCGCATATTACCAATGGGGGTGAAAGCCGCCCAGTAAGCAGGATGGGCCTGAAAACGGGTACTCTTTTCGGCCTGTTCCAGCTTGGCCAGGCGCAGGGCCTGCGACTTGGAATGGCCCTTCTTCAGAAAGCGGTAGTAGGCCGCCATCAGGCGGCTGTTGGCTTCGTCGTTGATGCTCCACAGGGTTGTAATAACGCTATTGGCGCCGGCATAGAGAAAGCCGCGGGCCAGGCTGATGATGCCCTCTCCGTTGTACAGCGTGCCTACAGACGTCTCGCAGGCGCTGAGCACGGCCATCTCGGCCCGCAGGGGCAACAGGTAGACGTCTTTGACGAATAAGGAATCATACCCGCCCTGGCCATCGGAGAAGACAATAAAAGAAAAATCGCCTTCACTCGTGTTGGCCTGTGCATGGGAGGAAAAGTGCAGCAGCCCGGCCCCTGCGGCCACTTCCTGAAGGCGGGCGACGGTAGCCTCCCTGCCGGTATACAGGCCGCCTCCAACCAGGCCGTGAACAGCCTCCAGCAGGCTGATGTTGTAGGCCAACTCACTGTGGCCGCCGCTGCCGTCGAAAGCAGGAGCAAAACCGGTGAAACGATGATTGCCGACAGGCCGTTCCTGTAAGGCAGCCTGCAGGGTAGCCGAATACCCGTAGCTGATGTTATACCGGTGAATAAGGTAGGGGTACTCCTTAAAGTTGCATCCCTCTGTGGGTCCAGTGAGCAGGGCGTCGAACGGCAGAAAACCAAGGGCGCCACTGGGGACGATCGTCAGGCGTTCGGGCAGGCCCGGGCCTTCCAGGGGGCGGACCAGCTTATCGTACAGCCGGTAAGCATAATCGCGGTAAGAGGCGCACAGCTGTTCTTTATTGTAGGTGGGAAACTGGAAATGGGCAATGTTCTCACGCAGGCCGGCCACCCACTCATCGAGCGGAAGGCCTTTTTCCAGGGTTACGACCTTAAAGCTGTCGGGGGTAATGACAAAGGCGTAGGCCTCCTCCGGGCCGACGAAATATTCGATAAAAGCTTCATCCCTGCCTAGCAGCTGCCGGCGGATCTCAGAGGAGGTGAGGGTGCGGACATTGTATTTGAGGCGGTAGTAATCAGGGTAATTTTGCTCCAGCCCGGCGATCCATTCCCGGTATTCAAGTTTCAGCGCCTGCAGCTCTTCCTCCTGCTTCAGCAGCAGGCTGTCGGGAGCACCGGCGGCGCGATACTCATAAATGTCTTTCTCTTTGAGGCTGATGTCGAGCTGCAGGCGCCGTTCCTCCTTCAGCACGGGCGCCGGAATGTTGGCCAGGGCCTCTGCTCTCGACTTGTGGAAAGACTCCAGCAGCAAGGTGCTCTTGGTGTGTTCAGCAAATTCCAGCGCAGTTTCCTTGTATTTTTCCTCCCCCGTAACCTGCCACAACCGCAGGGCGATCCTGATGCCCTGGGCACTCCGCGAACGGGCTTCCGCCACATTGAAAAGCTTGGAAGATTCATAATGATAAGCCTGCCTCAGCAACTGCTCTACGGAAAAGACCAGGCGGTGGCATTCGAGGGCCAGTTTGAGCTTTTCCTCTCCTCCCGCCGCCTCGTACCAGTCCTGAAGGGCATCTGCTTTACCCGCCAGGCCATCCAGGATGGAATTTTCGGCAAAAAAATCATTGGGGTCCGGATTTTCTCTCCAGGAAGTAAAGGAAAAACCGGGTAGTACACAGTTGAATGACCGCTGAAAGAAGGCGATGCCCCTTTCGAAATCTCCCTTTCTCAGGTAGAGCTGCGCCCATGACTGATACAACTTGGCCAGGCCCCGCGCCTTGCCACTGGGGTACAGTTGCAGGAAGAGTTGTTCGGCCTTCCGGAATTCTCCTTCCACTTCCGCCAGAGAGGCTCCTTTTTCCATCAGGATCTCTCCCAGGGTATAGTGGTTGTGGGCAATGTAATTATCAACATAGGACAGCCCCTGCCCGCCTCTTCCCTTCTGAAAGGAAAGGCCCGCCTGCTGAGTGTAATCGAGCGCCTCATTCAGGCTGCCGGCCATAAAGTAGGCAGTGGCGTAGTTGGACTGAAGAAGGCCTTGCTGCACGGGGTCCAGGCCATTCAACCCGAGGCCCGCCTCATAGGCATTTGCCGCCGCTTCGAAGTCAAGCCGGGTCTGATACATAATCCCCAGATCGCTGTAAGCCGAGGCTGCCCCGGCAATATCCTGCTCCCGGAGGCAGATCTCCTTGAATTTGTTGAGATAAAGAGCCGCAGATTTGAAGTCTCCCAGGCGGGTATAAACATTGCCCAGGGGACGGTAAATGAACTTGGCCACGTAAATATCCTCCTGACGAAGTTGCCCGCTGAAAACTTCCGCCGCCTTGAGGCAGTATTCCTCGGTGAGCTCAAAGTCCTCAATCTTATGCTCGTAGGTATAGGCCATATCGACATACAGGCGGCCCAGTTCCTTCCACTCTACTTCATTCGCCGGCTGGCGCCAGAGGCGGGGCGGAAGCCCCCGGCTGAACTGCTCAATGGCCCAGCGGTGCGCCCCGACCCGGCGGCCCTGCCTGCCTGCCTGCCTGCAGGATAGAATATACCGGCCAAGGCTGTCCTGCCGGCGCAGGCTGTACAAATCCCCGGACAGGAGCTGTTCTGCCCTGGCAAACTGCTTTTCTTTCAGGGCCTCAGCCAGTTGCTGTTCCCCGGAAAGCGTGCTGGCCGCCAGCATACAGGGCGCCAGCAAATACAATATGGCCAATAGCCTTATTTTTCTGGGTTTCATTTTCAAAGGTTTTTTTTGGGTGTTTACGGTATCCTCATGCCTTCATCGAAGTTTCCGGCCCCGGCCCGTCCGCCTTAGACCGGCTCCTGCCCACGGAGGAGAAGGGCCATAACCTGTTGGCCGGTGTAGGCTCAGGAAGGCACTCCCGCCTATTCCTCACTCCGCCGGCGGAAGCGCGGCCACAGCCAAAACAGCAACAACAGGAAGGGAATGAGCAGGAACCACAAATAATCGAGCAGCCACCCCCAGCCATCACCTCCCTGCCCGCGCTGGCCGCCATCGGGCGGCGGAGGGTTACAGGCAGCACACTGCAAGACAGAACCTTCACCCCTGGCGCCGGGATCGAGAAGCGTGGGAAGAACAGGGGTGGTGCAAGCCTGAACCCCATCAGGGGCCCCGAATGCCACACAGGCCTGGAGCGGTTCAAAATCCGTAGAGGCCACATCCGGACGGGTGAACAAAGTAAAAACCACCTCACTGAAAGCATCGGGGTCGTTTTTTATGGTCTCGAACAAAAAGCCTTCCATGGTGATGAGCATGGTGGTATCGTTCTCCCGCTCTATCCGGATGGTATCCAAAGGATTGTCTTCCTGGTTGGGAGGAAAAGAACGCAGCAGGGTATCCGGCAGCCGCTGGCCGTCGATGTAGGAGGGCAGGCCGACCCTGATGTAGGCTTTACTGGCAAAAGCAGAGCCTTCATTCTCGAAGTGTACCTTTACTACCACCATCTGTCCGGCTTCACCGTCAGCCGGGCATTCGCAGGCCTGTGCCTTAAGGTAATTGGGGTCATGGGCAGTGGAAACCATAGCCGTTCCCAGGAAGGCATCTACGACATTGGGGGCTATATTGCCCGTCGTCTGAAACAGTTGCACATCATCATTGTCGCTATCCGGTGAATTGAGGAGGTCGATAAAACGACTAAACGATAATTCCCCCAGCAAGGCTTCGTCTTCCTCGCTCAGGTTGATTGGATTGCTGATGTCACCGACAGTCATAACAGCGAGAAATTCTACCACGGGGTCGGGCACGGATTCTCCTTTCTTCAACAAGGTTGTATCGCCCAACACATCGGCCAGTGACTCGTCATTCTTCATCTCTATGAAGAGGTGGCGCTCCTCACCGGGCTCCAGGTTGCTGAACCGGAAGATCGAAACGTTCCGAAATCTCCCCGAGAGGGCCAGGCCGGGATCCACTTCCATATTTATGGAATGATCATGAATAGGGCTGCTTTCGCTGTCGCTGTAAATATTGACGGTCCGGACATGCTCGAAGGGGTCTGCCAGATCCACCTCACTAGCAAAGGAGCCATCGCTGAGTTCTGTTTTCAGGGTTACCGGCCCGTCGTAGAAAAAGAAAAGGTTGCCTCCGATGGGATAGGCGTTGGAGCCGGCTAGTTCCTGAGGGTATTTCAGGGAATAGATCCAGACGGTAGTATCACCGGGAACCAGGAGGGGGTGGTTGCGCTCCAGGCGGAGGTAGCTGGCAGAATCCACCATGGGAGTTGGCCCAACGGGTTGGGGCAGCCGGCTGCTGGGTTTGAGGATAAATTCATCTCCGGGCAAGGCCCTCAGCGGCGGCTCCTCCCCGCCGCTGTATACCGGCGTGACATAGGCAACCACTACCGGCTCGTCTACGGCGTTGCTCCCGTAGGCATGGCTCACCGCTGCATTGGTGTCGCGATTGAGGAAGGTGCCGTCCCCGAATATCCAGAGGTATTCATGGTAGGGTTCCCGGGCATCGGGGTGAGAAAGCTTTTTCAGTACCGGCGGCTCATCCACGCTGAAGTTTAAAGAAGGTTCAGAACCGGGTGAAATGACGACTTTCTGCCCGAAAAGAAAAGAGGTGGGAAAGAAAAAAAGAACGGCCGCCACAAGATAGTATAAGGCCCGTTTTTCTTTTGAAAAATGCATAGTTGCTGGATTGTGGGAGTTAGGCAATCGGATAAGAACCTGTTTCATCGCTAACGGCGGCGCCCGGCTTCAGGCGCCCGGCCTGGTAGCCGCAGCGCCCCGCCAACGATGTGCTAATAACAAGTTTCTGCTCGGATTAGTATGAATTTCAGTTCGCGTTTCCTTCTTATCTCGGGGTTTATTTGGAGGGCCGTTATCACCGGATGAAAAAAAAAACTGGGCAGCAGTTCTTCAAACCACTACCCAGCCCGGAATAATAGCAACTATCTACTTATCTCCAATTAGATTTATGCCCACCTTTGTGGACATGCCCTTCTGAAAATAAAACACCCTAATTCTTTAAGATTCATTTGGCTGGGGGTTATGTCTTGGAAAGGGGGCTGGCGCAGCACTGCCTGAAGGCTGTTTTGCGTCAGCCCTCCCCTTTTGAATAGGCTCCTTTAACATCGTGGAATTAAACCTAAATGTCTAGTATGTTGTGTTTGAAACCTCCTGTTTGGGTATGATCATTTGATTTTTTGGGCACTCACTCATTCACTCATTCCTCCATTCAGAGGGCAGATGCCCTGCACACCCGGTGGGCGGCAGGGCTTCCGAATTGCCCTATGAACATTATGCGTTTTATCATAGTATGAGGAAAGCCGGTTTTCCTGTCTCCGGCGTTCCCGGGAGCGAAGCCGGACAGCGACTCCCGCCGCTACCCTTTCCACCTGAAAAAAGGACAGATAGTTATCTTCAAGGCGCCGCAGGCGCTTCCTTTTTATTTATCTTTAAATTCCGTCGTGTCAAACAGCTTTGTTATCAATTACAGTTACAAATTTATAGGGTATTGGCAGCCTGGCAAAACCACCTTTTCAGGGTAGTTTGAGTTTCTAAACCCGTAATCAACCCGGCTTACCCAGCAAAAACCACTTAAAACATAACCATCCCGGCTTTAATCCTGAATCACTAAAACGCTGCAAATCAAAATTTTAAATAACAAAGAAGCTTTCTTTCCTGCCTTGGGCTTTTATTTTCCCCCTAAAAGCGATACTTTGAGTTTCTAAACAGCCAAAAAAAATTTATTTTTTTCAAAAAAAGTGCAATTTTAACACTTTAACGGACCTGAAAAACCAGAGAACGGCAGATTTCGGCCAGGAAACGGTGTTCAGAGCCCGGGATTCGGCAGCCAAGCCCCCCGAATAACAAATAACAAATAACGAGTCACGAGCGACGAATAACGGCCAACCACCATCACATGAAACACAAAGAAGACCTCCACCAGCTCATCCAGGCCATGTCCAAATCGGAAAAGCGCTACTTCACGCTCGATGCCCAGAAGAGCGGGCGCCGGCCCAGCCGTTACCTGGAGCTTTTCCAGGCCATCAACGATATGGATGAATACGAGGAGAAAAGGCTCAAAAAGAAATTCGGCCGCAACCTGCCGTACGATAAATCCTACCTCTATGAGGCCATTCTGCGCAGTATGCGGGATTACCGGAGCTCCAAGTCCAAAGCGGCGCGCATCCGGGAGCTGCTTCTCGACGCCAAGTACCTTTATGAACGGGGCCTGTACCTGCAGTGCGAGGAGCGGCTCAAAGATGCCCGGCAGCTGGCCGTCGAACTGGGCGACCCCCTGGCCATGCTGGAGATCAACAAGGAGATGCGCAATGTCGCCTGGGACTTGAAACGGAGGTCTTTCCGGGAAGAAGTACAGGAACTGATCGGCGAAAAGGAGGCCCACCTCCAGGCCGTCAGCGAAGAATTTCAATACCTGGATATGCTCTACGAACTGCTGCTCAGGAACATAAAGGGTACGCTCCGCGCCGGCGGAGAGGAGCTGGAAAAAGAGGGCTACACTTCCCTGATAGAGGAAAGGGGGACGCCCCACTCCATCCATGCCAGCCGCCGGTATTTTCAGTGCGCCGCACTCCTCAGCCAGATGAAGGGCGAACCGGAAAAAGCCCTGAATTATTACGAACGGGTCGTTGAATGGTGGGACCAGAATGAAGCCTATCGCCAGGAAGAGTTTTACCGCTATGTGGTCGACCTGTCCAATTTCCTGTCTTTCTGCTACACCAATAAAAAGCTGGAGTACATGCCTCCCGTACTGCAGAAACTTCAGGATAGCAACCCCAAAAATTTCCACAGCCAGCAAGTCGTTTTCCAGAAAGCTTCCACCTTCCGGCTCATTTACCACATCAACCTCGGCATCGCCGAAGGGGTCGAAGAACTGGTCAGTTCCATTGATAAGGGGATACAGAAGTTCCAGATCAACATCGTGAGCCAGACGGTGCTTATCTTCAATACCGCCGTCCTGCTATTTATCGTCGAAAAATTCGACGCCTGCCGCTACTGGCTGCTCAAGATCATCAAAGGGGAACGCTTCAAAGAAAGGAAGGATATTAAAACAGGGGCTTACCTGCTCCACCTCATCGCCGCCTACGAGATCGACGATTTCAACCTGCTGGAAAGCGCCTACCGCTCTACCTACCGCTATGTCCATAAGGAGCTTAACGCCCCCCGCGGCAGCTTCGAACGCGTCATCACTTCCGGGGTCAAACGCCTGCTCGACGCTCCTCCGGGGAAGGAAAAGGAAATACTGAAAAAAATAAAGGACAAGATACGGGAGATCAAAAATGACCCCGCCCAGCGCGTACCCCTCGGCCTGGATGACCTCGCCCTGTTCTGGGCCAACAGCCGCCTGGAGCACAAACGCATCGCCCGGGTTATGAAGGAATGAAACCCCTGATCTCTCAATCCTTCATTCCTTCATTCCCTCATTCCTTCCTAACTCTCTGCAGCGTCCTCTTTACGCAGGGGCGTAGCCAATAGCGAATTGCCGATACGCCGGATCCCAACTACCACCTTGCTGAGGTCGAACAGGAAAATATTCGGCTCAGTGTGTTCGGGGTCTTCAGGGGTCAGTCCCGGGTCGATCTCTACGGCGCCGATCAACGCCATGACCTGCTGAGTGCGGTTGAAAAATACCGTCCACTGGGATTTGGGGTTGACGGGCAACTTCACTTCTTCTCCACCGCCACCGCCGCGGAGTAAGGTTCCGGAAGACCTTTTCACGGGGTCGTCATCCGGGGTGGTGCCCGGGAATTCCGGCTTTTCGTTGGGGTCCAGGCTGGTGGCCACCGTAACCTGTCCTTTCATCAACCCGACCAGGACCATTTTGTCTTTTTGAAGTGGAAAAGAAATGGCCCTGCCGTTGTCAATGAGGTAAAGGGTATTCATGTCGCTGGAAAGGGTAATGCTGTTTACCATAGTGTAGACTTTTAGGTCGTTGTACCTGACGGCCTCCGGCTGCAGTAGGTTGAGCCGGCGCAGAAGGGAAGCCAGGATATTTTTAATAAAAGACATAAGCAGGAGTTACGCACACGTTGGCATTCCCCTCAAAAGTAGCGATTCCGCAGGGTATTTCGGAGCTATTGCGGCAGAAAAATCAGGAGGCCGTTTTCTTGCGTTTGCGGCGGGTCTTGAACATTTCGACGACCTCCTTCTCTTTCAGGAAGCCAAAGTCCTGGAAAGCCGTGGAGACGAACTTCTTGATGTCCTGGTAATCTTTGCCGCGCTTGTCGGTATAGCGTTTGAGCAATTTGCGGACGTAGCGCAGGGAGAGTTCCTTGAGCTGCTGGTTGAACTGCTGGTTGGCAAAGATAGACATGTACACCGGGAAGAGCTTGGAGATCTCGAAGTATTCGGCATAATCCTCCACTTCCAGGTTGTCGATCAGGCGGGCGAAGTAGCTGTAGATCGTCTGCCGCACACATTCGTTGATCGTCGACAGGCCTTCGTAACGGACGTAGAAGGCTTTGATGGCATCCTGCGCTTCTTCATTCATATAGCCTTTGGTGTGGACGACATCCATGAGCTCATAGTAGTCCGTCAGGTCATCCTTAACTGATTTGTCGACGACGCCGGAGAGGCGCTGGTCGGCGCGGGGGGTCAGGTCGATATCTGAACGGCTGTGGAGTTCGAGGATATATTCCAGGTACTGCTCCACGAATTCCGGCATGCTGGTGCGCACGTCGTTGAAGTGCTTGGACAGCTCCTTATGGGCGCCCTTTTCGAGGTCGAAATAAGCGGCGAACAGGACCATGATCTCCAGGTGCTCGCGGTTGCCCTTAAACTCCTTATTGCTTACAAAGGCGCGGAGTTCCGGGATGATGTTGGTATTGTCGGAATTGCGCTGTACCCGGTAGATAATGAAGTTTTTGAGCGGGGAGTACAGTACTTTTAGTTCGGAGAGTGTTTCCGGAAATTCTGCTGTATGGAAATGGTCATTGACGAACTGCCGCTTGTATCGCTCCAGTCCGGTTTTGCGTTCCTGGGGCAGGCGGTAGCGGTCCAGTTTCTGGCTTTGCAGAAAGTAGCGCACCCGCTTGTTGTCTATGCTGTTGATGAGGTTGGTCACCCATATATCACTGCTCATAGCGAATCCCATCTGTATGGATTGCCCGATCCGTTTGCGCAGGATGTCGAAATTGGAAGAATGGCAGATGGCCAGCAGCACCGCTTTAAAGTGGTCCTGAGGGCGGGCGTATTTGTATTTGGCGTCTACCTCTCCGCGCAGGACGGAGTAGCCCAGGATCTTCGGCAGATACAGCCCTTCGAATTCCGGCTCCAGCAGGACATTTTCCAGGGAGATCAGCTGCAGCGGTTCTATTTCGGCCACCTCTTCGTAGAGAGCGGCGATGCGTGGCTCGAATAGCTCTTTGAGCTGCATGTAGTATTCTTCTTCCTCTTCTTCCAGGTATTGTTGCAGTTCTTCGGACTCCTGGATATCATTGGCTATTTCTTCCAGTTTCTTGATATATTTTCTATCGAGCTCCTGCATAGTAGGCCTTTTTTAAAGGCAAACCTGATAGTGCAATTGAAGCACTACCAGGCCTGCGTATGAATAGAATTAATAGTATAGCCTTTATGGCATCACAAATATACTCAAAAACAAAGCATATTGCAAAATGCCGGCGGGCGGTGGAAGTTACTCTTCTTCTCCGGCGGCTGCTTCCGGAGCCGCTGCCTCCTCGGCAGCTTCAGCAACGGGCTCTTCCTTGGGAGGAGGAGTACCGGAGACCGCAGCATGGAACTGCCGCTGTTCTTCGGCTGATTTCTCGAAGCGGGCGGCGATCTTGGCCTCTTTGGCCTCAACCCACTCCTGATACTTCTTGTCGGCCTCTTCCACAGTCATTGCTCCCTTCTTCACGCCACGCATGAGGTGCTTCTTATAATAAACGCCCTTGAAGCGCAGAATAGCACGTACGGTGTCTGTCGGCTGAGCGCCTTTTACCAGCCAGTCATAAGCCTTGTCGCGGTCGATATCGATCGTTGCCGGTTTCGTCATGGGGTTGTAGGAACCCAACCTTTCTATGAACCTTCCGTCCCGCGGAGACCGCGCGTCAGCCACCACAATGTGATAAAAAGGGCGTTTCTTGCGGCCTTTTCTCTGTAATCTGATCTTTACTGCCATGTTAAAATTATATCGGTGAAACCATACCCACTTACCTTGAACATCAAGCGGTGGGTTTTTAACGGCTGCAAAGATAGTCTTTTTGTCTTTGCTTTTCAAACCTTTTTTGCCTTTGAGGCCGGTTTTTTCACAGCTCCCGCAAACGGAGCGGTATTTTTTCACATAGCCGGCCCTACAGGTGTTTTTGTCGGCAATTTATTTTAAATTTGGAAAAATAGGCTTCGGCCTGGCATTCCCCTTCAAGCTTCGTTGGCCAGCCCCTTCACTTGTGGCCACTACACCACCAATCGCGGATTCTTGTTTTCCCCTTGCCCTGTTGTACGGGTTCAGGGGCGCGGCACGAATGAACATTGCCGCGTTTAAATTATTACGTTATCGTGAGGCCCGAGTATAAGAAACCGGATTTTAACCTCTTGCATGAGCGCTTGTTGGAGGTGGTGCTTTGAATACACTATACTATGCGCCATTTATTATACTTATTTAGCTGTTATCTGCTTTTCTGCCTCCCCCTCATGGGAGATCACCGCCACGATGCAAGTAAAGCCGGGATGGCGCCTACTCCTCTGGCGGGATTACAGACGGACGACTCCTTCACGGTCGAAGAACTCGTACAGGACGTCTTCGTCACCGGCGCCTGCAACACCATCACCAACATACGGGCGATAGGCTCGGAAAATGGCATCGGCTATTTTCACAGCGGCGACGCCAGCATCGGTATCGGCCGGGGCGTAATCATTTCCACCGGCCCGATCGCAAATGCAGAAGGGCCCAATTCGGCCACCGACAAGAGCGGAGACTTCATGGATAACAGCGGCGACCCCGACCTCAACCTAATGGCCACCGGCGACGTCAAGGACGCCGTCGGCATCGAGTTCGATTTTATGCCGCTCGACTCCATCGTCACCTTCCGCTACGTCTTCGCTTCGGAAGAGTACTGCGAATTCGTCGGAAGTATCTACAATGACGTTTTCGGCTTTTTTATCCAGGGCCCCGGCATCAACGGCAACTTCTCCGGTAACGCCCGGAACGTGGCCCTCATCCCCGGCTCCAATGACTTTGTGAGCATCAATTCGGTGAACTATCAGCAGAACGAGGCTTATTACGTGCGCAACGAACTGATCGACGACGCCGTCCTTTGCGACCTCGACATTTACTTCGACGACCACTATGGCGAAATCGAATACGACGGCTTCACCCGGCGGCTAACGGCCGTCCTGCGCCTGCAGCCCTGCCAGACCTACCATATCCGCCTCGTTGTGGCCGACGTAGGCGACAACTTCTACGACTCCGCAGTGTTCCTCGCTGCCGAGAGCTTCAACCTCGGAGGGGAGGTAGAAATATCCGCCGGAACAGGCATCACGCCTTCCACCCCTTCCCTGGAAGGGTGCCAGGACGCCTATTTCGTCTTCGAACGCCTGCCCGGCGCCGACATGCAGTATCCCATGTCGGTCAACTACACCCTTTCCGCCCTTGGCGCAGCCCTGCCGGGAGTCGACTTCGAACCTTTGCCCGGTAGCGTAACCATCCCGGGCGGGGCCCCCTTCGTCCAGGTTCCGGTCAACATCTTCAATGACGGGCTGGCCGAATCGGTAGAGGATATCATTCTGGAACTGGACATTCCGTGCGCCTGCTATACGGATTCCGCCAGGATGTTCATCGCCGACAGCCCGCCCGTGGCCGTAAGGCTGGAGGACTTCGGCATCTGTGAAAACGGAGCGACGGAGATCAGCCCGCAAATAGAGGGCGGCTCCGAACCATTTACCTACGAGTGGAATACCGGACAGGCCACCTCCTCAGTGAATGCCACTGCCAACGGGCCGCCCCTCTATGCCGTGACAGTTTACGATGCCTGCGGCAACAGCGCCGCCGACAGCGCCGCTTTCTTCCTTACCAGCCCTCCGGAAGCTTATCTTTCCGGAGAAGCAAACATTTGCGAGGGGGATACGGCCTTTTTGCCGCTGGAACTCACCGGGGCTGCTCCCTGGAGCATCACTTACAGCCTCAATGGCGTGGCCCAGCCGGAGATCAGAGACATTTTTAACCCCGCTTTTCGCCTGCCGGCCACACGTGCCGGCACCTACACCCTGCTGAGCGTCCGCGATGGCGCCTGCGAGGGGTTCTCCGGGGGTGAGGCCCGGGTAGAAGTGCAACAGATCAGCCTGGAGGTGGTAAGTACCGATGTGTCTTGCCCCGGTGGCGCCGATGGCAGCCTCCGGGTGGAGATCACCGGCGGCATCCCGCCCTTCACCCACTCCTGGCAGGAAAGCATTGGCAATAGCCTCTCTCCTCAGGGGCTGGCGGCCGGAACCTACCACCTGGCCATTACCGACGGCTCCGGGTGCCGCAAGGAAGTGGCCCTCGAGGTCGGCAGCCCGCCACCATTGGAAGCGCTGATGCCCGATTGCGGCCGGCTCGCCGAAGGGCAGGTCGTTCTGTCGCCCTCCGGAGGAACCCCGCCCTACCTGTATTCCCTGGATGGGGAGTCCTTCTACGGACTTTCCCTCTTTGACAGGCTGGACGCCGGGCAGCAGTACGCGGTCACCATTCAGGATGCCGCCGGCTGCGTCTTCTCCCAGGACTTCATCATGCCGGCCCGCTACGAACAGATGATCACCCTGCAGCCAACTCTGGAAGCAAACCTGGGCAGGCGCATCCTCATACAGCCCGAACTTCACATCCCCGAAACCCTCATCGGCGCCATCCGGTGGGCGCCGGCCGAAGGGCTGAGCTGCACCGACTGCCTGGCCCCTGAACTGCTCCCCATGGAAGACAATATCTATACCCTCCGCGTAGTAGACATATACGGGTGCTCGGCGGAAGCTTCCGTACAGGTCAGCGTGAAAGACGAAGCGGCCATCTTCGTGCCGACAGCCTTCTCCCCCAATGGCGACCGCATCAACGACCGCTTTAACGTATACGCCAATACGTACCAGGTAGAGCTGATTACCTCCTTCCGGGTATTCGACCGCTGGGGCGGCCTGCTCTTCGAAAAGAAAAACTTCCCTCCCAATGACGAATCTGCCGGCTGGGACGGCGCCTCCCGGGGCCAGCCCCTGGACCCCGGAGTATATACTTATATGGTGGAGGCATTACTCCTCAACGGTGGCAGGCAGGTGAAAGGAGGGCATGTGGTGCTGATGAGGTGAGTAGGTGAAGGAATGATGGAATGAATATAATTACATTAGTTTCTGTAAAAAAGACTCTAATAGATGGAATTCGCATTCAATCATTCATTCCTTCACTCATCCAGCCATTAAGAGGGCTTTTCTGAGCACCCTCACGCCCCCCTACTCCTCATCCTCCGGATCGAGGATATTGATCGGCCGGTCTATGCTTTCCTGCAGGGAGATGAACGTCTCGGTACGTTGAATGCCCGAGATCTTCTGTATCTTATCGTGGAGGACTTCCCTCAGGTGGTCGGTATCCCGGCAGATGATCTGGGCGAAGATGTTGTATCCGCCGGTAGTGTAGTGGGCCGCCACGATCTCGGGGATCTTTTCCAGTTCGAGAGCGACATCATCGTAGAGGGAACTTTTATCGAGGTAAATGCCGAGAAATGCACAAATATCGTACCCCAGTTTATTGTAATCGACCATGAGGTTATACCCTTTCACAATACCGGCTTCCTCCAGTTTTTTCATGCGGACGTGGATGGTTCCCCCGGATACGTACAGCTGCTTGGCAATGTCTGTATAGGCTTTCTTTGAATTCCGCATCAGAATGGAAAGGATCTGCCTGTCCAGTTTATCGATTTCTGTACCTTTCGACATAAACTAATTCTATTGTTAATTCTTTAACAAACTTAGCCTCAGGCTTTTCAATCGTCAAATAAAAATGTAATATCTTTATATTTTTTGACATTTTAACAATCCTTTCCCGGATTTTATTCCATTTGGGAAAAATGCGCCCGGGCGCTGGCTCCTGAAGGAGTATTTGTAAAATATTGGTACATTTGCGGCAAGCCGCTTTAATCGTAAATGTTATGAAACTACCAAGCCTTCTCCAAAGTGCGCTCTTGCTGCCCATTGTGCTCGCCCTGTCCGCATGTGGCAGTGAACCCGAAAACCAGCAGGAACTCCTGCTCGGGCGATGGGAACTGGCCCAGGCTACCCGCAATGGCAACCCTACGGAATCCCTTTCCGAGCTGTACTTTGTTTTCAACGAAGACGGAAGTATGAACACCAACCTCCCCGTTCCCGGAATGGCAGCACAGAACCAGTATAAGCTGGACGGGCGCACCCTCTACCAGTACAATGAAGAATCGCCGGACGAATTATCCTATTACATCGAGGAATTCGGAGATTCTACCCTGGTCTTGAGCACAGAGATCCGCAATGTCCGCTTCAGTTTTACCCTCAGGAAGCAAACCGCTTCAGAACAGGAACAATGATCGTAATCGTTGCATCGGCCAACCCCGCCAAGATCCTGGCCGTGCGCCAGGCTTTCGAAGCTGCCTTTCAGGCTACAGTTGAAACGCAGGGCGTGGCCGTGGACAGCGGCGTGGCCGAACAGCCGCTCAGCGATGAAGAGACCTTCCGTGGCGCCCGCAACCGCGCCCGCAACGCCCGCCGGGCCCGCCCCGATGCCGACTACTGGGTGGGCATCGAAGGGGGGATCGAAGATACGGCCAAAGGGATGGACGCTTTCGGGTGGGCCTACGTCTGCTCTCCGGAAAGAGACAGCCAGGCCCGCAGCGCTACCTTCCCCCTTCCGCCTATCGTCGTCCGCCGGATCAAAGAAGGAGATGAACTGGGGCCCATCATGGACGAATTGTTCAACAAAAAGGAAAGCAAGAAACAAGGCGGCGCCGTAGGGCTGCTCACCAACGGCCTGATCACCCGAGACGCTCTGTACGCCCAGCCGCTGATCATGGCGCTCATCCCCTTTCTGCAGCCGCGCCTCTGGAGCGGCCACTTTTAAGTGGCCGTTAATTCCCTCTAAGTAGCCGGACAAGTTTATTTTTAGTATAAAATCGGGTCGTTCGCGAACGTCTGTGACGCGATGCGGGATGATCGGCCAGCCTCTGACTGGCGTAAACAAGCGATACTGGCAACATACGCAAGCCGGAGGCTTGCATGTTGTGCCGCATCGAGCGGAAACCTAACTATGTCCGCCTACTTACTCACGGAAAGCGCTTTCACCTGCTTCCCATCCACCTCCACCGCCAGCCGGTAAATACCGGGCTGCAGCTCCTCAACGGGCAGAGTCAGGCTTTGGGGCGCACTCGCCAGGCGCACCTGTTTTACCACCTGCCCCAGGCTATTGAACAAGGCCAGGCGGACGCGGCGGCCGGAAAAAGCGCCCAGTTCAACAGTAAGCGCACCGGTAAAGGGAGAGGGATAGGCTCGTATGCTGGCAGCCACAGGGGGCTCCTCATCACTGGTTACCATGACGTTCACATCCTGGCAAAGGACATCCTGCCCGACGCCATTGGCCACCGTCAGGCATACTTCATAAGCGCCTGAAGCAGCGTAGGTATGAGTAGGGTTTTGGTCCAGGCTGGTATTGCCGTCCCCGAAATTCCAAAGCCAGCCCACCGGGCCGTTCTCCGATTCGTCGGTAAACTGCACTTCGCCGTTGCCAACTATTTCATAGCTGAAAGCCGCCACCGGCGCCACGGTAGCTTCCGAATAACCGGAAAGGAAGGTAGCTGTCTGAGCATTGCCGTCTGCGTCGTATTCAAGGGAAAGAACCTGAGCCCGGCCATCCTCCGCCCACCACTCATAGAGGGTGGCGGTTTCTTCGATCGTGGTGAACAGCGCCCAGTTGCCGAATATCTGCACGAAAATGGAATCTACCGAAGTGCTTTCCACGCGTTGGCGTAAGGCATCGTAAGTTCCGGAAGGGATAGACAGGCTGCCCCAGGCATCGACCTCCGCAGTTTTGGAACCGGCACGGACCAACCGTACAGAGTCTACACCGAATGGAGAGCCATCCAGAGAAACATCGATCCTGAAGTCATTAGTGAACGCCGAGCCAAAGCTGGCCGGAATGGTAAGCAACTGCTCCGGCATTTCAAAACGGGCTACCGCCGAGCCTCCCCCCGGCAGAGGCGCCGAGCCTCCAAGAACGACAAATGCATCCGCCGCCGCCTGGGTGTAGGTATAAAAGCCATCCGTACCCAGTAAGGCAAAAGTAGCGTCGGAAAAATCCGCGGCGTAAGGAGTCCCCTCTGGGTCGAGCACCGAATTCTGAAAGGTGACGTGGGTATGGAGTGAGGTGAAGTCCCAGCTCTGGCCCGCCCCCGACGGGCCGGGGTCCATGCCGCTTATCAGGGTGTCTTCCCCAAAGCTGAGAATGGCCCCGAAGGGAGGAATATCCGAACCGTCAATGGTGATCTGGGCGGAAAGGGCAAATCCGCTCAATACAAATACAGCAAGAAGGGCGTAACATCTGATCATAGCCTCGATTTTTGAGATTATTGTTTTTTGCCAATAAATTCCCCCGCCGGGCAGGCATAATAACTGGCGGGGAATTTACTGGGCGCCCCGCCACGGCTGCCCAGGGGGAGGCAGAACGTTTAAGCTAGGCTAAATTAAAGGATATTCCGGGAGGAAATGGCCCTTTGGTGTGGTTTAACTTTTTTTTATCCGGCTTGAAGGCAGGCAGCCATACCCTGCAATACCCGATACACGAATACACGAACACACGAATACACGAACACACCGATACACCCTAAAACTGATCCCCTCCCCCATCTTTCAGGTCATCGTTCTCGATGCTGGATCGGCGGCGCTGCTGGCGGAAATCCAGCTTGCCGAACCGGTAGTTGAAAGTAAGGCCGAAAGAGCGGAACAGGATGGCGTTGTTGCTGCGCTGATAGAAATTCTCCCCTTCCAGCTCTGAGGGGAACTCCTTGTAATTGAAGAAAGGCTCGGTAATGTTGATACCCAGGCTGGATCGTTTGTTGAACTCCTTGAGAAAGCCAATGCTCAGCAGGGAAAAGGAGGGGTTCTTGCCCTGAATGGTCTGCCGCGGCGCCCGGTAGAAGCCGAACATCTCGAATTTGAACCCTTTGCCGAAGTCAATGGTGGAGTTGATATTGCCGTTGAACAGCAGGGCGTCGTTGCTCAGCTGCTCGCCGTCCTGGTTGCGTTCGGTGTTGAAGGTGAAAATATTGGCCCCTCCTCTCAGGGTCCATATCTTGGCGATGGTGACGGAGCTGAAGAAGTTGATGCCGTAGGAATGGTTCTTACCTATGTTGAGGAAGGTAGTGCGGGAAGCTCCGTTCTCATCCACATCGAAGAGGAAGCTCTGGATCACGTCGTCGGTAAAGCGGTAGAACAGGGCGGCATTGATGGAAAACCCTTTGACGAAGGCGCTGTAGCTGACCTCGTACTGGTCGGTCAGCTCAGGAGACAAGGTGGGGTTGCCCTCGGTGATATTGCGGGGGTCGTTCAGGTCGATGTAGGGGTTGACGAAGAACAGGCTGGGGCGTTGTATGCGGCGTGCATAGCTCGCCTTCAGGCTGGAAAAATTCTTCAGCTTGCGGCTCAGGATGATGCTGGGCAGAAAATTGCCGTAGTCGTTGCTGAAGGGGTTGATGTCGCTGGCATATTCGCCGCCGATATCGGTATACTCGTAGCGGGCGCCGGCCACCAGGCCGTAGTTCTCCCCCATTTTGATGTTGAAGGAAAGATAACCTGCGTATACATCCTGGTCGTAGAAAAATTCATCGGACAGGGCCGTATTGAGGACGTAATCCTGCTGGTCCTGGTCAAAGGACTCATAACGGTAGTCGCTGTCGATGCGGCGGATGACGCTCTTGACGCCCGTCTCCAGCTTGACGGCATCGGTGAAAGGGTGCACGTAATCGGCCTGGAGGGTGTATTCGAAGTTGTAGCTCTCGTTGCGGTTCTTCTCGTCCAGGGCCAGCGCGGGGCTGTTGCCAGACTGAAAGATAGTATTGCGCTGGTTACCCTGGGCGCCGCTCCACTGAAAGGCAAAGACTAACTCCTGTTCCTCCTTTTTGAAGGTGCGGCGGTAGTCCGTCGTCCAGTCGAAGCTGCCCCTGAGGCTGCGGCTGTCGTTGTTGCGGGTATACACCTGGAGCAGGTTGCTGAGGGGGACTTCGAAGGTGGCGTCCGTCACTCCTTCATTATTACTGCCGAAACCGCCGAAAGTGAGAGAAGACGACAGGCTGTTGTAGGCGTTGATGTCGTAGAAGGCGCCGACAGAGCCCCGGGGGCCGTAGCTGTTGCCGCGGGTATCCGCATCCTGGGTGAGGACGCGCAGGGTGTCGTTGCGGAAATCTTCGCGGTAGAACTCGGAGTACCCATCCCGCGGCCAGGAGAGCCAGGAGCTGGCGCTGGCGTTGAGGCCGAAGCGGCCGCTGGCCACGCTCAGGTTGAGGCTGCCCCGGTTGATGCGGGTGCCAACGCTGGTATTCACCGACCCGGTGAAACCTTCCACGCCCTTTTTCTTGGTGATGATGTTGATGATGCCGGCCGTGCCCTCCCCGTCGTATTTGGCGGAAGGCGTGGTGATGACTTCCACGCTCTTGATCTGGTCGGCGGGGATCGAGCGCAGGGCCTCGCCCGGGTTCTGGGCAAAGAGGGTGGACGGGCGGCCGTTGATCAGGATCTGCACGTTCTGGGAACCGCGCAGGGAGACGTTGCCGTCGAAATCGACCGACAGCAAGGGGGCTTTGCGCAGTACATCGGCGGCGTCGCCACCCACCGTGGTCACGTCCTGGTCGGCATTGAAAACGATCTTGTCAATGCGGTTCTCGATCAGAGCGCGCTCTTCGGTTACCTCCACCTCGCTCAGGGTGATGTTTTCCGAGGCCAGGAAAATATCGCCCAGGTCGACGTCCGGCCTTTCCAGGGTCAGCTCCACGCCGGGCACCACCCTGGTGGCGTAGCCGATGAAGGAGATGTGCAGTTCATACTTGCCGTTGCGCACGTCCTGCAGCTTGAAGTGGCCCTTTTCATCGGTAATGCCGCCGGCAGCTTCCTTGCCGCTATCCGCTGCTTTGAGGACCAGGGTGGCGAATTCGACAGGGGCCTGCGTCACCGAGTCGATGACGTTGCCCGAAACTTTCCCCTTGATGGAAGGGCCTTGTTGCGGCTGCTTGCCGTAGGGGGGCTGTTGCGCCAATACCGTGAATGCTGAAAAAAGGAAGGAAAGAAGCAGTAAGCGTTTTTTCATATTTTGTGCTTTCATCGTCTGTTAATCCCGGCAGAGCCTCCAAGATATGCTCTGAAAAATTCACGAAAATGAAATGCAAATGTGAGAAAAATGTTCAATAATGCTAATTAACATTCGGTATGCTCTGAAAAAAATCAGCCGCCCCGTAACCCGAAATAATCAGATTAATATCCATCCCTATGACACGAGCCCTGATCCGCATCTTTTTCTTCCTCTCCCTGCTCAATATTTACGGCGAGTACAGCCTTTCTGAAGCGCTTATTCTTGCCACCAAGCCTTTGTTGCTTACGACGCTGTCGCTTTGGTTTTACCTTCAGCTGCGCCCGCTGGAAGGGCGTTTTCCCCGCTTCATCCTGGCGGGGCTGGCCTTTTCCATCGGTGGCGATGTGTTGCTGATGCTGGTCGAGAACGGGCCGAAGAACGAAGATTTCTTCCTGCTGGGCCTGGGTAGTTTTCTGCTGGCGCAACTGAGTTACCTGGTGGGCTTTCTCAATTATCCCGGGGCGAAAGGCGGCCTTGTATCCCGGTCGCCCTGGCGGGCCTGGCCCTTCGCCCTCTTCCTCATCGGGATTATCGCCCTGCTCTGGCCGGGCATCCCCGGGCCGATGCGCGCCCCGGTAACGGTTTATGCCTGCGCCATCGTCGGCATGGCTACCGCAGCTTTCAACCTCCGGCCGCTTCTGGATCGGCAGGTATTCCTGAGCCTCATGGCCGGCATACTCCTGTTCATTTTTTCCGACAGCCTCATCGCCCTGAACAAATTTCGGGCAGACGCCATCGCCATCCCCCAGCCGCGCCTGCTCATCATGGCCACCTACCTGCTGGGGCAGTACCTGATCGCCAGAAATGCAGTGGCTGCCTGGAAGAATAAACGGACGAACTGAAACAGGGAAATACATGGAAACACCCAGAAATGCCCTGAACCCTGGCACTTGCCAGGTTGGGCAAGGTATTTCAATGTTTCTACCGGCTTTTCACCACCCGGCGAACCAGGCGTTCTCCGTCGATATCCACCATCAGGGCGTAGGCGCCGGCCGGCAGTCCCGCCAGCGAAACCTCCAGCGTTTCCTCGCCGGCAAGCTGCACCTGTCCATGCAGCACAGGCCTGCCCAGCAAGTCTGTAAGGTAGTAAACGGCCGGCGCCGGCCGCGCCAGGCGGAAGGCCAGGTAGAGCATCTCCCGGGCCGGATTGGGATAAACCGAAAGAGAGTTGCCGGAACGGGCCAGAGCCCCCTCGTCCGTCAGCACGGCATCTTCCACCACGACAATGGATTCACCGATGCTGCTGCTGCACCCATCGTTGCCAAATACGGTAAGCGTCACCTGGAAGTAACCGGTGTCGACATAGGTGTGCACTGGGTTTTCCTCAGTGCTGAAGGCGCCGTCGCCGAAGTCCCACAGCCAGGAAACGGCGCCGGAAGATTCATTGGTAAAGCTGATCTCGCCGGGCTGCTCGGCCAGGTTGATCTCGCTGGAGGATGTGGTGAATCCAGCCAGAGGGGTTTCCCCTTCTCCGGCTACTTCAATAGTGACCGGAGTGCGGCCGCAGTAGTAATCGTACTCGACCTCCCAATCGTAGAAGTAGTAGTAAAACAAGGGGCTCGCTGTGGAGCCGGTTATGGACATTACGCCGGGCACTTCGTAAGGATACGCCGCCCCTCCCAGGCTGAAAAGCAGAGGCTTTCCGGCCTGCAGCTGCAACTCATACCCGTCGCCCGGCTGGATCTTAAAGCCGAGGTCGATGCGGTTCTCGCCCGGTTCCGGGAGGGAAATGATCTTGGTCCGGACACTGCCATCGGGGCTGGCCAGGCGGATGAGGCGCCCCCCCGCTTCCTCTGCATATACCTTGACGGAACGGATAGTGAAGGGCGCACGGGCATTAAATCTCAGGCCCGCCAGGTTGGAACTATACTGGTTATTGGTGCCTGCTTCGCTTGATTCCATACCGGTTTTTTTCAGGGGAGTGACCTGTGCAAATACAGTGCGGTTGTCTTCCTCAACCGGAAGCAGCAGGGAACGCCCCTGCCCCAGCAGGTTGCCTTCCTCTTCGGCATCGTACCACTCGATCCTGGCCTCTCCTTCGTACAGGCTCTGCACCAGGGCGTTGCTGTTGCGGCAAACGGGAACATCGCCGACGGCCAGAGCGGGGATCTTCTCCTCTTCCACCACCCATACCCTGCGCTTGAGTTGGTTGTTGAGGCTTCGCAGGTCCGGCTCCTCATTCGCTGTCACAATTTCCACCACCAGTTCATGCTCTCCGGGGGGAACCTCCAGCGGATCCAGCAGGATCTCTGTGGTGGCCCCGGGCAGCAGTTCACCTTCCCAGCTTTGCTCCTGCTCGTAAAGGGCATCCTCTTCGACAAAGTACCGGAACTGCAGAGCCGTAACCGGCTCCGTTCCGTTGTTCATCACCAGGGCTTTGGCGGAAGCCCGGCTTTCACAGTTCGGCGCCGGCGCGTCCACCTGCAGCAGGATCACATCATTCGTTGATTCCACCGAAGGAACCGGCTCATGGCCCTGCCCCACCAGGTATTCAAAAGCAGCGGGCACGTTGATGATGCCCATGCCGTAGTCATTGTCTTCTCCCGGCTCGCCCAGGTCAGTACAGGAGTAGTACAAGGCCAACAGTATCTCCTCTCCCGTCAGGTAGGGAAAGGCCTCCTTGAGCAACAGGACGGCGCCGGAAACATGAGGAGCCGCCATCGAGGTACCGCTGAGGTTGCCATATCCTCCCGGCAAGCTCGACCGGACGCTGCTGCCCGGAGCAGAAACCTCCGGTTTGATCAGCAGGCTGCCTTCCCCACCGCATTTGCTGGGCCCGCGGCTTGAAGAATTTGAAATGGGAAAGGAAGTGCTGTTGCCATTGAGGTTGCCAACCGCAAAAAGCCGCACGGTATCCCAGTTGTTGAATTTGGGCTGGGTAATGGTTAGCGGGTCCGGGCCATCGTTTCCGGCAGAGAACACCACTGCGATGCCGGCCCCGTACAAAGCATTGAAAATACCGACAACGCTCTCCGCCCCACAGGTGTTCGACATAGACCGCCAGGAATTGTTGATCACATCGGGCATGTCGTCTATGGTTTCCGGGTCGCCATCCGGATTGAGCGCCCACTGCAGCATTTCATCTATATTGGACTGGTCGGCGCCGGCGCTGCATTCGCCGCCCAGGGCAATGCCACCCATCCACTTTGCGTCAAAGGCCACGCCGATGGTGTCGCCCGTCAGCCGGTCGAGGCCCAGGACGGTGCCCGTCACGTGAGTGCCATGGCCGTCACAATCCTCCGGGTCGGTAATTCCGCGCCAGGTATCGCTGAACCGGCGGTTGTGGTAGAGGAACTGGTTGTGCAGGGCAGGGTGTGTGGGATCCTGCCCGGTATCGATGACCAGCGCGCGGCGGCCGTAGCCGGTATAGCCCATCGCCCACATCTGAGGGGCGCCGATGGCTTCCAGCCCCCGCTCCACACCGGTGACTCCGGCCGGAGACGGGCAGGCTTCTTCCACGGCCCGTTCAAATTCCACTTTAGCGTTGAGCCCCAACTCTTCCACCGCCGGGTCGAGGCTGAGGGCGGCGATAGCTTCACGGTTCCCTTCAAAGTAAATCATATTGGTGATCCACAATGGCTTAAGGTTTTCCTTGCGGATGCCAGGCAGGCTTTCCATTTTAGCCAGCATGGCCGGCTGGGTAGTTTCCGCCTTATTCTGTAGGGCAGTGATCAGTTTGTATACGCGCTCCTTCATCGGAGCTTTACGCCGGCGAAACTCTTCTTCCATTGCCCGGGGATCCACCCGGTCGGACAGCAGGACGTAAGCGCGGTAGTAAGCGCCGGGCGCCGCCTCCATCTCCTGCATCAGGGAGGAAGATATCTTGCCGGGGTCCTGGCGCTGTGCCATCAGCCGGTTTAGCCCAAAAAAGGGGAGGGTCAACGTCAGTAGAAAAAGGTGGGTAACGATTCTTCTCATCAGTTCAATGATATTGTGTTTTCCGGATTTTTAACATATCGCAAAATACAAAACTCAAAATGTAAAATTGGCTCCCTGGTATACCGTTTACTGTACTTGCCAGCTTTCCATAGGAGCCCTGCCGCCCCCCTTGGGGCAGAGGTGATTGGTTCTGGGCAGAAAAGCCTCGGAGAGGCGTAATGTTGTTA
>CAYQKY010000093.1:0-29147 GCA_964418125.1 uncultured Phaeodactylibacter sp.
TGATGGGGTAGAGCGTCGTCCCGGCAGTGGCCACCATTACAGTCTGCCCGGCGGCCACATTGGGCGCGCCGCAGATGATCTGCAGGGGCCCGCCGCCGTTGCCGATGTCTACTTTGGTGAGGGACAGGCGGTCGGCGTTGGGGTGCCTGCCGCATTCCAGCACTTTACCCACCACGACGCCTTCCAGGCCGCCCTTGATGGTTTCCACCTGTTCCATTCCTTCCACTTCCAGCCCGATGCCGGTAAGGATCTCGGAAAGCTCTTCCGGGCTGAGGTTTATGTCGAGGTATTCTTTTAGCCAGTTCAGCGATACTTTCATGGTTGTCGGCTATTGTTGATTTCAAGGGCAAGTTGTCGGGGCGCAATTTTCCATTGCGCTCAGACTTGTGCAGGCTGCATTGGAGAACTGCCCTTGTCAAAGTACAATATATTTTACAATCTCTTCCGCCGGGAATGGTTCCATAGAACCTGATTTCGGGCGGCGGATTTTTTCAGCGCACAAAGATAGGGATTAAAGAAGTAATCTGTTTAAAAATGGAGCCTAACCTGCCGGGTTTCCGGAATGCTGCCGCCTGATCGAACCCTGAAGTGTCTGTTGAAGACGATTTTTGCATATCCGTGTCTCTTTCCTTATTGCACTTTTGATTAGTTTTGGAAATTGTTGTGGGTTCCTCATGGCCCGTCGGCCGACCTGTCCCCAGAACCACGTAATAATGTTTCGAACTATTGGCCAGGCGGCGAGTATGTAGATTGGATCGGGTTGGACGGATATAATTTCTATCCACAAGATCCATGGGGCGTTGATCGTCCGCGCCGCGATTTCGACAATTGTTTCAGAGCACTATATGACTCCTGCGCCGTACTCGGAGATCACCCCATGATGATAGCCGAATTCGGCACCGGCGAATTTCAATACGAGAATTTTGATAAGGCCGCCTGGATTACGGATGCATTTACGAAAATAAAGACGGAATACCCCAGGCTTAAAATTTTCACCTGGTTTAACATTAATAAGGAACTGGACTGGCGGGTAAATTCATCGCCGGAGGCGCTTGATGCTTTCCGTAAAGCAATGGCTGATCCATATTATATTGGCAGCCCCTATAAACAATAGACATGATACACTACGCTCCCGTTTTTGTAAAAATTAGCGTAATTTCGCAGCCAAATACCCAAACCACTAAACCTGCCCCATTATCCATTTGTAAAAAATAAACTGAACCTACATCCTAACTAAATAAAACGCCAATGTTTTTTGAACTCAACGAAGAGCAACTGGCCGTGCAAGCAGCGGCCCGCGAATTTGCCCAGAAAGAACTCAAGCCCGGCGTGATCGAACGCGACGCCAAGGGCGCCTACCCCAAAGAGGAAGTCCGCAAAATGGTGGAACTGGGCTTTATGGGCATGATGGCCTCCCCGGAATACGGGGGCGGCGGCATGGATACCCTCTCCTATGTGCTGGCCATGGAGGAGATCTCCAAGGTAGACAGCTCCTGCTCGGTCATCATGTCGGTCAACAACTCCCTGGTATGCTGGGGCCTGGAGACCTTCGGCACCGAAGAACAAAAAGCGAAGTACCTCACCAAACTGGCCACCGGCGAGTGGATCGGCGCCTTCTGCTTGTCCGAGCCTGAGGCCGGCAGCGACGCCACCCACCAGCGCACCACCGCCGTTGATATGGGGGATCATTACCTGCTGAACGGCACCAAGAACTGGATCACCAACGGCGGCACGTCCAATGTGCATCTCGTTATGGCGCAGACCCATCCGGAAGCCGGCCACCGCGGTATCAATGCCTTCATTGTGGAGACGGACTGGGACGGCGTGGCCATCGGCGCCAAGGAGGAAAAGCTGGGCATCCGCGCTTCGGATACCCACACCATTATGTACACCGACGTGAAGGTGCCCAAGGAGAACCGCATCGGCGAGGACGGCTTCGGCTTCAAATTCGCCATGAAGACCCTCGACGGCGGCCGCATCGGTATTGCCGCCCAGGCGCTGGGCATCGCCGGGGGCGCCTACGAGCTGGCCCTCGAGTACTCCAAGCAGCGCGAAGCTTTCGGCAAGCCGATCAGCAGGCACCAGGCCATCGCCTTCAAACTGGCAGACATGGCCACCGAGATCGAGGCCGCCAAGCTGATGGTTTACCGCGCCGCCTGGCTGAAAGACCAGGGCATGCCCTACGATACCGCCAGCGCCATGGCCAAGCTGTACGCCTCGGAAGTGGCTATGCGCCATACCATCGAGGCGGTGCAGATCCACGGCGGCTACGGCTACGTGAAGGAATACCACGTCGAGCGCCTGATGCGCGACGCCAAGATCACTCAGATCTACGAAGGAACCTCCGAGATCCAGCGCATCGTTATCTCCCGGGCCGTCCTGGAGGGGCAGCTGTACCTGCCTGTCTTCGGCAGTTCGATGGAGCAGAAGGTGTGAGGGGGATTGCTGGATGGTTTGATTGTTGAGCCTCTGTGGGCCGCCGGGCAACAGGCGGTTGCGAAGGCTCGTGCCATATTCATTTTTGGATAACTCGTGCGCCAATTTTCTATTGGTATGTGTTTAGCGGTGCTCCAGGTGACATCTTTCGCCTTATATACCGGACTTTAGCTCATATCACTGCAGTTTACAGGACGAAAGGTGTCATCTAGGGTATTCATTAACAAGTTGCTTACGAGGGTTTGGTTCTCACAACTCTTGGTCCTTTGCGCACTCCAGGAGGCGCTGGAAAAGCGCCACCTGGAGTGGCTGCCAGGGTGCGCTTTATTCCATCAGTCGCTACGCTCGTGTCCCAGCGTGCCCTGGCTTGAAGGGGACTAAAACTTGTGGGAACCGAATTCCTCAAAATGAACACCCTAGGTGTCATCTCACCGCTAAACACATACCCAGGCCATACTATGGGTATTAGAGTATAAGTAGGATTAAGAGACCAGCCCCAACAGGCCGGGGCGGCGGCTCTTAGTGACCGGCACTTTCACGCCGTTCGACATGATGAGGTAGCCGCCTTCCCCCCGAATGAACTCCTTAATATGATGGAGGTTTATGAGGTAGGAATAATGAGGCCGGTAGAACCCGAAGGGCTGCAGGGCCAGCTCAAAATCCTTGAGCGTTCTGCAGATCAGCTTCTTACGGCCCTTATCAAGGAATACCCTGGTGTAATTGCTGTCAGAAGAACACAGAATGATATCAGTGGGATCCACGAACTCTATGCTCTCCTTGGTTGCCAGGCCGATCTTCCCGAACCGGCTCTGATTTTCCAGCAAGGTGGGCCCGGCCGGCCCGCCCACCGTATTGCCCGATAACACCTTTACACACTTTTGAACGGCGGCCTGCAGTTCCTTGACCTGAATGGGTTTCAGCAGGTAGTCCAGGGCGTCGAATTTGATGGCCTGTATCCCGAATTGGTCGAAAGCAGTAATAAAGATGACCTTACAGGTAACCTCCTCACCCAGTTGTTCAAGAATATCAAAGCCGTTGAGCAGAGGCATTTCGATATCCAGGAACAGCAGCTCGGGCTGCCCGCCCTTAAGATAATCGAGCGCTTTCACCGCCTGGGTAAAGGTACGCTCTACCCTCACTTCCGGGCAGTATTGCTCCAGTTTCCATTGCAGGTTTTCCACGCTGCTGCGTTCGTCGTCTACGATTATGGCTGTCAGCCGCATATTTTAGGAATTTTAAGATGTCGTCATTAACGTGCTTCCTCCTCCCAGCGGGCAGGAAGGGCCAGTTCAACCCGGGTGCCCAATGGATTCCCTGCTGCATCCTTTAGGTCATGAATAATGGCCGAAGTATGGCTATTGTACAATTTGTTGATCAACTCCATCCGGCCGGCGGTGATCTTCATACCGAGCGACCTCCGGCCGGCCTTAGCCTTGCGGGCATTGATGGCCATGGCTTTTTCCCGGCCAATTCCATTGTCTTCAATGATGCAAAAAAGCTCGCCCCCGGCCTGCTCCAGTTGCAGGCTCACCTTTCCTTCCGTATCCTCGGGGCGGTTCATCAGGCCATGCCAGATGGCATTTTCGATATAGGGTTGAATGAGCATGGGCGCTATCCGTATGGCGTCTACATCCACATTGTCTCCGATATAAATGCCAAAGTCAAAAGACCCGCTGAAGCGCAGCTTTTCCATTTCCAGGTACAGGCGGATGGCCTCCAGCTCGTCTTCCAGGGGTACCAGCTCGGAGCGGGAATTCTGCAGAATAAGGCGGATCAGGCGGGCGAAGCTGTTGAGGTATTCCGCAGCCTTACGGGAATCGTTCTTGTTGATGAAATGCTCAATGGAATTGAGGGAGTTGAAAATGAAATGCGGGTTCATCTGGGCCCGCAGGGCGTCCATCTTGACGCTGGCCAGTTGCCTTTCAAATTCAGCTTCCCTTTCTTTTTGGGTTTGGACCTGCCCGATCCGGTACCGGTAGCCGCTGTACAGCAACCCCAGCAGAAAGAGCCCCGACAAGGATACAAACCAAAGCTCCCTCCACCAGGGTGTGGCCACCCGGAGCCGTAATTTGGCGGCCTGTTCATTCCACTGTCCCTGGCTGTTCGCAGCCATCAGGCGGAAGGTGTAGTTGCCGGGAGGAATGTTGGTATAGGTGGCATACCGCCGTTTTCCGGCCTCGATCCACCCCTCATCAAAGCCGGCCAGCTGATACTTAAACCGCGTTTGTTCAGAAGCGGTAAAATGGATGGCGGAGAATTCAAAAGAGAAGAAGTTTTTCCAGTACGGCAATTCGACAGGCGCCTGCCTGGCCCACAGCGCGGAATCCAGGGGATATTCTTTTTCAAAAACCTTGAAGGAACGAACATACGGCCGGGGTAAAGCCTCATTGAGTTTTAAGCCTTCGGGCCGAAAGAGTGCCCAGCCCCGCCGGTAACCCAGAGCCATAGTGCCGTCGGAAAGGCGGTCAAGCGATGCTCCGGACATGGCCGCCAGGCCCAGTTGAGCGTCATAGGCAGGCAGCCCATAGTGTTGGTCGAAATACTCGATGGCCAGATCTGCCAATCTTAACCGGGCCAGCAGCCTGTCTCCAAGTATCCACAGCCCTCCCTGCTCGTCTCGTTTCAGGTAGAGCACAGAAGTCAGGGTAAATCCATCCGCTTTGCCAAATTTCCGGATGATACCTCGTTCGGGCTGGCGAATGTCGATATACCCCAGGCCCTGCTGTGGGCTGGCTACCCATATTCGCCCCTGTCCGTCCGGTTCGAGATCATTGATATTGGCAAAATTATTGCGCTGGCCATCCTGGTATGGAAAATGGAGAAAAGTATCCCTTTCGGGGGAGTAAACGCTGTATCCACTGGCCGCACGCCACCAGAGCTGCCCCAAGTCATCCTCCGCCATACCCCATAACCAGGTATGGTGCTTGCCATAGCCCGGCGGATCGAGCGCCTCCAGGTAATGTACCCATTCCTTGGTGATGGCTCTCCGCCGAAAAAGGCCATTGCGAAGGGTCGATATCCAGATGTCTCCCCGGCTATCTTCAAAGATATCCATCAGGTGCTTGCCGGACAGAGCAGGGGGATGGGAAAATTCCTTAAGCTGGCTTCCTCCTTTATCAATGACAAACAAACCGGTGTAATAGGACAGCAACAAGCGCCCGTCCTTCAGCGGAGCCATATCCGTCCATCCCTGCCAGGTAGGTTTATTTTCTTTGGGTGGAAGGATCATTTGCAACTCCTCTTCTCCCGGCAACAGCCGGTACAAGGCCGGAGCAGATTCAAAACAGGCCCAGAGGACGCCGTCCCGGGTTTTTGTAATGGCAGCTGGATTGTAATCATAGATCTCCTCCGCTTCTATAGCCAGCTCTTTGCGCCTTATCTGCTGTGCCGTAGGATGATAAATATAAACACCCCGGTTAAGCCCGCCCCAGGCCGCACCGTTCTGGTTGTCCTTGATCTTCAAACCAAAAAAGGGGCCAGAACGTACACTTCCCCGCCAGTACCTGATCACTTCTTCCCGCTCGGTGTCAAACAGAAGCAGTATATTATTGGCGGAGTTGATCCAAACGGCCTTCTCCGATTCCGGGTATATGCCGTATACCGTCCGTAAAGCGGCCCTTTCTCTTCCCGTATCAAGGCTGTCAATGAGGCGAAATTGCCCGGTTTCCGGATCATAAATGCTAAAACCCACCGACCACAGGCCCTGATAGAGCTTTCCGTTTGCTGCCTGGTAAAGGCAGGCCGGGCTGTTGAGCAGATATTCCTGATAAGATTCGCCCTGCAACTTGAACAACTGGCCTTTTTCCTTTTCCCTATTCCACCTGATCAGCCCGGCATTGGAGGCCAGCCAGTAAACCTGATCCTGTTTCACATCCTGAGTCATGTCTATCACACTATTGGCCCACTCGGCCTTCACCTGGCCGTGATGAATAAGCTGCTCAGAGAGCAGGTGATTTTCGAAACCATCGCATCCGGATATATAATGCGCCAGGCCTTTCTCCTGCATCCCCAACCAAATCTCCCCCTGCCGGTCCTGGTATACCGAGCGGACACGTAACTGAGGCAAAGAAGCCGGGTCACCGTCAGCCGGTACATAGGTTCGGAATCGATCCGTGAAAGGATTATAAACATGTAAACCGAGGGCAGTGGCCAGCCACAGTTGGCCGGTACGAGCATCCACCTGCATATCTTCTACTTCATGGGTGAACAGAAGTGAGCTGTCATTCGGCACATGGCTAAGCAGCTCGATGTCCGATCCGTCATACCGGCACAACCCACGGGCGGTAGCGATCCAGACAAATCCTTGTTTGTCCTGTTGAATGGATAAAATGTTATTACTGGGAAGGCCGGTTTCCTCATTCAGAATAAGTGGGTTCTGGAAGGACAAAGGGGCCTCCTGCCCGGTGAGAAGCATCGTGGCCAACGGTAGTAAAGCCATGGCCGAAAAGGCCTTCATAGGAATCCTGGTAATCAACAGGCAGTGTTTTGTGAAGATATAAATTCCCCTGCCTGCTTCAAAAATTCAATAGGATTTGAGCGATCTGCCCTATTTATTGAGTGAATGGCAAATGAGAGAAAAACAAGCCGCCATCACCCCATGTCCAAGCCTTAAAAATCATACAGCTGAGAAAAAAAACGCCAGGCTTTTGCACCTTTGCATAAAATGCCGCCCTTTCGGGGCACTCGACTTTTCACAACAACTCTATAGCCATGGCCAAAAACTTCAATTTCATTTTCCTCCTTTCATTCCTGGCCCTTACCCTTCAGGCGCAGGTCAAAGAAGCCCCCGACAGACAGCGCGGCGAAGGCCCCTACAACCAGCTCATCATCCGCGGCGTCACCCTCATCAACGGCAACGGCGCGCCGCCCCGCGGGCCCATCGACATCGTCGTGGAAGGCAACCGCATCAAACAGATCGAAGTGGTGGGAAACCCGGGCGTGCCCATCGAACCGAAAGACAGGCCCCAGCTCAAAGAAGGCGGGCGCGAACTCAACTGCGAAGGGATGTACCTGCTACCCGGCTTTGTGGACCTACACGGCCACATCGGCGGCAAGGGGCAGGGCGCCGATGCCGAATACGTCTTCAAGCTCTGGATGGGCCACGGCATCACCACCATCCGCGACCCGGCCTGCGGCAACGGGCTCGACTGGGTGCTGAAACACCGGGAACGGAGCCAGAAAAACGAGATCACCGCCCCCCGTATCTTCGCCTACACCGTCTTCGGGCAGGGCAGCGAGGAGCCCATCAGCACCCCGGAACAGGCGCGGGAGTGGGTGCGCCGGAATGCCGGAAAAGGGTCAGACGGCATCAAGTTCTTCGGCGCGCCGCCCGACATCATGGCGGCAGCCCTCGACGAGAATAAAAAACTGGGCCTGCGCTCGGCCTGCCACCACGCCCAGATGGACGTGGGGCGTTGGAATGTCCTCCACTCCGCCCGCGCCGGCCTGACCACCATGGAGCACTGGTACGGCCTGCCGGAAGCGCTTTTCGTGGGCCGCACCGTTCAGGACTACCCCCTCGACTACAACTACCAGAACGAACAGCACCGCTTCAAAGAGGCCGGCCGCCTCTGGAAACAGGCCGCCCCACCCTACTCCGATCACTGGAATAAGGTGATGGACGAACTGCTCGCCCTCGATTTCACCATCGACCCCACCTTCAACATCTACGAGGCCAGCCGCGACCTGCACCGCACCCGCCGCCTGGAATGGCACGAGGAGTACACCCTGCCGTCCCTCTGGCGCTTCTACATGCCCAGCCGCATCAGCCACGGCTCCTACTGGCACTTCTGGGGCACGGAAGAGGAGGTGGCCTGGAAGGAGAACTACCGCCTGTGGATGACGTTCGTCAATGAATACAAGAACCGGGGCGGGCGCGTCACCGCCGGTTCGGATTCAGGGTTCATCTACCAGCTCTACGGCTTCGCCTACATCCGCGAGCTGGAACTGCTGCGCGAGGCGGGCTTCCATCCCCTGGAAATCATCCGCTCCGCCACCCTCAACGGCGCCGAAGCCCTGGGGGCTGACAGCGAGATCGGAACCGTCGAGGTGGGCAAGCTGGCGGATTTCGTGATCGTGGAAGAAAACCCGCTCCAAAACCTCAAAGTGCTCTACGGTACCGGCGCCATCAAGCTGATGGAAGACAATACAGTGGCCCGCGTGGGCGGCGTGAAGTACACCGTCAAAGACGGCATTATCTACGACGCCAAACAACTGCTGGCCGACGTGCGGGAGATGGTGCGCAAGGCGAAGGAGGAGGAAGGGTATGAGATCCGGCAGCCGGGGATGGAGTGATGGCTGGGTTTTCGTGTATTCGTACGTTAGCAATCGAAGGCCTTGCCCAACATATAAACCAAATGTACTTACACACTTATACACTTACACACCCCAGTGAACCTCCCCCCTTTTCATTTGTATACTCAAAAAGTTATCTTTGCCGGAAGGCCTTTGCCTTTTCACAAAAAACTGAAAGTTCCGAAACTTTGTTATACCTTTGTTTGGATAAAAACGCTCATACCACATGCAAATAAACAGGCCAGTAGAAGTCATCCTCCGGGATAAAACGCTGAACAGCCAATTGCGCGCCATAGCCGAAAAAGTACTTGACGGAAAACGCATCACCGAAGAAGAAGGCCTGCACCTTTTTGAAGAGGGCGAGCTGGCCTTCGTCGGCGCCCTGGCCAACCACATCCGCGAAAAGCGCCACGGCAAGCGCACCTATTTCAACCGCAACTTCCACATCGAGCCCACCAACGTCTGCCTGTACACCTGCACCTTCTGCTCCTACTCCCGCCTGATCAAGAAGCGGGAAGAGGGCTGGGAGTACAGCATGGAAGAGATCATGGACATCGTCCGTAAGTACGACGGGGAACCGGTGACGGAAGTGCATATCGTCGGAGGCGTACTGCCCCAGTACGATGTGGAGTTCTACTCGGAGCTGTTCCGCCAGATCAAAGCGCATCGTCCGGAGCTCCATGTCAAGGCGCTGACACCAGTGGAATACCATTACATTTTCAAAAAGGCCAAAGTCAGCTACGAGGAAGGCATGCGCCTGATGAAGGAAGCCGGCCTGGACAGCATGCCGGGCGGCGGCGCCGAGATCTTTCACCCGGAGATCCGCGACCAGATCGCCGGGGGCAAATGCAGTGGCGAGCAGTGGCTGCGCATCCACGAGATCTGGCACGAGCTGGGCGGCCGCTCCAACGCCACCATGCTTTACGGCCATATCGAGGAGTACCGCCACCGCATCCACCACCTGGAAGAACTGCGGAAACTGCAGGACAAGACCGGCGGGTTCCAGACGTTCATCCCGCTGAAGTTCCGCAACAAGGACAACCAGATGTCCCACGTGCCGGAATCGACGGTAGTGGAAGACCTGCGCAATTACGCCATCAGCCGCATCTACCTGGACAACTTCGACCACCTCAAAGCATACTGGCCCATGATCGGCCGCAATGTGGCGCAGCTGTCCCTCTCTTTCGGCGTGGACGACATCGACGGCACCATCGACGACACCACAAAGATCTACTCCATGGCCGGCAGCGAAGAGCAGAACCCGGCCATGAGCACCCGCGACCTGGTCAACCTGATCCGCCGCGTTGGCCGGCAGCCCATCGAAAGGGATACATTATACAATGTAATACAAGACTATACCGATCACGAATTTGAGGAAGATACTGAATTCAAGGGCTATGTCTCCCTGCCGGTCGTGAATAAGAATTAAAAAATGGCGATGGCTGGAAGCCTTGGGGCTGATTATTTTTTAACCAAAACAACATGCGAAAAGAGATCTATATAATCCGCCATGGCGAGACGGACTACAACCGCCTGGGCATCGTACAGGGGCAGGGTGTAGATACCAGCCTCAACAGCCTGGGCCGCCGGCAGGCCATGGCGTTTTACGAACATTATAAGGAAATCGGTTTCGAAGCGGTGTTGACCTCCCGCCTGCGCCGCACCCACGAAACCGTCCAGCCATTCCTTGAACAGGGCCTACCCTGGGAGCAATTTGCCGACATCAACGAGATCGCCTGGGGCGATCACGAAGGAAAGAAGAGCACGCCGGAGATGATGCAGCAATACCGCGAGGTCATCGAAGAATGGAAAAAGGGCAATTTCCACGCCCGCCTGGAGGGAGCCGAGAGCGCCGCCAGCCTGGCGGACCGTATGTACCGCTTCATCGAACATCTGCGCGGGCGCCCCGAAACCACCCTGCTGGTCTGCTCCCACGGCCGGGCGATGCGTTGCCTGATGTGCCTGTTACGCGAACAGCCCCTGCAAAACATGGACAATTTTCATCATTCGAACACCGGCCTGTATCAGGTACAATATCAGGACGACACCTTCCGCTTCCTGCTGGAGAACGACCTGAGCCACCTGGAAACTGCCGGACTGAAATTAGCTTAACGTGAGAAAACTGAAAGTAACCGCTGTAAGTTACCTCAACACCAAACCCCTGCTGTACGGCCTGGTGCATAGCCCCGTCGCCCGGCAAATTGACCTGAAACTGGATATCCCCTCCATCTGCGCCAAAAGGTTGAAAGAAGGTGATGCCGGCCTGGGGCTCGTGCCCGTCGCCGTCATTCCCGAACTGGACACGCCCCACCTGGTATCCGACTACTGCATCGGAACGGTAGGCGCCGTCAAAACAGTGGCCATTTACAGTGAACGGCCGCTTGAGGAAGTGGAAGAACTATATCTCGACCACCACTCCCGTACCTCGGTAGAACTGACGAAATTGCTGCTGCGGGACTACTGGCAGGCCAGCCCGGAACTCGTTCCCGCCACCGACGGCTACATCGATACCCTGGGCGGCGCCCGCGCCGGCCTTGTCATCGGCGACCGCACCATCGGCCTGGAGGATCGCTTCCCCTATGTGTACGACCTGGGCGATGCCTGGCTGCAGCACACCGGCCTGCCCTTCGTATTCGCCGCCTGGGTGAGCAACGAACCGCTTGACCCCGAATTCGTCAAGGATTTCAATGAAGCCATGCGGCAGGGCATCGCCCACATCCCCGAGTTGATGTACCTGTTGCCTTCTCCCCACCCCCGTTTCGACCTGGAGGAGTACTTCACCCGCCACATCAGCTATGGGCTGGACGGAGAGAAAAGGAAGGCCCTGGCGCGTTTTCTGGAGGCGGTGAGCCCGAGCGTGCCGGCCAGCCTGGCATTTTGAATCCAACTCAAATCAACTCCAATCTTTCCGACACTACATTTGATGTCCCCCTCTTCGCTCCGGGCTGCCCCCCACCGACTGAAATTTCGAACACTCCGGGCCGGATTTCCCGCTCGTTGTTTTCATTGATGATGCGGAAGGTTTCCGCCGGAAGGGTGAATTGAACAGTCCTGGATTCCCCTGCCTTTAGTTTAACCCTTTCAAAAGCCTTGAGCGAATGCAAAGGGGCCGGAACGGAGGAACCGATCTGCGAAATGTAAAGCTGCGCCACTTCCTCCCCATCCCTGTTGCCGGTATTGGTAAGTTTTACCGATACCGTTACCGGTTCTCCGGCTTTGGCCTGATCGGCGATATTCAGATCGCTGTATTCAAAGGTAGTATAGCTCAGTCCATACCCAAAAGGATAAAGCGGCTCCCCTTCAAAATATCGGTAGGTCTGGCTCGTCATTTCGTATTGTTCAAAAGGAGGAAGGTCTTCCACCGACCTGTAAAAGGTCACGGGCAGGCGGCCGGCCGGGTTGTAATCGCCAAAGAGGATATCGGCGATGGCAGTTCCGGCAGCTTGCCCGGGATACCAGGCCTCCAGTATGGCGGGCACATGCTCTTCTTCCCAGTTGACGGCCAGGGCGCTGCCGTTGAGCAGGACAAGTACTGTCGGTTTTCCCAGCGCCTGTATCTCACTAATTAGTTCCTGCTGCACCGGAGGCAGGCTCAGTTTGGTACGGTCTCCTCCCCTGAACCCGTCGATCTCAATATCCATCTCTTCTCCCTCCATTCTGGGGGTAAGGCCCATACACAGGATGATAGCCTCGGCCGCCTCAGCAGCGCCGATAGCTTCCTGCAGAAGGTTGGGTTTAGGCGCCGCCCACACCAGTTGCACCTGCGCATCCGCATACGATTCCCCGGCTTCCACTTTCAACCGATAGCTCTTTCCCGCTTCCAGGAAGATGGGTTCCGATTTCCGCAGGCGGGGGTCGCCGTATTCATCCCGAAAATGATAGGAAGTTTTGGCCAGCAATTCATCATCGAGGTAAAGCCGGGTGTTGCAGGTGCCGATAAAGCCGAGCTGGTACTCCCCGCTCTGTTCGGGCCGGACCTCCCCCGTCCACCGTACGCCGAAGTTATCGTCGTCCATCCCTTCCCTGGGCGCCCGGTCGTGCCAGTTGGCGTCCAGGGCCGGAACAGTCTCAGAATACAGGACTTCTCCTTTTAATTCTCTGTTGTTGAAATACTCGGCACGGAGCCCTTGCTTTCCATCCTGCATAAATAAAATTTCAGAAGGGACGGTATAGAACATGGGCATGCCTTCCGCCAGTTCGCAACCCTGGGCGAAAGTGACTTCCGCATCCGGGAGCTTTTCGCGGATGCCTTCAAGAGGCGTCACTGCCCTTGACGGCACGCCGTTGTAGTTCCCCAAAAGCATCAGCCACTGATTGGCATTGGGGCCGATGACGGCCACTTTTTTCAGTTCCTTGCTCAGTGGAAGCATTTGGTTATCGTTTTTGAGCAATACCATGGACTTGCGCGCCGTTTCCTCCGCCAGCCTGCGGTTGGCCTCACTGTCCACCGTTTCATAAGGGATCTGCGCATACGGCACTTCACTTTCGGGGTCGAACATGCCCAGTTTAAACCGGGCCAGGAACAGGCGCTTCACCGCTACGTCAATTTCCTCCTCTGTGATCAGTCCCTGCCCGACAGCCGGTATCAGGTTCAGGTAAATGCCCTGGCCCAGGTCGCAGTTGAGGTCGCACCCAGACCGCACGGCCAACGCCGCCGCCTGTGGCAGGTTGTCCACCAGTTTGTGGTCGGCATAAATGTCTTCAATGGCGCCGCAGTCCGAGACGATATACCCTTCGAAGCCAAAGTCATGCCTCAATATCTCCGTCATCAGCCGGTTGCTGCCACAGCAAGCCTCCCCATTGTAGCGGTTATAGGCGCACATGGCCGAATAGGCTTTTCCCTCCTCGATGGCCATTTCAAACTGCGGCAGGTAGGTTTCCCACAAATCGCGTTCGCTGGTTGTGGCATTAAAGACATGGCGCTCAGGCTCCGGGCCGCTGTGTACGGCAAAGTGCTTAACGGTAGCGATGGTTTTGAAATACCTGGGGTCATCCCCCTGCATTCCCTTCACGAACTGCACGGCCATCCTGCCTGTCAGGTAAGGGTCTTCCCCGTAGGTTTCCTGCCCCCTGCCCCAGCGGGGGTCACGGAAGATATTGATGTTAGGCGACCAGAAGGTCAGGCCCTGGTAGAGAGACCTCTTTCCCTTTCTCACGAAATTGTGGTGCTTGGCCCGGGCTTCATCCGAGATAACTGTGGCTACTTGATACATCATTTCCTGGTCCCATGTCGCTCCCAAACCAATGGCCTGGGGAAACACCGTGGCCAGCCCCGCCCGGGCCACTCCGTGAAGGCCTTCGTTCCACCAGTTATACTCCGGTATTCCGAGGCGTTCAATGGCAGGCGCTCCATTGAGCATCTGGCCCACCTTTTCTTCCAGCGTCATCCGGCTAACTAGATCGTCTACCCTTTCTTCAAAGGAAAGGGAAGTATCCAGGTAGGGCGGCTCCTCTTTTTCCTTACAAGACCCCATCAGTAACAGGGAAAATACAGCAAGGCAAAAAAAGGTGGATCGGAGTGAAAATTGTCTGGCTGACATGAGCAAAGCTTTTGATGGATGAATATACGCAATCGATTGTGCATGGAGGCAACCAGTTGTCGTTTTTGTATTCTCAATGATCGGCAGAAAACAAACTTTCACCGAACTGCTTTGTTTAAATGTCTCAAAAAAAACATACCATGTCCGATAACAGAACCCAACTGGCCACCCTCGGCGGCGGCTGCTTCTGGTGCACCGAGGCCGTTTTTCAGGAAGTGGAAGGCGTGCATTCCGTCACCTCCGGCTATTCCGGCGGCTCGGCAGAAACGGCGGATTATGAAACCGTCTGCTCCGGCACTACCCGCCACGCCGAAGTGGTTCAGGTAGAATTCGACCCGCAGGTGATCTCCTACGCAGACATCCTGGATATCTTCTGGGCCACCCACGACCCCACTACACCCAACCGGCAGGGCAACGACGTCGGCCCGCAATACCGCTCTGTCATCTTCTACCATGATGAAGAACAGAAGAAGGCCGCCGAGCGCTCCAAAGCTGAAACAGCCACACAGATCTGGGGCCGCCCCATCGTTACCGAGATCAGCCCCTTCGGGGAGTTCTTCCCGGCCGAAGAATACCATCAGGATTACTATAAGAACGTGGGCAACCGCAACCCGTACTGCACATTCATCATTACCCCAAAAGTGCAGAAGTTACGGAAAAACTTTAAGGATAAGCTGAAGGCGAAAGCCTGAACCATCGGCGGCATAGCCTGAAATGCGTCGAAATGGGGAAATGCCCTGTTAATGCTGGCATTTCCACCTCATTTCTCCTTCAAACGCATGTCAAAATCCCCCCTCCCCGGCATGCTCTGCAAATGCACGAATAAGTGCCTGGACAGAAATATTTATACATACATCGATATATTGAAATTCATTGTCAGCCCAAGCCGGGTGGCAGGTTCCAAGGCATTTCTACGTATTTCCATGTATTTCCCTATTCCAGTCCAGGTACTTACACACCTAACCCTATACACCTCTTCCCCCACCCTCTTTGCCTTCCTTTTCTTTGGAAATATGAAAATATCCCTTAATTTCGGGCGGAACAAAAAACAGAGCATTCAAATATGAAGCTTGCCATCCCCAGGGAGCTTGAGGACACACGCGTAGCGATGGTTCCTGAAGTTGCCGAAAAAGCAAAGGCCCTTGGCCTTGAGATCCTCATCGAAGAAGGCGCCGGGGCTTCTTCTTTCTACTCCGACCAAGATTACGAATCAGCAGCCACCGTAACCACCCGGGAGAAATTGCTTTCCGAGGCGGATATACTGCTGAGCATCAACCCGCTTTCTGATGAGGAGTACGATAAACTGAAGAAAGACACAGTCGTCATTTCCCAGTTTCAACCCTTTCTCTACCCGGAGGTAACCGATAAATTACGCGGCATGGGCCTGCGTGGCATCAGCCTGGACATGATCCCGCGCACCACGCTGGCCCAGGCCATGGACGTACTCTCCTCCATGGCCTCCATCGCCGGCTATAAGGCGGTGCTGGAGGCTGCCCGTTACCTGCCGCGATACTTCCCCATGATGATCACGGCCGCCGGCAGCGTCCGCCCGGCCAAAGTGCTGGTGCTGGGCGCCGGCGTGGCGGGCCTGCAGGCTATCGCCACGGCCAAGCGCCTGGGCTCTATGGTGGAAGCCTCCGACACGCGCCTGGCCGCCAGGGAGGAGGTGCTCAGCCTGGGCGCCAAGTTCGTCGAAGTGGAAGGCGCCCGGGAGGATAAGGGTGCCGGCGGCTACGCCGTTGAGCAGTCCAAAGAATTCCTGGAAAGACAGCGGCAGGAAGTCCAGAAAAGGGCCATGAAGGCCGATGTGATCATCACCACTGCCCAGGTCCGCGGGCGCAAGGCGCCTATGCTGGTGCCTAAAGAAACGGTGGATCAGATGCGGGCCGGCTCGGTCATCGTCGACCTGGCGGCCTCCACCGGTGGCAACTGCGAGCTGACAAAGGATAACGAGATCGTCGTCCACAACGGAGTGACCATCATCGGCAACTCCAACCTGGCGGGCCTGATGCCACAGGACGCCAGCCTGCTCTACGCCAACAACGTGCTCAACTTCCTCAAGATCCTGGCCAAGGACGGGCAGCTGACGCTCGACATGGACAACGAGATCATCAGAGGAGCCTACTTCACAGCTGAGGCGGAAACGGAGCAACAGTAAACAGCCGGAATATTCCCGGCTGGCGGACAGAATTTTTTGAAAATAAAATAACAACCGGTATGGATGGTTTCATTCAGTTTTTCGAGGACTACCAACTACTCATATACCTGCTGGTTTTCACGATCATCCTTGGCTTTGAGGTCATTTCCAAGGTGCCTACCGTCCTGCATACTCCCTTGATGTCGGGCGCCAACGCCATCAGCGGCGTGGTCGTGATCGGCGGCATTCTGTTGGTCCGGCAGGCGGAAGCCGGAGATTACTTCTCTCTGGGCCTCGGCCTGTTCGGCATCATTATGGGCATGGTCAACGCCACCGGCGGTTTCGCTGTGACGGACCGCATGCTGGAAATGTTCAAGAAGAAGAAAAAGAAGAAATAAATCATGGATATAAAATTCCTGACAGACGTCGGCTTTTTGCTCGGCTCAGTAGGCTTTGTATGGGGCCTCAAACGGCTCAGTTCCCCGGACACCGCCCGCCGGGGCAATATGATCGCCAGCATTGGGATGGGGCTGGCCATACTCTCCATCATTTTTGCTCCTCTGGACCAGGGTGACAACAACTATGCCTGGGTCATTGCCGGCCTGGCCGTTGGCGCCGTGATCGGCTATCTGATGGCCATAAAAGTGAAAATGACCGCCATGCCGCAAATGGTTTCCATCTTCAACGGCCTGGGCGGCGCCTGTGCGGTGCTCATCGCTATGGTGGAGTTGCGTCACTACTATACCGGCGCCAACGCCATGAGCGGCGGGCAGGTCGCCATTTCCCTCACCGCCCTGTTCATCGGCGGCATCGCCTTTACGGGCAGTATGCTGGCCTGGTTCAAACTGGAGGACTGGCTCAGAGACAATGCCCTGGTATTGCCCAGGCATTCCATTTTCAACATGGCGCTGCTGGCCGTCATCCTGGCCATGGGCATTTACGTTTTTGTTCTGAAGATCGACGCAGGCATCGGCCTGGCTGCCATTTTCATGTTACTGGCCCTGCTCTACGGCGTTTCCTTCGTCGTTCCTATCGGCGGAGCGGATATGCCGGTGGTTATTTCCCTGCTCAACTCCTTTTCCGGCCTGTCGGCAGCTGCCGCCGGCCTGATATATGGAAATAATTTTATGCTCGTGGGTGGTATCCTGGTAGGCGCCTCCGGTACCATCCTCACCATCCTGATGTGCGAAGCCATGAACCGGTCCCTGCTCAACGTGCTGATCGGCGGATTCGGAGGCGGCGGTACGGCCTCTAAAGGCGCAACCGGCGAACAGGTCGTCAAAGAGGTGACGCTCAACGACGCCGCCATTCAGCTGTTCTACTCCAAATCGGTGATGATCGTTCCGGGCTATGGCCTTGCCGTCGCCCAGGCCCAGAAGGTCTGCAAGGAGATCGATGACCTGCTGGAAACCAACGGCGTCGATGTGAAGTACGCCATCCACCCCGTCGCCGGCCGCATGCCCGGCCACATGAACGTACTGCTGGCCGAGGCGGACGTCCCCTACCCGAAGCTGCTCGACCTAGATGACGCCAACGCAGCACTGAAGAGCACCGACATCGTAGTGGTCGTCGGCGCCAATGACGTGGTCAACCCCGCCGCACTGGACGACCCCGGCAGCCCCATTTACGGCATGCCCGTACTGCAGGTGTGGGACGCCAAGAATACCATCGTGCTCAAGCGAAGCATGAACCCGGGCTACGCCGGTATCCAAAACCCGCTCTTTTTTATGGAAAAAACACACATGCTCTTCGGAGACGCCAAAGACACGCTCAGCAAACTGGTCACAGAGATCAAGAACCTGTAATGAAAACAAAAAAGCCGCCTGATTTCGGGCGGCTTTTTTGTTTTGTGTATCCTATTCCGGCCTATGTGATTAAGAGTATGTTTAAAAATCCCATCAATTGGCTACGAGCGGCAAATTTCATCCTGTACTGCGTTAGAAAGCCTCGCCGTACCTTCCAGGTATGCCTACGTTTTCTGCCTTGTCCAGAATTAAATTTCCTCGCTCTCGCTCAATCATGGAAATTTAAACATACTCTAAGGCGCCGGGCAGGCCTGAACAATAATGGGCCATAGGTAGTTGATAACAATAAAGCTTTCTAACAGCTAACCTGTAATCGCCCATAATAACAATGAGACTTTTTTTCCTATCCACCATACTGGTGTTCTTATTTCTGTATCCCGGCCTCCTTTCTGCCCAGAAAGTAGAAGTGGAGAAACGCGTGCCCGCAAAAGAGGCTCCCAGCCCAATGCAGGAATTCCTCGAAGAGAAGTATCCCGAAATGCGGCGCCTGAAATACTACGAAGAGCGCAATGAATCCGGCCGGTTCCTCGAGGCGAAGTTCTGCTATCAGAAATCCCGCTACAGCGTAAAATTCACTCCGGAAGGCCAGCTGGTGGACACAGAACGCAAGGTGAAATTCAGAAGGATACCTGCCGAGGCAGCCCGCAGGATCAACGAACAGCTGGAGGCAGAATTCCAACGCCATAAGGTGGTAAAAACCCAGGAGATCCTGGAGAACGGGCAGGTGGTTGGTTACGAACTGGAAATAAAAGGCAAAAGGGAAAATGAACTGGGTTTCTTTGAAGGGCAATTCGATGCGGCCGGGCGGCAGGAAAGCCTGCGCACCATCGAACAACCGCCTAATGACTTCCTGTTCTTCTGAGGTAGCATGAAACCAACAACAAAATACATTCTCCTGCTGTGGGCAGGGCTGCTCTGCAGCCACTCCGTTTTCGGCCAAACCCGCACCACGCTTGAACTCCTGCCTCAGCTGTCCTGGAACGGGAAGTTTGGAAACCGCTGGAGCTGGTCGCTGAATACTTCTCTGGAATCCGATTTTTACGAAAAGGCCGAAGGGCGGGCGGCTGACAAGGCCTTCACGCCTCACACTTATAACTTTCAGGCCGGCCTGGCCTATCAGCTGACCACCGACCTCAACTTATCCGGGGGGTATCAGTTTGGCTGGCGGGACCTGGATGAAGAAGAAAAGGAGATCGAACACCGCTCACTTCAGCAGCTCACCTGGGCGCGGCGCTGGGGAAAATACCGGACACGGGTGAGGGCACGGACAGAACAGCGTTTTTTCCGCAGTGAAGGTTGGCAGGTACGCCACCGCTGGCGGCTGCGCCCCAGCCTGGATTTCCCCCTGCAGGGCGAACGCCTGGACCCCGGCGAAACCTACCTCAATGCGCAGGCAGAATGGCTGGCCTATGTTTTTGAAACCGACCCCCTGTTCTACCGGGAAACCCGCCTGTACGCCGGCTTGGGCTGGCAGTTCAGCAGCCGCTACAAACTCGAGAACGGCCTGGAATGGCGCACCCGCCGCAGCGACGCTGAAGACAACCGCCGCCACCGGCTGATCTACCGCCTGACTTTTACCTTCCGCTGACCTGAATTCCTCGACTTTTTTGTTCTCTTTATCGTTAAAAGGTGGCATTGCTGCCAAATTGTTAGTAATTTGTTAAGGTTATTATCTGTTTATCACAGAAACATCACATCCTAAAAATAAAATGATTATGGCAACCCCATTCCTAGTTTTCATCCTGTTTTTCGGGCTGATCATTGTTTTTACCGGCATCTTCACCGTGCGCCAGCAATCCGCCGCGATCGTAGAACGGCTGGGTAAATTTCACAGCATCAAGCGCTCCGGGCTGCAGTTTAAGGTGCCCATCATCGACCAGATCTCCGGCCGGGTCAGCCTGAAAGTCCAGCAGCTGGACGTACACGTGGAAACCAAAACGCGGGATAACGTATTCGTTAAACTGCGCGTCTCCGTGCAGTATTTTATCCTGCCCGAAAAGGTCTACGACGCTTTCTACCGCCTGGAAAACTCGACCGAACAGATAACTGCATACATCTTCGACACCGTCCGCGCCGAAGTCCCCAAGATGAAACTGGACGACGTCTTCGAGCGCAAGGATGACATCGCGCACGCCATCCGCCGCGAGCTGGAAGAGTCTATGAACGAATACGGCTACGGCATCGTCAAAGCTCTCGTAACCGATATTGATCCCGACCAGGAAGTCAAGCACGCCATGAACAGGATCAACGCCGCCGAGCGCCTGAAAGTGGCCGCCGAATACGAAGGCGAAGCCGAGCGCATCCGAATCGTGGCCAAGGCCCGCGCCGAGGCTGAAAGCAAACGCCTCCAGGGCCAGGGTATCGCCGACCAGCGGCGCGAGATCGCCAAAGGGCTGGAAGAGTCGGTGGACGTGCTGAACAACGTCGGCATCAACTCTCAGGAAGCTTCCGCCCTGATCGTGGTCACCCAGCACTACGACACCCTGCAGAGCATGGGCGAGACCTCCCGAAGCAACCTGATCATGCTGCCGAACAATCCGTCAGTTGGGTCTGATATGCTCACCCAGATGACGGCCTCTTTCATCAGCGCCCAGAAGATGGGCGAAGAGATGAAGAAAGAAACCGCAAAGCTTACGAACGGAAGTAAGAAGTAATTCGAAGGCGGAAGTGGGAAAGATCGATTGAGATCAATTTTCCGGCTTCCGCCTTCCGCTTTCCGGCTAGCCCGTCACCTCTCCAAAGAGGTCATAATCCATCGCATCGGTGATCTTCACCTGGGCGAAGTCTCCTATCCTCACATAATTATCGGTAGCCCGAACCAGCACCTCATTGTCCACTTCCGGCGAATCGCCTTCGGTGCGGCCGATGAAGTACTCACCCTCCTTACGGTCGAACAAAACCTTGAATGTTTTGCCTACCTTCTCCTGGTTCTTCCGAAAGGAGATCTCCTGCTGTATTTCCATGATGCGGTTGGCGCGTTCTTCCTTGACCTCGGCGGGCACATCGTCTTCCAGGTCGTAGGCAATAGTATTTTCCTCGTGGGAATACTGAAAAACGCCCAGGCGGTCGAATTGCATCTCTTCCACAAAATCACAGAGGTCCTGAAACTCCTCCTCCGTTTCGCCGGGGAAGCCCACCAGCATGGTGGTGCGCAGGTTGAGGTTGGGAACCTTCTCCCGGGCAAGCCGGGCCAGCTCAGTGGTTTCCTTCCGGGTGATCTGCCGGCGCATGCGCTCCAGGACGGCGTCGTTGGCGTGCTGCAGGGGCATGTCCAGGTAATTGCAGACCTCGGGGCGCTCAGCCATTACATCAAACACTTCGGCGGGAAACTTGCTCGGGTAGGCGTAGTGCAGGCGGATCCACTCGATACCTTCAACATCGGCCAGAGCGTGGAGCAGCTTCGGCAGCTCCCGCTTCTTGTAAATGTCCAGCCCGTAATAGGTCAGTTCCTGGGCGATCAGTATCAGCTCTTTTACGCCGAAGCGGGCCAGGTTCCTGGCTTCCTTAACCAACTCTTCGATGGGCCGGGAGACGTGCTTGCCCCGCATCAGGGGAATGGCGCAGAAGGAGCAGGTGCGGTTGCAGCCCTCCGATATCTTCAGGTAGGCATAGTGTTGGGGCGTGGTGGTGATGCGTTCGCCGATCAGTTCGTGCTTGTAATCGGCATTGAGCTTGGCCAGCAGGCCGGGGAGCTCCAGTGTGCCGAAGTAGGCGTCCACTTCGGGGATCTCCTGCTCCAGGTCGGCCTTGTATCGCTGAGAAAGACAGCCCGTGACGTACAGCTTTTCGATGCCGCCCTGCTTTTTCACCTCGGCGTATTCCAGGATGGTATTGACTGATTCCTCTTTGGCCAGGTCGATGAAACCGCAGGTATTGACAATGACGATGTTGGCGTCTTGGTCGTTGCTGTCGTGCACTACCTCGTAGTCATTCCCCTTCAGCTGGGTGATGATGTTCTCCGAGTCCACCAGGTTCTTCGAGCACCCCAGGGTGATGACGTTGACTTTATCCCGTTTTAGTGTTTTTGTTTTCATATATTTCTGCCTGCGTATTTCAAGTGCGCAAAGATAGAAAGTTGTTGTGACTTCTGTTTTTCCGGCCTTGCAAACACTGTAAACAATCTCAGAACGTTTTAGTTAGGCCGAGGTTGAATTCATAAAAAGACAAACCATGAAGTACATCGCTACACTTACTTTCGCGTTATTCACCACCATCGCCGCCTTTGCCCAACTGGGCATCAACGCCACTTACCGAACCAACGATGCCCCGGAATGGGCCTATGGGGGCTCTTCTCCCAATTATCAGGACTTACTGCCTGAATCAACCATAGCTGTCGGCCTGGATTACTGGATCCCCGTGAAGGCATACCGGATCGACTTTCTGCCTGAACTCAACTTCAGCCGGATGTCCAATACCATTATCCTCAGCCCTCCGGAAATCATCGCCGCTCCGGACCAGGAAGCAACGCTGGAAAACACCTGGCTCAGCTTCTTTCTGAATACCAACATCTACTTTCTCGACCTGGAAGGCGACTGCGATTGCCCGACCTTCTCCAAATCGGGCGGCGCCCTGCAGAAAGGCCTTTTTTTCCAGGTTTCACCGGGTATTACCTGGATGAACAACCGGGCGGAAACACCGGAACGGGCATCGGACTCCAATAACTTCGCCTTTAGCCTCGCGGCTGGCCTCGGGCTGGATATAGGCCTGTCGGATATCGTTACCCTTACCCCTTTTGCCGGGTACCGCTATTACCTCCCCACCCAATGGGAAAACCTGGATATTTTCGATTTTCCGGAAACGCCCATCGACCCGCCCCCGGCGCAGAATAAAGTTCGTAATGAGGAAAGCAGCGTACGCCAGTTCTATGCCGGCCTGCGGCTTGGAGTGCGGCTGGACCAGAGGTGAAAGGAGTAGGCCGGAGCAGTGTAGCCGCAAAGGAACCGGGAAATACGACCGGGCTGGCGTAGTATACCATAGGGCGCGTTCGCCCTACCTGCCCGGGCGTGGGCCTTCACAAACAAATTCGGAAAAGTTGATGATACTTACAAGGCTCTCTATCGCTCCTGCGGAGTTTATCTCCCCCTTGGGCCCCAAACCCGGAGCTTACACTCCGGGCCAGGGGCTATCGCCGCTTCGCGGCTTTTTAAAGTAACAAAGTAGTATTAGTCGAGCCACCTCCGCTTCATCTTCTGCTTATACAGGATAGTCCGCTCGGAAGCGATCCATACCGAATCGGCGCCGATGTAATCCAGCGCTTCAAACTGGGTGGGCCAGAGGCAGCGAACGCCCTTCCGCCTGCTCACTTTTCCCTTCAGAAAATCGGCGCCCTCAAAATCCGTCAGCACAAAAATATCGGCAGGGGTAATGGGGATGAAGCCCAGAAAGGGCTTGAACCAGTAGGCCAGCAGGGCTACGCTCCGCCCATCCGGGCTGATGGCGGCGGCAGTCACTACTCGCTTTTTCAGGTAAAGGCTGTCCCGCAGCATCGCCTCATAAGCGCCGGGGCGGGCGGGGAGGGTGTAGTGTTTGGTGTAATAATTTCCCCGGTGCAGGCGGTTCTTGGAAAACAGGTGCAGGCTGTCCTGAAACCAAAAGAAGGCTTCCATATCGAAATTCTGATATCGGGGTTCCGGGGGAAAAGCCTGCTGGTCCGGGTAGCGGAAGAGGATAGAATCCAGCGCTCCGGAAGCCGGATTGTAAATGTAAATGGCCAAATCCCGCCGCCGGTTGAGGTTGTTGCCGAAATCGCCGATGTAGATATTTCCCTTATCATCGGCGGTGAGGTCTTCCCAGTCGCGGTTGATTGCTCCGGGAAGGGCGCCCTTCCACAAAAGGTTCCCCCTGCTGTCAGACAGGAACAACTCCGCGCCGTGTCCGCCGTCATTGTGCCACCAGAGGCTGTCGGCTGAGGCGTGATAAAGGCCCGACACTTCGGTGAGTTCTTCCGGCAGTTTGTATTTTTTCTTGTTGGGGAAATTCTGGCTGAGTAGTGGAAACGCCAAAATGATTAAACATCCAAAGATCAGATAATGCTTCATGGAAGTTTTTGGGGTGAAAGTAACAATTTAAGCTGCCTTCAATATGGAATCTTAGTCGGAGAATTGCCTCCCCTCCCTGGGAGAACTTGTCCCGAACTCGATTCGGGATGGCACGGGGGGAGGCCCCTACCCTATTCCCGGTATTTTACCCCATATACGCTCCGCCCCCTTGCCATTTTCCTCAAAAAGCGGCACCTTGCAGAGCAAATTCGCATTTTATGCATTTTTCGTCAGTCAATATCATCACCGTAATTTCTGTAGTCGTGACCATTACCCCACCGCTACTGGGAGGATGGTGTTGACCAGGATGAAAGATCCAGCAAAAAAGCCGTTCTCCCCGGAGAGCGGCTTTTTTTGTTGATGGTAAGATGGTTGATTGTTGGCCCGTCTTCGCCCCGGCTCCAATGGAATACAGGGCTCGTCCGGGTAAAATTGCTGGAAGATTAGATTGTTAGAGTGCTGGAGTGCCGGAGGCGTGAGAAGCATACGGTAATCGTAAGAAAGAGCAAGCTAAAACTCTGTATTCCAGTGTTTTAAACTCAAACATCACCATCTAAACATCGTAACAATATTTTATTTTAATTCGTAAATGCCTGTTGCCCCGATTACTTTTGGAAACTTTATAAGTTAATGAACGAATATACAATTTGCCGTGATATGTCAGGACCAGAGCTGAACAAATACAGCAAGCGAATTACCCAGGATGACACCCTGCCTGCCGCCCAGGCCATGCTCTACGGCGTGGGGCTGAGCGATGAAGATATGAAAAAAGCCCAGGTGGGCATCGTCAGCACCGGCTGGGAAGGCAACACCTGCAATATGCACCTCAACGGGCTGGCGAACCAGGTAAAGCAAGGCGTACAGGATGCCGGCCTCATGGGCCTCATTTTCCATACTATCGGAGTCAGTGACGGGATGTCCATGGGCACCAGCGGCATGCGCTACTCTCTGCCCTCCCGCGACATCATCGCTGATTCCATTGAAACTGTAGCCTCTGCCCAGTGGTACGACGCCATTGTGGCGGTAGTGGGTTGCGACAAGAACATGCCCGGCGCCATGATGGCGATGGGGCGCCTCAACCGCCCTGCCATCCTCGTCTACGGAGGCACCATCAGCCCAGGGCGCTATGGAGATAAAACGCTGGACATCGTCTCGGCGTTTGAGGCCCTTGGGCAAAAGATCGCCGGCCAGCTCGAGGAAAAAGATTTCAGAGGCATCATCAAAAACGCCTGCCCCGGCCCGGGCGCCTGCGGCGGCATGTACACCGCCAATACCATGGCCTCGGCCATAGAGGCACTGGGCATGAGCCTGCCGTTCAACTCCTCCTACCCCGCCAACAAACCGGAAAAGGTGACTGATACCATGCGGGTAGGAGCGGCCATCCGCAACTTACTGGAAAAGGACATCAAGCCGCGGGACATCATGACGCGGGAGGCCTTCGAAAATGCCCTCACCCTCATCACCGTCCTGGGTGGCTCCACCAATGCCGTCCTGCATATGGTCGCCATCGCTAAATCGGCGGGCGTGCCGCTTTCCATTGACGACTTCCAGCGCATCAGCGACAAGACACCCTTTCTGGCGGACCTCAAGCCCAGCGGGCGCTACGTCATGGAAGACCTCTATAATGTGGGCGGCGTGCCGGCGGTGATGAAACTCCTCATGGAAGCGGGCTACCTGCACGGGGACTGCCTCACGGTGACGGGAAAAACCGTAGCCGAAAACCTGGCGGAAGCAGAAGGGCTGAAAGAAGGGCAGGACGTCATTCGCTCCTTCGACAACCCGATCAAATCCAGCGGCCACATCCAGATCTTGTACGGCAACCTGGCTGAGCAGGGCGCCGTGGCCAAAATAACCGGCAAGGAAGGCGAATTTTTTACCGGAACTGCCTGCGTATTCGACGGAGAAGATGCGGCCAACGCCGCCATCGGCAATAAAGAAGTAGCGGCCGGCGACGTGGTAGTCATCCGCTACTGCGGCCCGCGCGGCGCCCCCGGCATGCCGGAAATGCTCAAGCCCACTTCCGCCATCATGGGCGAAGGGCTGGGCAAAAAAGTGGCCCTGATTACCGACGGGCGCTTCTCGGGAGGCACTCACGGCTTCGTGGTCGGCCACATTACCCCCGAAGCCCAGGACGGCGGCCTGATCGCCCTGCTGCGCAACGGCGACCAGGTCACCATCGACGCCGTCAACAATACCCTCGCCGCTCACCTGAGCGACGCCGAGATCGCCGAACGCAGAAAACAGTGGCGGCCCCCTGCCCTCAGAGCAGAGAGTGGGCTGCTGCTAAAGTATGCGCGGACGGTGTCGTCGGCCAGTGAAGGGTGTGTGACGGATGAGGAATGAAGGAATGAGTGAATGAAGGAAGGAATGATTAAATTTTTAACTCAGCAAGCATAGTACCATGAAACAGGAGAACTATCAGCAGAGCGGACAAGCTGCAGTAGCAACTAAAACCAAAGAAAAAATGACCGGCGCCGAGGCGGTGCTGAGGTGCCTGATCGAAGAAGGGGTAGATACCATTTTCGGCTATCCGGGTGGGGCCATTATGCCCGTTTACGATGCCCTGTACCACTACCAGGACCGGCTGCGCCACGTGCTACCCCGCCACGAGCAGGGCGCCGTTCACGCTGCCGAAGGGTACGCCCGGGTTACGCGCCGGACCGGCGTTTGCATGGCCACTTCCGGGCCCGGGGCCATGAACCTGGTCACCGGACTGGGCGACGCCATACTGGATTCCACCCCGCTGGTCTGCATCACCGGACAGGTATTCTACAAACTGCTCGGTTCCGACGCCTTCCAGGAAACGGACGTCATCAACTGCACTATGCCGGTGACCAAGTGGAACTACCAGATCACCCGCGCCGAGGAGATACCGGAAGTCTTTGCCAAAGCCTTTTACGTGGCCAACTCCGGCCGGCCCGGCCCGGTGGTGATCGACATCACGAAGAACGCCCAGCTCGAAGAGCTGGAATTCGAATACCGGCCCCGGCCGTTCATTCGGTCGTACACCCCCTATCCCAAACCGGACCCCGAAATGCTTCAGGAGGCCGCCGAACTGATAAACAATGCCGAGCGCCCGATGATCCTGGCCGGCCACGGCATTCAGATCGCTCATGCCCAGGAGGATTTCCGGAAGTTCGTGGAAAAAACGGGCATTCCGCTGGCCTGCACCATCCACGGCCTGTCGACCATCCCATCGGGCCACCCCCTGCACATGGGTATGCTGGGTATGCATGGCAATTATGCCCCCAACGTCATGCAGAACCGTTGCGATGTGCTCATCGCCATCGGCATGCGCTTCGACGACCGGGTGACCGGCAACCTGGAAAAATACGCCAAACAGGCCAAGGTGATCCACATCGAGATCGACCAGTCGGAGATCAATAAGAATGTGCACGCCCATGTACCCATCATGTCAGATGCCAAACTTGCCCTGCAGCGGCTGCTGCCTCTGGTGAAAGAAAAATCCTACCCGGAATGGGTGGCCCGGTTCCGCGAAATGGAGGAAGTGGAATACGAAAAGGTGATCAGAAAGGACCTCAACCCCACCCCGGAAGGGCACATCAAGATGGGGATGGCAGTGCGGGAAGTCTCCAACCAGACGGGTGGCATGGCTATTGTCGCCACCGATGTCGGGCAGCACCAGATGGCCGCCGCCCGCTATTACGAGTACAAGAGCACCAACCAATGGGTCTCCTCCGGCGGGGCCGGCACCATGGGCTATGGCATGCCCGCCGCTTTTGGCGCCAAAATGGCCCATCCGGACCGGGAGGTCGTCGCCTTTGTCGGGGACGGCGGCTTCCAGATGACCATACAGGAGCTGGGGCTGTGCGCCCAGTGGCACGTCGGGGTAAAGATCGTCCTGCTCGACAACAACTATCTGGGTATGGTGCGCCAGTGGCAACAACTGTTCTTTGACCGCCGCTACTCCTCCGTAGAGCTGCAGAACCCGGATTTCATCAAGATCGCCGAAGGGTTCGGCGTTCCGGGCAAAACCATTGAAAAGCCGGAGGAACTCAAAGGCGCCATCGCTGAAATGCTGGCCCATGACGGCCCCTACCTGCTCCATATCCGCGTAGAAAAGGAGGAGAATATCTTCCCGATGGTGCCAAGTGGGGCGGCAGTGGATGAGATTGTGCTGGAGTAGCACCCTTCGACAAGCTCAGGGTGGATTGTTGGATTGCTGGGTTGCTATATTGTTATATTGTTGGATTGCTTATCCAATGAGAAGAGCAGGAAAAAAGGATAATCATGGAAGAGAAAAAATATTATACCATCATCGTTTTCACGGAAAACCAGGCGGGCCTGTTGTCGCGGGTAGTTTCCGTATTCAGCCGCCGCCACATCAATGTGGAGAGCCTGACCACCAGCCGGTCGTCGATGCCCGGCATCCACCGTTTCACCATCGTTGCCCACGTCGACGAGATAATGGTCAAAAAGCTGGTGGCCCAGTTGGAAAAGCAGGTCGACGTGCTCAAGGCCTTTTATTACGAACCCGAGGAGATCGTCTACCAGGAGCTGGCCCTGTATAAGGTACCCACCCACATCTTTTCCAACTCCACCAGTGTGGAAAAGCTCATCCGCTCCCACAACGCCCGGGTGCTGGAGATCGAGCCGGAGTACATCGTCCTGGAAAAAACCGGCCACGAAAGGGAAACGGAGGCTTTCTTTAAAGAACTGGAGAAGATCGGCATCTACGAGTTCGTACGCTCGGGGCGGATCGCTATCGTCAAGCCGATGGAGCGGCTGAACCGGTATTTGAAGTCGCTGGAGGAGGAAGCGGTGTAGGGAAGCCGGAAGGCCTTGAGGTGCAAACGGCGCCTAAAGTCGGAAGTCGGAACGCAGAAGTTTATCCGGAAGAGCGCAGCGAAGACGGGTCGGAATTTTTCCAGTGGAG
>CAYQKY010000094.1:0-28949 GCA_964418125.1 uncultured Phaeodactylibacter sp.
GGCGCTCGGCAGACGCCCGCGCGGGTGACCACCATCTCCGCCCGGGAGATCGCCCTGCAGAACCCGCAGACGGCGGCCGACCTGCTCGGCAGCTCGGGCCAGGTGTTCATACAGAAAAGCCAGCAGGGAGGCGGCAGCCCCATGATCCGCGGCTTTGCCACCAACCGCCTGCTCATCGCCGTTGACGGGGTGCGCATGAATACGGCCATCTTCCGCAGCGGCAACCTGCAGAACGTCATTTCTCTCGACCCCTTCGCCACCGAACGCACCGAGGTGCTGTTCGGCCCGGGCTCGGTCATCTACGGCAGCGACGCCATCGGTGGGGTGATGAGCTTCTACACGCTGAAGCCGCACCTGGCGGTGGGAGAAGAAACGTTTGTCAAAGGCGGCGGCGCCGCCCGCTACGCCACGGCCAATGAGGAATTCTCTGGCCATGCCGACGTCAATATCGGCTGGAAAAAGTGGGCGCTGGTGTCCAGCGTGTCCCATAACCGTTACGGCGACCTTCGTATGGGCAGCCACGGCCCGGATGACTACCTGCGGCCGGAGTACGTGCAGCGCATCGAAGGGGAAGACCGCGTATTGAAAAATGACGGCCCGCTGGTGCAAACGCCTTCGGGTTACGCTCAAACCAACCTGATGCAGAAGGTGCATTTCCAGCCGAACGAGGACTGGGGACTCACCTACGCCTTTCACTACTCCGCCACCACCGATTACGGCCGCTACGACCGCCTGCTGCGCTACCGCAACGGCCTGCCGCGCAGCGCCGAATGGTATTACGGCCCACAGGTTTGGATGATGAACCACCTGAACATCAGCCACAAGGCGGGGTTGAGCATCTACGACCAGCTGCACATCAACCTGGCCCATCAGTTCTTCGAAGAAAGCCGGATCGACCGCGACTTCAACGACAGCGAGCGCCGCCGCCGGGGGGAAAAGGTGAACGCCTACTCCGCCAATTTCGAATTCAGCAAGAGCCTGGGCAGCCGCCATCAGTTGCTCTACGGGCTGGAGGCCGTCTTCAACGATGTAAATTCCAGCGGGACGAACGAAGATATCCGCACCGGCGAAACCGAGCCCGGGCCGGCCCGCTACCCGCAATCCACCTGGGAGTCGTACGCCGCCTACCTTACCTATCAGTTCCAGGCTACAGAACAGCTGCTGCTGCAGGCCGGCGCCCGCCACAGCCTTTTCGGGCTGGACGCCGAATTCGACACCACTTTCTACCCTTTCCCCTTCACTACCGCCAACCTCACGGACGGCGCCCTGACCGGCAGCCTGGGGCTGGTCTACAACCCCACGGAAGCATGGCAGCTGAGCGCCAACCTGTCCACCGGCTTCCGGGCGCCCAACGTGGATGACGTGGGCAAGGTTTTCGACTCGGAGCCAGGCTCGGTAGTCGTGCCCAACCCCGGGCTGGACGCCGAATACGCCTACAATGCCGAAGTGGGCCTGGCGCGGGTGTTCGACGGCGTGCTCAAGGTAGACCTCACCGGCTTTTACACCATCCTGGACAACGCCCTGGTGCGCCGCAGCTTCACCATCAACGGGCAGGACAGCATCGTCTACGACGGCGAGCTCAGCCAGGTGCAGGCCATTCAGAACGCCGCCCGCGCCACCGTATGGGGCATTCAGGCCGGCCTGGAGGCCAAGCTGCCCGCCGGCTTCGGCTTCTCCGCCCGTTTCAACTACCAGAATGGAGAAGAGGAACTGGACGACGGCTCCCGCAGCCCGCTGCGGCACGCCGCGCCCTGGTTTGGCGTTACCCGCCTGAAGTATTCAACGAGCCGCCTGCGGCTGGAGCTCAACGCCCTCTTCAACGGAGAAGTGCCCTACGAGGAAATGCCGCAGGAAGAACGCAGCAAGGACTACCTGTATGCCGCGGATGAGAACGGCAATCCCTACGCCCCGGCCTGGTACACGCTGAACTTCCGGGCGATGTACCAGGCGACGGATCATTTTTCCATTACTGCGGGGCTGGAGAACATTACCGATCAGCGCTACCGGCCGTATTCGTCGGGGCTGGCGGGAGCTGGGAGGAATCTGGTGCTGGCGGTGAGGGGGAGTTTTTAGTTTATCCCCTGTGCAGTTTTGGTTGCCGCCCCCACCTGCCCCCAACCAAAACTGCACAGTAAATATCAAATCCCATTTGCCTCCAAAATTAATCGCTAATTTAGCGATATGAAGATCCTGATCATCGAAGACGAACCGGCCCTGGCCAGCTCGATCGAGCAGTACCTGGAGCAGGAAGGGTATCTGTGCGAACTGGCCTATACCTTCGATGAGGCCATGGCCAAATCGGGGGTGCACGAGTACGATTGTATCCTGGTCGACATCACGCTGCCCGGCGGCAGCGGACTGGATGTGATCCGCACCCTGAAGAAGGAGCATTCCAAAGCCGGCATCATCATCATTTCCGCCCGGCATTCGCTGGACGACAAGATCAGAGGGCTGGAGATCGGTTCGGACGACTACCTGGCCAAGCCCTTTCACCTCTCTGAGCTCAACGCCCGCATCAAAGCTCTGCTGCGGCGTAGGCATTTCAACGGGGAGCAGCGCATCGTCTTCCAGGAGATCAGCGTCTGGGCGGACAAGCAGGAGGTACGGGTCAACGAGCAACCGCTTAGCCTGACCCGTTCGGAGTACCGCCTGTTGCTGTATTTCCTGGCCAACCGCAACCGCGTGCTGAGCAAGGAAAGCATTGCCGAGCACCTGGCCGGCGACCAGGCCGACATGCTCGACAGCCTCGATTTCATTTACTCCCATATCAAGAACCTTCGCAAAAAGCTGGTTCACGCCGGTTCGGGAGACTACATTCAGGCCGTTTACGGCATGGGATATAAATTCTCCAGCCAGTGAAATTACTGCAAGCTACCGGGCGCTATTACCTCTGGTCCTCCGTACTGATCTTCCTGGTGGGGAGTGCGATCTTTTTCTTCGCCCTGCGTTACGTCATTGACATCGAAACCGACGAGCGCCTGATCGACGCCAAGCCTACGCTGAAGTACCAACTCGCGGCCATGGAGCGCATACCCTCCGTTTTCATCATCTCCGACGATGTGATCGAGGCCAGCCCCCTGCCCGGGATGAACGCTTATGACAGCGCCTACGAAGCCTTCTCCGACACCTTGCTGCTGGATGCCGTGGAAGGGGAATTCGAACCCTTTCGAAAATTCACCTACCACGAAATGATCAACGGCCGGCCCTACCGGATCTCGCTGAGCCACTCCAGCCTGGACAGCGAGGCCCTCGTTGCGACCATCGTCCTTACCGTACTGGGCATTCTGGCCCTGCTGCTGCTGGCCGTCAACCTGGTCAACCGGTACTGGTCGCTGCAGGCCTGGCGGCCGTTCTACCAGGCTATTCATCAGGTCAAAGGCTTCACTTTTGACAAGGGTAAGCCCCTGTCTCCGCCCCCAACCAATATCGAAGAATTTCAGGAGATGAACCATGCTCTCAAGCTGATGACCACCAAAGTGCTTCGCGATTACCAATCCCTGAAACAATTCACCGAAAACGCCTCCCACGAAATACAAACCCCCCTGGCCATCATCAAAAGCAAGGCCGAGCTGCTCATGCAGCGGGAGGGGTGGAATGAAAAACAACGACAGGCCATCCAGGAGATCCAGCAGGCCGCCAGCCGGCTGTCCAGGCTCAACAGCTCCCTGTTGTTGCTGGCCCGCATCGAAAACCGGCAGTATACCGACAACCGGGACCTGCCCCTGAAACCGCTCATCGAAGAAAAGCTCAGCCAGATGGAGCCCCTCCTTTCCGCCGGGAACCTCACCGTACGCACCGAACTGGCCAACGTCTCCAAAATCATGGCCCCCACCCTGGCGGAGGTGCTGCTCAACAACCTGTTGGGCAACGCCATTAAACATAACATTCCGGAGGGGCAGATCGAAGTGTTTTTACAGGCAGAGCAACTTACCGTACGCAATACCGGCGCCCCCCTCGATGTTCCGCCGGAGAGCCTGTTTGAGCGCTTTCGCAAAGGCGCCGGTTCCAGCCCCTCCCTCGGCCTGGGGCTGGCCATCGTCAGGGAGATCTGCGACATCTATGGCTTCAAAGCAGAATATGCGTACACGAATGGCTGGCATGAATTGAGAATGCTCTGGGGAGAATAGCCGATTCAACATTGTATGCCAACCTCCAAGTTCTCTCCAAAATCTGCCCTTAGTATTGTAATAATATATATTTCATAGCGCAGCACCGCATAAGCAGTGAAGCATTACCCCCTATCGATCGGGGAAAATTCTTTCCCCGCGAGAGTCAATCTGTTTGCTCTGATACGTATGATTCTAAAGCCCACAAAATGAGAACTTACTTACTACTATTCGCCTGTTTGATCGTCAATACCGCAATAGCCCAGTCTGGTGACGACACGCTAAGCGGAACGACTATCTTCGGGAAAGTAGTGGAGAGATCCACCGGAGAGCCCATGGAATTTGTCGATGTGGTGTTGTACAGGAGTGAGAGCGAAAATTTTCTGGAAGGCACAACCACCGGCAAAGACGGCAAATTCCAGTTTACCTTCACGGATATTACCCCCGGCAAATACTACGCCCAAACCAGCTTTATGGGCTATGAACCCAAAAGGTCCAGAGTATTCTCCATTGACGGTAAAACCCGGGAAGTAGGCCTGAAAGAACTGGCCATCGAGATCAGCGTCAGCCTGCTGGAAGAAGTGGAAGTTACCGCCACTAAATCAACCCTAAACCTCGGCCTGGACCGGAGAACCTATAATGTCGATGCGGACATTATGGCGCAGACGAGCTCCGTCACGGAGATCCTGCAGAACCTGCCCTCGGTCACTGTCGATGTCAATGGGCAGGTGAGCCTCCGGGGCACCTCCAACATCACTTATCTGGTCAACGGCCGGCCTTCCGCCCTTTTGCGCGCCGGCGGGGCGGCGGCCCTGCAGCAGATACCCGCCAACTCCATCGAGCGGATCGAGGTGATCACCAACCCGTCGGCCCGGTACCGGCCCGACGGCATCGGCGGCATCATCAATATCGTCCTGAAAGAGGCTACCCGCCAGGGCCTCAACGGCTCCGTACAGGCCAATGTGGGCAACCTCGACCGCTACAACGCCAATATACTGCTCAATTACGGCGCGGGAGAGGTGAACTTCTTCGGCGGATACGGCGTCCGCCATGCCAGCACCCCGCAAGACATTACCGACCTGCGCATCGGCAGGGAGGGCGGCGCCGCCGTCAATTCATTTAAAAGCGTGAGCGACGTCACCTTCGGCGAACTGTCGCACCTGGCCACCGCCGGCCTGACGTTCCCCCTGGGGGAAGGCGGGCAGGTCGAAATTTCGGGGGAATATTTTTACCTCAACAACGACAACAACTCCTTAACCAGTTGGGATGTCACCGAAGAAGATGCTACTACATTGTTCGATGTAGACCGGCAATATAACGGCTACGAACAGGAGTTTGACGTGGGTATCGCCTATGAGCGGGAGTTTGAGAACGAAGACCATTCCCTGGCCATCGAGTTTAACCTGTCCGGATATGACGAAACGGAAGATAATGTTTACAAGGAGTTGTATAAGGCCCCGTTCGCCGGTACCGACAGGAGCCGCAACCTCATTGAAAAGGGTGGGCCGGTAATGGAATTCGTGGTGGAATACGCCCGCCCCATCGGGCGGGAGTCGGAGCTGGAAGTTGGATATCTCGGAGAGATCATGAAGGACGACATCAACATCCTGGGAGAGAACTTCCTGAGTAATGGGGAAAACAGGTGGAAGACAGACCCGCTGAAGACCTACCGTTTCAAATTCAACCAAACCGTTCATGCCGCTTACGGGGTTTTCACCCATGCTATCGAGTCCTTTTTCTTCTCCGCCGGCCTGCGGGCCGAACAGACCTTCATCACTTCCAACCTCGTTACTACCGGCGAGGAGATCCCGAACGATTACTTCAACCTCTTCCCCACCCTGGCCCTGGGCCTGGAACTAGGCGACAATGAGGAACTGCAGCTGAGTTACAGCAAGCGGATCAACCGGGCCGACCCCGACGAGCAGAACCCCTTCCCGGAATACGACGACCCACGGACCAGGGACCGCGGAAACCCCAAACTGCTGCCCGAACAGGTCCATTCCATAGAGCTGGGCTACCACCTGCAGAACGAAAAGTTCACTTTCATGCCCACGCTTTACTATCGCTACCTGTACGACGGCTTTACGGAGTTCAGGGAGATCGTGGAGGATACCGTCCTGCAAACCACTTTCACCAACTTTTCCAATCAAACCCTGGCCGGGGCGGAGGTGATCTTCAAGGGCAATGTCAGTAAGTTTCTGGACCTCAACTTCAGCGCCAACGCCTACTATAACGAGCTGGACGGCACCAACCTCGGCCTGCCGGCCGATCAATCCCAGGTCACCTGGGACGCCAAGCTGGGCGCCAACTTCAGCTTTTCAAAAAACACCTACGGCCAGCTGAACGCGCAGTACGTCTCCTCCCGGCTGACCCCCCAGGGAGAGTTCCAGCCCATCGTACTGCTGAACCTGGGCCTGCGGCAGGATATTTTCAACCGCAAAGCCTCCATCCTGTTCACCGTCTCCGACGTGTTCGCTTCCGTGGAATGGGAAAGCCTCATCGACAACAACAACCTGTACTGGAACACCATATACGGACGGAATAACCAGATCTTTTACCTGGGCTTCAGCTACCGCTTCGGAGAATCTTACGCCCAACGGCGAAAGCGTAAACCCGAAAAACTGGACTTCGAAGATGTCATCGAAGTGCCCAACCCGGCGCCGAAGGAGGATGAGGAGGAGTAGGCAGTTTTGATGTTTGATGTTTGATGTTTGATGTTTGATGTTTGATGTTTGATGTTCAGGGGGCAAATCAAAAATCAAAAATCGCAAATCAAAAATCAAAAATCCCCCCTCTCCCCCGAGCTTTGAGAGGCTATCGACGGATACATTAATTTTTCTAAAAACAAAAGAGAAGCATGATGAGATCAAAATGGAACGCTCCGCGCCCGGGACTGTGGGCCAGACAACCATCTTTTCGGATGATACTCTTAACGGCGGCCTGCCTCATATTGTCTGCCGGTAACCTGATGGCACAGGACGGAAAGGCCGAAGGCCAGAAGTGGGAAAATTTCGACCCGAAGAATTTCGACGAGAATTCGATCAATATTACCAATGAGTGGATGCCGCTGGCGCCGGGCACGCGCTACGTTTATGCGGGCACTACGCTCAGCGATGAGGACGAGCCCCTCGTCCACCGCGTGATCATCAACGTGACCGACCTGACCAAGGTGATCGCCGGAGTGAACTGTGTCGTGACATGGGACCTGGACTACAGCGGGGGCGAGCTGGTGGAAGCCGAGCTGGCCTTCTTCGCCCAGGATAAGGAGGGCAATGTCTGGCGGATGGGCGAATACCCGGAGGAATATGAAGACGGGGAATTTGCCGACGCCCCGGCCTGGTTCGGAGGCATCCAGGATGCAGTGCCCGGCATATCCATGCTGGCCAACCCCTGGGTGGGCACTCCCAGCTACTCTCAGGGGTGGAGCTCCAAAGTGGATTTCACCGACCGCGGCCAGGTAGACGAGATGGGCCTGTCTACCTGCGTACCCATGGGCTGCTACAACAATGTCATGGCCATTAAAGAAACCAGCGAGGACGAACCCGGCATTTTCCAGATCAAGTACGCCGCCCCGGGAGTGGGCGATGTACAGGTCGGGTACAAAGGCGACGACCCCAGCGCCGAACTGCTGGAACTGGTGGACGTCATGGTGCTAAAAGGGGAAAACCTCAAAGAGATGCGGGAAGGAGCGCTGGCCCTGGAAAAAGCCGCCTACGAACGCCGGATAAATAAAAAGGGCTACGGCCTTACGCCGCCCTGTGTGGCCCGGAAAGACGGCATGAAAAAAGGTATGTCCGAGAAAAAAGAAACGGGGGAGCCGGAAAATGAAAATTGATCCGCGATGAGCCGCTTCGACAAGTTTGTGAAAGCGGAACGAATCAACAGATGAATTTAAGCTACTGTGAACCAGGGCCTTAAGAGACTACGAAATCGCCTGCTAATTCGGCCTAGCCGCACTAGTCGCAGTGGTCATTCTTTATAGACAATGATCCAAAGCCGCTGCCGCTCCGGCCGGCGGCGCTTTGCACCAAGCGTAAAAAAGGGGCGAGGAAAAAAGTGCCCGTTATGGCGTTGATTTTTAGGTAAGACTAAAAACTAATCGGGCATGAAGATGAGCCTCGCCCCCTACTCTTTTCAAATGTTGGCCGGGAAATTATAAAACGACGCTTCTTCCTGCAAAGTTGTTAAGGAAATAAACCGTTTTCAAAAATTCAAGATCGCAGTTATTTTTTTCGTTTTTACCCCTGAGCTTATCACCCCTTGCCTGTCTTCACAGGATAGCCCCGGTTATCCTGAGCAGCCGGTTAGTTTTGTGAAAAACAGAAAACGCTGAATAATCAGGTTTCCCGGCAGGCGCCGATTGAAGCACAAAAGGATAAAGGGGCGAGGCTCACCCTTGGATTTTCATCTCTTTGTCTTTTCAAAAGACATCAACGTCATCCCGGGTTCCAGATTCCTCGCCCCTGCTTTTTGGAACACAGGGAATCCCCCTTTTCACAGGGCATACGACGCTCCGGATGATCTTTTCTTTCCTCAGGTATTGCAGGTACAATGGGGGGCGGTTATTTACCCGCAGTTTTCCAGGGCCGGTTTTCAGAACAAAGCCCGGCGTACTCGCGGCAGGCCTGATCTGTTTTGGGAATAGTTACAAAAATATAAAAAAATGAAATTATATTTTACAATATTTCTTTTCCTGATATTTCATTGTGCAAAAACAGCAATGAGCCAGCCGGTTTCAACGCCCTCCATTGTCGGCGTGGTAGTAGAAACCGCTTCCGAAGAACCCATGGAATTCGTTAACGTGGGCCTGTTCGAACCTTCCGGCAAAACCCCGATCCAGGGAACGTCCACTGATATGGAAGGAGCGTTTTCCTTTACCGGTGTTCCTCCCGGCCGGTATTACCTGGAAATCAGCTTCATTGGATTCAAAACAAAAAAGACCGAAATTTTTTCCATCAGCCCCTCCTCCGGTGAAATTGACCTGCAGGAGATCCCCATCGAGCTGGCCCGCAATCTGCTGGATGAAGTGGAGGTCACCGCCGAACGTTCCGCCTACAGCCTTTCCCTGGACCGCAAAATTTATAATGTCGAGAAGGATATACAGGGGCAGGTGAGTTCCGTCACCGAGATCCTGCAGAACATTCCATCCGTGACCGTCGACATCGACGGGCAGGTCAGCCTGAGGGGCACTTCCAATGTCACTTATTTTATTAACGGAAAACCTTCCGCTTTGTTACGGGCCAACGGTTCGGCCGCCCTGCAGCAGATCCCCGCCAATACCATCAAACGCATCGAGGTCATTACCAACCCCTCGGCCAAATACCGCCCCGACGGCATTGGCGGCATCATCAATATCGTGCTGAAAGAAGACAGCCGGGAGGGATGGAACGGGGTGCTCTCCGGCAATGTCGGCAACCTCAGCCGGCAGAACGCCAGCCTTACCCTCAACCACGGAGCCGACGGCCTGAACCTCTTCGGCAGCTACAGCTTCCGGCACGCCAATACGCCCCGAAGGGAGAGAGACCTGCGGATCGAAAAGGACGGAACCGGAACCCCGGTGTACACCGCTGAGAACAGCAGCTTCCGGGAAACTGACGAATATGCGCACGTCGTGAGCGCAGGCGCTGGGTTTCCAGTGGGAGAAGACAGCCAGGTAGAAATTGCCGGTACGTATTACTACGGAAAAGAGAATAAGAATACCCTGGCCGACTGGGAAGTGGAGGATGAATTCCCCTCGGCCTTTTCCATCGAACGGGCGCTGGAAGAACTGGAGGAAGAGGTGGAACTGAGCGCCGCCTTCGAACATGAATTCGATGAGGATCATACCCTGTCCATCGAGCTGGCCTATTCGGCTTACGACGAAAATGAGGACAACTCTTACGACGAAAATTATACCCTGCCCTTCGCTTCCAACGCCCAGAGCCGGAACCTGATCGAAAAAGGCGGCCCACTGACGGAGCTGTCCGTGGAATACGCCCGGCCCATAGGGGAGGATTCGGAGCTGGAGGCCGGCTACCTCACCGAATTTATGAAGGATGACATCCAGTTCACCGTGGAAAATTACCTGCTCCGGGATGACAGCTGGGCCGCCGACCCCAACCGCACCAACCACTTTGCTTTTCGTCAGAACATCCACGCGCTTTACACCACCTTCGGCCGTTCTTTCGACGCCCTGAGCATCCTGGCGGGCCTGCGGGCGGAGCAAACGTTCATCAACTCGCGCCTCATTACCACCGGGGAAAAGATCCCCAACAATTATTTCCAGTTTTTTCCCACCCTTCACCTTTCCTACGAACTCGACGACGGACAGGAAATGCAACTCAGCTACAGCCGCAGGGTTAACCGCCCCGACAGCGACGAGCACAATCCGTTTGCGGAATACGACGACCCGAGAAACCGGGAGGTGGGCAACCCGAAGTTACTACCCGAACAGGTGCATTCCCTGGAGTTGGGCTACCACCTGCAGAAAGACAATTTCTCCTTCATCCCCAACCTCTATTACCGCTATAAATACGACGCTTTTTCCGAGATCAAAGAGATCGTGGAAGACACCGTCCTGCAGTCGAGGCAGGTTAACCTGTCCAACGAAACCGCCGCCGGCCTGGAGCTGATCCTCACCGGTAATGTGAAGGATGTACTGGGCCTCACCTTCAGCGCCACCGCCTTCTACAACGAGCTGGACGGCGCCAACCTGGACTTCACCGACAAGCGCTCCAACCTCACCTGGAACAGCAAACTGGCGGCCAACCTGAACATCACGCCCACCACCTTCGCCCAGGTGAACGCCTATTACCGTTCCTCCCGCATTACCGTCCAGGGAGAATCCAGGCCCCTGTTCCTGCTCAACCTGGGCATGCGGCAGGACATTTTCCGTAAAAGGGCCTCCCTTATCCTGACGGTATCCGATGTATTCGCCTCCCTGAAATGGGAGCGGATCATCGACACGCCGGAACTGTACCGCCGGCGGGATTATACCCGCAACAAACAGATCGTTTACCTGGGCTTCAGCTACCGCTTCGGGCAGGCCTTTAAGACAGAAAAAAAGGAATTGAATTTTGTGGATGAGATATGATCAGTCTGTTTTTTCCTTTTTCTTGAGCACTTCCCCCTCCGCGCTGAAAGTGACTTTCACCTCCGAGCCGTCCTGTTCGAGTTTCAGCTTATAGGCAAGCTCCCTTTCCGGTTTCGATTCCGTCTCCACCTTGCCGATCTTATAACCGGAGAACTCGCTGGTGACGGCCTGCCATACGGCTGCCGGCAGGTCCGTTTCGGTGATCTCCACTTCGGTTTCCAACCAGTTTCCGGCGGCGTCGAATTTTGCCATCATATCTTTTCCATCCTGTTCAAAATCCACTTCGTAAATGTCATCTTCAGGATCTTCCCATTCGACGAACTGCGCGCCGGGGAACCGGCCGGTAAAGGCGTCTTTCACAACAGCAGGGACTTCGTTCTGAGCCGTAAGAGCGCCGGTAAACAAGGCTGTGACACACAACATTGCAAAGCTTTTCATGGTCGTTCAAGATTAGGTAAACAAATGGTTGTCAGGAAAGATAACGATAAGGGGGGAGGTTTGATTTTTGATTTTTGAGGTTTGACGGTTGATTTTTGATGTGCCGGAAGCAGCCCTGATGGAACATCAAAGATCACAGATCACAAATCAAAAATCAACCATCAATCCCGCTCTTCCTCCTTTTCCAGCACCTTGCCTTCCGGGCTGAAGTTAACCCGCACGGTATAGCCTTCCTGGTCAAGCGCCACCCGGTAGGCCGCCGGCATTTTCGGCGATGACAGCTTCTTCACCCAGTCGACCTCAAAGTCGGAGTACTCCTTTCTGATGGCCTGCTTCACTGCCGCCGGCAGGCTCTCCTCGCCGATCTTGACTTCCGACTGCACCCATCCGCCCCTGCTGTCAAAGCTGGCCGTTATTTTCTCGCTATCCTGCGAAAAATCTACTGTATAAATGCCGTCCTTGGCGCTTTTCCACTTGACGGATCCGGCCTTAGGGTATTTTTTCGTAAACCCCTCTTTGGCGGCCTCGGGCACCTTGAACTGGCCAAAGGCCGTGCCGGAAAAAAGAACCAGGACAAACAGGAACGAAAATACTCTCATCTTCTTTAATTTTTTCAGGTTAACAATGAAAATTTCCGGTAAAACTAAATGCGGATTCTGTATAATTTTAGGATGGGAATGAGGGAGATAGGGAATGAGGGCCCGCCTTCGCCAAGGCTACGGACGGATAAAAATGTGGGAATGAGGGAATGAATGCCATTGCCTCATATTTATTCCTTCATTCCCACCCTACGGATTATCCTGCGGATAAATAAACAACACCGTATCGGACCGGACCACCGAGCCGAACACCCCCAGCGTTCCCTCAATACCGGATTTCAGGAACACGGGTTCCACAAACGGATTGAGGATGGATTGCAGTTGGTTATCTATGTCCTCGTAAAAGGCGGCCGACGCCTCATCCAGGGACTGCAGGTAGATGTAAGCCGTATCGCCCCGGCGGTATTCAAAGGACACCTCGGCGTAGAGCTCCACCGGCTGCCCGTCGTTGTTATCATCGCGGAAAACGGTGCGCCCCAGGTCGGTAATCCAGAACTTCTCCCCATTGGTGCAGTCATTGATAAGGACTTCCAGGATGTGGGCGTGATGGCGGGAGGTGTCCAGGAAGCGGTCCATCTGGAAGCGGTAGAAGTTTTTCTCCCCCGGCGCGTCCCGGAACCGGAGGATGACCCCGTCATGGCCGCCATAAACGTCGAAAAACTCCGGGGTATATTCCACCTCATCGAGATTGGCCTTGGCCTGGTTAATGGTGGTTGAAGCAGTATAGGTTTTGCCTTGGAAGGTAACCCTCAGTTCATAGGTTTTACCATACTCGGCGGGGATCGTTCCCCCGTAGAAAGGCGCCCAGCGGCAACGGAACTTGTCGAAGGTGGAATCCGGCCGCAGCAGTTCTTCCTGCGTACCGTCGGAAAGGCGCACCTCCGCTCCCCGGGCAAACATGTCCTGGGGCGTGACTTCCTCATTGAAGAAGGGCTGGCTCAGGCTGAGATAAACTCTTGGCTCCTCGCCTGGATACAAAAGGCACTCTATGAACAACTGACTCTCGAAGGAAGAATCCGGCCTTATGTTGACCTCCTTGCGGCAGGAAAGAACGGCGAAGAAGAGGAACGGCAGAAATAAATATTTTGCGGCCTTCATATCGTTATTTTACCTTGGCTTAGACTTGACAAGTTTACCGTGGGTTTCTCGGGAGAAATCTTGTCAAGTCTCCGTCTTTATTTTAAAATTTGAAATTGTAGGTAATACTAGGAATAACCGGCAGCAGGGACACCTGCTTCGCCTTCGGCTCCCCGGTGCGCGGCTCCACTTCGAAATAAACGAAATAGGGGTTCAGCCGGCTGTAGGTGTTGTACAGGCTGAACACCCATTCGGAAACCAGCTCCTTGCCGAACAGCGTCCACGCTCTTTTGTGGGCGGCGGCCACGTCCAGCCGGTGATAAGGATTCATGCGTACGTTGTTGCGCTCTTCGTAGATAAAGTAGTTGCCTTCGAAGAGGGAGCCGCCATGGAAAACCCCGATCCGGCCTACCGGCACGGTATACACGTTGCCGGAGGAAAAAACAAAGGTGGCCGATAGCGACCAACGTTTGCCCAATTCGTATGTTCCCACCACCGACAGGTTGTGGCGGCGGTCGTACCGGAAGGGGAAGGTTTTTCCGAAATTCAGTTCTTCGAACTGCTGGTTCGTCCAGGACAGGGTGTAGGACAGCCAGCCCGTCAGCCTTCCCCGGTTCTTGCGCAGGAACAGCTCGGCCCCGTAGCTCCAGCCCTTGCCGTAGGTGAGCAGGGGGTCGACGTCGAGGGTCTCGATCAGTTGGTTGCCTTCTCTGAACAGCACCTGGTTTTTCATGTCCTTGTAATACACTTCCAGGCTGGACTCGTACTCGTTGTCCCGGAAATTGCGGAAATAACCCAGCGAGTACTGGGTGGAAAGCTGGGGCCGCGTCAACTCCGTGGAAGGCACCCAGATCTCGGTGGGCACCGAAGCGGTGGAACTGGGCACCAGGTGCAGGAACTGGTTCATCACCGTGTAGGCTGCTTTTACCGAGGAGGTGGCGCCCAACGCTACTTTTACCGAAGCCCGGGGTTCCAGCCGGTAATAACTGGCCTCATCCGAGAAAAACCCTGGGGCTCGAAGCCCCAGGTTAGCTGAAAAACGTTCGCCCAACCTGATCTCGTCATTGATGTAGATAGCGAACTCGTCAAAATACTTTACGGGGATGGCGTCCTTGTCGACACCTGGCGACGGGTCTGAACCCGACTGAGCCTCCGTTCTTCCGCTGGACCGGAAGGTGTGGTCCAGGTAGTGAGCCCCGAACAGGATGACATGATCGGGGTTGGGGTAGTACTGGAATTCCAGCTTTCCGTTGACATCCCTGATGCCGGAGATAACTTCCGAAAAGGCGTTATCCTGCAGGGCGGCGATATTCTGGTCGTACTCATTGATGATAAAGGAGGTGTTCAGGAAGAGCTTCTGCCCAAAAATATGGTTCCAGCGCAGGGTGGCGGTAGAGTTGCCGAAGAGCACGTTGTACTCGATGCCGTCTTCGATGTAGGTCGCGTCGTCCTTACCGGTAAAGGCGCTGAGGAAGAGGCGGTCTTTGGGGCCAAGCAACCAGTTCACTTTGGCGTTCAGGTCGTAGAAGGCGTAATTGGTGCGGATCCGGCTGGACAGAAAGGGCTTGATCATCCAGTCGAAATAGGTTCGGCGGCCGGAGACGATAAAGGAAGCTTTTTCCTTCAGTATGGGCCCTTCCACCGTCAGCTGGGAAGTGACCAGGCCGATCCCCCCTTCCACACCAAACCGTTTGTTGTTGCCTTCCTTCATGCTGATGTCCAGGATAGAAGACAGGCGCCCGCCGTACTGGGCTGGGAAGCCCCCCTTGATGAGGGTGACGTTGTTGATGGCCCGGGTGTTGAAGGTGCTGAACAGTCCGAAGAGGTGGTTGGGGTTGTAGACGATGGCCTCATCCAGTTGCACCAGGTTCTGGTCGGCGTTGCCGCCGCGGACAAAAAAGCCGGTGGTGCCCTCGTTGCCGGCCTGCACGCCTGGCAGCAACTGTACTACTTTCAACACATCCACCTCTCCCAGGATGGCGGGCAGCTCCCGGATCTTTGCCGTTGGAATGTCTACCACGCCCATCTGAGGACGGGCGACGTTCTCGTCGTTGCGCACTCCTGAAACGACCACCTCCTCCAATACGCCTGCTGCCGGAAGAAGCTCGATGTCCAGCACAAAATCCTGATCGAGGTATATTTTCTTGAACTGAGGGCTGTACCCCACATAGGTGAAGGCAATGCCCAGGCTGTCCATCCTGGGCAGGGTAAGCGAGTAGAACCCGTAGGTATTCGTCGTAGCCCCTTTTTGAAGAGAAGTGACAAAGACGTTGGCGCCGATGAGCGCTTCGCCGGTCGTGGCGTCGGTGAGCCTTCCGCTTATCGTATGGTTTTGAGAAAACCCCGCCCAGGGCAGGAGGATAAGCAGAACTGATAAGATCCGCATTATAAATTAGTTTTTAAAAGATGCTCAGTTCATTTTCCTTCAGGATCTGGTTTATGTACTGATGCGAAATGCTATTTACATAGCCCAGCGCGATCGCTTTTTCGGCCAGCAAGCGTAGGCTCCACCGCTCGTGGCCGTGGGGGGGCTCGCTCTGAGCCAGGGCCACGATCTTTTCCTTCTGCCGGGAAGTGATCCTTCGGGGCCGCCCCTTTCGGGGTTTGTCTTTCAGGAACCCCAATCCTTTTTTCTTGTATTTTTGCGCCCAGGCCGAAACCGTAGTACTTGTCACCCCCAATTCAGCGGCCACCTCTTTATAAAGCTTTCCTTCGTCAAGCGCCAGCAAAGCGGCCGCCCGCTTTACGCCTCTGGGTTTCAAGTGGCCGCGGGCAATAAGGCCATTCAGCCTTGTTCTGTCTTCGACAGTTAACCGGATATGGTGCTTTTTCATTTTCTCATATTGAAAGAGAGGGCGCTCCTGGATCAGGATGCCATTCAATATTTCGAAACTGAGCTTGAGCAAAACCAGGACAACAGGTTGTTCCGGGCAGAAGGTGAGGGCAAGTTGAAACACATGCGCCCGGGAAACCTGTTGAGGGGATCCGATCTTTGTCAGTAGTATTATTTCTCGTTGATGAAACCGTATCGGGTTAGCAGCAGCTTTTCATCCTGCAGCAGCCCCACACTCGGGGCGTAGGTTTTGAATTCCATCTCTAAGGGGTTGAGCGCTGAGCCTTCTTTGGCCAATAGGCAATTGCTGAACGACCCCGCCGGTGTATCCAGGCGGCCATCCAGCTTCAGGATCTCGGCGCGGTCCATGGCCACACCCCTTGCTATTTCCTGGTAGTACTTCATGCCTGCTTTCGGTTTGCCGGGCATAATGAGCCCGGCTTTGGCGCCGTTCTCACCGGCCAGCCAGGCGCCGTCGTGGCTGGTTACTTTTCCTCCTTTGTACATATCGACCTCTTCCCCGAAGTAGAAGACGTCTTTGGTTTTCTCGTCGATAGCGAAAAAGTTTCGGGAAATTTCGATCACCTCCCCATTCTTCCATTCTTTCTCCTCCACAACCCGGGTGGTAACGCCGTCCACCACCCTGGCCTCGTCCAGTACCGTAACCGCCAGTTTTTCCGTAGCGCTTTCCAGCACCAGTTGGAAGCCGGGCTCCAGGATGAAGAAGTCATTCCTCCCGGTGGGGGCCAGCGCCCGCTTTTCCAGGCCAAACTCTTCCTGCCAGGAGGAAGAGCCCTGAGCGTTTGAATTGCCAGAGCTCCCGCAACCAACTGCAATCATCGCAACGGCTATCACTATTATGGAGTGAATGTTTTCGGCCATTTTTCTTTCCAGTTACTTCAGTAAGTAAGGTAAAAGGAAATTTTGGAGGGATTTGGGAGGGAATCTGTGGATGCTGTGGATGCTCTTTGAGCGCGCTCGCGCTCAAAAGGAGATAGTGTTTAGAAATGTGTGTCTTCAAAAGAAAAAACCCTCTATTTTCAGCGGCCTGGCGAATGGCGAACACCGAATTCCGAACAGCGCCCAAAAGGATGCTACGGCCCATGGCCTGCTGATGCTATAGATATTTTCCTGGCGAGCATCCTTAGCCTCTATAGCCTCTACAGCATCTTAAACCTGAACACCCTCCCTCTCCCCCTCTTTCCCTTCGCCTCTGTGCTGATGTACATCGCGCCGTCCGGCTCAAAACAGATCCCTTCCGGCTGATTGAAAGGATCCTTATCCAGTTCCCGCATGGACAGCAATTCTCCGGAGGGTTTCATCACCAGCACGGCCCGTGCCTTTCCTTTGGAAGACAATATGTATATATGCCCGGTGACAGGATGCACGGCAATGGCCGACGGGACAAAGCGGCCCGCCAGCGCATCGCTCCACCAGGCTTCCCGGAAGGCCTCCTCCGCAACGGGCATGTCTTCGCTGAGCAGAAAAACAGGCTCGCCGGACAGCTTCATACTGTCCAGGGAAAAAGCGTAGACCCCGCGTTTGTCCTCATAAGCTTCTCCCTCTCCGGCCTTTCCCTTACAGGCGACCAGCAGGCGGTGTCCGGCCCGGTCGTATCCGAGCCCCTCCACGTCGTAGTCCGCGTCCAGCGGCGTATGATGCATTTCAACCTTGGGGTCCGCCCTACCGTTATACTCGATTTCATAGATCAGGCCGTCACTCCTGGCTACATAAATCCTATTGTCCACCATTTCCAGGCCTTCGTAATCGCCGGGCCCTCCGAATGAAAGCTCCCGCTGAATGCGCCCTCTTTTTTTATCCAGGAAAAAGACCTTGCCCTGTTCGTCATTAACGGCAAGCAGGTAGGCGCCGTCGGCCGACAGGCTGAGCCCCGAGACCTCTCTGAGCTCCGCCGACAACCTGAATTCCCCAGAAGAGGTGTTCAAGTTGTACTCCAGGCTGTATTTGGTAGATTTTGCGACAGCGCCGCCCGGCCTTCGGCTTCCTTCCACCAATGCGGCGCCGGCCCCATTTCTGATCGTATCAGCCTCTTGATGCCCATCGTTGCCGGCGGGCAGGCAGGCTTTGGCGAACAACGCGACAAGGAATAGAAAAAAAGAAAATTTCAGGTGCAATTTTAATAGCATTGCTTTAATTTTTAATAGTTAAATTAATTTTATTTTATCACCTACTTAGCCTAACCATAGGATGGCTTTTTATTTTCATTGCAACGGGGAAATAAATAATTTAATTAATTAAAAAAAACATACAACTATTTTGTTGACTACTGTTTTTTTCATTATATTTGAACAGTATAACTCTTAGGGAGCAAAATTTATATTTGTTCCTGAACTACTTGGATATTTAGGAATAAACCCAGAACCCAGTTATACAAGGCTTGCCAGAGCCTTGTTAAGATTTACGAACCAGTTCCTGTCCGATTTCTATCCCGAAAAGAAAGAAGCTTACACAGTTTTTCCCATTAGTAAGTATTACAAGCCCGCTACAGCGAGTAATACTAAAGAATAAGCCCTACTTTTTCATAGGGTAAAGCCTGGAAGCCAGTATTGGCTGAAGAAGGCAATTGGAGGCTTATTTTTCTATCACTACTTAAAGATTTTTCACTGTTTTTTCTTCATCCCGTGGCTCAAAGTAACTCTTCACTCCCCCCCCTTTGGAAGAATTACCCGGATGAAGGAAAAGCAATAACTTGATTTTAACGAGGAGGTTTACTTTCGGCTTATCTGCAACCTTAAAAGAGGAGAAATTGATATGCCCGAAACCCCTGCATCAGTGAATCGGTTTAGTGTGCTTATCTGTCAGGGGCCTCCACCCGGAATGTAAATAATTAAACCTTTCTTTCCCCGAAAGAAAGGGATGGCGTTGATAAATAAAATTGTGCATTGATTTTGACTTGCCTTTCCGCAGCTGCCGAAGGGGTGGCAGTGGTATGAATTGATATCAGGCATGGTCAAAAACACTTCCCTGTTCCGGATCAGGACAGGGGTGGCAATGTTATGCACCCAATTTAACAAACAAAATCACCATGCGAGGAATCATTACGTCCAGCCTTCAGGGCCGGTTAGCAGTTGTATCTGTTGCAGCCTTGTTGATCATTCTTGGCATATCGCAGCTTCGCGATATACAACTGGGGGCCTTCCCCGAGTTTTCTCCCGTTTATGTGGAAGTCCAGACCGAGGCGCTCGGCCTCTCCGCCGAAGAGGTGGAGCAAATATTAACGGTAGCCCTGGAGCAGGACCTGCTCAACGGCATCGCCTTTCTGGACGAGATCTGGTCTGAATCCATGCCCGGCCTGTCCCGGGTCGTATGCGTGTTCGAGCCCGGCACCGACCCCATGGTGGCGCGCCAGGTGGTAGCCGAGCGCCTTACCCAGGCGCACGCCCTGCCGCACGTATCGAAGCCTCCCATCATGCTGCAGCCGTATTCGTCAACCAGCCGGGTGATGAAGGTAGGGCTCAGCCCCAACTCTCCCGACATGTCTCTCATCAACCTGTCGGTGCTGGCCCGCTGGACCATACAACCCTACCTGATGGGCGTGGAAGGGGTGGCGAATGTCTCGATCTGGGGGCAGCGCAAACGGCAACTCCAGGTGCAGGTCGCCCCGGAAACGTTAAAGGATAAAGGAGTAACCCTGCACGATGTGATCAAGACCACAGGCGAGGCCTTGTGGGTGTCGCCGCTGAGCTACCTGAACTCCTCTACACCGGGCACCGGCGGTTTTTTCGACACCCCCAACCAGAGAATGGGCATCCGGCACCTGTCTCCCATTACTACCGCCGAACAGCTGGCCGAGGTTCCGGTTCACGGCCGCAATAACATGCTGCTCAAGGATATATCGAATGTGGTGGAAAACCACCAGCCGCTAATCGGCGACGCCATCGTCAACGGCAACGAAGGCCTGATGCTGGTCATCGAGAAATTCCCATGGGCCAGCACCGCCCAGGTCACCGAGAATGTCGAGAACGCCCTGGATAAACTGGCGCCCGGCCTTACCGGCGTATATTTCGATACGGAGATCTACCAACCCGCAAAATACATTGAAGCCTCCTTTGACAACCTCACCGCCATGCTCGGCCTGGGGCTGGCCCTCACCGCCCTGTTGCTCTTCCTTTTCCTGTATGAATGGCGGGCCGCCCTGATCAGTATGACGGCTATTGTATTGTCGTTGCTGGTTGGCGCCTATGCCCTTCACCTTCAGGGTGTTATCTTCGATATGATGGCCATCGCCGGCTTCATAGTAGCGCTGGGTGTCATCATCGACGACGCCATTGTCACAGTAGACAATATAAGAAAAAGGCTGGGCCAGGCCCGAAATAACGGCGCCGACAGATCGGCCGCCGGCATCATTCTGGAGGCCGCCCATGAAGTGCGCAGCCCGTTGTTTCTCGCCACGCTGATCCTCTTACTGGCGGCCCTGCCGCTCTTTTTCGCCGGCGGCATCACCGGGGAATTCCTGAATACTCTGGCGCTGTCTTACCTGCTGGCCCTGACGGCCTCTACCCTGGCCGCGGTTATTGTAACGCCGGCCCTGAGCCTGATGCTGTTCTCCGGCGCCGGGCCGGTGCGCCAACCGTCTCCGCTGCTGGCCTCCCTGAGCGCAGCCGTGGGCGCCGCCGCGGGCCGGTTCACCCGCAAGCCGGCCGCCGCTTATGCCGTCCTGGGCGCCGTCGCGCTGGCCGGCATTCTATCGATACCTGCCATCAACCTGGCCCCGGATATTCCCATACCCCAGGAACGGGACCTTGTGATCCAGTGGGACGGCCCCTACGGCGCCTCCCACCCGGAGATGGCCCGCGTCACCAAAGACGCCATCAGCAAGCTGCGGACAATCCCCGGTATCGATAATGCCGCCGCTCACATTGGCCGCGCCGTCCTGTCCGATAAGATCACCAATGTCCATTCCGCCGAGATCTGGCTCAGCATGGATGAAGAGGCCGACTATGATAAAACGCTGGCTTCCGTCGGCCAGGTCCTGAAAGGCTTTCCGGAAATGAAGTCCAATATAACGACCTACCTGGAACAAAGCCTTAACCGGCCCTTGTCCGCAACCGGACACCTCTACGCCGCCCGGATCTACGGGGAAGGCCAGGACATCCTGGCCCAAAAGGCGGAGGAGCTGAAAAAAGCTGTTTCCACCGTCAATGGCGTAGTGGGCGCCAGGGTAGAATACCCGGCCACCGAACCCTCCCTGGAGATCGAAGTAGACATGGAAAAAGCCAAACAGTATAATATCAAACCCGGCGACGTGCGGCGCACCGCCGCCACTCTGGTGGCCGGCATCGAGGCCGGCAGCCTGTTCGAAGGCCAGAAGGTGTTCGAAGTCGTCGTCTGGGGTGTTCCGGAAGTACGCAGCAGCATCGAAAACGTCAAGAACCTGCTGGTCGATACGCCCGACGGCAGAAAAGTGCGCATCGGGGAAGTAGCGGAAGTCCGGGAAAAGGACAACCTGGCCGTCATCCGGCGGGATAAGGTCTCCCGCTATATGGACATCACCTTCGGCCTGTCGGGCGTAGACTTCAACACGGCCAAAGCCGGGATCGAGGAAAGCTTCAAGCAGGTAGAGTTCCCGCTGGAATATCACGCCGAACTGGTGGGCAACTTCATTGAGGCCCGGCAAGACAGGAGCCGCCTCATCGGCGTTGCCGTCGCCTGCCTGATCGGCATATTCCTCCTGCTGCAGGCTTCCTTCTGGAGCTGGCGTTTAGCCCTGATCGTTCTGCCCACCTTGCTTGTTGCGCTTTCCGGCGGCCTGGCGGCGGTGTGGCTGAGCGGCGGAAATGTGGAACTGGGGCACCTGGCCGGGCTGCTTGCCGCCCTGGGAGTGGCCGCCTACCAGGCCGTACTGCTGATCAAACGCTTCAAACGGCTGGAACTGCTCGAAGGGGAAACGTTCAGCCCCGCCCTGGTGCAGGAAGGAGTGAGCAACCGCCTGGGGCCCATCCTGATGACGACGGTCATCAGCGCGGTTGTTTTCCTGCCGTTCGCCTTTATGGGCGGCGCTCCCGGCTTCGAAATGCTGCATCCCCTGTCGCTGGTGATGCTGGGCGGGTTGCTGACCTCCTTTGCGGTCAACCTGTTCGCGCTCCCCACCCTGTACCTGGCCTTCGGAAGGGTGTCGGACGCCGTCATGGAGGAAGAAAAAGCAATGATGGAGCTGGATGTGGCGCCGAGTATTTGAAGAAGCAGAGGTGGTTGCACGTTGTTGGTTGCCTGTTTGAAAACAACCGACAACGAGCAACTATCACTGGGCCATCCCACAACCACAAAACAAAAAGAAATGAAAGTTTATCCACATAAAATTTCGCTCATCCTGCTGATGACGGCCCTCCTGCTTCCGGCCTGCCAGGAACAGGAAAAGCCTCACCAGAAGGTGGAGCCGGCCCATATCGAACACATTGAGGGCAGCGAAGTCAGCCGGCTGATACTGACGGAAAAGGCCGTCGAACGCCTCGGCATAGAAACCGTGCAGGCCACCGAAGAAATGATAACCCGCAGCGAGGCGCGTCCAAGGATAACCGCGCCCTATTCGGCCCTGCTGTACGACGTGCAGGGGCGCGCCTGGGTATACACCAACCCGGAACCCAGCGTTTACATCCGCCAAGAGGTTGAGGTCGACTTCATTGAAGGAAGCAAGGCGGCCCTGAATGAAGGCCCCCCACCCGGGGCCCGGATAGTTTCAGTCGGCGCCGCTGAACTGTACGGCACGGAGTATGAAGTAGGGCATTAATTCAAAACTGAAGATATATGTTGAGATCTATAGTAAAATCAAGCCTGCGGTTCCGGTTCCTGGCCATTGGCCTGGCGGTGGCGATGATGTATTTCGGCCTCCGGCAGATCCGGGAGGCGCCGATAGACGTCTTTCCGGAATTTGCTCCGCCCCTGGTGGAGGTACAGACCATCTGCCTGGGCCTGGAATCCAATGAAGTGGAGGCCCTGGTTACCGTCCCGCTGGAACAGGCCTTCAACGGCATCCCGGGGCTGGACGTGATGCGCTCCAAATCCGTTTCCCAGTTGTCGGCCATCAAGCTGATCTTCGAAACGGGAACGGACCTCATGGAGGCGCGGCAGCTGGTGGCCGAAAAGATCGCCACCGCCATACCCACCCTGCCCACCTGGGCGGCCCCTCCTCTGATGCTGCAACCCCTCTCGGCCACCAGCCGCTGTATGAAGATCGGGCTTTCGTCCGACAGCCTCTCGGTGATCGACCTGTCGATGCTGACCTACTGGAAGATCAATGACGCCATACTGGACGTGCCCGGCGTGGCCCACGTTGCCATCTGGGGCGAGCGCATCGAGCTGCAGGCCGTAGAGGTGGTGCCGGAATGGATGCAGCGCTATGGCGTCACCATGCAGGATGTCATGGAAGCTACGGCCGACGCGCTGGACGCCGGCCTGCTGTTCTACTCCACCGGCGCTATGATCGGCACCGGCGGGTGGGTAGAAACGCAGGACAAAAGGTACGGCGTGCGGCACGTGCTGCCCATCAACCGGCCGGAGGACCTGGGCCAAGTGGTGGTCAAAACCGCTGACAACGGCCAGAGCATATACCTCAGCGACGTCGCCAAACTGGTGGTCGACCATCAGCAAATGTCAGGAGACGCCATTATCAACGACACGGTTGGCCTGATGCTCATTGTCGAAAAGCTGCCGTGGGGCAATACCAGAGACATCACCGCAGGCGTGGAAGCCGCCATCGATAAGCTCCGGCCCGGCCTGCCCGGGGTGAAGATCGACACCGAGATCTTCCGCCCGGCGACCTACATCGACATGTCGATCAACAACCTTAGGGAAGCGCTGCTCATCGCCTGCGTGCTGGTGATCATCATCCTCTTCCTCTTCCTCAACGAATGGCGGGTCACCCTGATCAGCTGTACGGCCATACCGTTGTCGCTGATGGCCGGGGCCCTGGTGCTCAAAGTGCAGGGCGCCACCATCAACACCATGATCCTGGCGGGCTTTGTAATCGCCCTGGGGGCGGTGGTAGACGACGCTATTATCGACGTGGAGAACATCATGCGGCGCCTGCGCGAGGCGCGCAACGAGGGCATCAGAAAATCGCCCTTCCGGATCATTCTCGAGGCTTCGATCGAAGTGAGGGGGGCCATCATTTACGCTTCCCTGATCGAAGTGGCGGCCCTGATCCCGGTCTTCTTCATGGGGGGCTTGTCGGGGGCGTTCTTCAAGCCGCTGGCCTCGGCCTATGCGATCGCCATCATGGCCTCGATGGTCGTCGCGCTCTCCATCACGCCGGCCATGAGTTACGTCCTGCTGCGCAATACTGAGCTTCACCGCCGCGAATCGGCCCTGATGCGCTGGCTGCACGGGGTATATGACAGCATCCTCGCCCGCCTGATCGGCAAACCGGTGCACGCCTATGCCGTAGTGGGCATCTTCACCCTGATCGGCCTGCTGATCGTGCCCCGCCTCGGACAGTCGCTGCTGCCGTCCTTCAAGGAAAGGGATTTCCTGATGCACTGGGTCACCAAACCGGGCACTTCCTGGCCGGAAATGAACCGCATCACGATAGCCGGCAGTAAAGAGCTACGCTCAATCGAAGGCGTCCGCAATTTCGGCGCCCACATCGGGCAGGCTTACTATATGGATGAAGTGGTAGGCATGAATTTCGGCGAAAACTGGATCAGTGTCGGCCCGGAGGTAGACTACGACGAAACCGTGGCTAAGATCCAGGAGGTGGTCGACGGCTACCCGGGCCTGTACCGGGACGTGCTGACCTACCTGAAAGAGCGGATCAGAGAAGTGCTGACCGGGGCCTCCGAGGCTATTGTCATCCGCCTGTACGGCCCTGACCTGGAAGTGCTGCGCGAAAAAGCCCGTGAGGTCAGAGACAAACTGGAGGGTATTGAAGGCATCATCGACCTCCATGTCGAATTGAACGAGGAGATACCGCAGGTACAGGTCAGAGTCAACCTTGAAAAAGCCAAGCAGTACGGCCTGAAGCCCGGCGACATTCGCCGTATGGCCACCACTTTTGTCGCCGGCGAAGAAGTAGGCGACATCTTCCGGGGCGGCAAGGCCTATGACGTCAATGTATGGAGTGTGCCCGAGGCGCGCGCCAGTTTTACGGACATCGAGAACCTGCCTATCGACGTCCCCGGCGGGGGTTACATCCGCCTGAAGGATGTGACCGACATTGAGATCGTTCCTACGCCCAACATCATTAAACGGGAAAACCTCACCCGCCGCCTCGATGTGGCCGCCAATGTGCAGGGGCGCGACCTCGGCTCGGTCATCACCGATGTCGAAACCGCCCTGGCGGGCGTGGAATTCCCGTTGGAGTACCACCCGGAAGTACTCGGAGAGTACGCCGAACGGCGGGCTGCTCAGCAACGGATGGCCCTCTTCGGGTTGCTTGCCCTAATGGCCATTTTCCTGTTGTTGCACAGCGCTTTCAACAACACGCGCCTGGCCATCCTGTCCATATTGTGCCTGCCGATGGCATTGGTCGGTGGCATCATGGCCGCCTACTTCGGAGGAGACGGCGTCATCTCCCTGGGCTCCCTGGTGGGCTTCCTCACCATCCTCGGCATCGCCGCCCGCAACGGCATCATGATGATCAACCACTTCCAGCACCTGGAAGCAGAAGAAGGCATGGCCTTCGGGCGGGAACTGGTGATCCGGGGCGCGCAAGAGCGCCTGGCGCCCATCCTGATGACTGCCACGACCACCGGGCTGGCCCTGCTGCCCCTGGTGATCGCAGGCAATGTGCCAGGCCATGAGATCGAATTGCCCATGGCCATTGTGATCCTGGGCGGGCTGCTCACCTCTACCCTGCTCAACCTGTTGGTAATACCACTACTGTACTTGAGATTTTACAAGCCGTAATAATTTTTTGAACCGAAAAAAGCATTTAAAATGGAAAAAAATAAATACTCTCTAAAGAGCCTAGTAGCATTAGTGCTTATTTGCACTTTCTCGCCAGCTTTTTCGCAGAATTCGTTTGGTTCAGTTCAAGGTAAAGTTTTGCCTGGTTCAGTTCAAGGTAAAGTAACGTATGGCGATGGGATACCCGTTCCAGATGCAACAGTTTCTGTAAGCAAGGATTTGGCAATAAGAACCCAGACGGTTACAGATGAAGACGGAAATTTCAGCATAACAGGCCTGGAGTTTGGGAATTACGAAATTAAGTTCAAGCATATTTCTTATGGAGAAGTAATTAAGACTTTCAGGTTGACGAACAACAAGGCTAAAACAATCGATGTTACGCTAGAAGATGGAGTGATTGATCTAGCCGATGTAATCGTGTCAAGTACATCAAGGAACCTGAACGACATAAGCCGGCTGCCGAGTGTGAGAGGTACGGAAATATATGCATCCAAGAAGAATGAAGTTATTCTTTTGGATAAAATAAATGCGAATCTTGTCGTAAATAATCCTCGTCAGGTTTATGCCAAAGTGGCGGGAACCAATATTTGGGAAAATGATGGATCTGGTATTCAATTAAATGTAGGGTATAGAGGATTGAGCCCAAATAGATCCTGGGAAATTAATACCCGGCAAAATGGATATGATATTGCCGCCGACATTATGGGGTACCCAGACAACTATTATACGCCGACAATGGAGGCTATTGAGAGAATTGAAATAGTGAGAGGAGCAGCATCTTTACAATATGGCACTCAATTAGGGGGAATGATGAATTTTAAAATGAAAGGGGCGCCGAGAGGCAAGCCTTTTGAATTCGTCACCAAGCAAACGGCAGGCGCCTTTAAATTATTTAATTCTTATACGAGTATTGGTGGCCGGGAAGGCAAAGTTGAGTACTTCGGTTATTTTCACCATCGAAGCGCCGATGGGTGGAGGCAAAATGCTGAGTACAGGATAAATAGCGGGTTTGCATCCGTTAAGTATCACTTTAATGACAAATTCGATATTGGGTTTGAAATGACGAAGATGGGGTACGTCTTGCAATTGTCGGCAGGGGTGACTGACGAACAGTTTAACCTTAACCCGAGGATCTCTGTCAGGGAACGAAATTGGTTTAATGTGGAGTGGAATTTACCGGCTATTATATTGAATTATGAATTTGGAAACGGCGCCAAACTTTCAATGCGAAATTTCGCTAATCTTTCCAAGAGAAATAGTATAGAAAACACGAAACCAGTCAATATACCAGATGATGGCGGTTATCGGGATTTAAGACGAGACCAGTATAAAAATTTTGGTACGGAGATTAGATATTTGCAAACGTATAAGTTTATCCGTAATACAAGGAACACCTTTTTGATCGGGACAAGAATATACGACGGAAGATTAACAAGAGGCCAGGGATTAGGAACGGATGGCAACGATGCTAATTTCACTTTTATTAACCCCAATGCGCTGGAGTACAATGACTATGCCTTTGACACAAAAAACATTTCGCTTTTTGCAGAACATATTTTTCAATTTGCTCCAAAATTTAGCGTTACTCCAGGTATAAGGTACGAGAATATAGTAGTTGATTATGACGGCTATTATGGCGACAATGGTAAATCGGTTCCTGAAGTTGGCACCAGCACAAGAAGATTCCCTTTGCTGGGAGCAGGGCTTCAATATCAGATCAATGATGATGTGAATTTTTATGCGAACGTTACGGAAGGATTTAGGGCGGTTCATTTCAATGACATCAGGGTTGAAAACCCAAATATTTCGGTCGACCCTGATGTACAAGATTCACGTGGTTATAATGCCGACGCAGGTTTTCGAGGGCAAGTGAAAGATCTTGTTATTTTTGACGTCAATGCATTTTATCTTGCCTACAATGACAAAATTGGAACAATAACACGCAATATTAATGGTGAACCGCTTCTTTACAGAACCAATGTCGCCGATTCAAGGAGTATGGGATTAGAGTCGCTTCTTGAAGTGAATATTTTAAAAGCAATTAACCCATATAGTCCATTCTCTTTAAGTACGTTTGCTTCGTATGCCTATGTCAATTCAGAGTATCTGAATGGAGAATTTGAAGGAAATGTGGTCGAAACCGCACCTGAGCATGTTCTTAAGTCAGGCGTAAATTTTCGCGGCTATCATTTTTCAATTACTTTGAACTATACTTATACCAGCGGCCAATATTCTGATGCGAATAATACTGAATATACGGTTACAGGAAACCAGGGATATATTCCATCCTATTCTGTTTTTGATTTGTCAATGAATTATGATATAGATAATTACACTATAGCTTTTGGTGTGAATAATTTGTTGGATACAACATATTTTACACGAAGAGCTACCACTTATCCCGGCCCTGGTTTAATACCGGCTGAACCCCGACATTTTTACATCACTTTAGGGTACAAAATTTAGAGTTAAGGAACTTTGCAGGTTCTGACGGTGATTAATTCCTCGCTCGCTGTCCCCCGGTAGGCTTGATGAGGTGATCCTTGCCGGGCCTGCCTTTCTTCAGCCAGGCGCCCGAATTTGCGGAACCGATGCGACGCCGGGGGTTAAAAAGCCTATGGTTTTTTCGCCCCCGGCTCAAACCTGAACAGCTTCTTTTATTAATAAGTTGATTCGATGAATTTGAAAATAATCTCTTTATTATTATTCTCTGCTTTTCTCAACCTGACTGTAACCGCACAGGAAATAAGAGTTTCCAAGAAGATAGTAGCCGTTAAAATTAAAGAGCATATAAAAGAAAATTACCCGACAGCTACCCGAATTAAATATTATCAGGAAGTCATAAACGACACGATATTTATTGAAAGTGAATTCAAATTCCGGGGAAACAAATATGCCGTAATGTTTTATAATGAAGCCTTGTATGAAGTTGAAATTTTTCTTGCTTTTAAAGATATTCC
>CAYQKY010000095.1:0-28915 GCA_964418125.1 uncultured Phaeodactylibacter sp.
TGGAATTGGCGTTATTCAGCCAGATGCCGGCGAAGCTTTTTGTGCCGCTGCGCGGTGCTTTGAGGCTACCGTCCGCTAAAAAAGTGTTCCCATAGAAGTTGCGTAGGCTAGCGGTTTGGCCTGGCTGTAAGTCCATCAGAACCCCCGTGTAGTTATTACGGAAAGTTGTATTATAAATTTCCCCTCCCGAGCCTGCCAGAAACTTTACTGCATTTTCACCATCAGAAACTGTACAGTTCTTCAATTGCAGCCATCCCCCATCTTCTACTATAATACTTTCCCAAAGGCTGTCGCATGCAAAAATGGTACAACCGTTCAGTTCAAACCTATCTTTTACTATTATTTTGGCTCCATATTCCATTACAAAAAAGGAGGTATTGAAAGTATAGCCTTCATCTACCTCAAGGATGCCTGAAATTCTTATCTTTTCATTGGAAGTACTGGCAAGGGGCAGGCCAGACTGGGACAATAACCCATTAACCAAGTCAGTATTGGTGGCATCATAAATAAAAGTGGTGTAAATAGCTGGACAATATGCTATTTCCGGATCGCCAGACCGAATACTATCGACAGATATAGAATTGGTAACTCCATAACCTACCGAAGGTGTGCCTGTAAACCTCAAATCGTAAGAAACACTATAACATTGTCCGGAATCCAATTGTACACCATTTATTTTCAGCAATCGTTTATCCAATGCCTCCTCAATAGTTACATTTTGTCCGGTGAGGTTTTCTATTTCATGAATACCTTCACGGTTCTGTTCAATCAATATATTAAATGTATCAGGCTTGCAGTGATTGCAGAATTCCACCGAATAGGACGCCAGGCTATCTCCTCCACAACCGAAAATGATCTCGGTTTTATCGGTAGTGACCTCCAAAGAGTGGCTACAATCTCCGCACGGAAGTTCGTAAGTGCGCAGGTCGCCAAGGCAACCAGTAATGTTTTGTGCAATCCGGCTTTCAATATAATCAACAGTACAATCAGATAAGTTATTCTTCGTGAAAGTAACATTTCCCCCTCCCGTGCACATCAACGGGAAACAATTCAAACCTGGAGGAGGATTAACGCACTTAATGCTATCTGTACTACAGCTTGTATACCCATCATCTACATGGTCGGCACTTGTAAGTTGATGGCCCAATTCATGGGCAATTACAACACTCAATTTATCATCAAAATCGCCAACAGAAGTTCCCGGGGATAAAGGGGAATCAACATAAGATGTAATAGGCGAATTAACATAATTATCCACGCATGGGTTTGTACAGAAACTGCCTTTAGTGTATCCTTCACTTGGCAGATTTTTACCGCTGTTCAACATTATCAAACCATCAACAGAAATACAACTATATTCTTCCTTCCAATACCCTCTTACTGCACCAAGTATTTGGTCTTTACTTCCGTTGAAATTATCCGGCATAGTCCGGACAAATGGCCCTCGAAGGTCGAAACAAATGTCTACGTAATGTTTATAAAAGGCGAAGATCTTATCCATTCTCGCTTCCACTCTTTCAGTGATAGCATCAATAGCGGCAGCATTACCGCCAAAAGCTGAATAAGTATCATAATCTACCACAATGCCCAGTTCAAATATGGCGCTTCCGCTTCCTTCAATGCAAGGGGTATTACTCGCCGTCAGGGGAACACAATCAGTTTGTTCCGTTTCTATTAAAAGAAAAGTTCCATTTTCTCCTGTTCGGTTCGGGGTATGTTTCGAACGGATCTCAAAAAGCTTATTACCGGAGGTAATGAGCCCGTCAAAATAGGTGTCGCCAATGAATAGCCTGACCGTATTTAACGGGCCTTTCCCTTCATAACCAAGGTAAGTTTTGCAGGAAGGCCCCTTTTGGCCGGATTTGAGCGGGTTTTCATGCAAAGTAATTTCCCAGGAATGTTCCTTCCCAATATCTAACCGGAAAACTGCCTTTTCACCCTGGCTTTTAACAAATTCTCTGAGGCTTACGAAATCAAAGGAGAAAAGCAGCCGGTCATCATCAGCTATTTCCTTTAAAAAATCCGGCTCCGCCTTTATTTCTGAGCCGTCAATAACTTCTCCTAGAAACACCGCCTGCCCATACACCGGCCCAGCCGGGCAAACAAGTAAAACCCCTGCCAACAAATTAAAGAAATAAATATTCAACAGGGGGGGGTAAAGCGCGCACACTGTTTTTTCATCATGGCTAGCGTTTTTGAGATTAAGGAAATAGAAGAACTCCCCGGCGGTAATTGCCGGATATGCCGCGCTTTTGGTTTAAATTGCTGTAGGTTAGTTGAAAGGTAGGGTTTATTTTGGTGGTTTACAACTTGGGCAATGTTAAAATGGAAACTTAATCTGTTCCTGCCGGCAGCAAGGGGAGCGATAAGAGACAGTATAAAAAACCTCGGTTTAGCTTTTTTTGGACTTGAAGGGCAAGTGCAAAAAAACCAACCTTTCTTTGGAAAGCCCTCCCTTCAAGCCTTCTTTCCCCCTACCGCGTATACAAATACTCCAATTCAAACCCCTTGATCTTTTCCATGCCGTCCACTTCCTCCAGGTACACCCCGGCGACGGCTGCCTTCAGCCGGCGGAGTTTGTCCTCTGCCTCACTTTGCCGTATAGCCAGCTCGAGAACGCCGGTATGCCCAAAGTCCTGTCGGACCATTTCCAGTTCCAGGTTTTTAATGCTGCTCATCACATTGCCCATCAGGGCGTAGTCAAAAGTAAGGCGGTAAACATCCTCTACTGTTTTTTGGATGATATCGGCATGGCGAAGGGCATCAGCAGCGCTTTCCCGGTAGGCGTTGATCAGGCCGGAGGCGCCCAGCAGTGTCCCTCCGAAGTAGCGTACGACGATGATGATGACATTGGCCAGGTCAAAGCTGTCGATCTGCCCCAGGATAGGGCGGCCGGCGGTGCCGCTGGGCTCCCCGTCATCATTGGCGCGGAAGTTGTTTCCGTCCAGCCCCAGGCGGTAAGCGTAGCAGTGGTGCCTGGCCTTGGGGTGCTCCCGGCGAACCTCTTCCAGCCGGGCCTGCCCCTCTTCCTCCGTATAGACGGGAAAGGCGTAAGCCAGGAATTTACTGCCCCGGTCCCGGAACTCCCCGTAGGCCGGCCCGCTCAGGGTATTGTACTGGTCTTTAATTTCGGACATAAGGCCAAAGTAAACAATTACCAGGATTTACATCTTATTAACAAAGCTTTGAGGGGCATTAACAGGGGAAGTATACACTATTTTTAAATTTGCTCACGCCCCCGAGTACAGCTTGTCTCTTCGAGCCAGGTAAAAATACCGAACTTTACCCGGCTCGATAAAGACGAGACCGAATACCGAAATTATTATCTTTGCGAAAAAATCTCGCAAACGTGGAGCGTACCCTGGATCAATTTGACCATATCCTGCATAAATGCCGGGAGCTTTTCGAAAAAAAAACCCGGGACTACGGTACGGCCTGGCGTATTCTGCGGCCCTCTTCCCTGACCGACCAGATCTTCATCAAGGCAAAGCGCATCCGCAGCATCGAGGAAAAGGGGCGGCAGAAAGTGGAAGACAGCATCGAATCCGATTACATCGGCATGGTCAATTACAGCCTGATGGCCATTGTGCAGCTGAACCTGCCGAAAGACGCTCCCGTAGAGCTGCCCCCGGAGGAAGCCCTTCGCCTCTACGATGATAAAGTAGCGGAAACACGGGCCCTGCTCGGCGCCAAGAACCACGACTATGGAGAAGCATGGCGCGAGATGCGCATCAGCTCTATGACCGACCTCATCCTGATGAAGCTCCTGCGCATCAAACAGATCGAGGACAACGAGGGCAAGACCATAGCTTCTGAAGGGCTGGAGGCCAACTACCAGGATATCATCAACTATGCTATTTTTGCGTTGATCAAACTACAGGAACAAAAACAGAACGTATGACCATAGGAACACTAGTCATCATCATTGCCATTACCGCCTTGCTGTTAACGCTGGCGATCGGGCTGACTTCCCGGCGCATCAACAACTGGGTGGTGAGCTTTTTTCAGAATTTCTGCGGCGCCCTCTTTATCTTTTCCGGCTGGGTAAAGGCCATTGACCCTCTGGGCACAGCCTTCAAGCTGGAGCAGTACTTCGCCGAATTCGAAGCTACTTTCAGCGGGACCTGGTTCTCTTTCCTGTCGCCCCTCTTTCCCTGGCTCGCCGAATACGCCATTGGTTTCTCCGTATTTATGATCGTCCTGGAGATCGTCCTGGGCATCATGCTGCTGATCGGTTCCGCCCGTAAATTTGCCGCCTGGGCGTTCCTCCTGATCGTGGTGTTCTTCACCTTTCTGACGGGTTTTACCTACCTCACCGGATATGTGCCCCAGGGCGTCAATTTCTTCCAGTTCAGCCAGTGGGGGCCCTACGTGGAAACCAACATGAAAGTCACGGATTGTGGGTGCTTCGGCGATTTTATCACACTGAAGCCCATGACTTCTTTCTTCAAAGATATATTCCTGCTTTTCCCCTCCATCCTCTTTGTTTTTGCACACAGGCAAATGCACCAGCTCTTCGCTTCCGGCAGCCGCACCGCCATAGTGCTGATCAGTACGGCGGCGCTTACCTTTTACTGCTTCATGAACTATATGTGGGCCCTTCCCCACATCGACTTCCGCCCGTTCAAGGTTGACCGGAATATCCGGCTGGAAAAAACCCTGGAGACACTGGCCGAGAACAACGTCGAGGTCGAAGCCTACCGCATGACCAATAAATCCACCGGAAAAGTAGTGCAGTTGCCGTTGAACGAGTACCTGCGCCAGTACAAGGATTACCCCAAAGAAGAATGGGAACTGGAACAGGTACAGAGCGACCCCAAGGTTACCCTGGTCCGCTCTGAAGAGGCGCCGGAAGGTTATGTTATCCCCAGCGCCGAAGGAGAACCCTATGAACAGGAATTGGTGGCCTACCTCAAAGAACGCTGGGGAGGGCTCGAAGGAGATACCATCAGCCGGTTGATCGAACATACCAAAGTCAGTGATTTTGAAGCAACCGGGCCGAATGGTTCGGATATCAGCGAAGAGCTGCTGTCCAATCCGGAATACAGCTTTATGATCATCGCATACAAACTCAAGGCAGCCGGTGAGGAAACGGTTACTGAGGTCGTGACGGATACCATCTATGCAGTCGATACCGTAGCCGTTGAGGATACTATAAAGCAGGTTCAACGAATAGACAGAGTAGATAAAAGGCAGGTGGAAAAGACTTCCTACTCCTGGAAACAGAGCTATACCAGCCCATGGGTAACCAAGGTCAAACCCCTTGCCGAAGCTGCTGAAGAAGCCGGCTATGATGCCTTTGTCATTACCGCCTTTGCCGGACAGGATAAGCTGGAAAGCTTCAAAGAGTATACCGGCATCAGTATCCCCTTCTACACGGCGGATGACATCCTGCTGAAAACCATCATACGGTCCAACCCGGGAGTCGTTTTGCTGAAGAACGGCAGAGTCATCCAGAAGTGGCACCACAAACAGCTGCCTGCTTTTGAGGAGATCCGGGAAAATTTTATGGAATAGATCCTTTATTCCCGGGCTTCAGAGCTGCACCAAGCTCCGTTTTTAAGCCGGGTGCAGCTCTTTTTTTTAGGCTTTATCCATTGCGGTTTGTAAACCACCTGTAAAGGACTATATTTGCAAACTGTATAAACAGGGAATTTTGAAAACATGCTGAGTAGAAGGAACGTCCGCATTAAAGTAATGCAGATGCTTTATTCCATGAGCAGGGATAGTAAGCTTGGGCTGAACGATGTAGTCAACCGGTATCGGTCAAGCATACATAAATCCTTTGAACTTTACCTCTTCAGCCTGCTGAGCCTGATGCGGGTTGCCGGATATGCCAGGCAGGATGCGGCAAAAAAGGAGGCTAAATTACTGCCATCGGAAGAAGATAAGCAATTTACTGCTAAACTGATCGACAACAGCCTCATGAAGTCGCTTTCCGAAAATGAAGGGCTTCAGCAACTGTTCAAAAAGTACAAACTCACCCATCGTTTCGATACCGATAATGTACGCCTGTTCTACACCGATTTCGCAAAAACGGACGAATATCGGGATTATTTAATGCAGGATAATGAAGATGCCGAAAGCCACCGGGAGATTCTCCTGCAATTGTATAAGCACCTGCTCGGCAATGAAGCCTATGAAGACTTTGTCGAAGACAACTACTCCAACTGGATCGACGACAAATCACTGGTGGCCGGCGCCATCAAAAAGACGATAAAGGCCTTACCTGCTGCTGATGACTTTTTTGAAGAATACCGCCCCACCGCCGAAACGACTGAAGAATTCGGGGAGAAGCTCCTGCGTAAAGCCTGCGAGGAGGACCAGGAACTGCTGAACATTATCGAGCCCACGCTCCGCAACTGGGATGCCGACCGCGTCGCCGTCATCGACATGATCCTGCTTAAGATGGCCCTTTGTGAGCTGATGAGCTTTCCCACTATTCCCACCAAAGTAACTCTTAATGAGTTCGTGGAGATCTCCAAGCTCTACAGCACGGACAAAAGCAAGGACTTCATCAACGGCATCCTCGACCGCCTCATGAAACAGCTCAATAAAGACGGAAAGATCCAGAAAAAAGGAAGGGGCCTGCAGGAGTGACCATCAACACCGCCCTGTTTTTTTTTGTTATCTTGATGTGTTGAGCGGAAATACCTCAAGAGGTTAGGATTAATGTGAAGAGATCTTCCCTCAATACATCCAAAGCGATTAACCAATACCCCTGCGATATGAAAAAGGCCTTTCTCCTGCTATCCCTTCTGCTTGCGCTTTGCATTTCACAGTCTCATGCTCAGTACGCCGGCGCTAAAGATGGCCTGGCTTTCCGTTACACCATGCCCAATTTCATCTTTCCGATAACGGAAAACTGGGATTTTGACGATGTAGGCAATGGACTGGAAATAGAGTACAGCCGGCACCTGTCGCCCACCCTCAATCTCGGGCTCCCCTTCAAGATCTACAGGGCCAACCTGCCGGTTGATGAGCTGGGCAATGCCCGCGAAGATGGATTGATGAGCCTCGGCCTGCAACTTCAACTCAAATTATTCCGGGAACCCAACCTGATCTACCCCTATCTTTTTGCCGGTTTTGACGCCAACCTGGAAGCCATGGAAGATGTCAATTACTCCGTACCCCTGGGGCTTGCCCTGAACTTCCGCCTGGGAAGGCATGCCTACCTTTCCCTGAAAGGTGAATACCGGTTGGGAATGGAAGATCTGCGGGATAACCTGCAGTCGGGCGCCGGCCTGCTTTTGTTGCTGGGAGACACGGAAACGCCGCCTGTTCCTTCCAATGATACCGATGGCGACGGATTGCCCGACGATTCTGACCTCTGCCCGCAACAACCCGGCCCGGCGGCCCTCAACGGATGCCCGGACTCCGATGGCGACGGTATAACTGACGGGGAAGACGAATGCCCGCAGCAGGCCGGCCCGGCGGCCCTCAACGGATGCCCGGACCGCGACGGGGACGGCGTCGCCGACCGCAATGACAAATGCCCGGACGAAGCCGGATATCCGGAACTCGATGGCTGCCCCCTCCAGGATGCCGACGGCGATGGCATCGAAGATGAAGCAGATCAATGCCCGAACCGCCCCGGCCCCATCGCCCTGGCCGGTTGTCCGGACAGGGACAACGACGGCGTCACCGATGATAACGACCGTTGCCCCGACACTGCCGGAAAACTGATCCTCGCCGGCTGCCCCGATACCGATGGCGACGGCCTGGCCGACCCCGACGACCGCTGCCCCACCACCGCCGGCCCGGCCTCCAACCGCGGCTGCCCGGAACTCCGGGAGGAAGACCGGGAGGTGCTCACCTTTGCCATGGAAAATGTGCAGTTCGAAACCGGAAAAGCGGCCCTGAAAACCGAATCCCTTCAGATCCTCAATCAGGTAGCGGATATTCTCAAACGCTACCCCGATTACAAACTGCGCATCGGCGGCCATACCGATAGCGTGGGCAGCGCCGAGTTCAACCAGGCGCTCTCAGAATCAAGGGCCAAGGCCTGTCACGATTATCTCGCCTCTCAGGGCATCGCCCCGGCACGTATGAGCTACACCGGCTATGGCGAGACCCGCCCCATCGCCAACAACCGGTATCAGGCCGGGCGGGAGAAGAACCGCCGGGTAGAGTTTGATATCTATCTGGATTAAAACCGGAAAACTGAGTCATCCTGAATTGAAAAATTTGGGATGACTCACGTTTCTGCCATCCAATCTGCTCATTTTAGGTATATTTGCGCCATGAGCGAGAAAATTCTTATCCTGGATTTCGGCTCCCAGTATACCCAGCTCATTGCGCGCAGGATCCGGGAGCTCAACGTTTACAGCGAGATCGTACCCTACAATAAGATCCCTGAGCTAGACGACAGTATCAAAGCCGTTATTCTCTCCGGCAGCCCCTTTTCGGTAACCGATGAACAAGCACTGCGCACCGACCTTGAACGCCTGATCGGCCGCCGCCCCGTACTTGGTATTTGTTATGGCGCCCAGTATATTGCCCAGCACTATGGTGGCAAGGTGGAACGCTCACTGAAGCGGGAATACGGGAAAGCCCGCCTGAGCCACATCCACCAGCCGGATATTTTCCTCCATGACGTACCGCTGGAATCTCAGGTATGGATGTCCCACGGCGACACTATCATGGCCATTCCCGAGCAGTTCGAGCTGCTGGCCGGCACCGAGAGCATCGACGTGGCGGCCTTCCGCTCCAAAGAAGGCGCCTTCGGCCAGCCTGTCTACTGCATTCAGTTCCATCCGGAAGTTTCTCACAGCCTGGATGGCATGACATTGCTTAAAAATTTCGTTAAGGATATAGCGGGTTGCCACAGCGAGTGGACGCCGGCCTCCTTTGTGGAACACACCATCGGGGAACTGCGGGAACAGATCGGCGAGGAGCATGTGCTCATGGGGCTTTCCGGAGGCGTGGATTCCTCGGTGGCCGCGACTTTGCTGCATCGCGCCATAGGTGACAATCTGGTTTGTATATTTGTGGATAACGGCTTGCTGCGAAAGAATGAATATGAGGAGGTCCTGAAGTCCTATCACGGGCTTGGCCTGAATGTGATCGGCCTGGATGCCAAACAGCAATTCTACAGTGAATTGCAGGGCGTCAGCGAGCCTGAAAAAAAGCGCAAAGTGATCGGCCGGGTATTTATCGAGGTATTTGAGGCCAAGGCGCTGGAACTTGAAGAAGAGGACAAGGAGATACAGTGGCTGGGCCAGGGCACCATTTACCCTGATGTGATTGAATCAGTCTCTGTGCATGGCCCTTCGGTGACGATCAAGTCGCATCACAATGTAGGCGGGTTACCGGAGGCACTGAAGCTTAAGATCGTAGAACCGCTGCGGATGCTGTTCAAAGATGAAGTACGGGAAGTGGGCCGCGAGCTCGGCATCCCGGAAAACATTCTGGGGCGCCACCCTTTCCCGGGGCCGGGGCTCGGCATTCGAATTCTGGGAGAGATCACGCCGGAAAAGGTAGCTTTGCTACAGGAAGCAGACGCTATTTATATCAACAACCTCAGAAAATTCGGCCTGTATGATAAAGTATGGCAGGCAGGGACTATCCTGCTGCCGGTCCAGTCGGTTGGGGTTATGGGCGATGAACGCACTTATGAGCAGGCGGTCGCTTTGCGCGCCGTAGATTCCAGAGACGGCATGACGGCCGAATGGAGCCGGCTGCCCCACGACTTTCTGGCTACCGTGTCCAGCGAGATCATCAATAATGTAAAAGGAATAAACCGTGTCGTATATGATATCAGCACCAAGCCTCCGGCCACAATCGAATGGGAGTAAGTGGCTTCCTCTTTCCATCCTGGCCTTGTTGCTCTCCTCCTGCGCCCTTTTTCGCCCTGCAGACGCAGGTGATAAAAAAGAAGAGGCCAGGAAAGAGGAGAAAAAAAGGAAAGAAGACGATAAAGCGGTAAAGGAAGAAGAACTGCTGCTCGACCCAGTTCCGGGTAAGAAGGTCTACGACCCGGAAACGGGCGCCCTGGTAATCGTCGACCAGACTCCGGTGGAAAGCATGGATACCATTCGCTGGGCCGAAGTTCCTTACGATTCCGTACCGCCCATCCGCTCCGCCCGGACCCTGTTGGAAGAGGACGAGCAGTTGACGGGAGGTGTCCGGCCGGAACGAATTGGGAGGGGAGAATTCGGGACAGAATTCTATTCCGCATACAATGTCGCGCTGATCCTGCCTTTCCTGTCCGATTTTTATGACCCCAAAACTGCCATCCTTCCCGAAAATTCAAGCTGGGCCCTGCATTTCTACGGCGGAGCCCGCATGGCCTTGGAAAACCTCGAGGAAGAGGGCATCAAACTGAATGTTACGGTCATGGACAGCAATGCGGAGCCACGCAAGGTTGGCAGGTTGCTCTCCTCCAACCGCACGGCACTGCTCAACGCCCACCTCCTTATCGGCCCCTACCGGCGGGAAAATGTGGAATTGCTGGCAGAATTTGCCAAAAGGAACGGGAAAACCTTTGTTTCGCCTCACAGCGCCGCCACCGGAGTGGCCAGCAATAACCCGGACTACGTGCAGGTAAGCCCTACGCTGGAATCCCATTGCCGGGCTATAACCCGCCATGTCCGCAAACGCTTTCGCCCCGAGCAGGTCATCCTGGTCGCCCGGGATAAGGACGCCGAAAAGGCACGCTTCGCCTATTTTCAGCAGGAGAACTTCCTTATCGAAGGGATGCGGAATGATTCTTTGATGTTCCAGGAATATGTCGTTGAGGAGCGAAGCGCCGATTTCCAGAATATCAATCTGCAGCCTTTCCTTTCGCCCGGAGATACCGCAGTGTTTATCCTGCCTTCCTGGTCCAATGAGACCTTTATTTATTCTTTCCTGAGCCGCCTGAAGCTGGCCCGTCAGGAGGATAACTATGTGGAAGTCTACGGTATGCCGCAATGGATCCGCTACGAGCGCATTGATTTTGACCTCTATGAAGACCTTAATGTGCACGTCAGCAGCGATACCTATGTCGACCCTTACGCGCAGGATATACAGTTCTTCCGCCGGCGTTTCTTTGACCGCTACGGCGCCCCCCCCAATGATGAGGCGTTCCTTGGTTATGATGTGATGCTCTACTTTGGCCGGATGATTCACAAATATGGCACCAAATTTCAGTATTACCTGGAAAAAGACCCTCAGCAGATGCTCCATACCCGCTTTGAGTTTGAAAGAGTGGTACAGCCAGGCAGGACTACCGGCAGAGAAAATGCTCCCATCGAGCGTTTTGAAAACAAGTATGTCAACATTCTTACGTTCGAAGATTATCAATTCCAACCGGATTACTGATGACGCCGGAAAGAAGGCAACGGCTCAGAGAAGTGGCTTTCCGGCGGCAGGCCGGCCTGACGGTGGTCCTGGAAAACGTCCATGACCCGCATAACATCGGGGCAGTGATCCGTTCCTGCGATTCGGTGGGCATTGCCGAAATTTTCGTCCTCTATACCGAATCTCACCTGACAGAAGAACACATCCTCGTGGGCAAGAAATCTTCCGGTGGCGCCCGCAAGTGGGTCGATGTCCATTATTACACCAGCCCGGAGGATTGCTTTCGGCATGTGAAACAAAAGTACGGCCGCATTCTGGCAACCCATCTGGGCGAGGCCGCCGTTCCGCTCCACAGCCTCCGCCTCACCCAGCCCACTGCCCTCCTTTTCGGCAATGAGCGGGATGGGGTTACCGAAACCGCTCTGGCCCACGCCGACGGCAACTTTGTCATCCCCCAAATGGGCATGGCCCAAAGCCTCAATATTTCCGTAGCCTGCGCCGTCACACTCTACGAAGCCCTCCGCCAGCGCCTGGAGGCCGGCATGTACGGCGAACGCAACCCCTTGCCGGAAAGGGAGAAACTGGCTCTGTTTGAAAAATACCTGGAGCGTTCGGATAAGAAGAATACGAACCGGAAAGTGCAGCGGAAATAGCGGAATGCGGAAATCGAAAGTTTACCCGGAAGAGCGCAGCGAAGACGGGGCGGACTGGGGAGGCTTTCGGCGGCTCCCACAAAACGAAACTCAATCTTCATGATCAAAAAAGCCTTGTCCTTCACCCTGGGCCTTGCCGCAGCCCTCATTTTGGCACTCCTGCTTTCTCACTACCACTCCAATATTCCTCTGGAGGAGCTGAAAGCACGTTACACCTACCCGGATTCCCGCTTTGTGGAAATACAGGGCATGAAAGTACACTACCGCAGAAGCGGCGCCGGCGTTCCCCTGCTGCTCATCCACGGCACCGGCTCTTCCCTCCATACCTGGGAAGGTTGGACAGAAGAGCTTCGCGACAGCTTTGAGGCCATAAGCCTCGACCTGCCCGCCTTCGGCCTGACCGGGGCGCATCCAAAGAGCGACTATTCTATCTCAGCATATGTAGAATTCCTTCAGGATTTCACCAAAACCACCGGGCTGGATACCCTGTATATTGCCGGTAACTCCCTGGGCGGGTTTATCGCGTGGAAGTACGCCCTGGCCCATCCGGAAAAGGTGCGCAAACTCATTCTGATCTGTTCGGCGGGATGGCCCCGGGAGAAAAGCCTCCCTTTTGCCATGCGGCTCGCCCGCACCCCTGTAGTCAAGGACATTATGAAAAAGGTGACGCCTAAGCCAATGTTCCGAAAAACCCTCCGGGAGGTATACTACGACGACAGCAAGATCACCGACAGCCTCGTCAACCGCTACTTCGAGCTCTTCCTTCGCCCCGGAAACCGCCAGGCCTACATCGACCGCATCGCCCAGCCGCAGGAGGCCGAACCGCAACGCCTCGCCGGGCTAAGCATTCCCGTGCTGATCCAGTGGGGCGTCCACGATGAATGGATCCCCTTGGGGGATGCCTACCGCTTCGATGAGATATTACCGGATTCACGGCTGATCACCTACGACAACGCCGGGCATGTGCCAATGGAGGAGATACCACGGGAAACGGCAAGAGATGCACGCCTCTTTCTGGAAGAATGATACCTGTAATGGCCATGCTTCTCCCAGCCCGGGCCAAAAAGGAAAGGCCCAGCGCCTGTCCAAAACCGGACAGAGTTCCCAACACCCACTGTGCATATCTCCCGGCTGATTTGTGGATAAAAATGCCGAACCGGCCTGTCGCTGCTATCTATAAATTCCTATTTTTGTAGGCTATGAGATTGAAGCAGCTGGAAATAAAGGGGTTCAAAAGTTTCGCCAACGAGACGGTGATCAACTTCAATGAAGATGTCATTGGGATTGTAGGGCCCAATGGCTCGGGCAAGTCTAATATCGTCGATGCCATCCGTTGGGTGCTGGGTGAACAAAAGAGCCGTGAACTCAGGCTGGACCAGATGTCCAGCGTCATTTTCAACGGGACCAAACGCCGTAAGGCCGGCGGGGTGGCCCAGGTATCCCTTACTTTCGAGAACACCAAAAACCTGCTTCCCACCGAATATCACACCGTAACCATCACCCGCATGCTCTACCGCAGCGGGGAAAGCGAATACCGCCTCAACGGCGTGCCCTGCCGCCTCAAGGATATCACTTCACTTTTTCTGGACACGGGCATCGGTTCCAACTCCTACGCCATCATCGCCCTGGGCATGGTGGACGATATCCTTTCGGATAAGGACAACTCCCGGCGCCGTATGTTCGAACAGGCCGCCGGCGTTTCCAAATACAAAGTTCGCAAACGGGAGACCCTGCTGAAGCTCAAGAACACCTCCGACGACCTGGAGCGGGTCGAAGACCTGCTCTTTGAGATCAACAACAACCTCAAATCCCTGGAAAAACAGGCCAGGCGCACCAAAAAGTACTTCGAGCTGAAAGCTAAATACAAGGATTACAGCACCAACCTGGCCATTCTCAAAATTTCCAGCCTGAAAGAGCGCCAGAACGAGCTGCGCAAAAAACTGGAAGCCGAAGAAGGCCGCTACCGGCAATATGAGGTAGAGATCAATAAGCTGGAATCGGAACTGGAACGAGAGCGCAAAACCAACCTGGATAAGGAAAAAGCCCTGTCCGACCGCCAGCGGGAGCTGAACAACCTGGTGGGCAACATCCGCGGCATGGAAAACGACAAGCGGATGAACCAGCAAAAACAGCAGTTCCTGGAAGAGAACCAATCCAAACTGACGGAAGACATCCGCAATACGAAAGCCCGCATTCGCCAGCTGGAGGAAGATATAGAACATTACCGTTCCGAACTCAACCAGGAAAAGCGGCTGGAAACTATCCTGGAAGAAGGGCTTGCCGCTGCTGAGGAAAAATTGGAGCAGATCCGCAAAAGCCACGGCGCACTGAAAGAAGGGCTCGACCAGGTGGTGGCCAGGCAGCAGGCACTGGAACGGGAAGCCTTCGAACTGGAAAAGCAAAAGGCCATCAACTCCAACCAGGCGGAAAGCAACCGAAACGACCTGGGGCGCTACAAGAAAGAGATCGAACAGCGCGGTACGGAAGTCGGTGGATTGCAGGAGAAGATGAAAGCCCTTGAAGCGGAAGAACGGCAAAAAGCCAATGCGCTTTCCAACCTGGAACGGGCGGAAGAGGAACGCCAGGAACGCCTCCAGCATGCCGAAGCTGCTCTGGAAGCACTCACCCAGAAGATCACCAAAGTAAACCGGGAACTCGACGCCAAGCGCAACGAGTATAAGCTCACCAAAAGCATGGTCGAAAACCTGGAAGGCTTTCCGGAATCGATCCGCTTTCTGAGCACCACCAAATCTCCGGAATGGGATAAGGATACCCCTCTCCTATCCGACCTGATCTATGTAAAGGAAGATTACCGGGTGGCCATCGAAAACTATCTGGAGCCCTACCTCAACTATTACGTAGTCCAGAACATGGAGGCGGCCTACCGCGCCATACAGCTGCTGAGCAAAACCCAGAAGGGAAAGGCCAATTTCTTTCTTCTCGATACCTTTAAGGACTACGTAGCGCCAATGGCCCTGCTTCCGGACACTACCCGCGCCATAGACCTGGTAGAGACCGACCCCGCCTATCGCAACCTCTGCAGCTACCTGCTGGAAAATGTACTGCTGACGGATAAAGAAGAGATCAATGCCAGCATGCCGGAAGGCGACTTCGTACTGCTCTCCAGAAGCGGGCGATATATCCGCCGGCGTTACAGTGTTTCCGGCGGTTCCATCGGCCTTTTCGAAGGCAAAAAGATCGGCCGCAAAAAGAACCTGGAAGTACTGGATAGTGCCATCCGGAAACTGGAACGGGAAGAAAACCGCCTGTCTACCGAATTCTATACCCTCAAATCCAGTATTGAAAGCCTGAAGGCCCAGCGCACGCCCTCTCAGATACAGCAGGAACAGGCTTCATTGAACCGCCTCATGCAGGAAAAGGCCGCCCTGTCTACCCGCCTCGAAAATTTCGAATCCTTTATCAGGGAGGCGGATGAAAAACGGGCTGCCATTGAAAGAGCCATCAAAAAGCTGGAAGAAGCCAATACGGGCATCGAGGCGGCACTGAAGGAAAAGAATAAAGAAGTCTCCGGCGTCAAGGAACAGATCGCCAATACAGACGTCAACTACCGGCAGGTGGCTGAAGAGCTCAGTGAGGCCTCCTCTTCCTATAATAATAAAAATATCGAGTTCATCCGCCAGCAGAATAAGGTGTCAGCCCTGCAAAGGGAACTCAGCTTCCGCGAAAAACAGCTCGAGGAAGCCAGAACTGCGGTAACCTCCAACCAGCAGAAACTGGAAAGCGCCGGAGAGGAAGTGAAAGGCATCCAGGATTCCATCGGCCTTCTGGAAAAGCAGTTGCAGGAGGCCTATGCCCGGCGCAAAGAAAAGGAATCCCTCCTCACTGAAGCCGAACAAACCTACTTCCAGGCCAGGGGGGGCATCAATGAACTGGAAGACAAACTGCGCAAGATCAACAAGCAACGGCAGGACGCCCAGTTACTGGTCAATAACCTCAAGGACAAGGCCAACGACCTCAAATATGAGGTCAGTTCCGTTGCTCAGCGCCTGCGCATCGAGTTCAACATCGACATCAATACCATCATCAACGAAGAGGTACAGGGGGATATCCCGCAGGAAGAACTGGAAATGAAAGTCGAGCGCCTGCGCAGCCGCCTGGAAAACTATGGGGAGATCAACCCTATGGCGGTCGAGGCCTATGATGAAATGAAAGAGCGCTACGAAAGCATTACCCAGCAGCGTGATGACATCCTGCAGGCCAAGCAAGACCTCGAAGATACCATCAAAGAGATCGAAGAAACAGCCACTACCCAGTTCCTGGAAGCCTTCGAAAAGGCCCGTCTCTACTTTATTGACGTTTTCCGGAGCCTGTTCACCGAAGACGATACCTGTGACCTCATCCTCTTGGACCCCGAAGACCCGCTGGAGTCCAGGATCGAGATCGTGGCCAAGCCCAAAGGCAAGCGCCCGCAGACCATCAACCAGCTGTCGGGCGGGGAAAAAACGCTGACGGCAACGGCTCTCTTATTTGCACTGTATCTGCTCAAGCCGGCGCCTTTCTGTATCTTCGACGAGGTAGACGCTCCCCTCGATGACGCCAACATCGAAAAGTTCAACCGGATCATCAAGAAGTTCTCCCGGGATTCCCAGTTCATCATCGTCACCCACAACAAGCTCACTATGGCGGCAGTGGATACCATCTACGGGGTTTACATGGCCGAACAGGGCGTTTCCGGCGTCAGCCCTGTAGATTTCCGCGACTTCGAGCATACGGCCAGCTTCGAAGTGGCAGAGAACTGAATATTACGATCTCATTATTTTGACAAGGTTGCGTACGAGTTCAGGTGGCAGTGAGCCATCTTGTACGCGCCTCAGCGTTCCTGCTCTTTCCCGTCCATCGTTCCGACTTCCGATTTCGCACTTCCAACTTGGTATTAATACCCTCCCGCATCATCATCCGGGTTTCGGGGGTCGCCGACTGCCTGCAGCCGGCCGCCGGGCAGGCGTTGTATGGCTTTGATGACCGCCATTCGCCCGACGATGTTAAAGCTGTGCCCCATGGCCTCCAGCGCCTGTTTGGTACTGTCCGGAAAGGCGTTGTCCTCGATCAGGATGGCGTCCGGCAGCCACTGGTGGTGAAAGCGGCCGGCGTTGACCGCATTCTCCAGGCTCATACCGAATTCGGCCACATTCACAAATACCTGGAAAACGGCGGTAATGATCGTAGAACCGCCCGGAGCGCCCAGCACCATGAACAGCTCTCCTTCTTTTTCAATAATGGTTGGGGTCATGGAGCTCAGCATTCGTTTGCCGGGCTGTATGGCGTTGGCCTCGGCGCCGAGCAGCCCGAACTGGTTGGGAACTCCCGGTTTGGCGCTGAAGTCATCCATCTCGTTATTGAGAAAAAAGCCGGCCCCATCCACCCATACTTTACATCCATAGTTGGAATTCAAAGTGGTAGTGGCCGAAACCGCATTTCCATCGGCATCCACTACGGAAGTATGGGTCGTTTCATAACTCTCCTTAAGCAGTTTGAAGTTGCCGGCCGGGATGGAATCGCTGACAGTTGCCTGTGCGGCGTCAAAGCTGGCCATACGGGCCCGCAGGTAGGCGCCGGAGAGCAAAGAGTCTCGGGGGACGTCGTAAAAATCACTGTCGCCGAGATGCTCCGCCCGGTCGGCGTAAGCGCGCCGTTCCGCCTCCACCATGAGGTGCACCGCCCGGGTTGAGTGGAAGCCATATTCATGAAGCGGATAGGGCTCCACCATTTTCAGCATCTGCACCAGGGCAATACCGCCGCTGGAGGATGGCGGCATAGAGATGATGCGATAATTGTCGTATTCGCCGATAACGGGCTCCCGCCACTTCGCCTCATAACTCAGCAGGCCTTCCAGCGTAATAAGGCCATTGCCGCTTTGCACCTCTTCGACAATCGCCTCAGCGACAGGGCCTTCGTAAAAGCCGGCCTTGCCCCTGTCTCTGATCTGTTTCAGGGTGGACGCCAGTTTTTCCTGCACCATCAGGTCACCCATCCGGAAAGTATCATTAATGAAAGGGTTGGGTTCTTCGTTGTATTTTCGAAATGCTTCCTGAAAGCGGTTGAGCCGCTCAGCTTCCGCAGAAGATAACCGAAAGCCGTTCTCCGCCAGTTCAATGGCAGGCTGGATCAGTGCTTTCATATCCTGGATACGGCCGTATTTGCGGTGCGCCTCAAACAGGCCGGCCACCGTGCCCGGTATGCCTGCAGCCAGGTGCCCCATGGTGCTCAGCCCTTCGATGACGTTGCCCAGGCTATCGAGGTACATATCGCGATGCGCCGCCAAAGGGGCTTTCTCCCGGTAATCGAGCGCAGCCACTGCCCCATCCGCCGTACGGATCATCATAAACCCGCCTCCTCCGATATTACCGGCCCGGGGATAAACTACCGCGAGGGCAAACTGCACGGCCACCGCAGCATCAACGGCATTGCCTCCTTTTTTCAGGACCTCCACCCCTACCCGGGTTGCCAGAGGATGAGGGGAAACCACTGCTGCAGAGTCGGCAGTGAATGTTTTACTGGCGGAATAATCGAGAGCAGGGCCTGCTTTTTTGCAACTGCCGCCTAGGATAAACAGGAAAAAGATCTGAAGGAAAACGGAAAAACTCGTTTTTGGCACGGTAGTTGTTTTTAGCTTAAATAGAACACGAAAAAACTAAAGTACTACATCAAAACGAATTTTTCTAAGGGTTTTTCTGTACGGCCCTGCCTGGAAACCATCGAAGGGGATGGATCGGGGATTGTGCTTACTCTATAGGGCCGTACTTTTTAATTTGGCGTGTATTTTTTGGGTAATATAGTTTGTGAAGTAGCCGAAAGGCTACAGGTTTACTGGCTATTTTGGCACCACCGCAGGCTCCCTGCGCGTGGTGCTTTTTTATTGTTACATGGTTTCCATTGGTTCACAGGCCCAGCGGAGTCATTAACCAATGAAACCATGTAACCATGTAACAATATTCTACTGCTCTGCCGGGTCCTCCTGCAGGGTAAACGTCCGGGTTACCGGGTTGAGCGGGGTATCCACCATATTGCCCTGGGTATCTACCAGCGTAAGCTTGATGGTATTTTCACCCATGGGAAGGCCTTCGACATAGTATGGCTGCCAACTGTCGATCATGTGCTCTTCGCCGTTGATCTCAGCCTTTACTTTATACTGAGTACCCAAAGTGGCATTGACGAGATAGAAATCAAGCATTACCTTTTCGGTCTCCGCCTTACCGGTATAGGTTCCTTTGGGACGGCTGTAGAACAGCATCGGGACGCTGATGTCCTCGGTTTCCGCAATGGTGTTGTTCTCTACCGTTGTCTTTACCGCCATGTGGGCTCCATCCGTCTTAATGGACTCGTGATAGGAACGGGAAAGGAAAGCCAGGATGTAGTGTTCCCCGTCGGGTATCTCATAATCAAACATGGCTTCGTATTTGGCCGCATAAGGCTCGTTATCGACGATAAGGTGAATGTGCTGTCCCTCGGCGGAGTTGGCGCACATCTTCTGATCGGCGTCCGGCGTTTGGACGCCAAGCTCATAATCGCTTTCATTGAGCGTGAACTTAAACTGGCCGTTGACGAAAGTCATGGACTCGATCCTGGCATCGGGGTAGGATTTGGACGGGGAAAAAGGCGTTACCGTATACTTCATTTCCGGCATTTCTTCTTCCTGTTGCTGGTTCGAAGAACCGCCCTGGCAGGCGGCCAACAACATAGCCAGCATGGCAAAAAATAAACTAAGCGTTCTCATTACTGATCTGATTTTTATTTTAAATGTTATTAAAATTGTATCATCATAGATGAAAAGGCCTTCTGACACAGGCCGTACATACTTAAAAGGTGAACAAGCATCCTTGTTCATTGGATTAGAGAATAAAGATACTTGAAATAAATCATGGCCAACGATATAGTAGAACTGAAGGTCGAAGGCATGACCTGCAATAATTGCGCAGCCAGCCTCAACCGCTTTCTGGAAAGGAAAGGAGTAGAAGACGTTTATGTAAATTTCCAGACCAAGGAAGTCCGCTACCGGCAAGGTAGTTCAGATATCAGCCTGGAAGATGTTAAAAAAGGCATCCACAAGCTCGGCTACAGTGTAGTTGAAGAGGATCAGCCGGCCAAGCAACCGTGGTGGACCCTGGAGCGCAAGCTGATCATCAGCGCCATTTTCACTTTGCCCCTGCTGTTGCACCACCTGCTTATGGTAGGCGGCATTCATCTCCCGCTGATGGATAACTTCTGGTGGCAGATGGCCATCTGTCTTCCCCCGTTTGCCATCGGCTTCACCCACTTCGGGCGCAGCGCCCTGAGCTCACTGAAAGGCGGCGTGCCCAATATGGACGTTCTCATTTTCGTGGGCGGCACGGCGGCTTTTATTTACAGCTTCATCGGCACCCTGATGTGGGAACCCAACTATATCTTTTACGAAACCAGCGCCACCATCTTTACGCTTGTCCTGGTGGGCAACTGGCTGGAAAAGCGGGCAGTGGAACAGACTACTACCGCGATCGGCGAACTGGCGAAACTGCAGGTGAAAAAAGCCCGGCGGGTAACGCCTTCCGGGGCCATCGTCAACCTAAAGCGGGAAGAGGTGCAAGTCGGAGACATACTTCAGGTCAATGAGGGAGACCAGGTGCCGCTCGACGGTGTTATTACGCAGGGCGAAGCTTCCATAGACGAATCCATGCTCACCGGGGAAAGCATCCCCGTAGAAAAGAGCGCCGGTGATAGGGTGATCGGTTCTTCGCTGGCCCTGAGCGGCAATTTCCGGATGGAAGTTACCGCCACCGGCCGGGATACCATCCTGAGCCAGATGATCGAACTGGTGAAGACCGCTCAGCAGGATAAACCCGACATACAGCGCCTGGCCGACAAGATCAGCGCCATTTTCGTTCCGGTAGTCCTCAGTATTGCCCTCCTCACCCTGCTCATCGGCCATTTCGGTTTCGGGCTGCCCTTTCAGAAAGCCCTCATGAACGCCATCGCCGTACTGGTCATCTCCTGTCCCTGCGCCATGGGGCTGGCTACCCCAACAGCCGTAATGGTAGGCGTCGGGCGCCTGGCCAGGAACGGTATTCTGGTCAAAGGCGGGCAAACCCTGGAGGTTTTCACCCGCATCCGGAACGCCGTTTTTGACAAGACGGGCACCCTGACCAGCGGGCAGTTCCGGATCAAGAACATCACCTACCACAAGGGAAACGAAGAACGGGCCAACGCCCTGATCTACAAACTGGAGCAGCACTCCTCCCACCCCATCGCCAAATCGCTCACCCGCGAAATGGAAGGGCGCCTGAACGGACAGCAGGCGGAACTTGCAAGCGTAGAGGAAAAACGAGGTGTCGGAATTATCGGCAAGGACAATGACGGCAATGAATTCCGGATCGGCTCCGGCCGCATCCTGGATAAAGCCCCCGCCAACGGGGGGCAGAGCCTTTACCTTACCGAAAACGGCGCCCTTCTTGCCACTATCGACATCACCGACGAATTGAAGCCGGAAGCCAAAGGCGTTATTGCCTACCTTAAAGAACAGGGCATCCGGCCTGCCATTCTCTCCGGAGACCGGAGGGCAAAAACTGAAGAAGTTGCCTCAGAACTGGGGATTGACAGAGTCTTTGCTGAACAGCTGCCGGAACAGAAGCTCGAGGTGGTGGAAAAGCTCTCCGGCGAAGCTCCCACCGCTATGATCGGCGACGGGATCAACGACGCCCCTGCCCTGGCCAAAGCCACGGTCGGCATTTCGCTGAGCAATGCGTCCCAGGTAGCCATTCAATCGGCGCAAATCGTATTGCTCAACGGCCGGCTGGAACACCTGGAAAAGGCCTGGGCCATCAGCCGGCATACGGTGCTCACCATCCGGCAAAACCTCTTCTGGGCCTTTGCCTACAATATCGTCGCCATTCCCATCGCAGCCTTGGGCTTCCTCAACCCCATGTGGGGCGCTCTGTTCATGGCATTCTCCGATGTGGTGGTCATCGGCAATTCCATCCGGTTGAAGTATAAAAAGGTGGATTAAGGTAAACACCTTTGCTTCATGGGTGTTATGATCCCGGTGGAAGCGAAAGGATGGGCTGAACCTGGTTCGGACGGAGCCCTAAAATGAGATTACAGCAGGCTCATTTCTCAACGTTCATCTCATTGCTCATTCACAGGCGCTTCCGATGAAAAAAAGATCCATGAAGAACATTATCCCGGCAACACTACTGGCCGCTCTGCTGGCCGTTTCCTGTGAAGAGATATTTATCCCCGACAGCGCCGACGTTCCGCCGCAGATCGTGGTGGAAGGGTATATCGAAGCCGGCCAGCGGCCAAGCCCGCCCTTTGTCATCCTGACCCGAAGCGTTCCCTTTTTCAGCCAGTTCAGCGCTGAAGACATCGAAGGGACCTTCGTTCGCAATGCTTCCGTAAAAGTATCGGATGGAGAAAGGACGGTGGAGCTCTCCGAACTCTGCCTCGACGAACTAAGCGAAGAGGAAAAGCGCCTGGCCAGTGTGCTTTTCGGTTTCAATCCGGACAGCCTGGGGTTCAACTTCTGCGTTTACATCGACCTGTCTTTCAGCCTTCGGGGCGAAGAGGGGAAAACCTACACATTGAACGTAGAAGCAGAAGGGCAACAACTACACGCCGTGACCACAATTCCCCATCATGTCGGACTGGACTCCCTGCGCTTTCGCGAACCGCCCGGAGAGGCCAGCGACTCTCTGGCCCAACTCATTTGCTATCTGCAGGACCCAGGAGGAGAAACCAATTTTTACCGCTACCAGGTAGGGATCAACAGCAATGGTTATATCAGCCCCATAGCCTCGGTCCTGGACGACCGCCTCATTGATGGCCAGCAGGCCATATTCCCGCTATTCAGGCCGGAACCCCGCGGCGCCCAGGAGTTCGACTTCGAAACCTTTGGCCTGTATGCAGTAGGTGACACGGTCGCCATCAAGTGGATAACCCTGGATGAAGCCCACTTCAATTTCTGGAATACCCTGGAGTATAACTCCGCCAACCAGGGGCCGTTCTCCAGTTACACCCTCATCGACTCCAACGTGGAAGGCGGGCTGGGGATATGGGGAGGGCTCTCGGCTTCCTATTATGAGCTCCGGGTGGAGAAGTAGGTTCGTTATTCGTGGATTCGTTATTCGTGGATTCGTGGACTCGTTATTCGTTATGGCCTGCGCCCCTCCGAATCCCGAATATATGAATCCCGAAAACTCCTTACCTTTGCCCAAAATGCTCAACCTTGGAGATCAGCCAGCATCATAAAACAGCTTTGATTTTCGGCGCTTCCGGCCTGGTGGGCGGCCAGTGCCTTCAGCAGTTACTGGAGCACCCCTCCTACCGAAAGGTGGTCAGCTTCGGGCGGCGCAAACTGGATATGGAACATCCGCAGCTGGAACAACACGCCATTGACTTCAACCGCCTGGAAGATTATGCGCCGCTGCTGAAGGGGCATGACCTGTTTTCCTGCCTGGGCACCACGATGGCCAAGGCGGGCAGCCGGGAAGCATTTTACAGGGTAGATTACACCTTTGCCTTCGAATCGGCCCGGCTGGCCGCTGCCAACGGCGTGAATCAGTTGCTGCTGGCCTCGGCGGTAGGCGCCGACCCGGATTCGCTGTTTTTCTATTCCCGCGTCAAAGGCGAGCTGGAGGCGGCTGTAAAAGAGCTGCCATTCTGGTCAGTGCATATTTTCCAGCCTGCAGTTTTGCTGGGGAACCGCCGGGAAAGCCGCCTGGCCGAACAACTCGCCGGCCGGCTGACACTCGGATTGGACCGCCTTACCAGGGGTGAACTGCTGGGCAAGTACCGCCCGGTAGAAGCCGAAAAGGTTGCCCGAGCCATGATCCATGCCGCCCAGGGCCTGGAAGGAGGCGCCCACGTTTACCCTTCAGGCCATATACACGAACTGGCAGATATAGAGAATCGGGACATCACCAAGACATAAGAAAACTTTATAGCATGAGTACAGAAGTAAAGAAAAGTTCGGATATCACGGTCTCGGTAGGCCTCAACGAACAGAACATCCCGGTAAAGATCACCTGGGAAGCAGAAGACAACCCCAACGGACAGGGAGCGAAGGAGGTAAAAGCCATCCTCATCTCCCTTTTTGATAAAGAGACCAAAGACACCCTCAAGATCGACCTGTGGACGCAGGACATGCAGGTCATCGAAATGGACCGTTTCATCTTCCAGACGTTGCGCGCCATCGCCGATACCTACCATCGCGCCACCCAAAATACCGAGCTGGCCAATGAGATGCAACGCTTTGTCACTTATTTCGGGGAAAAGACAGAAATAATCTCTAAACAATAACCTCCCGTATTTGATATTCTGGCCGAAAAGCCTTACTTTTGCAGCCGGTGAGCGCACACGACCAGCTCCCGCTGAATCCCCCCAGGCCGGAAACGGAGCAAGGGTAGGCAGGTTGAGCGGTGCGATGTGTTGCTCACCTCATTTTTTCCTCCCGGAGAAAAAAATACAGCCCCACCAAAACTTTCCCATATTAAAATTCGGCATTAGTGCCTGTTATTCGTAACTTTACAGAAATTTGACATGAAGTTCTTTATAGATACTGCCAGCCTCGATCAGATCAAAGAGGCCCACAGCCTGGGAATACTCGATGGAGTGACCACGAACCCCTCCCTGATGGCTAAAGAAGGTATTTCCGGGGAAAAGAACATCCTGAAACACTACGAGACGATTGCCGGAATAGTTGACGGCGATGTCAGCGCTGAGGTAATTGCCACCGATTTCGATGGCATCATTGAAGAAGGAAAGCGTTTGTCTTCTATAGCCCCCAACATCGTCGTAAAAGTCCCCATGATCAAGGAAGGCGTCAAAGCGCTGAGTTATTTCCGCGATCAGGGTATCCGTACGAACTGCACGCTCGTCTTTTCTGCCGGGCAGGCAATCCTGGCGGCCAAAGCGGGCGCCACTTACGTTTCGCCTTTCATCGGGCGGATCGATGACATCAACTGGAACGGGATGCAGCTTATTGAAGAAATGGCTGAGATCTACTCCATTCAAGGCTTTGAAACGGAGATCCTCGCCGCTTCTATCCGTAGTAGCATGCACATTGTGGAAGCTGCCCGCGCAGGGGCCGACGTGGTGACCTGCCCGCTGGACCCTATCCTGAGCCTTCTGAAACATCCGCTGACAGACATCGGCCTGGAGAAATTCCTCGCGGATCACAGGAAGGCCAACGAATTAGTGACTCAATAGAGGCTATCAAATACATACCAATTTAGAAAAAGGAATGAGCTGTGCTCGTTCCTTTTTTCTTTTCGGACGGCGCCCCTTTAAAGTGGCCCGTAACCTAACCTAAAAAAGAGGCGAGCTGCTGATGAGGCCCAGTATATTCTGTATCAATCTGTCTACCGCCTTGTACGGGTCGTTGCTGAAGGCTCCGTTCGGGCGGTTGGCAATAATGGCGTTGGTGGAAAGGGCGCGGTGTCCCAGCATGCGCGACAAGCCGTAGATCGCCGAAGTCTCCATCTCAAAATTCATAATGGAATAGTCCCTGAACTTGAACTTCGCCAGCGACTTGAAATACTCCACTCCGTAACGGGCCCTGGCGCGCAGTTCCCTGCCCTGAGGCGCGTAAAAGCCCGGGCTCGTGATCGTGATGCCTTTAAACTTACCCTCTCCCAGAGCTTCCAGAAGAACAGGGCTCCCTTCGCAAACGTAAAAAGAGGCTTTTCCGGCATGCTCCATAAAGGCATTCAGTTCATCCTCCAGGGAGGCCTCTCCCAGATTGGGCCGGTAATCATAATAGTTAATGAGGTTATCCAGGCCCAGGCCGTAGGCGCCCGCGACGAAGGCATCGACGGGCACATCGGGGTGCAGGGAGCCGGAAGTACCGATGCGGACTATATTGAATGAAGTGAGTTCCGCTTTGGGTTCTCTGGTTTCAAGGTCGATGTTGGCCAGGGCGTCCAGCTCATTGATGGCAATATCGATATTATCGGGGCCGATGCCGGTAGAGATCACCGTCAGGCGCTTTTTGCCGACCCTCCCCGTATGGCTGACAAATTCCCGCTTTTCCTTTTTTACTTCCACCTCGTCAAAATACCGGGACACCATAGGCACCCGGCTCGGGTCGCCCACCGTAATGATATTGGTGGCAATGTCTTCCGGCAGGAGGTTGAGGTGGTAAATGCTGCCGTCGGGATTGATAACGAGTTCGGATTCGGCTATTCTGGCCATAGGGCGGATTTTTACGTTTTTCTGGTAAAGGCTGTAAATTAATACTTTATTTTGCGTTCCGAAAAACAGAACTTATGAGAAAGATCTATCATCTGTCCTCCTGCAACACCTGCCAGCGCATTATCGGTGAGCTGGGAGGCGGTAAAGGGTTCGAACTCCAGGACATCAACACCGACAGGATCACTCCTCAGCAGATCGATGAGATGAAAGCCCTGGCGGGAAGTTACGAATCCCTCTTCAGCCGGCGGGCCATGAAGTACCGCTCGATGGGGCTGCACGAACAGGACTTGTCTGAAGAGGACTACCGGCGGCTCATCCTGGAGGAGTATACCTTCCTGAAACGCCCGGTAATCCTCATCGACGGCGAGATCTTTGTGGGCAATTCCAAAAAAGTAGTCGCCGCCGCCAAAAGTAAATTATAGATGCTTACCAAAGAAGAGATCATACAATATTTCCGGGAACTGCAGGACGATATCTGCCTCAGGCTGGAAGCTGCCGACGGGGAAGGGCGTTTTCATGAGGATGCCTGGGAACGCCCGGAAGGCGGAGGCGGCCGCACCCGCGTCATTCAGGGGCGACACATCGCCAAAGGCGGAGTGAACTTCTCCGCCGTGCACGGGCCCATGCCGGAAAAGATCAGCCGCGCCCTGAGCCTGGAGCCTGGCCACTTCCTGGCCACCGGCGTCAGCATCGTCCTGCACCCTGCCAACCCCATGGTTCCCATCATACACATGAACGTGCGGTACTTCGAGGTGCAGCCCAAGGCCCGGCCGGAAGCCGAGAACACCTGGTGGTTCGGCGGCGGCATCGACCTGACACCGCATTACATCAATGCGGAAGACGCCCGTTTTTTCCACCGGGAGTTGAAGAAAGTTTGCGATGCCCACCACCCGGATCATTACCCCCTCTTCAAACAGTGGGCCGACGATTATTTCTACCTCAGACACCGCAGGGAAACCCGGGGCGTCGGCGGTATCTTTTTCGACCGCCTGAACGGGGAAGAGGGGTTCAGTAAGCAGGAACGTTTTGCTTTTGTGAAAGATGTGGGCGAGTCCTTTGCCCCTTTATACGTCCATTTTCTGAAAAAGCACCGGGAGAAACCCTTTGGCGAAAGGGAACTTGCCTGGCAGGGGCTGCGCCGCGGGCGCTATGTAGAGTTCAACCTGGTGTGGGATAAGGGCACCAAATTCGGCCTGGATACCGAAGGCCGCACCGAATCGATACTGATGAGCCTGCCCCCGGTAGCTCACTGGCAATACGATCACCGCCCGGAAGAAGGATCTGCGGAAGCTGCGACCCTGTCGTTGCTGAAAAAAGGCATCGACTGGATCAATTACAGAGAATAGTGATCACTTCAGTCTGTATCTTGTTGCTCATATTGCCCGCCCGGTCCTGGATCTGTATGGTGTAGGACATGGTGTCGGTCGGGAAATTGGCGTTGGGCAGGCAGGGTGTCGAGCCGTCGGGATAAGTGCAGCAGATGTTCAGCTGGTTGGGCAGCCGGACGATGATCTCTCCCGAGATACCATTGCCAATGCCCTGATCGGGAACGACGGGGAGCTTCTTGATATCAGTAAATCCTTCCCGGCTGTCGGTAAGGAATATATCGAAGGTGTTGCCCTCGATGCCCAGGTCGCCGTCGCCGTCGGTAAAGCTGAAGGTGATCTCCAGCGTATCCAGAGGCGCGCCGACATTGCCCTGAACGATGGTGTTCTGGTTCATGCCAATATAGGCGATCTCCGGGGTATTCGGATAGTTGGGTGGTTGAACGCAGGTTGACGTCAGGAATGCCAATCCGAACGCAAACAAATAGTGTATCGTTTTCATAACTCCAATTTAATCATTTTTTCATTATTGTTATCCATTGATGAACGAGCGCCAGGAGATATTAACGGCCAGGAACAACCTGAAGAAACGGGTGGAAACAACCGATGAAAGCGGCTTCCCTTCCCTGGCGTTAGACATTTTCCGATACCAGAGTCAGTATAACCTTTTTTACCGTCAATTCCTACGCCTGCTCGGCGCGCCCCCGCAACGGGTAAACCGCGTGGAAGACATCCCTTTCCTGCCCATCCAGTTTTTCAAAACTCATAATATCCAAACCGGTTCCTGGGAGCCGGCCCTTACCTTTAGCAGCAGCGGAACCACCGGTTCGGCCACCAGCCGCCACCTCCTGCGCGACCCGGAATTCTACCGCCGCAATGCGCGGCGCTGCTTTGCCCGATTCTACGGGCCGGTAGGCAACTACTGCGTCCTGGCTCTTTTGCCGTCCTATCTGGAACGCAGCGGCTCCTCCCTGGTTTTCATGGCGGAGGATTTCATCCGGCAATCGCGCCACCCGCAAAGCGGATTCTTCCTATATAACACAGAAGAGCTGGTTAGGATTTTAGCGGACTGCAAAAAAAATACTGTACCCACCCTCCTGCTGGGCGTCAGCTTCGCCCTCTGGGAGCTGGCGGAGCAGCACCCTATGGACCTCAGCGGCATCACCATCATGGAGACCGGGGGCATGAAGGGGCGCCGCCGGGAGCTCACCCGCGAAGAGCTGCACGGCATCCTGAAAGGGGCCTTTCAGGAAGAGGCCATCCATTCGGAATACGGGATGACCGAGCTGCTCTCCCAGGCCTATTCCCGAGGCAATGGGCTGTTCTACCCCTCCCCCACCATGCGCGTTCTGGCGCGGGAGATCACCGACCCGCTGGCGATCCAAAAGCCGGGAAAAACCGGCGCCCTCAACATCATCGACCTGGCCAACCTCGACACCATCAGCTTCATTGCCACCGACGACCTGGGCCGCG
>CAYQKY010000096.1:0-28748 GCA_964418125.1 uncultured Phaeodactylibacter sp.
CATTCGTAAAACAGCCGGGCGCTGAAGAGGAACATGTCTTTGAAGAATTTGGGCAGGAGTTTTTGGCGGGCTTGGACAAGGGCGCTTTTCGCCGGAGAAAATTCTCCGGCTTTAAGCCAGTCAAAAAAACGGTCAAGTTCGACACAAAGCGTACTTTTGAGAAGCGTAATGTTGAGCCAGGCAACTCGTTCAAGGTGTAAGATGCGGGTTCGGGTAAAGTCCTTCCCAGGCCTGGAAAAATATTGTTGGGGGCTTTGCCTAGCCAACTGTGGAAACTGCCGGATGGCGTCAAGATATGCACGGAGGGAGGTGTTCATGATCACTGGAATTTTCACGAATATCCTCTTTTCCGTGCAGTTTGTTAACTGGTAGGTTTGCTTAACTTAATGGGAATGAACACCGGCTACCTGCTATGCTCCTAAACGTCGCACAGCAGGTAGCCCAACGTTGACAGGATGAATGTATCGTATCAAAAATCGAAATTTTCGTATCATATCGTATCAAGCCAAGGAAAAGTTGTATATTGCTTTCATGAAAGAGAAAGTATACAATTTTGAGCTGTCGCTTGACTGGAATCTACTTAGAATAATAAGCCAAATTGATAGATTTGATGCTTCCTGGTCTACGATTGAGAAAAAGGAAGGGCAAAGTTTGAAGCAGTTAAAATCTATTGCCACAATTATGAGCGTTGGCGCTTCGACAAGAATAGAGGGCTCAAAGATGAATGATGAAGAAGTCGAAAACCTATTGAATAATATTGATATCAGTAAAATTGCGGACAGAGATTCACAAGAAGTAGTGGGTTATTTTAATGTATTGGATCTGATCACAGAATCATATGAGGGTATTTCGATCACGGAGAATGAAATAAAGAATTTGCATAACCAATTATTAAAATTCAGCAAAAAGGACGAATGGCACCGGGGAGATTACAAACAACATTCAAATGCAGTAGAGGCAAGGCTTCCGGATGGCACTGAACAAATAATCTTTAGGACAACAGATCCGGGTTATGCCACTGAAGATGAGATGCGAAAATTAATTCAATGGTTTAAAAAGGAAAAAGAGGCCCACCCGTTAATTAAAATTGCTGCTTTTGTTTACGATTTTGTAAGTATTCATCCATTTCAGGATGGTAATGGGAGATTGAGTCGTCTTCTCACCACTTTATTACTACTCAAATCAGGATATAATTGGATACAATTTGTGAGTTTTGAACATGAAATTGAAGCCAATAAAAAGGATTATTACAGGAGTTTAAGAAATTGCCAGGTACAAAGACCAAATGAAGATATTACAGAATGGATTAACTTTTTCCTGGAATCCCTGATAAATGTCCAAATAAAGCTTGAAAAAAAATTGGAGGTAACGTCTATAGAAAAGAAATTATCTCCAAAAGAAAAATCCATTTATATATTTATTAGTAATCATCCAGGATGCAGATCCGGAGAGATTGCCGATAAATTAGAAATTCCAAACCCAACAGTGAAAAGAATACTCTCAGAATTAGTCGGAAAAAATTTAATTGAGAAATTTGGGAAGGGACCAGGAACAAATTACACCATAAAATGACTATGGGGCAAATCCTAACAAATTTACCTCAACCCCAACTTCCCCGCCAGTTCCGGCGCATGCAACCGGATCTCCCGTTCCAGTTCCGCCAGGCGGTGGCTTTGGAGCTCCGTCAGGCGTTGCAGGGTTTCTAGTTGCGCTTCCAGTCTTTGCTGATCGTTTCCGGTTTTTTCCGGCAGGCCCTCATTCCTTATATCCCGAAGTACAAGGGTGGCAATATCTACATCGAAAATACGGCAAAGGTCCAATACGATATTGAGCGGCGGCAAGGCCTTGCCCCTTTCGTAGTCCCCGATGGTGATGTAGGTTTTGTTCAGTTCCTCGGCCAACTGTTTCTGTGTCCACCCGCGGCTCTTTCTTAAAAACTTGATGTTTCTGCTAATATGCATAAACTTACCCAAAATAAACTATTGCTTGATAAATTTAAGCCAAAAGTTGTATAAAATCAAATTAAATCATAAATTTGCAATGAAATTCATTTTTCACTTTAGTAACGACCGCTTTGCCTTGGCAAAACCAAGGCCCCATCCGAATTTGCCCGTGACGAAAGTTTAAATTTTTTCCAAAAACCACACGCCATCATGAACCACACCCTCGCTTCTCCCCCGGGCAGAAGGCTGCCCTTTCATGCCCTGGCCCTGCTGTTCCTGGCGCTTCTTGCGGTAGTTGCACTTTTCTACAGCCGGTTAGACCCGGCGCCGGAACTGGCCTGTTTCACGGGCCATACCGGCGGCGGCGCTGCCTTCTCCTATGAAGTAACCTCCAACGACATCACCGTCGACTGGCCGGGCGGCGGCGATTTCGACCCGAAGGATAAATGCCCGGAGGACTTTTTTGCCGCCGGGTTTACGGTGATCCTCAAAAAGCTGCCGGATGGCAACGCCGTTAAATTTCTTTACCATAAAGGCAGAAAGCTGCTTTACCGCATTGATCAGGACGTTGTCAAAGGAAAAGCAAAGATCGGTTTGCACTGGGTGACGGGTACGCACTTCAACGCAAAATATCGTATTGCAGACAAGGCTTTCAAAGGCGGTAGATCCACAGCCGTTCCCAACGCCAGGGGAGGCGTCGATAAGGTGCATTTCCGATATGGAGAGGCCGTTTCCAAAAGGCGTGTGCGGCCGGACCGGGAACTCTTCCGGGAAACGCATATCCGGCCCAAACAATGCCGATCCTGGTGGGATTTGTTTAATTTTATGCCCTGAGCAGTTTAAATGAATAATACCATGCGGTATTCTTTCCAAAGAATGTGGCTCGAAGCCGACGGCTTCTACGATCTCATCAACACCTGGGCGGAAATGCAATTGGTGGTCACCAAAGATTCGGCGACGATCATCGGTGAGGGCTACACTTACGAGATCCTCAAAGCCTTTACCTCCCTGGTCTTCGACTGGGAGGCCAGCATTCCCATTTCCAAGGAAGGCCTGGGCATACCGGAAGGCTCCTACGACCTAAGCAGGATGGGCGATAAGGTGCACGCCTGCACGAGCGAAAAAGCCTACTTCCTGCCCGACCGCCCGGTGACGGTGGAGGTGGTGTCTGTGCCGGAAGAGTGATTTTTAACCTCCGTGTACGCTCTTCGAAGAGCGCCACGTTTCACCAAAAAAGTTATGCACAAAAAGCTTATGGCCCTTATTCTTTTCGCCATTCTCTTCTGCTGCCCACCGGTGCAAACCCATGCCCAGAACGTCATCACTTCCGATATTGGCCTTTTCTGGAAGGCTTACGACAAGATCATCCAAACGGCAGATACCGCCGCGCAGGCGCGCATCCTCAGAGAGGAGTATTTTGCCAAAGGCTCCCCCGGGCTGGCCGGCATCCGGCAGGCGAAGCGCTACACCGCCGAGGATTACCTGAACGCCATCAACCGGTACCCCGGGTTCTGGAATTCGGTCAGAAGCAATACCTATCAGGCCAAAACGCTGGCCGGCCGGTTGCAGGCCGGCATCGAAAAGTTCAGGGCCGTCTATCCGGAGCTGAGGCCGGCAAAAATCTACTTCACCATCGGCGCGCTGCGCTCCAACGGGACCACCGTCGACAGCCTGGTGCTCATCGGCAGCGAGCTGGCCCTGGCGGATGAGAAAACGGCAACCGCCGAATTCCCGGAGGAGATGCAGGGCCTGCGGGCCTTCTTCGATTCCAACCCCGTGGAAGGCGTCGTGCTGCTCAACGTACACGAATATGTACACACCCAGCAAAAGCCGATGGTGCACAACCTGCTTTCCCAGTCCTTGTACGAAGGGGTGGCGGAGTTCGTCTCCGTCACGGCCATGGGCGTGCGCGACCTGGGCTACTACATCGGCTACGCCATCTGCGAACGGTATTACGAAGCGGCGGCCGATAAAGTGGCGGCCATCAAAACCATGATCGAGCTCGACTACGAAAACGAGCCGCAGATCGAGGCCTTTGTCGACGGCACGGGCTTCTTCAGCCAGCCCCTGGCCCGGCTGTTCGAGGCCTCTGAAGCGCGGCGCCCCACCGTGGCCGCTTTGGCGCCCTTTGCAAATGGCAGCCAGGACGTACCCCCTGGCATGACAACCCTAACCATTACCTTCTCCGAGCCTCTGAACGGCTACAACACCGGCATCGATTTCGGCCCGCTGGGGGCGGGCCATATCCCACAGATCAGCCCGGAGCGCTCCTGGGCAGCCGATGGCCGCTCCTGGTCCTTTACGGCCACCTTGGAACCGGGACGGCGCTACCAAATCCTGATCTCCAATAACTTCCGGACGGAAAGCGGCGTGCCTCTAAAGCCCTATCTGATCGATTTCCGGGTGGGGCGGTGAAGCAAAATGAAAAAACAAAATATCAATGAAAGGAAAATACAACTGGCTAAATCACTTACTCAATTTTGTCGCAGTAATACTGGGTGTATACCTGGCCTTTTACATCAATGAAAAAGCAAAAGCAAACCAAGACAGAAATGAAAGTTTGTTATTAATGAATTCTTTGGCCAATGACCTTTCTGAGGACATCAGAACTTATGAGGGGTATCAGATACCTGAAAACATCCAACATAAACAAAACGTAGAAAACTTGTTGGATTTACTCTCAGCAGACAATTTAGAGGGCATAGAGGGCCAGCTGCCGACGATTCTTCAACTTGAGAATTTCGAACCAACAACTTCAACATATAGTTCGATGAAAGCTTCTGGAAAACTGAGACTAATTGACGACCTGGCTCTTCAGAAAAAGCTCACCGGCTATTACGAAGGATTGGTTTTTGAAAGTGTAAAGAAGGGTGAATTTCAGGTAGATTTTTTCGTGAAAGAATTACTACCCTGGCTAACGGACAACGTCGATATGTTGGAAATGAAAATATTGAATAAAGGTGAATTAATTATTCTAAGAAACAAACTTATTATTTATGTATCCTTGATAGAGCAAAAGGTAAAAACTTATGAAATGATAGTCGAAGATTCTAAGCAACTGAAGATGCGTATCGAATCAATGCTAAAATCAAAATAATTAGAGTTTCCCTTGGCATTACCGCCGACGGCGCTGCCTTTTCCTACGAAGTAACCACCTCCGGCCTCACTGAAGGCTGGAAGCCAGCATCCCCATCGCCAAAGAAGGCCTGGGCATACCGGAAGGATCGTATGACCTGAGCAGGATGGGCGATAAGGTTCATGCCTGCACGAGCGAGAAGGCCTACTTCCTGCCCGACCGCCCGGTGACGGTGGAGGTGGTTTCGGTGCCCGAAGAGTGATTTAAAAGGCTCCTTGCCTTTTACGTACAAAGGATGTATTTTTACACGTAAAAAATGCGGCCATGAATACAAAATTAACATTAAGCCTCGATAAAGACATCATTGAACGCGCTAAGGCCTATGCAAGGGAACACAATGTGAGCCTCTCTTCCCTGGTGGAGAACCTCCTTCTCAAGATAATTTCAGAATACAAGGAAAGAAATGACCGCAAAGGGAGTATTGTGAAGGAGTTAAGCGGAATAGTTAATTTAGAAGGAGTGGATTATAAGGCGGATCATGTAAAATACCTTGAAGAAAAGTACCAATGAAAAAAGATTCTGTATTCGTTGATACCAATATTATTTTGGATTGGCTGGGGAGAAGGGAGCCATTTTTCCAATATGCGGAAGAATTATTTTTAAAAGCAGAGAATGAAGAAATTGAGATCCTGATCAGTACAATGAGCTATATTTCCACTGAATACATTTTACGTAAACAACTAGGCAAGGATAAAACAAGACAAGCCTTAACGGGAATTAGAACAATCAGTACGGTGTGTAACAGTGGAGGTAAAGAAATTGACCTGGCATTGGTATCTGATATAAAGGATTTTGAAGATGCTTTCCAGTACTATTCCGCGATTAATAATTCGGCGAATATTATTATCACAAGGAATCCGAAAGACTTTAAAGATCCCAGGATACCGGTCATGAGTGCAGAAGAGTATGTCAAATTAAGTCAAAAAGAATAATTCATCCGTAAGCCGGAAACAGAGCCCACGCTCAACGGCCGAATAAAGCAGAGGTATTATGAATACTGCGACACACACGGCGGCACAGACCGTTGCGGTCATCGGCGCCGGCCCGGCGGGGCTGGTGGCGGCGCGCTGGCTGCGAGAGGTGGGCTTCCGCCCGACGCTCATCGAAGAGGACATCGACGTCGGGGGCCAATGGCGGGTTGGCGGGCCGCAGAGCAGCGTCTGGCCGGGGATGCGCACCAACACCAGTCGCGTAATGACTGCCTTCTCCGGCCTGCCGCACCCGCCCGGCACCCCCGCTTACCCCACGGCCGAACAAATCGGCGCCTACCTTCGCCGCTACGCCGAACACGCGGGAGTACTCGAAGACGCCCGGTTCCGCACCCGCGTCGATGAGATCGGCCCTGACCCCACCGGGAATGGTTGGGCCGTGCGCGCCACCCACGCTGACGGCCGTACCTGGGAAGAACGCTTCGGCCACGTGGTCGGCGCCACCGGCCGGTACCGCGTACCGGCGATACCGCCGGTGGCGGGGCTGTCCAGCTTCACCGGCAGCGGCGGCACGGCTCATGCCGCCGCCTACCGCGGCGCCGGCCCGTATCGCGGGCAGCGCGTTCTGGTCGCCGGGCACAGCATCAGCGCCCTGGAGATCGCCAGCGAGCTGGCCCTGCAAGGAGCGGCCCGCGTCGTGGTCACGGCGCGCCGACACCGCTACGTGCTCCAGAAAATTCTGGCCGGCGTGCCTATCGAGCACCTCGTCTACACCCGCTACGCCGCGCTGGCAGCCGAACTGCGGACGCCGGCGGAGAACGCCGCGGCCCTGAAGGAGCTCATCCTGCGCACCAGCGGCCACCCGGCGCAGTTTGGCGCGCCGTGCGCGTCGGAAGACCCGTTCGAGGCGGGCTTCACCCAAAACCAGTTCTACCTGGCGCTCGTAGCCGAGGGCCGCATCGTGCCGCGCCCCTGGATGGCGCAGGTGACAGGGCAAACGGTGCAGTTCGCGGACGGAAGCGCCGAAGAAATCGACGCCATCATCTTTGCGACCGGCTATGAGCTTTCTCTTCCCTATCTCGGCCCAACGGCGCAGGCGGCGCTCGCGCCAGACGCAGGCCAGGCGGACCTCTACCACCACACCTTCCACCCGGCCCTGCCGGGCTTTGCCCTCGTGGGCGTCTACCACCAGTCGGGGCCCTACTTTCCGACGCTCGAGCTGCAGGCGCGGTGGGTGGCGTACACCTGGAGCGGGCGCCGGCCGGCCCCGGCGCCCGACGAGATGACGGCCCACATCGCCGCGTCGCGGTCCCGCAACGGGCCGCCGCCGATGCTGCGCATGCATACCTGGGCGCGGCTGCTGGCCGGCCAGGCGGGCGTGGAGCCCGTCCCGGCCCGCTGGCCGGAACTGAAGCGGGCGCTGCTCTTCGGCCCCCAGTCGCCGGCATCCTTCCGGCTGGATGGGCCGGATGCGCTGCCCGGCGCGGCGCAGTGGGTGCTGGAAGATGCGGCCGCCTTTGGGGCAATTCCGGACGGCAGGATCACAGCCGCCGAGCAGATGCAGCTCGACGCGCTTGTAGCCGCGAGAAGATAAGGGCCTCCCGGTATTCCGTTCTTTTTTGGCGCCGAAGGCGATAAACTCGCGTCCCCTCAAGTTAACTGGTGTAACGTCTCCTGCCCAAATAAATTTGGGGGTTCGGGTTCACGTCTTCAGGGGAGCTATGCAAACCGTTACAATCAGGAATAATTTTATGTTTTCCCCCTTGTAATGATGACAGGAGTCACTAAAATCCCGAAAAAGAATCCCCATTTTAGCGATGATCAAACAAGGCACAACTTTATTCTTTCATGAGCAGCACTATCTTTTCCAATCAAGACATCGAAACGATAAAAACCAGAGAACAGCTCCTGGGCTTCCTCCTGAAAAAGGAGGTGGACCTTCAGAAAGTAGAAGAGCGCCTCATCTACAAGGACGAACTGGAGAAGCTGCAGATCGAACTGCTGAAGCTGCAGAACTGGATCCTGAAGAACAACAAAAGGGTAGTCGTGATCTTTGAGGGGCGGGACGCCGCCGGCAAGGGGGGCGCCATACGCCGCTTCCGGCGGTACCTCAACCCCCGTTCCGCCCGGGGGGTGGCCCTCGGCAAGCCCTCCGATATCGAAAAAGGGCAATGGTACTTCCGGCGGCACCTCAAGGAGATGCCCAACCCGGGCGAGATCGTCTTTTTCGACCGCAGCTGGTACAACCGCGCCGTGGTGGAGCCCGTCATGGGCTTTTGCAGCCAGGCGGAATACGAGCGCTTCCTGCGCCAGGTCCCGGAGTTTGAACATATGCTTTATGAGGATGGCGTGAAGATCATCAAACTGTGGTTCGCCGTTTCCAAAGACGAACAGAAGAAAAGGATAAACGCCCGGGAAACCGACCCGCTCAAACAGTGGAAGATCAGCCCGGTCGACAAAAAGGCGCGGGAGATGTGGGAAGAATACACCCACTACATCCGGGAAATGTTCTTCAAAACCCATACCGACTTCAGCCCCTGGATAATCGTGAAAACCGACAATAAAAGAGAGGCCCGCCTGGAGAGTATCCGGTATGTGCTTTCCCTGTTCGATTACGAAGGGAAAGAAGATGCGGAGACCGTACTGTATGCAGACCCCAATGTCGTTCATCGCTTCTACCGGGCAATGCTGGTATAATTCAAAACCGCCGCCATGTTTAATGAAAAAGAACTCAAACTGCTCAATTCCTCCCGGGCATTGGAATACCTGCTTGCTTCGGAACAGCCCAACTTCCGGGAAGTTGTCGGCCAGTTGCAGTACGAGGAGGAACTGACTAAACTGCAGGCCGAACTCATCAGGGCGCAAAACTGGGTGGTGGAGAACCAAAAGCGGGTCGTGGTTATTGTGGAAGGCCGCGAATTTGCCGGCAAGGGAGACGCCATCCGCGCTTTTACGGACCACCTCAACCCCCGCTCCATGCGGGTGGTGGCCCTGCAAAAGCCCACGCCCAAAGAACAGGGGCAGTGGTATTTCCGGCGTTATGTGAAAAGCCTGCCCGAGCGGGGGGAGATCGCCTTTTTTGACCGCAGCTGGTACAACCGCGCTATCGTGGAGCCGGTAAACGGATTCTGCACCAGGAAAGAATACGACCGCTTCATGAAGGAAGTCAACCACTTCGAGGAAATGCTCATTGGCGACGGCATTCTCCTCCTCAAGTTCTACCTTTCCATCTCCAAGAAGGAACAAAAGAAGCGTATTGCAGCCGTTCGCAAAGACCCCCTGCGCCGCTGGGAGCTCACTCCTGTCGACCTCGCCGCAGTGGAATTGTGGGATGAATACACCCACTACAAAAAGGAAATGTTCAGGCGGACGGATGGAAAGGTTAACCCCTGGATCAGGATCAAGGCCAACGACAAAAGGCAGGCCCACCTGGATGGGATACGGATAATACTGGAGCATTTGCCGTACAAGTAATTGCGGGAGGCACTGGAAAAACTGCCGTTTTTTCCCTAAATTAATCCTGCAAAACCCGATTGTTTACCCGAGTTATGGAGGAGGGCGCCCTTACCTCCCGGTAGCGCCCCTGCCCACAGCTCAAAATGACACCTATGGCCAGTAAGAACACCTTATTCCTCAGCACCCGCAAAGGCCTGATCGTCTGCTCCCGCCGTTCCGGCGGCTGGTCCATTTCCGGCAGCCATTTCGACGGCATCCCCGTCACTTTCACTTACGAAGACGAACGCCACGGCGCCTGGTGGGCCGCCCTCGGCCACGGCCACTGGGGCGTCAAGCTGCACCGCTCGTTCGACCGGGGCGCTTCCTGGGAGGAAGTCTCCGCGCCTGCCTACCCGGAAGGGGCAGAGGTCAAGGAAAGCGTGCCGGCAGCCACCCAATACATCTGGAGCATTCAGCAGGGCGGCCACGCCTACCCCGGCCGCCTTTGGCTGGGCACCATTCCCGGCGGGCTGTTCCGCAGCGAAGACGGAGGCGACAGCTTCGATCTGGTGGAAAGCCTCTGGAACCACCCCACCCGCCCCAAGCAGTGGTTCGGCGGCGGCTTTGACCAACCAGGCATTCACTCCATCGTCGTAGATCCCCGCGATGAAGATCATTTGTACATCGGCATCAGCGTGGCCGGCGTGCTGGAAAGCCGCGACGGCGGCGGCAGCTGGGCCTTTCGCAACAAAGGGCTGCGGGCCGACTTCCTGCCCGACCCCTACTCGGAGGTGGGGCATGACCCGCACCTGCTGGCCGCCGCCCCTTCCAACCCCGATGTGCTCTGGCAGCAGAACCACTGCGGCATCTTCACCTCCACCGACGGCGGGGCCAACTGGGCCGATGTCTCCGAAGCGGAAGGGCCCGCCCGGTTCGGCTTCGCCATTGCCATTGCCGACGACGGGGGAAAGAGCTGGCAAACCCTCCGAAAAGGCCTGCCCCAGCAGCATTGCTACGATATCGTCTACCGCCACGCCCTGGCCGCTGCGGGAGAGGAGGTGGTGTTCGGGACGACGACGGGCAATGTGTTCTTCTCCCGGGATAAAGGGGACTCCTGGGAGGTGCTGAGCAATTATCTGCCGATGGTCTATGCGGTGGGATTCGGTGCGTGATCAGGCTTGTCATGCTCATCCGGCCCGGTAGTGTGACTACCCGGCAGAGTATCGAACGTCACCCTGCAGGTTCAGGTTGTATGAGAAAACAATTGAGTAAAGCAAACAAGAACATTATGGCCAGCCTGAACCTTAAAAAGCATTATCAGGAAGCGCACAAATACATCAACTACGGTGATGGCAGGCATCGTAGTGCTGGCCATGATCCTCACCCAGCCGATACATAATGCCGCCGTAGCGGTAATCATGACGCCGGTAGCCATCAATGCCGCCGCACTCATGGACGTTGACCCCCGCGCCTATTGCGTAGCCGTGCTGGTAGCCTGTTCCGCCACTTTCCTTCTTCCCTACGGGCACCCCGCCCCCTATATGGTGCAGGGCCCAGGAAACTACCGGGCTGCCGACTATGTAAAATTCGGACTGCCGCTGAACCTCCTGGCACTGGTGGTGATCCTGGTGGTGGTGCCGCTCTGGTAGCCGTTGTGAGGAATGCCTTAAATCCGCGCCTGATACGTATACAATTGAAAATATCTTCCCTGCCGGGCGATCAACTCCTGGTGGTTACCCCGCTCCACGATGTAGCCGTTTTCAATGACCAGTATCTGATCCGCCTTGCGAATGGTGCTGAGGCGGTGGGCGATGACGAAGGTGGTGCGGCCCTGCATCAGGCCATTCAGGCTTTTTTGAATGAGGGACTCGCTCTCCGTATCCAGGTTGGAGGTCGCTTCATCCAGGATGATGATCTTCGGATCAGCGAGAATGGCGCGGGCGATGGCGATGCGCTGCCGCTGCCCGCCCGACAGCTTGACGCCCCGCTCGCCGATAAGGGTGTCGAGGCCGTCCTCGAAGCGGTCGGTAAATTCATTGACATAGGCCGCTTTGACAGCCTGCTGCAACTGCTCCTCCGTCGCGTCCGGCCGGGGGAATAGGATATTCTCCCGGATGGCGCCTTCAAAGAGAAAATCGTCCTGCAGGACGACGCCCAGGTGACGGCGGTAGCTGCTCAGGCTCACTGTCGACAGGTCGATACCGTCGATGGTAACTTTACCGGAATCCGGGTTTAGGAAAGAAGCCGCCAGCCCGGCGATGGTCGTTTTGCCGGAGCCCGAGGTACCCACCAGAGCGGTTACTGAGCCGGATGGGGCGTCGAATGTGATGTCGTGCACCACCTCCTTACCTTCGATGTAGGCAAAAGATACTTTTTCAAAACGGATATTTCCTTCGACGGCCTGCAGCTGCACCGTCCGCAAGGAAGGATCGTCCTCCGGGTCCAAATTCATGATCTCTTCGGTGCGGTCGAGGCCGGCGAAGGCCTCGGTCAGCTGGCTGCCGATGTTGCTCATCTGCACGATGGGCGCGATCATAAAACCGAGGTAGAGCGTGAAGGCCAGAAAATCGCCGAACGTCATATTCCCCTGAATGATCTGGTAGCCGCCGATGCCCATGATGCCGGCGCTGGCCATGCCCAGCAGGAAGGTGGCGGAACTCGTCATCAGAGAAGTGGAGGTAAGGCTCTTTTTGACGTTCTGGAACAGCATTTCCACACCCTGCTCGAAGGTTTCATTTTCCTGCTGCTCGGCATTGAAGCCTTTGATGACCCGGACTCCATTGAGCGTTTCCACCAACCGCCCGGTGACCTGCGCATTCAGTACGCCCCGCTCCCGGAAAATGGGCCGGATATAGCCGAAAGCCTTCAAGGCGATGAAAGCGAAGATGGAGACCGGCGCCAGCACGTAGAGCGTCATCATAGGGCTGATGCGGATCAACAGGATCAGGGAGGCCACAGAGGTGAGCGTGCCGCCTACCAGTTGGACCAGCCCGGTGCCCACCAGGTTGCGCACGCCTTCCACATCGGTCATGATACGGGACACCAGCGCGCCCGATTTGTTGTTGTCGAAATAGCTGATCGGCAGGGAGAGGATCTTCTTCTGCACCTGCGCCCGCAGCTTGGAGATGAGCCGCTGGGCCTCTACGCTCAGCAGTTGGGTCAGCCAGAAGGAGGTAACTGCCTGGACGATGATGGCGCCGGCAACTACCGCCAGCAGCACTTTCAGCATCTGCAGATCCTTCTCGACGATCACGTTGTCGATCAGGTATTTGCTGGCGCCCGGCAGCACCAGCCCCGCCAGGCGGCTGATGACGATGAGCACGAGGCCGAGCAGGATGAGGCCCCGCCGGGGCCAGACGAAGGCCTGAAAGGTCTGGCGGAGGGTTACTTTGCTTTTTTGCATGATAGGGTTGAGGGTTTGCACAGCAATTGAAAACGCCGGGAGGTGGGGGATGGTTGAGGGGGGGGATGAGGGCCCGCCTTGGCCAAGGCTACGGACGGGTAAAAATGAAGGAATTTTACCCGTAAGAGCCTATGGCAAAGACGGGGATGGAAGGAATGAATGAAGAGGGGCTACTGAGTTTTGAAATTGTTGGATAGTTTCTGTGTTGAGTGTTATATTGCCCGGTGGGTAAGGGTTCCCTCTGCGTTTTCAGGGGTTGCCAATCTATAAACAAACGAAAAACATATGAAAGTAAGAAACCACGTTTTGCATCTTCTTTTGTTGCTGTTCCTGTTACAAGGCGGATACGGCCAGCCCGGGATCTGGCTGGCAGATCCGCTGGAGCCCATCTATCCCGATACCAATACTGTTCAGAAATATAGCGACAAATATACTGCCGATTTCCCTCTCGGCACGGAGGCGGAAGTGGCCATAATGGTAGCTTTCCCGGTGGGAACCACCGTTTCCCTCTCCGCCAGGCTGGATGGGAAGGAGCTGCCGCCGGACTCCTGGTCCGTCCTCCTGGACGTGCCGGTAGAGCAGAACACCGGCCTGGACAGCCGCACGGAACAATTCATCAATAAGGCCAACCCCTACGTCATCCGGCGGGCGCCCTTCCGCATATACGAGGCGATCGAGCCGCTGAGCGAGGCCCAATACCAGATACAGCACCCCTACCAGGCCTTCCGGCTGCAGGTGCCGGCGGGCCGCTTCCCGGCGCCCGGCAAATACCGGATAAAGATCACCGTAAGTGGCGAAGGGGAGCAACTGGAGGGCGCCTTTACCGCCCGCTACTTCGACTGCCGCCTGCCGGCGCTGTCCGAAAGCAACTTTTTCTACACCAACTGGTTCAATCTCAATCGCATGGAGGAGCAGCACGATGTAGAGCGCTGGTCGCCCGCCTGGTACGAGGTGCTGGATCAATACGCCCGCCTGATGGCCCACGGCCGGCAGAACAGCATCACCATCCCGGGAGAATTGCTGAAGTGGGACGGCGAGCAGTTCTCCCTGGAGGAAGAAAAAATGCTGCAGTTCATCAACGTCTTCCGGCAGCATGGCTTCCGCTACTTCGAGTCGCCCCACCTCCTCTACCGGGGCGAGGAGGACGACTGGAGCAGCCCCGAACTGGTGGTTCACCTCACCAGGAACGGCTATTTCTCGGAGGAAGGAAAGAAGGATATTGCCGGGATCATGCGCCTGATCAAGGCCTTTGCCGAAAAGTACAACCTCACCGAAAGCTGGCTCCAACACATCGCCGACGAGCCCACTGCCAACAACGCCGAATGCTACCAGGCGGTAGTACAGCAGGTGAAGTCCATCTTCCCCGAGATCACCATCATGGAGGCCACCAACGACCGCGACGGCCTTACCGGCGCCATCGACCTGTGGTGCCCCCTGATCAACGATTTCCAGGAAAACGAGGCCTTCTTCCGCAACAGAGAACAGCAGGAAGAGAAAGTGCTGGTCTATACCTGCCTCATCCCCGGCGGCCCCTGGCTCAACCGCACTCTCGACATGGAGCGCCTGCGGCAGGTATACTTCGGCTGGGGGGCTGCCCGCTACAACACCTCCGGCTATCTGCACTGGGGGCTGAACCAGTACTACGCCGACCCGTTTGCGCAGAGCGTAGTACACCACCCCTCCCCGGCGGCTACGCCCAACAACTTCCTGCCGGCAGGAGATACGCACATCGTGTACCCCGGCAAGGATGGCCCATTGTCCTCCCTCCGTTTCGAAGCCCACCGGATCGGGATCGAGGATTATGAGTTGCTCCGCCGGCTGAAAGCGGAAAAGCCCGGGGCACACGATCGCCTGGTGAAGAAGCTGTTCCGCAGCTATACGGATTATGAGCTGTCGGTGAAGAAGTACAGGAAAGTGCGCAAGCGGGTGTTGCGGAAGGCGGCGGGGTGAGGGCCGCCACCACCTACTTCGCCAGGGCGTCTATTTCTTCCATTTTGAACCGCACGCTCAGGATATAGGGCTCTTCGCCTTCGTCCCAATGGCCGTACGTGGTGGCCACAATAGTGCCATCCGGCAGCAGTTCCAGGGCGGGGTAGGCGGTGTCAAAACCGCGGGTATTGTCCTTCAGGCGGATGCGGTACTGGCCCTCTCTGCCCTCCACGAGGTCTTCGTAGGCGCCCACCCAGGCCACCCAGTCGCCCGCGGTGGGGCTTATGGGGCCGGCCTGTTCGTAGAGTATTTTTTCATCGCAATCACTGCATTCCCTCTTCAGGCTGGCAAAACGCCCGTAAGCCGGCGGGTTGTCCCGGAAGGAGATGAGCAGGCGGCCATCGGGCGTGTAAATGGCCTGGTGGCGGTCGCCGGTAAGGGCGTTCGGCAGCTGCCGCGGCGCCGTCCAGGATTTCCCTTCGTCTCTGGAGAATAGGATATAGGAGTTCATCCGGCGGGCGTTTTCCCGGAGCAGCATGGCCAGTTCCTTACCATCCGGCGAGCGGACAAGCCCGGGTTCGCAAAGGTGGATAACCCTCGATTTAAAGATCTCCTGCGGGTAAGTCCAGCTCAGGCCTCCATCGTAAGAAAAGGTTTTATACAGGGTCATAAGCCCCAGGTTATTGGCAGACTGCTTTTCCCATCCTTCCGGCCTTCCTTCTTTAGAGATAAACCGCTGGTCATCGTGAAATACGGCCATATAATGCCCTTTGCCCGTATTCAGCGGCACAAGGTCGGCCATGACGACAATACCTCCCCAATCGCCCACGGGCTTCAGCTCTGTCCAGCTCCGGCAGCCGTCTTCCGAAACGGCCATCCGGGCCGGGTACAGGCCGGAGAACATAATTACTCGCTTGTTTCCTGCCGCATCTTCCACCGGGTAGAGCGTCGGCACTTCGAGGGAAGTCTCCCAGCTTTTGGGAGCAGGGAGCCGCTCACTCCAGGTCAATCCTCCGTCCTCACTCCGCTTCATGACAATACTCCCCCGGCCGTGCCCTTTGGGATAAACACAATAGATCGTTTTTCCATCTTCCAGCAATACGGTGGTTGGATGCCCGAGGTATTGCCCTTTTTCCTTGTCGGCCACTACCTGCCGGCCGGCATCCTTGTCGAGGTCGATGAAGGGCAGGCTGTAATAGTTTTTGGAAAAGCCGTTAATGTTAATACCCTTGTTCGTGATTTCCTGCGCCTTCAAGTTTCCGAATACCAGGCAGAATGCGAATAACAGCCAACCGGCCTTAATTGTTGGGCTCATCATAAAGGGGATTCTGGTTATTAGAACTTGTTTAAATATTGCTTTTGGATGCAGTTGGGAGCAAATTTTGTTCTGGGGGAGGCATTTTTTGCAATCGGATGCGGGCAATCCGACGAAAAAAATAACGAAGGCCAGGACAAAATTTGCCACAACTGCGCCGAAGTGTAATATTTAAACAAGTTCTTAAATGAATGCACCAATAAAGGTAGGGAACAAACGGCTAAACAAGGTGGGCATGTTTATCAATAATGGCATCAATCGTCTCACCATTGGTTTTCTCAGAGCTTGTTTGGAGGTGGCCTTTAGGGCTGCCCATACGGGCCAGTCCCGGGCAAATGTCCGCTTTTGGAATCCCGACAGGAAGTCGGGACAGGCTCTCACTTCGCCATTTTTTAGCCCCATAGCACCACTATGGAGCTCAAAAATGCCTTCCTCCTCAACTTACCTCTTCAGAAGAAACCCCAGGGGAATATCCAGCCGCTCGCTCCACGCCCTTTCACTATGCCCTTTGCCCTCGAAATAGGCTGTTTTCCAGTTTTTCCCTGAGAAACCGTGGGCTTTCATTACCTCATCCACCTTTTGTTGAATGGCAGGATAGAGGGCGTCCAGCGACTGGTCGCCGCAGTCGAAGTATATTTTATGTTTTTTCGGGCTGGGCAGATCGCTTTCCAAATACCCTATAAAGGCATCGGGCACAGGGTTATTGTCCAGCGTAAAAGTGCCCGGCCAATGGGTGGAAAGGCATGCCGCGCCGCCAAAAACAGAAGGGTATTCACAAATGGCATACATCGAGATCAATCCGCCCATACTGCTTCCTGCAATGAACGTATGTCTCGGGCCGGTATGAACCCTGTATTTTTTATCGATCACCGGCTTGAGTTCCGACACCAGAAATTTCAGATAATTGTCGGAATTGGGTTGAAAAATTTCCGTTGTGCGCCCGGCTTGCTGCAGCTGCCGGATAACGGTATCTTTTTCAACAAGGGTAAGGCTCTCGAAAGGTTTTTGCGGAAAATAATCGGCGTGGCGTTGTTTGCCCGAATTCCAGACGCCCACCACGACAACATCCCGGATTTTCTCCTCTTCAATCAGCCGGGTTACCACATCATCCACATTCCACGATTGATGATTCCAGGTGGTTGTGCTGTCGAAAAGCATTTGCCCATCGTGCATATACAGCACGGAAAATTTCTTTTTGCCGTCATAATTTTCCGGCAGCCAGATATCGATATGGCGCGGTTCCACGAATCGGGAGGCAAAATTTTCGATGCGCTCGATGTTACCGGCAACTACCTTAGGCGGGTTTTGAGCATTTAAAGTGGAAGCTCCCAAAATCAGGGAGGCGGCAAGGAGTAATTGTTTATTCATCTTTCTGTTAAATTTTATCGTAACTATTTACATCCTGAGTGCTTGTTTGGAGGTGGTGCTTTGGTAGCGAAAAAGGCTGATTTTGGGTTCTCGCGAAGCTCATTTTTTGGCGTATAGCCGGGCTACGGGCCCAAAAATAGCTGAAGTGAGGTTCCAAAAGCGGGCTTTTGCAGCCCAAATGGCTACCTCCAAACAAGCACTGAGGACTCTACTGTCATTTGCCCTTAAAAATCGGAAAAAGTGATGTGGCAGTTATTTGTTACCTGCGTTAATGGTTCATTATAATTTTCAAAAGTCGAATGTATTACTATATGCCCACTAAAAAACAGGTTGAATCCGGTGGAAGTTTCTACACGCATGAGGGGCTATACCTGCCCATGGGAAAGGTAATATCATGAAAAAGGCAACTCGGGTAAGAAAGGGAAGAAGGGTTATGCACGAAAAACTACAAAACAGTGCGTAATTGAACAATTACGCACCGTAGAGAATCGAAATTCGTGGTCCCACTTGGACCAGTGCCCAAAAATGGAAAATACTGGGGTTCAAGGGGTTGTTGGGGACTCGAACTTTTTTGCACGGAATGTGCACGGAAATATTTTTCTGTCTAAAACACCCTAATCATATTATTATCATAAAATTTCCTTTTATTTGATGGACAAGTAATTACACAACCGAAAATTCCTTTTTCCGTTGTAATCATGCCATAATTTATATCGCAATCTTTCTCATTGCCATAAACTTCTACTAAAGTGTTTATGTAATCAAAGTATTTCACTTCAGAAAAACTAAATCTTTTCCCAGGTAATAATGATGAGGAATACCTCTCCTTATATCTATTCATGGCAGTTCGTGTTCCTTCATCAAGCACGCCATTTATTTTGCCCATGTAGAAGCCTAACTCTTCTAGTAATTCTTGTATACCCATAATTTTTTTATTGGGGATTACTAGGATGTCCGATTCAAATTCTCCTTTTTCTCTTAAATATTCAACAATATCTTTGAATCCTAATTCAGCAGCAGTATGAATAGGAAGTGAATTTCCATCTTTCTTATTAATATCTGCGCCATGATCAATTAACACCTTTACAACTTCTATATTTCCACCGTAACAAGCTGCGTGAAGGGGAGAAAAATTAGAAATAGGACCAGCTCCACATAAATTCACTTGTGCCTCTTTTTCTAGTAATAAATTAACAATAGATTCATTACCTTGAATTGATGCGAAAATAAGAGGTGTGCCTGATGATTTTGGGTCGATTTTGTTAACATTGTCCGGAGTGACTAAATTTTCAATTAGGTGATAATTTTCTTCCTCAATAGCATTAATAATTGAGCTTTGAGCAAAAGTTGTTGATCCGGATAACAATAAAACTACTGTGAAAAATCCAATGTTTTTCATGACTATTGTTTTTTGTTTATTACAAAAATGGAATTACTTAGGAAGCTGTATTGATAATGCTGTCAATTATTTACCCCAAACCCGATCGGCCTGGCTCGTGGTCTCACAGAGGAAAGCGCCGATAGCAGGCTTAGGCACATCCAGATGAAGTGTTTTTGTAAAGAAGTATTCATGGCAATAGGTTTTATAGGATTGATGTATAAAAACCGGGAGAAGTTATTTACAGGGCAAACCGGTACCCCAGGCGTAGTAAAAAGGAGCGGTTGAAGGCCTTGTCACCTTCAGGATTGATAATGACTTCGGCATTGCGCTCCAGGTTAAGCATCCCAAGATGGTAGCGGGCCTCGACAAAAGCGGCGCCGTTCCGGAAGTTATAAGCCGCCTGTCCTCCCAGCAGGAGGGCGGCATCGAGGCGGTCCGCAAAGGAAGCGTCTTTGATAGTAGTTACTTCCTCCGTGATCTTGGTGAACACCTTACGGGGCCCGATTTCCCCTTTACCAGACGCTACGACCTTGCCTGAAACGGCATACCCCAAACTGATGCCGGGGATGACCGCCACCTCAAAACCCTCATTGCCTATTGGGACGCGGTAAGCAATGAGTAGCGGTAACTCCAGGTACCGGATACGGGCGTCAGCTTTTGCATTTATTTCAATGCCGGTTTCGAGATCGAAGAACGTTTCCTCTAACCGGTAGCCATGTTGAGTTAAGCACAGTTCAATTTGCCCGTCCAATTCCTCAGAAATTGGAAAGCCATATTGAAGGCCGAATGAAAATGCCCTGGCGTATTGAAAGGGCTGGGGGAACAGATCTTCATAGTTGATGTTTTGTTTGGACCAACCAGGACCCCAGGCCAGGCCAAAGTAAGTATTGCCGGAGGCGGGCTCCTGGTTAGTGCCAGGCATTCCCCCGGGTTCGGATTGAGCAAAGGCATCAATCCCGGCGATGCTCAAAGCGATCAATAAGAGCAGTAGGTTTTTCATAGGTGGCTGTTTTTTAAAAGTGAATGAATCAGAATTATTTTATCCTCCCCAGGCTTGAAAAAGGAGCGGCTGCCAGCGATCACAATGTTTTCTGCAAAGGCTCCTTCCGATACGATGGGCCGTTCCTTTTTCATGGGGAGAGGTGATCTGTTGAATGCGATCCAGGAATAGTCGCTTTACTTATAAATGCAGGTTTTAGAGGTTAGGCCAACATCTTTCAGGCGATTTTTTTTAAGAAAATCAGCGGCTCTCCATCATCCGGCGGGCCAGGCTTTTCGGGGAGCGGTCCGGTTTAAACAACCCCCAGTAGGGTTCCACCGGCTGATGTTTTTTCCAGGGCTGGTCAAAGGCTTCGAAATAGACAAAAGGTACGTCGGTAGCTGCCAGTTGGATGTAATATTCTTCCTGGAGGCCTTCCGACATTGCCGGCGAATCCTGCCCGGCAGTAGGGAATCCTACCTCTTTGAACAGGATAGGTTTATCCGTCTTCTTCCGGAGGTTTTCATAGGCCGACTTCGTCCATTCTACGGCTGTAACGGCATCATATTGCCCGTTCCAGTATGGGTGGACATTGGGGAAAAACCAATCTCCCAGGTTTAATAAAGCGGCATCGGCATAATCTTCAAGCTGCTCAGTGGTAGCCACCGGTTTGCCGGTAGCCAACTTCAGGGCATGGATCGACTGAGAAAGTTGTTCCAGGTTATAGCGCCAGCCCAACCCCTCATTTCCTACGCAATACCCCAGGACAATTTTCGAGCCGGCAGCGGCCTTTGCCTGCTGAGCTTCCTTCTCACTGGTAATATTCCAGATGCCCATGATGAGCCCTTGGAAGCCCATTTGCTCCGCCAGCCGTGGAAGTTCTTTCCCGAGGGGCCCGTCAGAACCATAAGTTACCAGCCCGGTGAAGCCCGCCTGGGCAAGGATTTCCAGGTCTTTTAAGATAGAAGCGGTGTCGGGCTGAAGGCCGGTTCCGGGGTTGAAATTGGTTGGAGAATAAGCCACCCACCTGATATCATCGGGAAAACCTTTAAATCCTTGCGCCGGCTGTTGCAGCAATTCTTCCGCTGCCTCCACAACGGCCGCAGCGATCATTTTTTCGGCCCTTTGGCCGGCATCGGTCTGCCCCGACCGGCTGACCTTTCCCTGTTCTGCCCAGGTGGGCTTGAAGTGGTTTAAACCCTCCTCGCGAATGGTTGCCCAGGCATCCGGAGAAAGTTCGCCCAGGCATTTGGCCAGTTGAGAAAAGGCAGCATCCTGTTTCAGTTTGGATTTAACCTGAACAGGAACATCCTGTGCGTTGAAGGCATCCAGGTCAATCCAGGTGAAGCACTGGCCTGCCCACTCGCCGTAGCTTTCCCTCACATGCTTCTTTTGATAGCGGGCAATGACACTTATGAATTCTTTTTTCAGTTCTCCAGCCGTTCCAGGACAACCGGATGTCTGGCAGGAAACTACATCTAATGAGACTGTAGCCAGGAAAATGAGGCTAAGGATCACATTTTTCATAGTGGTAAGGTTTTAGTTCAAGAAAAATTAAAATAAAATTTAAGCATCCTGCCAAGCAGGATTTATGGAAGGTATTACAGCACAGGTTGAAGTTCGAGCAGCACCTTGTCCGGCTTTTTGAACATCTCATCAGCTACTTGGACAACCGCTTTGGCCACCATCTTTTCCGCAACCTGACCGGCGTCAGTTTGCCCCTCACAGCTAATCCGCCCCAATTGCGCCCAGGTAGGCTTAAAGGTCGCCAGCCCTTTCTGCCGGAGTCGTGACCAAGCCTTAGTGGGTAACTGTTTTACAGAAAGGATTAAGGCAGCAAAAGAAGGATCATCGATTAACCCGCGTCGGATACTTGCCGGTGCATTTTCTCTTTTGAATCGTTGGAAATCCAGGTCCGTAAAGCATTCATGCGCCCAAGTGCCGCAACTTTGCCCGACGTATTGGCTTTGTTTTTGATGGATCACATTTATGAAGGCCTCCTCGATTTCTTTTTGGGTTCGCCCGTAGTAATAGATAGTTTTTGAATTGATCTTGCCCGAAGTGTCCCATTCTACCCAGGTGCCAGACCGTTTAGTGTTTTGGAAGAAAGCCTGGTGTTGCTTCCTTCCATTGGGGTGCCACGCCAACTGCTCCCCATCGCAAACTCCATTGACATAAAATTCACGGGTAGCATTGGTTCCATCTTCATACCAGGTGAGGCAAGGACCATCCAACTTGCCATTAGTGAACTGCTTTTCGTGCTTTGGATTGCCATTCTCGTACCATGCCAGCGACCTGCCATTGATTATACCTCCCTTCAAATACTCCTCGGTGGCTTTCTGTCCGGATTGGTACCAGGTGTGCTTTTCACGATCCGGGATACCATCCTGATAGAATTCCTTTGTTGCGGGTTTTCCATTGGGGAACCAGGTAAGTTTCTCTCCATCCAGTTGCCCGGCGACATAATGTTCCACGATTTCCCGGGTACCGTCGGAACGCCAGGTTGTAAATTGACCGTGACGTTGTCCTTCCTGATAAAAACCTTCGAGTTGAAGGGCGCCATTTTCGTAGTAACATTCGACTTTGCCGGTGAAGGGTTCTTCCGCCTCCTCGTTCAGATAGGCAATGCCTGATCTTTCAATGAGTGCGCATACGGTTTCTTCTTTACACGCGGCAAAGACCAGGAGGATGAATAAGTAAAGGATGTATTTCATGGTGTGTAAGGTTTAGGATGATCCAGAAAATCATTTGTTTATTAATATCCCAATTCAAGAGAATCGGTCAACATAATATGTGGCCACTTTCATTAAGAGTACCCAAATTTGCAGTGGTGAATAGGTTGATGTTCGGTTGGAGATGCCTATGGCGTTTTACCTGACAACCATTGGGATCAATTTTCAAGGCGCTGTTCACTTTCCTGCTGTCAGTTGCCGCTCCGTTGCCAGCCGCAACGCCTTTCGTTTCCTGTATGTTTGTTGACAAGCGACCCGCCAATTTGCCAGTCCAAGTTCCTGGGCCAGAGCCTGATAACTCTCCCCTTGAACATGATACCCCCATAGGAGGCGCTGGCTTCGAAAGTCCATTTGTAGGAAGGAAGCCATAAGTGCTTGCTCCTGAAAGGGGATTTCCTCGATATATCTGTTTGTTCGGTCACTTATTTTTAGGGTATGCGTATTTATATCCAATGGAATGATGGAGTATTTCTCGCTTGCGCGCCTACGCATGGCTTTAAGACAATAGTTACGCGCAACGCCAATGAGGTATCGAACCAGACAACCCTCTTGCTGAAGGCTAAATTTTTGCGCCTGTAAGTTTTGGAAAAAAGTGAGCAAAACCTCCTGGCATAGGTCTTCTGCATCATGCAAACTGAAACCACGGAGCAGCATGTAGCGAAGAACGAGTTGTTGTGCGTCATATTTTTTCAGCATCAATTGGAATGCCCGGTCGCGTGAGCTGGAATAGAACTGCTTTAAAAGCATGGCATCAGTGAGATGATTTATAGGGGGGCGCTGATGGAGCAGCGGGGTAACTTGGTTTTGCATGGCAATAAAGCTTTAGGTACAAGGCTATCACCCACCTGCGGGTGGTAACCTTGCCAAGTCAAGGGAAAGAAAAGCATTTAGAAAGGAGCGCAGAAGGAAGGGACGATTACCCTCCCCACTGCAAGATTATTATTAGGAAGCCAACCACTCGGCCAATTTTGGCACGAGCCAGAACAGGTACAACGAGACAGCCGCCCCAAGGAACAGAGCGGGAACGAGCATGCCCCACAGGTAAGGGCTCATCCCTTCTGGCTCGCGGTCAGGGGCTTTGGGTAAGCTATTTTTCCTGAAATGACCGACGATCGATCCAATCAGCGCCCCCAGAGGTCCTCCGAAGAACGCTCCAACTAACATTGTTGTAAGAAATGTCATGAATAGATTCACGTGGATGCCCATTTGAAAACACAAGAAGATGGCAAGTATAGGGGCGAATTTGACCCACCTGATCGCGAAAAGGGAACCAACCACAAGGAGAAATCCGAGCCCTAATTTGCTTGAAGGATCTGCTACAAAAAGCATGACTGTTGTGTCTAGGGCTTTTAGACAGATGCCTGCTATGACACCGTACTCGAACCCTTTGCCCACATACGCCCACAGAGGGCTATAAAGTGCTTTTAAGGTAAAAACGCTATCGGCGACTTGCTCCACACTCAACCAGTCGCCAGTGCCACCGGTGAGGCAGGCTTTATAGCCTTTTTCGACTTCGCCGATAATTATAGCTTCTTTCAGCATTTGAGCATCATCGTATGTCTTTTTAGTGCCATCCGGAAAAAGCACCGAAATTTTGCCTGGTTCGACGGGTGTTTCGGTCTGTTCGTTCACTTCACCGGGCATTGGCACATTCTTGTTAATCAATGTAACCGGGGAGGCGACTTCTGTTTCAACAGCTTGTAATCCACTGCATTTCTGGCAAGCGGTATCCGGAAACTGTAGAGGCATCCCACAAACATCGCAAGTAGTTTGGTTAGGTTCGTTTTTCATGTTGTCTCGTTTTCAGTAATGATTGAAATAAAGATGAAAATCAAGGCGCCTTACAATTGAATAAGGGAGATGAAGCTGTCACTGTGAGGTTGAAAGGAGAATTTTTTTCGCCTGTTTTTTAGATCCTTACATTGCTCCCAATGTATGCGTTCCGGAAACTCACGGGAAAAATGTCTCAGCAGGCTCATTTTCTGGTTGACCAAAAGGACATAAAAGGAATATTAGGTTAGACACACTCGCCAAGAAATTGGCATAACTTTGATTACGAGAATAATAAGGGGAATTTCTACCGAAGTGTTATCTTTAGGAAGGCAAAACACAACGGAATGGACTTCAACTTACCTCCTTTCGATGATGAAGAACTCCGAAAAATGGTTAATGCTTGGAACGAGCATTTTGACGTCATTCGCAAAATGGTCAAAAAGAGTAAAGGTACTGAGGAACAGGCCTCCAAGGTATTCATTGAAGCTTATGCTGCCCTGCGAGCATCCGAGGCGGCAGGAGAATTAGTGGAACCCAAAGAATCTTTTGGCATTCTACTATACCAATTGGCAGCGCGCATCTGGCAGGAAGAAAAGTCATAAAACCAGACTAAAATATGACCACATGAAAAGCGATCTCGCTGAATGGGTACGCAGGTTCATGACCTGCGAAATGAATGTTGAGGAGCGCAAAGATTTTTTACAGGCGCTCGTCTCCCAAAAAAATTTAGTATGGGAATTAGCACGCTTCAAGGATGGCCGCACCATTCTTCTTGTCGAGGCGTTAAGTCAGGTTCGTCTAAGTCAGGAGTTCCTCCGCTATAAGGAAGCCCTGGAAAAAATGTGGGTAGTGGGCACCAATAAGCAATATATGCTCATGCCGCTCGACGATAGGAAAAGAGCAGAGATGCAAAAAAGTTGGGAGGAAGAATTGTATTTTATTTATTGGCTGGTTAGTAAATTTTGGGGTCAAGTGGATGTATCCAACAGAAACGATCTCGTGGCAGACATATTTGTTGAAGCATTTGGAACCATTTTGGCTTTGACGGAAAAAGGGCAATATGAAGAGCGAGGAAAAGCAGGCGCATTCTTCCGGACTATTGCATACAGAATTGCTAAAGACATGCGCAATAAGAAAGGTAACAACCCTATCTCCCCCCTCCCAATAGAACCTAGCCCCAGCCCTTACGAGAAGTTACAGGAACAAGAAAATTTGCAGATATTGAAAGAGTGCTTAAATGAATTATCTTTAATTAATCAAGCCATCTATCAAATGGTACGTGTCGAATTGCTTCCCCAAAAAGAAGTTGCTGCTCGCCTGGGCCTGACTTATGAAAACGTGCGCAGGCGCCTTTCTGACCTCACCCGGCAAATTGACAATTGTACCAAGCATAAATTAGATGAGAAATGAAAGAAAGAGACCTGACAGAAATTATCAGCAGGTACCTTCGAGGCGAATTAGCTCCGGAAGAACAGGTACAGTTAGAAAAAGACCTCGAAACAGACGAGGAACTGCGGCAAGAATTAACCCGTTTCCAGAAGGCAAGGGCTCTCGCCGCCTTCGAAGCCGGAAAAGCCGTTGCCGCCAGCTCTAAACTAGACGCTTACAAGGCGGCTTTTCGGGATATGCTGAAAGCGGAAGGTGACAATTATTTGGAACAAGCACAAGTGGAATCGCCTCCGAAACATCAGGTAGAGGAACCTGCAAAACCTTTGCGAATCAAAAATGGCTGGTGGATAACTTTTGCACTTCTGTTGATTACTGCGGCAGCAATATGGTATTTTTATACTCAACCTAGGCTTAAGCCTATTGCTTTGGCTTATGGCGAAGTCAAAACCGGCACCATCAACAAGCCAGGAGAGATACACGCTTTTTCGTTCGATGGCGCTTTGGGCGATACTGTATTCATCTTTGTGCAAAGTGAATATCTTAATCCTACCTTAAAGCTTTACGATTCTACTGGGAAATTGATCTCTTCATCTGCTCAAGAAGCCAATGACACGCTCACACTTACCAACGCTACTTTGCCGTCTTCCGGAAAATTTGTTCTCCATATTTCGGGAAAGCCGAACAATGGGGCAGGCAATTACCAACTTCGAATCGAAAAGTCGTCATCTCCTATTGCCAATACTGAACCGAGTTTAAAAAGTCAGCCGACCAGCGAGCCAAAAAAGCCCGAAGAAATAGGAAAAAATTCAGAAAATAGGGAGCCAGAGAAACCTTCTACTCCATTACAATCTTCACGTCTGCTGGCATTGGCAACTGACCATTTAGCCGATCACTTCACTGAGGATTTCAAATCAGCCAATACAAAAAGCGGGGAAACCAAGGATACATTATCGCTTGCTGGAGAGGCCTTCGATGAACAGAATTGGAAGCAAGCCATTGCCCTTTACAAGCAGGTAAAAGATATACAGGGGCGCTCTTCCGCTTACGCCAAGATGGGCATGGCATACCTGCAAAACAATCAGCCGGACAGTGCTATTGTCGTTTTCAAGAATTTGAAAGAGCACTCACTCATATCCGACTGGCAGGAAAAAGGACATTGGTACCTACTCCTGGCGTACCTAACAGGCGGTGAAAAATACCGCAAGAATTTTGAAGCAGAGCTAGACATGGCTTTAAAAAATCCCAAGATGAAGGGCGAAATGATGGAGCGTTTCAAGGCGTTGGCCGCAGAGTTTAATGATTTGTGGTTGTTCCCAGGAATGCTGTTTGCAAAGGTAACGAAGGAAATGGAGGATTTTCAGGATACGGTGCCTGATTGGACAAGAGATACAGTATTAGCAAGAAAGTTAATGGAGGAGTATTTTTCTAATACCCAGAGTGGGCAGGAAAAAAAACTACTTGCTAAATTAGATACAGTGGGTAGGATTTATTTATTAACAATGGGGAGAAATAGTGAGGAATATGCCAGTGTTATGCATGGGAAAGGGTTTTTATATCAAAGCCTGTCTTTCTTAGATTCTGCCATTCTGTTTTATCAAGAGGCTATTGCAATTCGAAAAAATGTTCTTAAACAAGAAAGCCTAAACTTAGCGATGTCATATAATAATATAGGGCTTTGCTTTTATTTTCAGAGTGACTATGATCAAGCGATTGAAGCTCATAGCAATTCCTTAGCAATCAGGATGAAGTTATTGGGCGAGGAGCACATCGAAGTAGCAAATTCCTATGTCAATTTAGGAATTTGCTTTTATCAAAAGAGTAATTACGATAAAACCCGCGATTTATTTGAAAAATCATTGGCAATTCGGATAAAAATACTTGGAGTGGAAAATCCTGACGTAGCGAAATCATATAACAATTTGGGCTCAATTCTCAGGCTTCAGGGAGATTATGACCGGGCGATTGAAGTGCATCAAAAGGCTTTAGCTATTAAGTTTAAAATTTATGAAGAGACTCACCCTGAAATAGGGGTGTCTTATATAAATTTAGGCAATTGTTATATAATTAAAGGTGATATTGATAAGGCAATTGAGTTTTTTAAAAAATCTTTAACTATCGACTCAGTCTTCTATGGCGCAAAAAGCCATTATGTTGCTACTTCTTATTTGGGTTTAGGTAATTGCTATTACAAGCAAAAAAAATACAACCGAGCAATGATTTTTTATAATAAAGCTTTGGAAATCCGAATTGATGCTTTAGATACAATACACACAGAAGTTGCAAACGTATATATCAACTTGGGTGGATGCGCTTTCGAAAAAGGGGAGTATAACGAGGCGATTGCATATTTTAAAAAATCATTACCGATTTACCATGAAATTTTAGGGTCAAAATGCTATGAGGTGGCATCTGCAAATTTCAACATTGGCAACTGCTATTATTTTAAAAAAGAATACAAAGAGGCATTAGCTTATTTTAGAACTTGTTTAAATATTACACTTCGGCGCAGTTGTGGCAAATTTTGTCCTGGCCTTCGTTATTTTTTTCGTCGGATTGCCCGCATCCGATTGCAAAAAATGCCTCCCCCAGAACAAAATTTGCTCCCAACTGCATCCAAAAGCAATATTTAAACAAGTTCTTAATTTAGCATTAAAAGCAAATGCATATGATAAAGATTCACTCCCTCCAGCCTTATCACCTGAACTATTGCTTTTAACTCTCAATGGCATCGGTTTGATATATGAAAAAACAGATCAAATTCAAGCTGCCGCAGTATACAGTGAAGGCCGGGAAGTATTCAATTATTACCGTAATTCACTTGTAAGCTCTGGTTCCAAAGAACGGCTGGCTATGCAGTTTTTTAATATCTTCGAAGGCAGTATTATTTCAAGTCTTCGCTCATCAAAATACAGGAATGATCTACAGGTTAAACGAGGCACCTTTGACTTTGCTGAACAAAGCAAAGCCATCAGTCTCTTTGAGACACTAGTGTTGCGTTAAGGAAAAAACAATCGTTACAATTTATTGAATATCATC
>CAYQKY010000097.1:0-28747 GCA_964418125.1 uncultured Phaeodactylibacter sp.
ACCCCTTCGCTGTTCGGGATTTCTCAGATGATTTCGACATACAGCAGAACGACCTCAACAACCCCAGCGAGATCGTCTTTGAGGGTGATGTATTCGGTTACAATTACGACATCGACGTACGCAAGGGAGAACTGTGGATGCAGGGCGAAATATCGCTTCCCAAAGTCGACCTCTTCCTGGCGGGCAGCGCTTCCCATTCCCAGTTCTGGCGCACCGGAAAGTACCGCACCGGGCGCTTCCCCGACAGCTCGTTCGGCGAGTCCGAAAAGGAAAAATTCACCAATATAGGCATCAAGGGTGGCGCCACTTACAAGCTGGACGGGCGGAACTATTTCTTTGCCAACGCCGCCTTTATGACGCGCGCGCCCTTCGCTCGCAACGCTTTCGTCTCCCCCCGCACCCGCGACCAGGTGGCGCCGGGGCTGGACAGCGAGACGATCTACGGCGGTGAGGCCGGCTACCTGCTGCGCTCTCCGAACGTGAAAGCACGGGCGAGCGCCTACTACACCCAGTTCGAGAACCGCATCGACCTCATACAGTTCTACAACGACCTCAGCCGTTCCTTCGGCGCCTTTGTGATCACCGGCCTGAACCAGCGCCACCTGGGCGCCGAGCTGGCCGTGGAAGCCAAAGTGACGCCCAGCCTGAGCGCCAGCGCGGTAGCGGCCCTGGGTCAGTACATCTTCAATTCCACCGGCACCGGCTACCTGTACGAGGACAATTCCGACGCCTTCGACGCCGATGCCACCGGCTTTGAGGTATATGCCGAAAATATCCGCCTGCCCGGCCGGCCGCAGAATGCCTACACCCTGGGCCTGCAGTACCGCCCCAAGGGATACTGGTTTGCCTATCTCAACTTCAACTACTTTGACGGGGTATGGATCGACTACAACCCGCTTTCCCGTACCCGGGAGGCTGTACTTGGGGTGGAGCCCAACTCACTGGAGTACGAACGGATCATCGGACAGGAGCAGGGGGACGGCGCCTTTACCATGGATTTCTTCGGTGGAAAGTCCTTCCGTTTCGGGGACCTCTTTCTGTACCTCAACGTCGGGGTGAACAACATCCTGGACAACCAGGACTTCATCACCGGCGGCTTCGACCAGCTCCGCTTCGACTTTGACGTACGGGCGGGCGATGACTCCGTGTTCATACCACGTTATTACTATCTGTACGGCAGGAACTACTTCGTCAACGTAAGCCTGCGCTTTTAAAATAGCCTTCGATCACCATTATCTGAAGAAAAAAACTGAACCATAATGAACTTCGATCTCAAGAAAATCATCTATTTCGCCTTCTTTTTTACGCTGGCCGCCGGGCTCAGTTCCTGCGTTGACCAGGAATTTGAGGAACCGCCGACAGACGGCACTCCGCTGGACAAGGAGGCCAATACTACTATATCCGAACTCAAGGCGCTATACGTACCGGGCAGGATTACTAAAATTGAAGATGAGATCATCATCCGCGGGGTGGTGGTGGCGGATGACCGTTCCGGAAACTTCTACCGCTCTTTTGTTTTTCAGGATGAATCGGGCGGCATTGAGGTGCTGATCAACCTGACGGATTATTACAACTTTTTCCCTATCGGGCGGGAACTGGCCATTGATTGCCAGGGCCTGTACCTGGGCGAGTACAATGGCGTAGTCCAATTGGGAGGATATACCTATCTTGAAGGAGGCTCGCAGCAACTCGGCGACATCGTTGATCACAACCAGCGCATCTTCCGGGGTATGCTTATCGGCACGCCGGAGCCGGCGGTGCGAACCATCAGCTCCCTGGGGCCTCAGGATATCAGTACGCTGATCAAGCTGGAGGGTGTGGAGTTCGCATTCTCCGAGGTGGGCCTTACTTTCTCCGACCCGTTCGGACAGCAAACGCTCAACCGCACCATCCAGGATTGCGATGGAAATACCATAGTGCTGCGGAGTAGTGGTTTTGCCAATTTCGCCGGGGATACCATTCCGGAGGGGAATGGCTCTCTCGTTGCTGTTTTCAATGTCTTCGGGGCCACCAAACAGTTGTATATCCGGAATTTGAGTGATATACAGATGGACGGCACGCGTTGTAGCGGCGGCTCCGGCCAGGAAGAGCTGATCACCATCGGGGAGGTACGGAGCATTTTCAACGATGGAGGTACGGAAGGGCCGGCGGACAAGAAGATCCGGGGCGTGGTCATTTCCGATAAAGACAACGGTAACATCGATACCCGCAATATGGTCATTCAGGACGCTACGGGGGGTATCGTGGTCCGTTTTCAGGGCGCACACAATTTCGCACTTGGAGAGGAAGTAGACGTGATCGTTTCCGAACAGGAACTTTCCGAATTCAATGGCCTTCTGCAGGTGAACAGCCTTCCCAATGAGTTAGCCAAAACCAACGGGGCTGCCACTTTGCCCACGCCACGGGCAGCCACCGTTCAGGAGGTGCTCAACAACCTGGAAGCCTGGGAGTCGACCCTGGTGCAGATCAGCGACGCCACTATTACCGGCTCCACAACCTTTAACGGCGCCACTACGGTAAGCGATGGCACCGGTTCGATCGATATGTTTACCCGCAGTGCCGCCAGCTTCTCCGATGACCCGCTGCCCGCAGGAGCCGTTACCCTGACCGCTATCGTCTCGCAGTTCAACGACCCGCAACTGGTCATCCGGAACCTGGACGACGTCAGTGGAGGCGGGTCGGGCGGCGACCCGCAGCTGATCACGCTGGCCGAAGTGCGCGATCTTTTCGAAAGCGGTTCCTCTTCAGCGCCGGCTGCCAAGAAGGTTCGGGGCGTGGTGATTTCCGATAAGGACAACGGCAACTGGAACGACCGCAATATGGTTTTGCAGGATGAAAGCGGCGGGATTGTCATCCGCTTTTCCGCTACCCATAGTTTTGCCCTGGGAGAAGAGGTAGAGATCAACATCTCCGTTCAGGAACTATCGGAATTCAATGGCCTGCTACAGGTCAATAATGTCCCTAATACTAATGCCATTAGCTTTGGCCCCGGCGCGATGCCGGTACCGCGGGAGGCCACCATTCAGGAGATCCTGGACAACCTGGAGGCCTGGGAATCCACTCTGGTGAAGATCAGCGATGTATCCTTTACAGAGGGAGGAACCTTTGCGGGGGGGAAAACGCTGGATGATGGCACGGGGACCATCATCACCTTTACCCGTAATGAAGCTACCTTTGCCAATGATAACGTCCCGACGGGCCCGTTTACCCTGACTGCTGTCGTTTCGCAGTTCAATGACCCGCAGGTGACGATCCGCAATTCGGGGGACGTAGAGCAATAAAAGTTATAAATACCAGGCATTAAAACAATTCGGGCTTTCATGCCTTTATAGAGGGAGTAAAATACTAGTTACTCCCTCTAACTATTTATTGCTTGAGTTATGACCATGCCAGAGAAAAAAGCCGAGCCTTTTCGCTTTAAGCAGTTCAGCATCCATCAGGACCGCTGTACGATGAAGGTGGGGACGGATGGCGTCCTTCTGGGCGCCTGGGCTGATGTGCAGAACGCCGAAAAGATCCTGGATATAGGGACAGGTAGCGGCGTCATTGCCATCATGCTGGCGCAAAGGGCAGAACGGGCGGAGATCCATGCTGTGGAAGTCGACGGCGCATCCGCCGAACAAGCTACAGAAAACATGCAGGCATCTCCCTGGAGTGAACGCCTGAAAGTTTTCCATACTTCCATTCAGGAGTATGCCCGTTCAGCATCCGGCCGTTACCAGCTCATTGTGAGTAACCCTCCGTTTTTTTCCGGCGGGACTTTTTCGCATAACCAGGACAGGAACAGCGTTCGCCACACCATAAAGCTTCCGCATGGGGACCTACTCTCTGCTGTGCGCAACCTGCTGTCTTCAGAAGGGCGCTTCAGCCTTGTTTTACCCTATATTGAAGGCCTCCGCTTTCAGGAACTGGCCAGGAATTACAACCTCTACTGCACTCAGGTTACAGAGGTGATGCCCAAAAAAGACAAACCGGTAGAACGCCTGCTGATGCAATTTGAACGGCAGGTTAAGCCTTTGGTAAAAGACAGCCTCGTGATTCAAAACGAAAACAGAAATGAATGGACAGAAGATTACGTGCGGCTGGCAGGAGATTTTTACTTAAAAATGTAGGCGGGGAAAGGGCCGGTACAAACGAAAAACGGGAAATGAACTGTTCATTTCCCGTTTTTCGTATTTTCTTACATCAGCTCTCTTCCTCCTGCAACTCGGATTTTTCAGTTTCAGCTAGTATCCGTTGTGCTGCTTCCAGGATGGAGGTATCTTCCAGGTGGACTATACCGCCATGCGGGCCGGGTTGGATATGTTTGTCGGCGATATCGCCATCAGCGAATTTGTTGGCTCCAAAATAGTTGCGTACGGTTTGCTCATTGATGTTCAATTCTTCGGCAATTCTGCGGACACTGCCGGTGGGCAGTTTGTGCTTGATGGCCCGCAGCTCCTCGAATGTAATATTCATAGCTGAAAAAATTTAATTAGGAAATCAAAGGATAACAATCCTCTCATTCAGATAAGCAAAAGAAAGTTAATCCTTTTTCTAAAAAAAACAAAGAAAAAGGAAAGATGCTTGAGGAAATTTTGACCGTAGTATGATAGGGAGAAAAAAAAGGAGGAGAAAAAAGAAGGCTGCAGGGCTAGGCCTTGTCCTGCAGCTTCTTCAGTTTAATGAAAAGGCTCATTACTGATCGAGTTTGGCGGTGGCTTCAGAAGGGGCGGGTGCTTCGTCGTTGCTTACCGTTTTGGCAGGGGCTTCCTCATTTTCGGCCCCTTCTGCCGGTTCTTTCTGCCCGGGCCACACTACCGGCGGACAGCTGAGCATTTGCTCAGCCATAGCCCCAGGCCTGGGGAAGGGGGCATCTACATAATCTTTCAGCTTTTCTTCCTCAAGTAATTCCTGCAGGAAGAAGGCGACGATGGGCAGGCTGGTATTGGCCCCTTGCCCCAGCCGGAGGTCCCGGAAGCGTACTGCCGGGGATTCGGCTCCTACCCAGGCTCCCGCCACGATCCGCGGCGTATAGCCGATAAACCATCCGTCGGAGTGGTTCTGGCTGGTACCGGTCTTGCCGGCTAACGGGTATTTCATATTATAGCGGTAGCGGATGCGGCGGCCCGTTCCACGGTCGATGACTGCCTGCAGCATCTGGTTCATCATATCGGCTTCCTCTTCCCAGAGGGGGCGTTCCCAGTTGCAGGTATCTTTTTGCCACTCATTATTGATGAGTACGGCCCCATCCGGGGATTCGACGCGGCGGATATAGTGAACTTCGGGCCGGGCGCCCCGGGCGGCAAAAGTGCTGTAAACAGTTGCCATGTCCCGAAGGGATACATCGGCTGCTCCCAGCGCTATAGCCGGGACGGCAGGTATTTCGGAACTGATGCCCAGGCCATGCGCCAGGCGGGCTACGCTTTTGGGGCCGGCCTGCATCATCAGCTGAACGGTTACGGTATTGACGCTGTTGATCAGCCCTCCTTCCAGAGAGTAATATCCTCCATATTCATTGGTGGCGTTCTTGGGCATCCAGTATTCGTACTGCGGGTATACCCGGAGTTGGTTCGGGAAATAGGAGCAGGGAGGGATACCCTTCTGCAGAGCGGCGGCATAGACGATAGGCTTGAAGGTAGAGCCTACTGAACGCGTAGACAGAACGTGGTCATATTGAAAGAACTCGTGGTTGATCCCGCCGACCCATGCCATGACTTCACCGGTTTTCGGGTCGAGAGCAAGAAAGCCGGCGTTGAGCAGGCCGAGGTAATATTTTATGGAGTCCAGAGGGCTCATCTTACGCTTTTCCTTTCCTCCCTTCCAGCTGAAGACTTCCATTTCCACGGGGATGCGAAAAACGGAGTCGATACCAGTACTGTCGAGCCCGGCATTGAAGAGGCCTCTGTAGCGGGCAGAATGCCTTTTTGCCATTTCCAGGACCCCTTCCGTTTCCCAGGGGTCGGCGCCATTGAGATGATTTGTGAAATCCTTCTGCAGGCTTTTCATCTGTTCGGCTACGACATTTTCGGCAATGGCCTGCATCCTGGCATTGATACTGGTATAGATCTTGAGCCCATCGGTATAGATATTGTAGGCCATGCCGTTGGGCTTGCGTTTTTCTTTGAGTAGTTCTTTGAGCTCCAGCCGGAGGTGTTCCCGGAAATAGGGCGCCGGGCCTATGTTGTGGGTAATGGGGAAGTAGTTCAGCGACAGGGGTTCTTTTGACAGTGAGTCGGCCAGCCGGCGGGAAAGGTATCCGTATTTTGCCATTTGCCCGAGAACCAGGTTTCGCCTGGCCAGTGCATTCTGAGGTTGCGTGACCGGGTTGTACACGGTGGTGGCCTTCAGCATGGCGACCAGTACCGCCGCCTGTGAAGGCGTGAGCCGGGAGGGGCTGGTATTGTAAAAGCGCTGGGCAGCGACCTTGATCCCAAACGTGTTTTCACTGAACGGTACCGTATTCAGGTATAACTCCAGGAGTTTCTCTTTGTCGTACAACTTTTCAAGGCGCATGGCGATGAACACTTCCTTGATCTTGTTGATGACCAGGGAATATTTACCGTAATCTTCCCGTGGATAGAGGTTCTTTGCCAGTTGCTGGCTGATAGTACTTCCACCTCCCGAAGAGCGTTCACCCCTCAGTATTGTTTTGAAAAATACCCGGAACCAGGCCCTAAAGTCTATTCCGTTGTGTTCAAAGAAGCGCGCATCTTCCGTGGCAATGAGGGCATTGATGAAATGAGGAGAAATGTCCTTATACTTAACGTTACTCCGGTTCTCGAAATAATATCGGCCGAGAAGGGTGCTGTCGGAAGCATAAACTTCGGAAGCAACGTAATGCGTCACTCCGGCAAGGTCTTCTTCAGTGGGGAGTTTACCGAATGCTCCGGCGGCAATGCCGGCAATAAAAGCACTTCCCCCCAGTAAAGCCAGAACAAGCAAAAGTTTGACCCCTTTGACCGTCCATCCGGCAGCAGGATAGTCGATCCAGAAATTATACCAGCTTACGGCAAATCGGAGTTTGAAATTGATCCATCTGTCCTTCATTGTACGCCTGTTTGATCATGGGATAAATTTTGTACGGGTTTCCGGGACGTGCCACGCGATGGGACGGGCAACGCCGGAAATACCTTTCAGTGCTTGTTTGGAGGTGGTCATTTTGGCTGCAATATCCAGTTTCAGGAACCTCACTTTGCCATTTTTTAGCCCCATAGCGCTGACATGAGGCTAAAAAATGCCTTCGCAAGAACCCCAAAACTGAATTTTTCGCTTCAAAAGCGCCACCTCCAAACAAGCACTCATTGACTTTTGCCGGGTAGCGGGCAGATACTACCCGAAACCCCAATATCTTCAGCTGCTGTAGTTTTTGACGTAGAAGGTTCGAATTTGATACAGGGCCCCCTCTAAAAATTTTTGATAAAACTCAAAAGAGGGTATTCGTTGGCTTGATGAAATACGCGTATTCGTTTGGACAGGCTTCAGCCTTGTTCTTTTCTTCTGTTCCAGGGAAGAACAGGGAAGTCTGCTTAGGGGAAAGCTGCAGAACTCTTAACTATTAATACGGAGAGATGTTTCCGGAAGTTCCGTTTTGAGAAGAGATTTTTACGATTTATTTTGGCGGCAGTCTAAACATCCGTCTAATAGCCTGCCGCCAAAATAAACTCACCTGCTTTCTTCGCTTTCTTCAAGAAAAATAACATCTACTGCGGCTTTCTTCACCATGGAGTTGAATGCAGGGATCTCTTTTTCCTTCAAACGATAAAATACAGCCAGGTGTTCGTCGATCATTTCGGTGAGCTCCCGCTTGGCCTGATAGGCTTGCTCGGTGGGGCGGAAATCGCCGGTGCCTACGAGGGAGTTGAGGTGCGCCAGTTTATTGGTCAGTTTGATGGGATAATTTAGCGGATCCTGCCGGCTCTGATTTTTGGTCTGATATAGTTCTTTTTCCACTTCAGACATTACAGAATCTATTGCTTCTGCTTTTGCCATCAGTTCTTTTATACCTTCATCACCTTTCCATCGGCGGGTGAAATGTTCCAGTTGTTTGCGGACCTCCCTTATGTCGATGATGGCCTGGTGGGCTTCGGAGACCTTCCGGTTGACTTCCTGCATGAAGGTGAATTGTGCCTGAAGGTCATCATCCGTACTGGTAGACCTGGGGTCTTTCAATAGGTTGAAGGTTTGTTCCACTTGCTTTTCGCCCACCTTCAGCCTCGCCCGGTATTGTCCGGGAGGCGCCTTGGGGCCGTCCAGCCCCGCCCACCAGAGGACCATGCCTTCGAATTCCTTTGCCCTGGGGTAATGCATGTCCCAGACGAAAAGGTTCGCCCCGGGTTCTACTTTCAGTTTATCCTCTTTGTCCTTTGCCTGGTTACTGAATTCCCGGATCAGCTGGCCGCTTTCATCAAGGAAAGACAGAGTAATTAGTGTGGAGGTATCCTCCGGCATTTTGCTGATGTAAAAATAGGTTAATACCCCGCCCGGATGGTTTGTCCCGGCATTTTTGGCCCTGGTATCCTGCCTTCCATCCAAACGGTATGCATCGGCGGGTTGATAAAGGAAAAAGCCGCTGTTTGTTACCGCGTCGTTGAGCTGGTGCATCGGGGTGAGGTCGTCGATTATCCACAGGCCACGGCCCTGAGTAGCTGCGATGAGGTTGTTGTTTTTGACTGCCAGGTCGGTAACGGGCACAGTGGGAAGGTTGAGCTGGAATTCCTCCCAGCTTGCCCCATCGTCAAAGGAAACGTACATTCCCGTTTCGGTGCCGGCGTAAAGCAGCCCTTCCCGCCGGGGGTCGGCACGCACTACTCTCGTAAAGTGTTCTTCCGGTATCCCTTCGGTAATTAACTGCCAGCTCCGGCCATAATCTTTTGTCTTATACAGGTATGGGCGGTAATCTCCCAGTTTGTAGCGGGTCCCGGCTATATAAGCCCCTCCTTTGGTGAAAGGGTCGGGCTCTACGCTATTGATCATCATCCATTCCGGCATCTGGGCGGGGGTGACGTTTTCCCAGTTTTTCCCGCTATCACGGGAGAGGTGGACCAGCCCGTCGTCAGACCCTACCCAGAGCAGGCCTTCTTCGTAGGGAGATTCGGTAGCGGCAAAAATTGTGCAGTAGTACTCCACCCCGGTATTGTCCTTGGTGATGGGGCCGCCGGAAGGGCCGAGTTTGGTGGAGTCGTTTCGGGTCAGGTCCGGGCTGATCAATTCCCAGCTCCGGCCGCCGTTGTAGGTCACGTGCAGGTGGTTGGAGGCGGCGTACAGTTTGTTCGGGTGATGAGGAGAAAAGAAGATGGGAAAGTTCCATTGAAAACGGTATTTCATCCCTTCGGCCCCGTAACCCATGGGATTGTCCGGCCAGACGTTGATAGCCTGGTTTTCACCGGTGCGGTGGTTTTTTCGGGTCAGGAATCCTCCGTAGCTGCCCCCGTAAACGATGTCGTCATCTTTGGGGTCAACCGCAATGTGGGCACTCTCTCCGCCGGCGGTGGGTTCCCAGTGGCGTTCGGATATGGTGCTGGATTCGGTGCGGTGAAGGATGCGGACGGTGGAGTTGTCCTGTTGGGCGGCGTATATCCGGTAGGGGAAGTGGTTATCGGTTGTAACGCGGTAGAATTGTGCAGTGGGTTGGTTGTGATACGTACTCCAGTTCTCCCCTCCGTCAAAGGATATCTGGGCGCCCCCGTCGTCGCCGATGATCATGCGCTGGTTATCTTCCGGGGCGATCCACAGGTCATGGTGGTCGCCGTGAGGAGCTACGTAGGGCTTAAAAGTTTTGCCTCCGTCGGTAGATTTATGGTAACGGACATTTACGACGTAAACGGCCTCCTCATCCTGTGTATCTGCGTAAATGCGGCTGTAGTACCAGGCTCTTTGCCGCAGTGCACGGTCGCTGTTGAGCCGGGCCCAGCTGTCTCCGCCGTCGTCTGAGCGGAATACCCCTCCGTCTTTGGCCTCGACAATGGCCCAGGCCCGATTGGAATTGGCGGGGGAAACGGCTACGCCGATAATGCCTTTGAGCCCTTGTGGGAATCCTTCTTTTCCGGAGAGGTCTTCCCAGGTATCCCCCCCATCCGTACTTCTCCAAAGGGTGGAGCCTTCGCCTCCGCTTTCCAGGCTGTAGGGGGTTCGGCGCACCCGCCAGGTGGAAGCGAATATGATCCGGGGGTTATTGGGGTCGAGGAGGAGGTCAACGGCGCCGGCGTCGGCGTTGGCGAAAAGAATTCTTTCCCAGGTTGCGCCTCCGTCTCTGGTGCGGTATACTCCCCGCTCCTCGCTGGACTTATAGAGGTCGCCCATGACGGCGGCATAGGCCAGGTCCGGGTTTCGGGGGTGTATCCGGATACGGGAAATATGGCGGGATTGCTGAAGGCCGGCCTGTTTCCAGCTCTTCCCGGCGTCTACGCTTTTCCATACGCCATACCCGAACGATACATTGCCGCGTACAGTTTTTTCACCACCACCCACGTAGATAACATTTGGGTCGTATTCGCTAACCGCAACGGCGCCGATGGAACCGCCGAAGAAGCCGTCGGAGATGTTTTCCCAGCTCTGCCCCCCGTCTTTGGTGCGCCAGACCCCACCTCCGGTGGAGCCAAAGTAAAAAAGGTTGGGTTTTCCCGGGACGCCGGTAACCGCACAGGAACGCCCCCCCCGGTAGGGGCCTAAATTTCGCCATTGGATGGCATCGTACAAGCGCTGTTCGTATTGTACTTTTGCCGGAGGAGTTTCTTTTGCTGTTCGCTGGGCATTTGTGGGATGTATAAAGAGAAAACCTCCTGCCAGAAGCAGGAATAGCAGAGTCTTGTTCCTTTCCATGGAGTGTTCTTTTTTTTTCAACTATTCGGCTTTCGCCAGGGAATCTTGACTCTGGAAAGTTAAACGTTTTTGATTTATTCCGGCCTATTTTGAAGATAAAGTGATCTTTTGAGCTAACGACCTATTCCCCTGCCGGATCTCAAGATAGAAGTTGCCCGTTACGTTTTGCGATAAGTTGACCTCATCCCTGAACTCCCCGGAGAACTCGCCGAGGTCATAGAGGTAAATCAGCCGCCCGGCTTCATTGTAGATGCGAATGTTGGTTTCTCCCCGGCCCGGCAGGGTGAATTCCATTTCGAAGGTGTCGCCGGCCTGCTCGATGGAAAAGCTTTCCACCGGCAGGTCGTTACCGGCTTTCAATTCAATCTTTTTTTCCCGCTCCAGCTTTACTGCTTCATCGGCACTGAGTTTTCGAATGTCGACTTCCGTTTTTTTGGGGCCGACGATGACAATGGTTTTCTCTTCTCCCTTTTTAAAATAGCGGTCGAACCACTCTCCCGGCAGGGGCGCAATTTGCAGATCCATATCCATGGCTTTTTCCGGTTTGGTCTCGCAGTAAGACTTTATCGGCCCGCTCATTTTTTGATTCTTCCCATTCCGGATCACCTCAACGGTTATCTTTTCCCCCACCTTCATGGCGTTGATTGCCGTACTGATATCTTTCCAGTCCAGCATCCGGTAACCGTTAATAGCGGTGATGTGGTCTTCGTCCTGCATGCCAATGGCTTTTGCTGTTGAGTTGTCGATAATTTTGACAGTCACACCATCGGGGGTATTGCCTTTCATAGCAGTGGCCGAAATGCCCAGGAAGGGGTCCTCGCATTTGTCCCTTTCCCTGGTTTTGCTTTCTATCCGGGTTCCGAAGTTGACTTTGAGAGTTCGCTTTTCTCCGCGCCGATAGAGGTGCAGCGTCGCCGGCTGGCCGGGTTCGTATTTGCGGATAATATGGGTCAGGTTTTGTTCCTTGCCGGTGCGGTATTCATCGACTCCATAGATATAGTCAAGGGGCCGGACGCCCGCTCTTTCGGCGGCGCTGTTTTCTACTACCCGTGTCACATAACTGCCATAAAGGTTGTCAAACCCCAGTTTTCGTGCCTTTTCTTCGGGTAATTGCTCGGAATAAATACCCAGGAAAGCCATTTCTCTGGAGGGCTGGTACTTTTTTTCTGCGGAGAAAACTACTGGTGCTCTTTCCAGAGGAGCTCGTTTTTGTGTTGTGGCCTGGGCCGTGGCCAGGTTTCCATAAAGAATGGCGGCCAGGAAAATAGCAAAGTACTTCATTTTTTAGTTTTTTCTCATGGCGGGTGGCGCCCGTCCATCGGTAACACTTTCAATTAATAAGGACTTACAATAAGGACACCGCTTTCTTTTGAAGGGTTGCTCGCTCCTGCCGGCGGCAAAAAAAACACCATTCTTCTTCACTCCGTGCCTCATGCTGGCTAACTTCGCAGGTTATTGGTTCAACAACAATTAGAAGATGAAAACAAAATTCATTTTTTCCGCCATAATCCCGGTGCTGCTACTGGCCTCCTGTAAAACAAAGCCTCCCGTTCGGCCGGCAGAACAGTATGAAGGGCTTTTCGAAGAAAAGTTGTCGGTGATCAATATTCCGGTGGATGTCAGTCTCAGGGATATGGAACGCTCGCTCAACCGACAGGTCAAAGGTGTGGTCTACGAGGATCGTGACCTTCACGATGGCGATAATATGCGAATACGCGCAGAGAAGCGGCAGGATATAAGGTTGGGAATTGACAGCCAGCTCATCAAATACAGAGTGCCTCTAGCCCTTTGGATACAATACGACCTTGGTATCAGCAAAGTGGAAGCGGAAGGGGAGTTATCCATTGATTTTAAAACCGCTTTCAGCATTACCGAAGACTGGAACATCAAGACTGCCACACAGGTCATTCGCTACGACTGGTTGCGTAAACCGCGACTGAAAATGGGCGTAGTAAACCTTCCGATCGGCTTCATTGCCGGCCTGGTAATAGAAAACAGCAAATCATCACTGGCCAGGAGCATTGATGAACTGGTGCAGGAACAATTCGGCTTTCGGGAGATGGTAAATGAAGCCTGGGTAAAGATGTATGAGCCCGTTCTGGTGTCTGAGGCCTATAATACCTGGCTGACGGTAAACCCCCAGGGTATTGGCATGACGCCCCTCGAAATGAAGGGCGACAGGATAAGGGGGATCATATTCGTTGAGACGAAGCCACAGGTCAATATCGGCCGCCCTCCCGGAAACATGAGGCCGCTTCCCTTGCCCGGCTTTCGGCCCCGTCGGGATTCCGGAGATGACTTCACCATTTATGTGAATACAGTTATTTCCTATGAAGAAGCCGAACGCATTGCCAAGGAACAATTGCTGGGAGAAACCTTCTCCCAGGGGAAACGGTCTGTCAGGGTAGAAGACATCGAGCTATACGGACAAGGCAATAAGATCATTGTGAATACGGTGATGAGCGGTAGTTATAACGGGAGCATTTATTTGGTTGGCAAGCCTTTTTACAATGCCCGGAAAAATACCATCGAGATCGAAAGCCTGGATTACGAGCTGAGCACCAGAAATTTTTTGCTCAAGTCTGCCGGATGGCTTCTGAAAAGCACCATGAAAAATAAGATCGAAGAAAATATGAATTTCCTGTTGGATTACAACCTGCAGGAAATGAAGGCCCAGTTTGAGGAACAGCTAGAAGAATACAAAATTACCGAAGATATTATTTTGAAAGGAGAGTTGAAAGGCCTTGCCATTCAGAATGCTTATTTGTCTCCCGAATCCATCGTTGTCAGCCTGGCCCTGAGCGGGCGGCTGAATGTGAATGTCAAAGGATTAAACTGATGAATTTTGTTATTGCTTCCGGGCACGAAGAAACTACCAGGGTTGCAGGAGACATCCTCCTCGCCGGCGGCAATGCCGCCGATGCAGCCACAGCGGCATTTTTCGCCTCCTGGGTAGCCGAGCCCTGCATGTCCAGTGCCGGAGGAGGGGCTTTCGCTCATTATTATTCTGCCGGGCAGCAGAAGGCGCTGGTGTTCGACGGTTTTTGTCAAACCCCGGCAAGAAAAACTCCTGCCGACAGGGCAGACTTCTTTCCCATTGAAGTGGATTTTGGAGATACTGTGGAGCCCTTTCATGTTGGGCTTGGGTCTACTGCCGTTCCGGGCGCAGTAGCCTGTGTGTTTTCCCTGCACGGCAGGTATGGGAAAATACCTATTGCAGAACTGGCGCAACCCGCAATACAACTTGCAAAAGAGGGCGTGATTGTCAATCGCTTCCAACGATATTTATTCAGCTTGTTAGAGCCGATACTCAAGCTGAGTAAACGAGGCCGGGAAATATATTTTCCCGCAGGGGCGCTTATCAGGGTAGGAGAGCGGCTGAAGATGCCCGGGATGGCGGATTTTCTGGATTACCTGTCCCGTGAAGGAGAAAAAGCCTTCTATCGGGGGGAGGTTGCCCGGAAGGTTGCCCGCGATTATGAAGCAGGGGGCGGGCGCCTGGGGATGGAGGACCTCCGTAAATATCGGGCCGAAACCAGGGAACCTCTGGCCATTCCTTTTGGCGGAGGAACAACCCTGACCAATCCGTTACCCAGCCTGGGAGGGACTGCTATTGCACATCTGTTGCTCTGCTTACCTGAAAAAAAAGACATACCCGAACTTTTTTCCCGGAAATACATCAAGGCGTGGCTGAAAGCACAGCGGGAATCCTGGAGGCTTTTGGGCAGGGAGGGGGCTTTGCAGGAATCTTTGGCGAATAAGTTAGCCCGCCGCATGGGAAGTACCACTCATCTCAGTATAGTCGATAAAGACGGCAATGCAGTTGGGTTGACAGCCTCCAACGGAGAAGGATGTGGATATTTTATTGAAAATACAGATATTCAGCTTAACAATATGCTGGGAGAAGCGGCGCTTTTGCCGGGTGGTTTCGATTCCTGGGGGCCCCGAACCCGCTTGCCTTCCATGATGGCGCCTACACTTTTGCTGGATCAGGAAAAACGGCTGGCCGGTGTCCTGGGCAGCGGGGGCGCCGGCCGGATTGCTTCTGCGATAAGCCAGGTAGTATGCCTGTTGGAAGCGTACGGCCTTGCTGCCGAAGCAGCGGTTGAAGCGCCCAGGCTTCACCTGGGGCTCAATACACTTAACCTGGAACCTGGTTTTCAGGAAAAACCGGAAACAGAGGATCTCGGTGTCCCAACTTTGTATTGGAAACGGAAATCGATGTTTTTCGGAGGGGTCAATGCAGTGGCCAGGAAGGGTGAAGAATGGACGGTTGCCGGCGACCACCGGCGCGACGGGCATGTTCTGATGGGGTAATCGACACTTTATTTTTACCGCTCCTCCCTGACTTTTTCCATCATCAGCAGCCGCTCCCTGCCACTGTCATTCATTTTGAGGATAAGCGAGTCAGGGGCCAGCTTAATGATCTCTACTGCCTTTTCGGATGAAGCCTGGTTGATGGTGTCGGTCGTGTATAAATATTTAGAGTCGATATAATAAGTGCCGGCCTCTTTGTAACCTAAGGTGCTGGAATAAGCATAACCTTTTTCCCTGAACGACAGCTCTATCACACTGGGGTCTACGTCGTTTAAAGGAGAGCCTTCCTCAACGACAGCTACTCCCTTCCAGGTTCCTTCTATCAGCCCTTTATCTACCGGAGAGCAGGCGCAGGCGCCGAGAAATAAAAGCAAAGCGAAGCTGGTTTTGAAGATACGGTACATTTATATTTTTGTTATGGTCCTAACTATAAATCGCTGTTGGAGGGCCCAAGGTTGCATAGCGCCGCAAATTTAAGAGAACATTAAAAATAAACAACAAAAGCCACAGTGAATTCACTGCGGCTTTTGTTGTTTTCGGCGGGTTAAAGATCCTTAGAAAAGCAGAGGTACAAGTATCAGAAAGGCTATTGCGCCACTTATAAAGCCGATAAAGGCGAGCCATGCTATCTTTCGCAGGTACCAGATAAAATCGATGCGTTCCATCCCCATCGCTGCAACGCCGGCAGCAGAACCGATGATCAGCATGCTTCCTCCGGTACCGGCCGCGTAGGCAATAAAGTGCCAGAGTTTGGAATCTATCGGCACGTCATACATACCCATCGAGGCAGCCACAAGCGGCACATTATCAATGATAGCGGAGGCAAAACCGAGCAGGATGACAACTACATCCTGGTTGGGGATGACTTTATCCAGCCATTCTGCAACATAACGCAGCGTACCCACCTGTATTTCCTGGCCTTCATGCATTACCGCACCGAATACCAGGCTTTCCAGAGCGGCTACTGCCATAAGAATACCCAGGAAAAACAGAATACTGGACATTTCTATACGGGAAAGGGCCTTGTGAGCTGAATACATGTGGCGACGTGATTCTGAAAAGTCTTCTTCCGGGTGAATGTACTCGGAAACAAGCCATACTACGCCTAAGCTGAGCATCATTCCTATGTAGGGTGGAAGGTGGGTAATGGTCTTGAAGACTGGTACAAATACGATGGCTCCCAGTCCAAGATAGAGCATCACCGTACTGCTGAGGAGTTTCTGGGCTTCCACATCGCCCATATCTTCATCAAGGGAGATTTCTCCTTTGAACTGGGGTAAAAGGGTTGCAATAAAAGTAGGGATGGCAAAGCATACGATTGAAGGCAGCACCAGGTATGTGATCAGCCCTTGTGCGGATACTTTTTCACCGATCCAGAGCATCGTTGTAGTAACGTCTCCGATAGGAGACCACGCACCGCCGGCATTGGCTGCAATGACGATCATGGAAACAAACCACAGGCGCTCATTTTTGTTTGTCACCAGCTTCCGTAACAGGGTGACCAGCACTATGGTGGCGGTCAGGTTATCAATGATGGCTGACAGAACAAAGCCCAGAGCGCCGACTATCCACAGCAATTTCTTTTTACTTCTGGTGCGCACATAGTTTTTCAATACTTCGAATCCCCGGTGCAGGTCGATGATCTCCACGATAGTCATAGCTCCGATGAGGAAGATCAGGATCTCTGCAGTTTTACCGAGGTGGTGAAGCAGGGTATTGTTAAATCCTTCCTGCGGCCCGCCATGCCCTCCGCCCGCATCATGCCCGTGGCCGTCGACGGCAAACATGCTGAATACTTCTTCATGGGTATCGATCACGGATAACCACCCGAAATTGAAACCGATGGCCAGCAACGCCCAGCAAAGCGCTGCCATAATGAGGGCAGGCACGGTCTTATCCAGGCGCAGGGGATGCTCAAATACAATAGCGGCATACCCGAGGATGAAACAGAGGATTACAGCTGTGATCATGAATATTTTTGTTGGTATTAATAGTTTCGTTTTGGGGGAGCCGGGGCGGCCCGGCGGCCCTAAAATTATAATTTTCTTCCTGCTGAGCCTATACTTTTTAAGATAAATCTGCAAAATCAATGCCAAGGGAACTGTTTGGGGGATTCCTGGTTTTGTGAAGTACAGCTTTTCCTTATTTTTGCATGTTCATAGAAATACAGACAGATGATAAAGATCGGAGATGTAGAAGTTGGCGAATTTCCGTTGCTCCTGGCTCCAATGGAGGATGTAAGTGACCCTCCTTTCCGGGCGCTTTGCAAGGAGCAGGGATGCGATATGATGTATACCGAGTTTATCTCGGTGGAGGGGCTCGTCCGTGATGCTGATAAGAGCCTGCAAAAACTGGACATTTACGACTATGAACGGCCCATCGGCATTCAGATCTTTGGCGCCGAGATGGACTCGATGATGCGGGCGGCGGAGATCGTGGAAGAGGCGAAACCGGAAGTGCTAGATATCAACTACGGCTGCCCGGTCAAGAAGGTGGTCTGCAAAATGGCCGGCGCCGGCATCTTGCAGGATATCGATAAGATGGTCGAACTTACCGAAGCGGTGGTAAAATCAACCAGTTTGCCGGTTACGGTAAAGACCCGCCTGGGATGGGATGAAAACACAAAGTATATTGAAGAAGTGGCGGAGCGCCTGCAGGATGTTGGCATCAAAGCCCTGTCCATTCACGGCCGTACCCGGAAGCAGATGTACAAGGGGGAAGCTGACTGGACGCTGATCGGAAAAATCAAAGATAACCCGAGGATACACATCCCCATCTTCGGCAATGGCGATATTGACAGCCCGCAAAAAGCAAAAGAATACCGCGAACGCTATGGCGTGGACGGCATCATGATCGGGCGGGCAAGCATCGGTTATCCCTGGATTTTCCGGGAGATCAAGCACTACTTCAAAACAGGTGAACTGTTGCCGCCTCCTACCGTCCACGAAAGGGTGGAAGCTGCCATGCAGCACCTGCGCCGTTCCGTGGAATGGAAGGGGGAAAAACTGGGCGTATTGGAGATGCGCCGCCATTACACCAGTTATTTTCGTGGCTATCCCGGAATAAAGGAATTCCGGAAAAAGCTGGTAACAGAGGACGTCCCGGCTGCCATCTTCGATACCCTGCGAGAGATAGAAACCCAATATAGCGAGGCCGAGGCCCCTGTAGTTCATTAAAAGCAATTGTCTTGGTTTTCAATATTGAGCCACACGAGCGAAAGATATTTGAGGTCATCAGCCAGACGGCAGAGGAACTGGGCTATCCGGCGTATGTCGTGGGCGGGTACGTGCGGGACCGCCTCCTGGCCCGCCCATCGAAGGATATGGACATCGTTTGCGTGGGCAGCGGTATTCGCCTGGCTCAGAATGTGGCCGCCAAACTGCGCCCCATCCCCCGAGTAACCGTATATAAGCGATTCGGCACAGCTATGTTGAAACACCGGGATATGGAGGTCGAATTCGTTGGTGCAAGGCGGGAGTCTTACCGTTCTGACTCCCGCAAGCCGGTGGTGGAAGAAGGAACCCTGGAAGATGACCAGCATCGCCGTGATTTCACCATCAATGCTCTGGCCGTTAGCCTGAACGAAGCAGATTACGGCTCTATAATCGACCCATTCGATGGATTGGAGCACCTGGAATCCAAGCTGATCAAAACACCCCTTGAGCCGGGCAAGACCTTTTCGGACGACCCTTTGCGCATGATGCGGGCCATACGTTTTGCTACCCAGCTGGGGTTTACCATCGACCCGGAAACCTTCCGGGCCATCGGCAAGTTCCGGAACCGGATCAATATCATCTCCAAAGAACGGATCACTACCGAGCTCAATAAGATCATCGAAGCCGATGAGCCTTCCGTTGGCTTCAAACTGCTGTTCGACACAGGTTTGCTGAAACTGACCTTCCCGGAGCTGGCAGATTTGCATGGCGTGGAAGTCCGTAACGGCCGGGCTCACAAAGATAATTTTTACCACACGCTGCAGGTGCTGGACAACCTCAGCCGCAATACCCATAACCTATGGCTGCGCTGGGCCGCCCTGTTGCACGATATTGCCAAACCGCCCACCAAGCGCTTCCACCCCGAACAGGGATGGACCTTCCACGGCCATGAAGCCCTCGGCGCCGCTATGGTGCCCCGCATTTTTAAAAACCTGCGCCTCCCGCTGGATAATAAGATGAAGTATGTTCAAAAGCTCGTCCGGCTGCACTTACGCCCCATCAGCCTCACCAAGGAGAACATCACTGACTCGGCTATCCGGCGCCTGCTTTTTGAGGCTGGCGATGACATCGACGACCTGATGATGCTATGCGAGGCCGACATCACTTCCAAGAACCCGAAAAAGGTGGCCCGCTACCTGGAAAACTACGAAATGGTGCGCGAACGCCTCAAAGAGGTGGAAGAAAAGGACCACCTGCGTAACTGGCAGCCTCCCATTTCCGGGGAGCTCATCATGGAAACATTCAATATTCCTCCCTCCCGTAAGGTGGGCGTAATAAAAAACGCTATTCGGGAAGCGATCCTGGATGGCGATATCCCAAATGAATACGAGGCGGCCTACCGGTTTATGCTGGAAAAAGGGAAGGAGATCGGATTGAAAGCACACCAGAATAACAATTGAGGCTGCCAGAGTTTAACACTTTTTTAACAGTGAGGTAAAAATGTTAAAGCCCGGGCCGGCGCCCCTGAGAAATAAACGGTTAAGTGTTAAAGCCTCTACTGGTTATTTTTTTGTCAGGCTTTTCCGGCGAGGTGGGAAGCCGGGGCCGTCCATGTTGAATCGTTTTTTCCATAAATTAATGTGGAAAAAACGATGTGATGAAAAACAACCTACGCACTCTCTTTGCCTTATCTCTGTTGTCCTTACTTTTTTCCTGCAATAAAGAGGACGATATGCTTCCGCAGGAGCAGATTAAAACAGAACGAAGCCTTTTCGGTTGTTCCTCCTATGAAACAGTTGAACTCACTACTTCCGGCAGCTCGCTTTTTTTCGATGAGATGGCCCGCTATGGCGATTATTTTCTCTATGGAGGCTTTGATGACTTGTTGGTGATAAATGGCTTCAATGGTGAAGTTGTCCTGGAACGGAATGGCCTGGATTTCGACAAGTTTCTGCCCTATAATCAAAAGATGCTCATTTGTGGAACTGATGGCATCTACGAGTTGGATGAAGAATTGAACTTTACACAGAAAAGCGAGCTGGGCTGCTGGGACTTAATATTATCTCCGGATGGCAAGTTGCTTTTTGCACCACTCGGCCAGGGGAGTGTCCAGCCGCAACACATTTATGAGTTGGACCCGGTGGACTTTACGCCTGCCCAATACACTAATAATTACCAAACGGGAATGTGTGTTTCTCTGGACAACCTTTTTTTCGATTTTCAAGGCTATCTCTGGGCCGTTGATTGCAGCGGACACCTCCTGAAGTTTGACGGGCCCAACCTGGCGCAGCGCATTTCCGCTGAAAACTCCAATTTCTGGGGGCATGAAGGCGCCAATCCAGCTGAAGACGAGACCCATTTCCTGAACTATAGAGACGGCATGGCCGTAGTCACTAAAGCAGGCGTTCTTTTTTATGAAATTCTATACTACAAAAACGGGGAATGGGCCTCCCTTTTCCTGATCGGAAATACTCTTGGAGAAGAGGAGCCGGAAAAAGCAATGGAGTTACTGGTGGGTACAGTCCAGGATGCAGCTATTACCGGGGAAAAGCTGCTTGTCGTGACCAACCGGGGGGTACACGAGTTCGACCTGGCCAAAAGCGGCGAATTAAGCCTGGACGATGTTCTCAACATAGCCGATCCGAACCTGCCGGCAGAAAGCGTCTATGATCTTTATGAGGAGCCGAATGGAGACTGGTATGTCATCAGCTCCCAAAAAGCCGTGACGCGGATAAGTTGTCAATAATGCTCTGTTGGCCCTGCCCTGCATTAACGAACGAAGCCCAGTTGGCAGGGCCAACCTGGGCTTCGTTACATTACTTGATCAGGAAGTATCAATTAGTATCTTCTGTCTCGTCCGCCGCCGTAGCCGCCGCCACCGTAACCGCCGCCACCGCCACCGCCACCTCTGCGGGGGTTGTCTTCCCTGGGACGAGCCTTTTTCACGACAATAGTCCTGCCATCGAGCTCTGAGTCGTTCAATTCGTTAATAGCCGCCTGTGCTTCATCATCGTTGGGCATTTCAACGAATCCAAAGCCTTTGGACCTACCTGTAAATTTGTCCATAATGATCTTGGCACTGCTTACTTCACCAAACTCTTCAAAGGTTTCCCTCAAAGTGTCTTCATGAGTGTCGTAACTCAGTTTTGCTACGAAAATGTTCATTACTAAGAATTTAAATTGTGGTAATTTGAGATTTTTATGCAAAGCAAATTCAGGCTGGACTGAGGGATCTTTCAGGCTGGACTGAGCAATTTGCTAGACAAAAAAATACTCATTCATTCTGTAAAGATATTTATTATAGGCTAGGAAGTAAAGGTTTGAGAGGAAAAAGGGCGAAGAAAAACAGAAAAAGCCAACGCACAAACCAGGAGCAGGGCGGTGGCTTTTCTGTTTTCCGGAAAAGTACCGCACAAGTATCAGGGACGTTTTTGGACCCTCGAAAAGAACACGTATAAGGCAGCCGGCGTGGTTCAGTAATCCCCTTGTCTCCAGAGAGAATCCCGACATTTATCGTCGGGACTGAGGCCCGCCCTAGTCACACCAAGTCAAACCCTAATTTGTTAAAAATGTAGAGTCAAAACTTTTGATACTTGCACGGTGGCTGATAGCAAAATTTGCTATCGATAGCTACAAAATAATGTGGTTTTCCATCAAAAGGCAACTTTGAATTGTAAAATTTCTCTGGCCGGCGTTTGTTATTCCTTTTTTCGAGGGTTTATCTCCAGCATCAGGGAGATGACATGAGAGAAGGTGTTTTCTTCACTGCCCAGGTCGGTGAAGGCATAATCGATCTTCAGGCTGGAAATACGCAGGCCTACCCCCAGGCTGGGGCGCATGCGCAGGTTTTCGCTGTTGTCAAAATCCCGGATGCGTTGAAACTGGTTGATACCGGCGCGCAGAAAAATGAATTGATTGTAATCTGCCTCCAGCCCAAAAGCAGGGTCAATACTGAAAGGGCTGGCCGATATGAGGGTATTGCGTTGGCCATCGGTGGTGACGATCAGGTCCAGCTCGGGCAAGAGGCCTACGGTGCCCAGTTCGAAACGCCTTGCCGCCCCGAGGATTAGTTGTGGTTTGGTTATTTCCACACTGTTGATAGGGACCTCATTATCCGTCAGTTCCAGGACTTCTTTTTCTGCTTCGGTAAAGCTGAATGACCAGGCGTTGAAAGTAGTTGTCACGTCTTTGGCGAGAATGCCGAACTGCCAGCCATTGTTGCGGTACTGCAGGCCGGCATCTATGCCGAACCCCCAGGAAGTGGCGAATGGGCCGATCCGCCGGTGGACTACCTTGATGTTTCCACCAAGTTGAAGGCGCCCTTTCTTCGTTTTCACCACCTGAGCATAGCTGAGCAGGCCAGCGTAATCAGCAGCGGAAAACTCGACGATGTTATCGAAATTGATGCTGCCGTCGCTTTCATAGAGGCTTAAGGTATTGGGGATCTCATCGATACCGAAGCGAATGACAGACAGGCCCAGGCGCCGTTGTTTGTTGGACAATGGCAGGGTAATGCCCAGGTAGTCAAATTTTCCTACTCCGGCAAACCACTCGGAGTGCATGGCTCCGACCTGGAAGCTTTCGGATTCACTGAGGTTGGCCAGGCCTGCCGGGTTCCATACTCCTGCGGTTACATCCGAAGTGCTGGCGATAACGGCATTGCCAAGAGCCTGTGCACGGGCGCCTACTCCAATGGAGAGGAATTCATTGCTGTACTTCTGTGCCTGGAGGGCGGTAATAGTGGCCATCATTATACATAAGGCCCCAAGGAGGCGTAATTGTCTCTTCATGCTTTTGAAATACCTGTTTGATTTTGAAGTGGAAAGAAATCAGGCGCTCCGACACTTTCCAGCAAACATAACGCAAGTATAGGGTTTTAAGTGTAAGCAGAGGCCGGCAGCTGTTAATTTTGTCATTTTGTAGCTATGGAAGGAAAATTGTCTTGACGGCCTGATGGCCGCGCCTGGTTTGCAGGTTGCAGAAATAGACGCCCGGGTAGATACCTTCAGGAAGCCACTCGAAAGCATGGCTGCCGGCAGAAAAAAGCCCTTCCGCCAGTTTGGCTACTGTCCGCCCATTGATGTCCCGGATACTCAGTTGGAGCCAACCAGTTTCCTCTAAACGGATGCTGGCCATTATCTTGTCCCTGAAGGGGTTGGGCCAGGCCTGAAGTTCTGTTTTGGGCGGGGAGAGCACAGGGGTGTTTACAACCAGGCCTTCTCCTTCTGTTACCAGATAGCTGGTGTTCGTTGCCAGTTGTTCATATTCTTCCACCAACCCGTTGGGCCATCGTATCTTTAACCTCTCGGCCACTTCTGCTGTTCCCAGGCCAAAATGGAGGATGAAGCTGTTGTGAGAAGCGTAGGAAGCACCTGCAGTGATTTCATCCACCATTATTTTACCTCCGGCCTCTATTTCCACCCTGGCTCCTATGGCAGCCCGGTTGCTTTGTGTGCCCTCCAGTTTTACTTTGACCCAGTTGTTGGCATTGTTGGTGAGGTTGGTGAAAAGCTGGTTGCCATCATTCCCGCTGTTGGCAAGGAAAATGTCAACTCGCCCATCAGCGTTAAAATCAGCAGAAGCGACTCCGTATCCGCCGTACATACTGGATAAGGGAGAACTGTGGCTGATGGCCTGAAAAGTGTAATCTCCATTATTTCGGTATAACAGGTTGGGGAACGGAGAGAAGTAACTGTCATTGCTGACGTAAATATCCTGCAGGCCGTCATTTTCACAATCCAGCCATATCGTTCCCCAGCCCATTCCCAGGTCACCGACCCCGGCGGAAGCCGTCAGGTTTGAGAAGGTGCCGTCGCCGTTATTCAGAAAGAGGGTATTCTCGTACAAATTGGTGATATAAATATCCAGGAAGCCATCATTATTCATGTCTCCGACATCGACGCCCATGCCTTGCCCGGCATAATTGGTATTGGACTCCTCTGATACATCCCTAAAACGCCCGGTACCGTCATTCTGATAAAGAATGTAGGGTTGGTTGGCGTCATGGGTGAGGTAAAGGTCCAGGTCTCCGTCATTGTCATAATCGAAGAAAAGAGATCCCATGGCTATTCCATAGTCCTGGGTATTGGAAGCCAGGGTAATGTCAGTAAAGGTATTGTCACCGTTGTTACGGAACATATAATTGGGGGCAGTCATGTTGGCCACATACAGGTCAATAAAACCGTCCTGGTTGATGTCACCGAATAAAACTGCCCTGGTACGGAAAAGGGTATTTACACCGGCGCTTTCGCTGATATCGGTGAAGGTGCCATCCCCGTTATTCCGGTATAGAATGTTGGCCTCATCGCGGTTGCCGAGATAGAGGTCCAGGTCTCCGTCATTATCTGTATCGCCCCAAACGCTGCAGGTCGTAGTGCCCTCAAACGCTACTCCCGCCGGGCCTGCCACATCGGTAAATGTTCCATCCCCGTTATTCCGGTACAGGAGGTTGGGCAGAATGTGGCGGGAAACATAAATATCTTCTCTTCCATCATTATTGTAATCCCCAATGGCTACTCCGTAGTTTTTTCCGGTATTGTTGATCCCGGCCTGGAGGGACACATCCTGAAAATAAGCCTGGCTATACCCCTTTAAAAGCAACAATGTAAGGCTGAAAAAGAGCAGTTTTCTTTTCATGGCATTTATTTATATAGGCACAAATTTAACGCAAAAAATTCACCCTGAAATTTCAATTTGCGGGGAAACAGGCTAACTTAGCTTTTCATACGACATCATTCCCCTTAGCAGTGCATCAGATCTGATTCGCCTGACGCTTACAAAATATTCTAACCAGACTAAATAGGTTTTTAGCTACCGGCTTGAAAATCAGGTAGCTGTGGTGGAATATCCGGTTTGTGTAAATTGACCCCAAGTGAATGAGGCCATTACTTTACTCCATACTACTGCTTACTTGTCTCCCCTTATCTGACCAGAAGAGACAGGTAATGTATTCCTCCCTGTACGATATTTACCTTACCACAGAATCTTTTCCTTCTCCCCAAAACATCACTGACGAATTAAGCAAGCCGGATGACTTTGATAATTCCGGTGATCAGGAAAAAGCCTTCAGTATTCCAGAAGCTACTTCTGAGGAGATCCGGAAAAGCTCTTCAAAAGAGAATCTCTCAGTTGGGAAAGATCAGCCTAACCCTAAGCCCGGTTTTTCTTTTTCCCGCCTCTCCGGGCCGGCCAACCTGGCGTCTCTTGTTTTAGGCTTCGTCAAATCCCTCATCTTCGGGGAGAGTGAAGAACTGCCTGAGGAAGCAAGTATAATGGCGCTTACATTTAATTGTCCGCCTTCGGCTACTGTCTGTACTATCAGCGCCCAACCACCTTATCCGGACCTGGCGGCGTTCGAGGCTGCCGACGGGACGGCTTCTTCGGATACCTGCATTATTGATGCCAGCAGCTTTACCCTTTTAAGTGAGAATTCTGATAACGGGAGTTGCCCGGAAACAGTCACGAGGGTTTATCAGATAACGGAGGATTGCGGAACTTTTACCAGTACAGCAACCTGCCAGCACACCATTACTATAGATGATACAGTATCGCCCGCCATCACCTGCCCGGCGAATGTAACGGTGCAATGTGATGCCTCAACCGCCCCTGCCGACACTGGCGAGGCTACCGCTACGGACAACTGCGACACAGCACCGGGCATTACCTTCAGCGATGCAACAGCGCCTGGAGCTTGCCTGGGTATTGAAGTGATCACACGGACATGGACGGCGACGGATGCATGTGGTAATGTATCTTCCTGTGAACAAACCATTACAGTTGAAGATACTACTGCTCCGGTTTTTGACCCTCCGCCGGCGGATGTTACCATAGAATGCAGAACCGGCCTGCCGGCCATGACAGACCTTTCCTGGACGGACAACTGCGATGGGGCAGGGGTGGTTACCGGTATAGATATGAGTGACGGCAGTTCCTGCCCGGAGATCATTACCCGCACCTGGTCATATACCGATGACTGTGGGAATATGAGTTCGGTTTCCCAAACCATAACTATAGAAGATACTACCCCGCCGGTTATGGCATCTCCGCCGGCGGATGTTTCCCTGGAGTGCCTCCCCCCGATGATTGGCCTGGCCTGGACGGACAATTGCGATGGGTCCGGGACGGTAACGGGGACGGACGTTAGCAACGGAGCCTCCTGCCCGGAGGTCATTACCCGGACGTGGACTTATACGGATGATTGTGGGAATACGGCTTCGGTATCGCAAACGATAACGATTGATGATGTAACTCCGCCTACTATTACCTGCCCGCCTGACGTGACTGTAAACTGTCCGAGGGATTTGCCAAATCCAGATATCAGTTCTGTTACGGTTACTGATAATTGTGGTAGTTTTTCGATAACACATATTGGCGATTCTTCTCCCGGCCCTCTGTTTAATGGGGGGGGGTGCCCAGAGAATATAGACCGTACCTACCGTGCAACTGATGATTGTGGGAATTTCATAGAGTGTACACAGAGAATCACTATTAGGGATCCTTGTGACATAAATTATGATTGTCCGTTGTGTACGGACGATACCCCATACTTTATTGTTGACCTTGATGGAGCACCGGATAGTGCCTGGGTTTCTCCTGTGGTTGTTAGAGATGGTTTGTGCTGTGAGTCTGAATGGCCGGATAGATGTGTTCGTTTTACTATCATTCTTGACGAAGAATCAGTAGGATTAACCTTTTCAATTCTGGTAGGAGCTAATCCTAATGGATCTCAGTTTTATGAGATTGAATGTGGAGATGAATATATTGTAGGTGAGGGAATTTGCCTGGAAGGTGGTGGAGTTTATAACCTTACAATATGTGAACCCGGTAACAACACAAATGTTTATGGCGTTACATCGACCTCGGGTATCGTTTTGCCCGGAGCAATATCCACTAGGGTAGATTGTACAGGTGAAGTCGCAGTAGAAGGGGTAGTGGCTGGATCGATCACCTGGACAGCTATCAATCCATCTGGAGCAATTTACGATTCTTATTTAACCTGTACCCCAGGATGTACTGCACTACAGTTCACTCCGGATGAGAATGCCCCCCAATTCATCGAATATGAAATTTGCGGTGATGCCGGTTCTGTGATTTGCGGTACTGCCTCCGAAGCTTGCGAGACCATTGTTCTAGAAGTAATTCCCGAAGTAGATGTATCGGTAACCCCTAATCCCGCTTCCTTTTGCGTCGATGAAATTCAAACGCTGGTCAGCACCGTTGCTCCTTCTGGCGTTAACTACAGTTATGAATGGTACGATGGCCCCGGCGGGACGGGCAATTTGGTGGCCACTACGCCCAATTATACCCCAACCGCTTCGGGGACCTATTCCCTGGTCGTTACCGACCTCGACAGTGGGGGAGGGGATTGCAATACGGAATATGTTGACGTCCCGGTGGAAATCTATGAATTGCCGCCGGTGATGCTGGGAGAGAACATCACCATTTGCCTGGGTAGTACAGATACCATCGTCCTGCCCGAGGGATATACCTATGATTGGTCTCCTCAAACCGGGATTACAATCGGATCCGCTCCAAACATTTTTATCCTTAATCCGACGACAACCACCTCTTATTCTCTGACGGCAACCAGCTCCTTCGGCTGCCAGACGATTATTCAGAACTGGACCATTGATGTGGTAGTCTGTTCGGCTGTTTGCCCGACTCAGGATATTTGTCCTCAGGATACCCCCACAACTTATCCTGATATCAACCAATTCGTGGCTGCAGGAGGTGATTTCAGCTTTATTTGTAATGTGTCCAACAACAATATTACGTTGGTTAGCACCATTTCCGATGGCAATAGTTGCCCGGAAGTGATCACCCATACCTACGAAATATTCGATGATTGTGGAAATACTGCAACCTGCGATGTGATCATCACGCTTAATGATGTGGAATTGCCTACCATCACCTGTCCTGATCCGGTAACGATCGAGTGTACCGCTGACTTGCCACCGGTAGATACAAATGCTGTTACTGCTGCCGATAATTGCTTCGTTTCTGTAACTCACCTGGGTGATGTTTCGGATGGCCAGAGTTGCCCGGAGGTGATCACCCGGACTTATCAGGCTGCAGATGATTGCAATAATGTGGCTACCTGTACGCAAACCATCACGATAAATGACCTGGCCCCGCCTACAGCCACCTGTCCCGAACCTTTGGCTGTGGAATGTGATGCCGGGATACCGACACCTGATATATCTGCAGTTGTTGTTGATGACAATTGCGGGAATGTTACTGTGACATTTGTTCAGGATGTTTCAGATAATGCCAATTGTCCGGAAACCATTACGAGGACATATAGAGCGGAAGATGATTGTGGCAATTTCACCCTTTGCACCCAACTTATCGCAGTTGATGATGTAACGAATCCATCTGCTACCTGTCCCGATCCGGTAACGATCGAGTGCATGGCGGAGATCCCGGCGGTTGACATCGCTGCGGTCACAGCCACGGACAACTGCAACAGCGTAGTG